>JAFVHU010000151.1 GCA_017474385.1 Afipia sp. | reverse complement strand
GGCGCACTCCTCGACCTCGATTTCCGCCGGCCTCGGCATGGCCGTGGCCCGCGACCTCACCGGCGGCAAGAACAATGTCATCGCGGTGATAGGCGACGGCTCGATGTCCGCCGGCATGGCCTATGAAGCGATGAACAATGCCGGCGCGATGCACTCGCGCCTGATCGTCATTCTCAACGACAACGACATGTCGATCGCGCCGCCGGTCGGTGCGATGTCAGCCTATCTCGCACGTCTGCTCTCCGGAAAGACCTATGCGTCGGCGCGCGAAGCGCTGAAGAATCTGGCGCACAAACTTCCAAAGTTCTTCGAGGATCGCGCGCTGCGCGCCGAGGAATATGCGCGCGGCATGGTCACCGGCGGCACGCTGTTTGAAGAACTCGGCTTCTTCTATGTCGGGCCGATCGACGGCCACAACCTCGACCATCTGCTGCCGGTGCTCACCAATGTGCGCGATGCGCCGACCGGGCCAATCCTGGTTCACGTGGTGACACAGAAGGGCAAGGGCTACGCCCCCGCCGAAGCGTCTGACGACAAGTATCACGCAGTCGCCAAGTTCGACGTCGCAACCGGCGCACAGACCAAGGCGAAATCCAACGCGCCGTCCTACACGGCCGTATTCGGACAAAGCCTGGTCAAGGAAGCGCAGAAGGACGACAAGATCGTCGCCATCACCGCGGCGATGCCGGGCGGCACCGGCGTCGATATCTTCGGCAAGGCTTTCCCCGACCGCACCTTCGATGTCGGCATTGCCGAGCAGCATGCGGTGACGTTCGCGGCAGGCCTCGCCACCGAAGGCTTCAAGCCGTTCTGCGCGATCTACTCGACTTTCCTGCAACGCGGCTACGATCAGGTCGTGCACGACGTGGCGATCCAGCATCTTCCGGTGCGGTTCGCCATCGACCGCGCCGGCCTCGTCGGCCAGGACGGCCCGACCCATGCCGGTTCGTTCGACAACGTCTATCTCGGCTGCCTCCCCGGCTTCGTCATCATGGCGGCGGCGGATGAAGCCGATCTCGTTCACATGGTCGCGACGCAGGTTACGATCGACGATGCGCCGAGCGCGCTGCGTTATCCGCGCGGCGAGGGCCGCGGCGTCGAGATGCCGGAAGCCGGCGTTGCTCTGCCGATCGGCAAGGGCCGCATCATGCGGCAGGCCGACAAAAAGGGCTCGAAGGTCGCGCTGCTGTCGTTCGGCGCGCGGCTCGGCGAATGCCTCAAGGCCGCCGACGAACTCGATACGCTGGGTCTGTCCACCACCGTCGCCGACGCGCGTTTCATGAAGCCGCTCGATCTCGACATGATCCTGAAGCTCGCGCGCGAGCACGAGGTGCTGATCACGATCGAGGAAGGCTCGATCGGCGGCTTCGGCACCCATGTGCTGCAAACGCTGGCCGATCATGGCGCGCTTGATCGCGGCCTGCGCGTGCGCACGCTGGTGCTGCCCGACACCTTCATCGATCACGATTCACCGGCAAAGATGTACGAACAGGCTGGCCTCGACGCCAAGGGCATTGTCGCGAAGGTGTTCGAGGCGCTCGGCAAGGATCGGAAATCCGAGACGGTGAAGCTGGCCTAAGTTTTCCAGCCGTCACCCTGAGGTGCCGTAGCGAAGCGGAGGCCTCGAAGGGCGACAGCGTCTCAACAGTTCATCCGTCATCCTTCGAGGCTCGCAAGAGCTCGCACCTCAGGATGACGGCTTCAAATGCGGGTGGGATATGGCCGAACGCAAGCGCGCAGACCTTCTGCTGGTTGAGCGCGGCCTGTTCGAAAGCCGTGCCCGGGCCCAGGCCGCCATCGAAGCCGGTGGCGTGACCGCAAATGGCAAGGCCGTCCTGAAACCGTCGGAGGCGATTCCGGCGGATGCCGACATCTCCGCCGAGCCCGCGCATCCCTGGGTGTCGCGCGGCGGCGTCAAGCTCAGCGGGGCGCTGGAGCAATACCCCATCGACATCGAGGATCACGTCTGCGTCGATGTCGGCGCGTCGACCGGCGGCTTTACCGAAGTGCTGCTCGCCAATGGCGCGAGCCTCGTCTACGCCATCGATGTCGGGCGCGGGCAGTTGCATCCGAGCCTGCACGGCAACGCGAAGATCATCTCGATGGAGGAAACCGACATTCGCTCGCTGGCGGGGCGGCGGCTCGAAATCCGTCCCGATATCGTGGTGATCGATGTCAGCTTCATTTCATTGAAGCTGGTGTTGCCCGTGGTGTTGCCGCTGGCCGCCGCACCGACGCATCTGCTGGCGCTGATCAAGCCGCAATTCGAGGCCGAGCGGAAACATTCCAAGAAGGGCATCATTCGCGACGAGGCCGTGCATAAAGCCGTTTGCGACGACATTGCCGCCTTCGCGGAGTCCCTCGGCTGCACCAATATCAAGGTGTTTCCCTCGTCCATCGCCGGCGGCGATGGCAACGTCGAATTTTTCATTGGGGCTCGGCGTGGATAGAGCGTGATGACTTTGAATCGACTTGCGGTGGACGCCGTCATCCTGAGGTGCCGTAGCGAAGCGAAGGCCTCGAAGGGTGACGGCACGTTACACTCCGCCATCCTTCGAGGCTCGCAACAGCTCGCACCTCAGGATGACGGATCATTCTTGTTGCATCCGCTCCGATCTCTGCGTTCGAGCTTTCCATGACCGAGCGCCTCGTCATCGATCATGTCGGCCATTTCGGCGATGGCGTTGCGGTGTCTGGCGGCGAGACCATCTACGTGCCCTATGCGCTGGGCGGCGAGACCGTCGACGTGCTGCCCTCACCCGGTCATCCGGACCGCCGCACGCTTGCGCATGTCGTCACGCCAAGCCCGCAGCGTATCGATCCGTTCTGTCCGCATTTCGGCACCTGCGGCGGCTGCGCCATCCAGCACTGGCAGCCCGAAGCATATCGAAACTGGAAGCGGCAGCTTGTGGTCGACACGCTCAATCATGCCGGCATCGATTGCGAGGTCGGCGAACTGATCGACGCCCACGGCACCGGCCGCCGCCGCATGACGCTGCACGCGCGGCAGAGCCAGCAGGGCATTCTGCGCGTCGGCTTCGCGGCCGCCGGCCGCCACGAGATCATCGCCATCGATCACTGTCCGATCCTCGATCCGGCGATGCATGGCGCCATCGAAACGGCGAACGAGATCGCAGAACTGCTGCGGCCGGTGAGCAAGCCGCTCGATATCCAGATCACCGCGGCGGACAACGGCCTCGACATCGATGTGCGCGGTTCGGGCCCGCTCGGCACGGCGCTGCTGTCGTCGCTCTCGAAGCTCGCGGAAAAACACAATCTCGCGCGGCTGACGCGTCATGGCGAACTGGTCATCATGCGCAAGCCGCCGGTGGTGCGCGTCGGCAAGGCGCAGGTGACACTGCCGCCGGGTTCGTTCATGCAGCCGACGGCGTTCGGCGAAGAAACGCTTGCCGCGCTGGCGTTCGAGCGTTGCAAAGGCGCGAAACATATCGCCGATCTGTTTTGCGGTTTCGGGCCGTTCGCGTTCCGCCTCGCGGAGAAATTCAAGGTGGCGGCCTTCGACAGCGATGCGGCTGCGGTGACGGCGCTGCAAAATGCGGTGAAGCTCACGCAGGGTCTGAAGCCGATCAAGGCCGAGACGCGCGACCTGTTCCGGCGTCCGCTGATGCCGCAGGAACTGCGCGATTACGACTGCGTGGTGTTCGATCCGCCGCGGCAGGGCGCACAGGCGCAGTCGCAACAACTCGCTGCCAGCAAGATCGCTCTCGCGGTTGCGGTCTCATGCAATCCGGCAACCTTCGCGCGCGACGCACGCATCCTGATCGACGGCGGATTCAAGATCGACAGCGTCACGCCGGTCGATCAGTTCCGCCACACGCCGCATGTCGAGTTGGTTGCAAGATTCAGGCGGTAGATGCCCCTCACCCGCTCGCTTTGCTCGCGACCTCTCCCCGTAAAAACGGGGAGAGGTAGAAAAATTTGTTAGCTCCCTC
>JAFVHU010000150.1 GCA_017474385.1 Afipia sp. | reverse complement strand
GATGCCGGGCTCGACAGGCCGCGCAACGACAGGATGAAGAGGACGCCAGCGACGAGATAGAGCAGCGCTGCGAGATTCGCGTTCATGTTCCCTGCCCCGTCACTTCTGCTTTTTCTTGTACATCGCCAGCATGCGCTGGGTCACAAGGAAGCCGCCAAATATGTTGATGCACGCAAAAACCAGCGCGACGAAGCCGAACGCACGCGCCCACAACGGACCGTCGTCGTTGCCGACCTGCGCAACACCGGTCGCCAGCAGCGCGCCGACCACGATGACCGACGAAATCGCGTTGGTCACCGACATCAGCGGCGTATGCAGCGCGGGCGTCACCGACCACACCACGAAATAACCCACGAAAACCGCGAGAACGAAAATCGACAACCGGAACACAAACGGGTCGACAGCCTCAATTCCATGCATGTCGGCTCTCCTTATGCTTTCGGCTGAAAATTCGGATGGATGACAGCGCCGTCCTTGGTCAGCGCGGTGGCCTTCACCAGTTCGTCGTCCCACTTCACGGCGAGCGACTTGGCCGCCTTGTCGTAAAGCGTCTCGATGAACGACAAGAGGTTGCGGGCATAAAGGCTCGAGGCCGATGCAGCGACCTTGCCGGCGAGATTGGTGTAGCCGACGATCTTCACGCCGCCGACGTCCGCCACTTCGTTGGCCTTCGCGCCCTCGACGTTGCCGCCGCGCTCGACCGCGAGATCGACCAGCACGGAGCCCGGCTTCATCGAAGCCACCATCTCGGCGGTGATCAGCTTCGGCGCGGGACGGCCGGGGATCAGCGCCGTGGTGATGACGATGTCCTGCTTCTTGATGTGTTCGGCAGTGAGTGCGGCCTGCTTGGCCTGATACTCTTTCGACATTTCCTTGGCGTAGCCGCCGGCGGTCTGGGCGTTCTTGAATTCCTCGTCCTCGACCGCGAGGAATTTCGCGCCGAGCGACTCGACCTGCTCCTTGGTGGCCGGACGAACGTCGGTCGCGGTCACCACGGCGCCGAGGCGGCGCGCAGTGGCGATCGCCTGCAATCCCGCAACGCCAACGCCCATCACAAAGACTTTCGCAGCAGGCACGGTGCCGGCCGCGGTCATCATCATCGGGAAGGCGCGGCCGAAGGCTTCGGCTGCTTCGACCACGGCGCGGTAGCCGGCGAGGTTCGCCTGCGACGACAGCACGTCCATCACCTGCGCGCGGGTGATGCGCGGCATCAGCTCCATCGCGAAGGCCGAGACGCCGGCATCCGCCAGCGCCTTCAGCGCGGCTTCGTTGCCGTAGGGGTCCATGATCGCGATGACCAGAGCGCCCTTCTTGTACTTCGTAACTTCAGAGGCTTCCGGGCGCTTCACCTTGATGACGATGTCGGCGTCCTTCACCGCATCTGCGCTGACCACAGCGCCCGCGGCTTCATAATCCGCATCAAGCAAACCGGACTTGATGCCCGCGCCCGGCTCGATGGCGATATCGATCCCCAGCGCCTTGAACTTCTTGACCGTGTCGGGCGTCGCCGCAACACGCGGCTCGGCCGCATCGACTTCCTTGGCTATCGCAATTTTCATGACGCCTCCCGCAGCCGTTCGGCCGCGCATGACTTAATCACCGGCCACGCCGCCGGTACAACGAATTTCAATCAGGTGAGAAAGATCGCCATCAGGGCGACGATGGCGATGACGGCGAGCGTGCCGTACTTCGTCATCATGAGAAAACCTTCGTAGGTCTGCTCGTGCGCGGGATAGTCCATGCCATCCGCCGTGGTGTACGCAACTTCATTGTGGTCAGACATCAATCCCCTCCAGCGCCATTCTCAATTGTGACGCGAATTAGCCCAATTGCGAGACAAGGGCAACTTTCGTCGTAGGCCGATTCCAAGGATTAAACACGTCCGCATGCAAGCCATGCAATGGCCCCGGCGGAAAATTTCCGCAATGCGGAACGGGAAGTTCTCCGCTCGGGGCAATTGCCTAGATAAATGGCTATCCCATCGCCTCCAGTTCGGCGATCAGGTTCTCGATCACCGACAGCCCGCCGTCCCAGAACTTCGGGTCCTTGGCATCCAGCCCAAACGGTTGAAGCAATTCGGAATAATGCTTGGTGCCGCCGGCCGAGAGCATCGCGAGATAGCGGTCCGCAAAGCCCTCCGAGGCGTTCTCGTAGACCGCATAAAGCGAATTCACGAGACAGTCACCGAAGGCATAGGCGTACACATAGAACGGCGAATGGATGAAATGCGGGATGTACATCCAGTACGTCTCATAGCCCGGCTTGATCTCGATCGCCGGCCCGAGGCTTTCGCCCTGCACGCTGAGCCATATCTCGCCGATGCGCTCGGCGGTGAGTTCGCCGTTGCGGCGCTCGGTGTGGATCGCACGCTCGAACGAGTAGAACGCGATCTGGCGCACAACCGTGTTGATCATGTCCTCGACCTTGCCGGCGAGCAGCGCCTGACGCTCCTTCGCGTTTTTGGTCTGGGCCAGCAGCCGCTTGAAGGTCAGCATCTCGCCGAACACGCTGGCGGTTTCCGCAAGCGTCAGCGGCGTCGGCGCCATCAGCGCGCCCTGCTTGGCAGCAAGCACCTGATGCACGCCGTGGCCAAGCTCGTGCGCGAGCGTCATCACGTCGCGCGGCTTGCCCTGATAGTTCATCAGCACATAGGGATGCGCCGACGGTGTGGTCGGATGCGAGAACGCGCCCGGCGCCTTGCCCGGCCGCACCGGCGCATCGATCCAGCGGTCATCGAAGAAGCGCTCCGCGATGCTTGCCATCTGCGGCGAGAAATCGCCGTAGGCTTTCAGGATCGTGCCCTTGGCGTCATTCCATCCGATCTGACTTTTCGCCGCGAACGGCAGCGGCGCGTTACGGTCCCAGTAGGGCAGCGTCTTCTTTTTGAACCAGCGCGCCTTCATCTTGTAATAGCGATGCGACAGCCGCGGATACGCCGCGCGCACCGACGCGACCAGCGCATCGACGACTTCGCGCTCGACCCGGTTCGCGAGATGACGCGAATCCGCGATGTCCTGAAAACCGCGCCAGCGGTCGGAGATTTCCTTATCCTTGGCGAGCGTGTTGGTGATCAGCGCAAAGGTGCGCTCATTGGCCTTGAAGGTTTTCGCCAGCGCCTGCGCCGCGGCCTTGCGCTTTTCCGGCGCGCGGTCCTGCAACAGCGTCAGCGTCGGCTCGATCGCCAGTTCCTTGCCGCCAACCTTGAAACGCAGGCCTGCGATGGTCTGATCGAACTGCCTGTTCCATGCGGCATATCCGCTGACGGATTTCTCATGGAACAGTTGCTCGACCCGATCCTCGAGCTGGTACGGCTTGTCCTTGCGCAGATCCTCGATCCAGGGCCGGTAGTGATTGAGCGACGGCGTTGCCATCGCGCGCTCGATCACCTCGTCATCGACGCGGTTGAGTTCGAGCGCGAAAAACAGAAGGTGCGTCGAGGCTGCGGTGATGCGTTCGGACACGTCGCCGTAGAACTTCGAGATCGCCGCATCGACGGTATTGCCCGCATGGGCGAGCCCCGCATAGGACGCCAGCCGCCCGGCGAGATCGTCGATCGCCTCATAGCTCCTGATCGCCTCGGCCAGCCACTCGCCACCATTTGACGTCGCGACCTGCTCCGCGATCTTGCCCTTGTAGGCACTCTCGAACGCCACGCAGTCGGCGTCGAGCTTGTCGAGATCGCGGGCGACCTCAGGCGCATCGATCGCCGGATAGAGATCGGTCAAATTCCATTCAGGCAGTTTTGCCGCCTTGGATGACGCGCCAGCCGCCTTTTTGGCGGAGGCTTTCACCTTCGGTGCGGTTTTGGATTTTGCCGGAGATTTGCGGAGAGCAGATGTGCGCGAAGCCATATTTCAATCCGTGATGTTCAAGATCGTTCAGGACGTGTGACGATTGCAGCAGTTGGGGACAAACCCAACTCTTAAGAGGTCGTTAATCGGCTTCGGCCAGAGTGCCCCGATTCGAGACATGTTGTTGAGATAGTCCAGAGTTGCGGGGAATGCCATGGTTGCCACCATCCTGATTGCCGACGACGATGCCGTACAGCGGCGCCTCGTCGAGAACATGGTGCAGCGCTGCGGTTACGACGCCGTGACAGTGGACAGCGGCGATGCCGCCCTCGCCCATCTGATCGATCCCGATACGAAGCCCGTCGATGCGCTGGTGCTCGATCTCGTCATGCCCGGCCTCGACGGCATGGGTGTGCTGGCCAAGATTCGCGATATCGGCCTCGATCTGCCGGTGATCGTACAGACCGCCCACGGCGGTATCGACAATGTGGTGTCCGCAATGCGGGCCGGGGCGCACGATTTCGTGGTGAAGCCGGTCGGCGTCGAACGCCTGCAAGTGTCCCTGCGCAATGCGCTCAATGCCAGCGCGCTGAAAGGCGAACTTCAGCGCATCCGGCATCGCCGCGAAGGCAAGCTCACTTTCGCCGACATCGTCACCCGTTCCGAGACGATGAATCACGTCATCGCGATGGGCAAGAAGGCTGCATCGTCCACGATTCCGGTGCTGATCGAGGGCGAATCTGGTGTCGGCAAGGAACTGATCGCGCGCGCCATTCACGGCTCCTCCGAGCGCAGCGCCAAACCATTCATCACCGTGAACTGCGGCGCGATCCCGGACAATCTCGTGGAGTCGCTGCTGTTCGGTCACGAGAAGGGTGCGTTCACCGGCGCCACCGAGCGCCATGCGGGCAAATTCGTCGAAGCCAATGGCGGCACGCTGTTCCTCGACGAGATCAGCGAACTGCCGCTGGCGGCGCAGGTGAAACTGCTGCGCGCCTTGCAGCAGGGCGAGGTCGAAGCCGTTGGCGGACGCAAGCCGGTGAAGGTCGATGTGCGCATCGTCTCTGCAACCAACCGCAATCTGCTCAATCAGGTGAAGGCCGGTGCCTTCCGCGAGGACCTGTTTTACCGGCTGCATGTGCTGCCGCTGACGATTCCGCCGCTGCGGACGCGCCGCGAGGACATCCCGCATCTGGTCCGGCATTTCATGGCGCGCATCGCGGCCGAAGAGAACCGGCCGGTCACGGGCGTCAGCGGCGAAGCCATGGCGCTGCTCGGACAGATGCCTTGGCCGGGCAATGTCCGTCAGCTCGAAAACGCGGTGTACCGGGCGGTCGTGATGAGCGATGGCGGCCAGCTCGGACCGGATGACTTTCCGCAGACCGGCGGAATGTCCTCGGTTCCGATGACCGACGCCGAACCGGTGATTTTGGACAGCCCGCCCTCCTCGCCAGCGGATACTGTTTCTGGTGCTGATATACCTATTGCCCCTTCCCCTGCGCCCCATAGATTTGCGCCCGCCTATGGCACCCTTGCCATGCTCGGCGAAGATGGCGAGGTCCGGCCGCTTGAGGAGATGGAGGCTGAGAGCATCCGCTTCGCCATCGCTCATTATCGCGGGCAGATGTCCGAGGTTGCACGGCGGCTGAAGATCGGCCGCTCGACGCTGTACCGGAAAATCGACGAGGCCGCGGCCTCCGGCAGGGAACCTGTCGACCCCGCGCGCTGAAGGGCGAATCACGCCCCTCGCATGGAACGAATAGGCGGCTTTTTCGCTTCTCTCATTGAACCGTTGCGGACCGGTGACAGACAGAGGAAAAGCGCGCGGCAATGCGCGCAAATCGTTGCAAGAAATGCCGAATTGAAGTCATTTCTCTGGATATGACTTCGAGTTGATCCGGCGGCGTCTGGCCGCTTCAAGCTGGCGCGTGTACCGTTTCGCAGTGTTTTCAATGCGGGATTGCGTAGCAAAGTCCGATCAAGCCGGCGCTTTTGCAACAGGTACTGACGGAACCAACATGAGCTGTTCCATGCCGGGGCAGTTTCACCCGACAAGGGTGTGAGAATTTGGGGTGCGAGAATGCGTGACTTTTCGACCGGCCACCGCAAGAGCTCTCAGGGCTTCGACCGGGTGCTGATGGCCGTGACGGCCACCTTCCTGACCGTTGCCGCGACCACCGCCAACGCGCAGTCCGGCCCTTCGAAGAGCCCCGCAGATCTCGCCATCGACGCCGCCGTCCCGCTTCCCGAACCCGCCAACGTTCCGCCGCCGACCGCGAGCGACTTCAAGCCTGACACTGCGAAGCCTGACACCGCGGCAGCCGCACCTGCTGCCGCACCGGTCACCACCGCAACCGTTCCCCCCGCTGCGACCGCGCCGACCGCAGCGCCACCGGCCGCAACTCCGCCGGCAGCCGCTGCCGCAGCGCCGGCCGTTGAGCCCGCGAAGGCTGCTCCCGCTGTCGCCGCCGCCGATCAGCCGGTTGCCGAGAAGCTGCGCGACCTGATCGCGACCAAGGGCGCGCGCTACTTCGACCGCAAGAACGAACGCATCGCCGTCGAGAACTTCTACAAGGACCGCAACTACGCTCCGCTCTGGAGCGAAGCCGGCGCAGCCACGGCGCGCGCCAAGAGCGTGATCGCACGTCTCAAGGACGCGGGCAGCGAAGGTCTGAGCCCCGCCGATTATCCGACGCCGGATTTCGCCGCGGCTTCCACGCCTGACGCACAGGCCGAGGCCGAACTGCGCCTGACCGAAAGCATGCTCGACTACGCACGCCACGCCCAGAGCGGCCGCATGCACTTCTCGCGCGTCAGCGCGGATATCTCCTATCCCGAACATCCGGTCGATCCGGTCGAGGTGCTTGTCAACGTCTCCACGGCGAAGGACGCTTCGGCGGCACTCGAGGGCTACAATCCGCCGCACAAGGGCTACAAGGGCCTGAAGGCGAAGCTCGCCGAATTGCGCGGCCTCACGGAAGACACCTCCAAGCACATCGCCGAAGGCGACGCGTTGAAGTTCGTCAAGCCGACGAAAAAGAATGCGAACCCTGTGGTGATGGAAGACGAGCGCGTGCCTGCCCTGCGCGCGAAGCTCCACGTCACGGAAAACGCCGACGACAAGCGCTACGATGCGGCGGTCGCTGACGCGGTGCGCAAGTTCCAGTCGAACAACGATCTGAAAGCGACCGGCGTGCTCGATAACGCCACCGTGCGCGCCATGAACGGCCCCAGGAACGACCGCAAGATCGATATCGTGCGCGCCAACATGGAGCGCTGGCGCTGGCTGCCGCGCGAACTCGGTGCGAAATCGCTCGGCAACGCCTATGTGATCCTCAACATCCCCGACTACACCCTGAAGCTGATGCACAACGGCGCGCAGGCATGGACCACGCGCGTCGTCGTCGGCAAGCCCGGCAAGCATGCGACGCCGGAACTGACGGAGACGATGAAGTTCATCACCGTCAATCCGACCTGGAACGTGCCGCCGTCGATCATCTACAACGAATATCTGCCCGCCCTGGCGCAGGACCCGACCGTGCTCGACCGCATGGGCCTCAAGCTCGCGCGCGCCGCCGACGGCAGCGTCCGCATCTCGCAGCCGCCCGGCGAAGCCAATGCCCTCGGCCGCATCCGCTTCAACTTCCCGAACAAGTTCCTCGTGTATCAGCACGACACGCCGGACAAGCACCTGTTCGCCAAGGAAGAGCGCGCCTTCAGCCACGGCTGCATGCGCGTGCAGAATCCGGATCAGTACGCGGCGAACCTGCTCAGCATCGCGCTGCCGAAGGAAGGCTACACGCCGGAAAAGATCAAAGGCCTGTACGGCCGCAGCGAGCTCAACATCAACTTCCCGACGCCGATCCCGGTCAACATCACCTATCAGACGGCGTTCGTTGATGACGCGGGCAAGCTGGAATTCCGCAAGGACATCTATGGCCGCGACGCCCGGGTGATCTCGATGCTCAAGGGCAGCGAGGGCAGGGAGATGGAAATGGCCGTCTCCCACTCCCAGCCGAACTATGTCCGGCCGACCAATGTGCGGGTTCCCGGCGACAGCTTCGCCAGCAACAGCGGCATGGGCTTCTTCGAGCGCCTGTTCGGAGCCCCGACCCCGCCGCCGGCTCCGATCCGCGGCCAGCGCCGGGTGGTTCGCTAAACGCCGGATTCGGCCGAAACGGGCTGATTTCCAGCCGTTTTCACAGTTCCAGGGCTCCGCAAGTTGCGGGGCCCTTTTTGTTAACCATTGCCCCCAAAGCATTCCGCTCTGGATCGGCCTACCGGCCCTTTTTTGCCATACTCAGGGGGGCATACTCGGCGCTTCACGGGCCTGTGACAGACTTGGGCAAGACTTGATCAAGACTTGGGATTGCTAAGGACTTGGGCAAACGAAGACTTGGAAAGACGTAACTGACAAGGCGCGGGGATTGGTAAATATCGATTAACCCTCCTGCCTTAGGACTATGTTCATTCTCTCCCGTTGCGTGGGGTAGCGGGAGATCACCTAACAGGCTGACGGCTGACGGGATTCTGAGTGGCGGGCGGTTTTCCACGCGGCATTGGCTTTGAATGGCTTTCGCGCACTTCGGTGCGCGTCGGCCTTGCCTCGCTGCTGCTGGTCGCGACCAATGCCCGCTCCGTCCACAACGCCACCGCCGACGGCGACACCCGCACCCTCTCCTTCCACCACACCCATTCCGGCGAAGACCTCACCGTCACCTTCAAGCGCAACGGCCGCTACGACGAAACCTCGCTGAAGAAACTCAATCACTTCCTGCGCGACTGGCGCAGCCAGGACTCCACCACGATGGACCGCCGGCTGTTCGACATCGTCTGGGAGGTCTACCGCGACGTCGACGGCAAACAGCCGATCCAGATCATCTCCGCCTATCGCTCGCCGGCCACCAACTCCATGCTCCGCCGCCGCTCTTCGGGAGTGGCGCGCCACAGCCAGCACATGCAGGGCCACGCGATGGATTTCTTCATCCCCGGCGTGCCCCTCGAACAGATCCGCTACGCCGGACTGCGCCTGCAACGCGGCGGCGTCGGCTTCTACCCCACCTCCGGATCGCCGTTCGTACATCTCGACGTCGGCAGCATCCGCCACTGGCCGCGCATGACCCACGATCAGCTCGCGCGGGTCTTCCCGGATGGCCGCACCGTGCATGTGCCGACCGACGGCAAGCCGCTGAAGAATTATGAGCTTGCGCTGGCCGACATTCAGCGCCGCGGCAACGGCGAGGATGTTGCTGCGCCGTCGAAGTCGAAGACCTTCCTGGCCTCGCTGTTCGGCCGCAAATCGGCGGATGACGAGGAAGAGGTTGGCAACGACGATGTCGCACGTGGCGGCAAGGTTACGCAGGTGGCGATGGCCGCAGCCGACAAGGCCAAGGACGCCGCCGAGAAGGTTCTGGAACGCGTGCCGCTGCCGCGCGCCAAGCCCGCAGGCGCGTCGTCCTATCAGGTGGCATCGGCCGACACGAAGACCGCTGCGCCGCCCAAACAACAGCAACCTGCGCTCAAGCCCGTTCCGGCTGACGAATACGCCCCGCAATCCCCCATCGACATCATCAACGCCCGCGGCTTCTGGGATAACGAGCCGGCACCGAAGCCCGCGGCGCAGGCGCAGATCGCCGCCCTCAAGGCCCGCGGCGCAGTGGTCGCCGCCGATCCGCAGTTCACCGCCAGCCTGCCGCAGAACGTTTCGCAGGCGATGGCCTATGCGCCGGCCGATGCCCCGCTCGACCGCGCCCAGATCGTTGCCGCAAGCGCACCCGTTCCGCGCAGCAACCCGCGCGTCGCAGCACTCGCCCCCAATCCGATGTCCGGCGCGGAGATCAAGGCCCCCGGTGCGACGATCGGAAAAACCCGCCAGGGCCCGATCGCGACTTCGGCGCGGATCAAGCAGGCCTCCCAGACCAACGACATCTGGATGCGCGCGATGATCCTCGCGCCCAGCGCCAGCACGTCGCTGTCCGTCTCGTCGCTCGGCGATCAGGACATGACCGTGATGCGCGTCCACTTCGTCAAGCCGAACACGGCGGTGGCGATGACGTTCTCGGAAGATCCGCAGATGGGCATCATCTGCGAGAAGTTCACGGGTCCTGCGACCGCAACGCTGTCGACCACGTCGTTTGCAATGCGCACGGCCGCGCTGCGATAATCAGACGTACCTGACGGACAATTTGAAATCTCGTCATCACAGTGCGAGCCGGGATCGCGCGGGACGATTGAGCGCCATCTCCTGAAAAATGGTGACAAGAAATATGGCGTCCCGGCCTTCGCCGGGACGCCATCGCATATTCAGAGCAGCGCCTGCGATGCAGTTTTCGCTGAGAAGCTAGTCCAACTGGACGCCGCTGCCCTTGATGACGGGCTCCCATTTGGCAAGCTCGGCTTTGACATGAACTGCCAGAGCCTCCGGAGAGGACGCCACGATCTTCGCGCTGAAATCGTCCATCCGCTTGATGACCTCGGGATCCGCCATGGCCTTTTTCGCAACCCCGTTCAGACGGCTGATGACGTCCGGCGGCGTACCGGCAGGCGCGAACAGCGCGTTCCATGTGTAGGTTTCATAGCCCGGAACCGTCTCCGCGATGGTCGGTATGTCAGGAAATGACGGGACACGTTCCTTTGTCGTGACGCCCAAAGCCTTCAGCGTCCCGCCCTTGATGTGACTCGACGACGACGGGAGGTTGTCGAACAAAATCGGAACCTGATTACCGACCACATCGTTCAGTGCCGGACCTGCGCCCCGATAAGGAACATGCACGACCGATACGCCAGCCATTGACTTGAACAGTTCACCCGACAGGTGAAGCGGTGTTCCGTTGCCCGACGAGGCATAGGAATACTTGTCCGGATTCTTCTTCAAGAGATCGATCAGCTCAGCGACATTCTTGACCGGCAGTTGCGGGTTGACGACCAGCACGTTCGGAACGATCGCCAGCAGCGAGATCGGCGCGAAATCCTTCTCGGCATCGTAAGGCTTCTTTTTGAGCATCAGCGGATTGAGGGCGTGCGTCGCAACGGTGCCCATGAGAATGGTGTATCCGTCGGGCTTTGCCCGGGCCACACGCTCTGCCCCGAGGCTGCCCCCCGCTCCACCGACGTTTTCCACCACGACCTGCTTGCCGAAATCGCTGGACATTTTGGTCGCGACAACACGGGCCACAAGATCGGTGGATCCGCCCGCTGCAAAAGGAACAATCAGTGTGATGGGCCTGTCCGGAAATGACTGTCCCAGCGAGGGAGACAGACCCCCGAATGTCACGCTGTACGCCAGAAACAAGACCAGCGTCATCTTTCTGAATATCTTCACCATTGTTCCTCCAGACTTCATTATCCGAATCAACAAACACATCGGCGCACCTCTTCTCAAGGGGCGATGTGGTGAAGTTCTATCTTTTTGTGAGGCTTATCGACGATTGTTCCGATTCTGCGGTGCCGCAAAATCACAGCATCCCTAGCGCCTGCATGTAGGTTTCCAGGATCGTCTCCTGTTCCTGACGCTCGTCGGCGTCCTGCTTGCGCATGCGGATAATGGTGCGCAGCGCCTTGACGTCGAAGCCGTTGCCCTTGGCTTCACCATAGACGTCCTTGATGTCGTCGCTGATGGTCTTCTTCTCTTCCTCCAGCTTCTCGATGCGCTCGATGATGGCCTTGAGCTGCCCCTTGGCGAAGCTATGCGCGGTATCGTCATTGTCTTTCTCGGCAGGCATAGCCATCGGAGATACTCCTGAACTCTGTATGAGGCTTGAAGGGAGCGTGCGGGGCACGTCATTCAAATTTTACACTCAAGAGTGTAGCGAGCCCCGTCAAGGCGGAGCCACGGTCATCCACAGTGACCCACAGAAGAAAGAAAAGTCGGCGCCAGCGCGCCGATTTCGCTTGCGTGTTTCAGTGCCCTGCGTGGCTCTTCTTCAGCTCCGCCTGCTGCTCCGGCGTCGCCTCGCTTTGATACGTCGCCTTCCAGGTCTCGTACGGCATGCCATAGACCGCCTCGCGGCTTTCGTCCTTGCTTAAGCCCAAGCCCTTCTCGTCGGCGGCCTCTTTCAGCCAGTTCGAGAGGCAATTGCGGCAGAAGCCCGCGAGGTTCATCAGGTCGATATTCTGCACGTCGGTCCGCTCCCGCAGATGCTCGACGAGCCGGCGGAAAACCGCTGCTTCCAATTCCGTCCGGGTCTTGTCATCAATGGCCATGGTCATTTTTCCGCGATTTCAGTCGTTTGGGCCGTCCCATACGGCCATCTAACATGGGACCGGATCCGGCGATTTTCCATATGGCGGAAAAAACCAAACCGGCCCGCGCCGCAACGCGGCAAGTGACCTATTAAGGCTTCCTCATGGTTTGGCGAAACCGCCAAGCCCCCTTATAGTGATCGGGCCTGACCGGACATGGGATCTCCGCTTTTTGCCGATCATGGTCAATGTGTTACGCGAAATCAACGAACGGTTGATAGTACTTGGTTAGATGACAGCCACGATTTCCCGCCGCATGACGCTTCCCCGTTCGATCACCGCCGCCCTCACCGGGCTTGTCGTGCTGATCGGGCTGTGCGCGTGGAGTGCACCCGCGGCCGCGGATTTCCGGCTCTGCAACAACACATCGAGCCGGGTCGGTATCGCACTCGGCTACAAGGATAATGAGGGCTGGGTGACAGAGGGCTGGTGGAACGTGTCGTCCCGGGCCTGCGAAACCCTGCTGCGTGGAACGCTTGTCGCACGATACTATTATATCTACGCCATCGACTATGACCGCGGCGGTGAGTGGTCGGGGCAAGCCTTCATGTGTTCACGCGACAAGGAATTCACCATCAAGGGCACGGAAGACTGTCTGGCGCGCGGGTTCGATCGCACCGGATACTTCGAGGTCGATACCGGCGAACAGCGCGCCTGGACCGTGCAGTTGACAGAATCCACCGAACAGAACCCACGCTCGCCAGGCCTTCCCGGCATGCCGAATGCGCCGGGGGCTGCACAACCCGGCGCACTTCCCGGTGCAGCTCCTGGAAATCCTAAATGAGACGTCTGCGACGCATCAAAATTCTCGCCACGCTTGGACCGGCATCGTCGGACAGCGCATCCATCCGCAAGCTGTTCGAGGCTGGCGCGGACGTGTTCCGCATCAACATGAGCCACACGCCGCACGACAAGATGCGCGAACTTGTGGCGACGATCCGCAGCGTGGAAGGCAGCTACGGCCGGCCGATCGGCATTCTGGTCGACCTTCAGGGGCCGAAGCTGCGGCTGGGCAATTTCGAGAACGGCTTTGTCGAACTCAACAACGGCGCGATGTTCACCCTCGACGCCGATCCAACGCCGGGCAACAAGACCCGCGTCCATCTTCCCCATCCGGAAATTCTGAAGGCGCTGCGGCCGGGCCATGCCCTGCTGATCGACGACGGCAAGCTTCGCCTGATCGCCGAAGAGACCTCGCCAGAACACGCGCTGGTGCGGGTTGTGACCGGCGGGAAAATGTCCGACCGCAAGGGCGTCAGCCTGCCCGACACCGATCTGCCGGTGTCCGCCATGACGCCGAAGGACCGCGCCGACCTCGAAGCCGCGTTAGAGACCGGCATTGACTGGGTCGCGCTGTCGTTCGTACAGCGCGCCGACGACGTGATCGAGGCCAAGAAACTGGTGCGCGGCCGCGCATCGATCATGTCGAAGATCGAGAAGCCGCAGGCCATCGACCGGCTCGCCGAAATCATAGAGGCGTCCGACGCGCTGATGGTCGCGCGCGGCGACCTCGGCGTCGAACTGCCGGCCGAACGCGTGCCCGGGCTTCAGAAGCAGATGACGCGCATGGCGCGGCGCGCCGGCAAACCCGTCGTGATCGCGACCCAGATGCTCGAGTCGATGATCACGTCGCCGGTGCCGACGCGCGCCGAAGTCTCGGACGTCGCCAATGCCGTGTTCGAAGGCGCGGATGCCATCATGCTGTCGGCGGAATCCGCCGCGGGCAAGTTCCCCGTCGAAGCGGTGCTGACCATGAACCGCATCGGCGAGGAATGCGAACGCGATCCGACCTATCGCGGCGTCATCGCGGCACAGAGGCCAGATCCCGAAGCCACCGCGGGCGACGCCATCGCCGACGCCGCGCGCCAGATCGCGGAAACGCTCGAACTCTCGGCCATCATCTGCTGGACCAGCTCGGGCTCGACCGCGCTACGCGTCGCACGCGAGCGGCCGAAGCCGCCGGTGGTCGCCATCACGCCGAGCGTCAACACCGGCCGCAAACTGTCGCTGGTGTGGGGCGTGCATTGTGTGATCGCGGAAGACGCGCATGATCAGGACGACATGATCGACCGCGCAGGGAGCATCGCATTCCGTGACGGCTTTGCGAAAGCCGGTCAGCGCGTGATCATCGTCGCCGGCGTACCGCTCGGCACGCCGGGCACGACGAACATGGTCCGCATCGCCTATGTCGGCCCCGACCGCGAAGCCGACATCTGATTTAAATGATCTGACGCAATGGCTCAGGCGGCCCTGTCGGTGTGAGTGACCGTATCGCGGAGTTCCCGCGCCGTGCGGGTCACATCTTCGACCGTTCCCTGAGTCAGCTTCATCATGCGCTGAGCTTCCTCACCGTACTGGGTGAACGCGGTTTGCCAGAACTGGGCATAGACCTGCTGGATATCCTGCAACGAGCGGCAATCGTGGATCGAGCGGAAGAACTGGGCATCCTCGCGGAGCCTCATTCCGACAAACTCGGACCATTCCTTGCCGACCGTCTGCATGTTGGTGCTGACCTGAGCGTTGAATTTCGCGATTTCATTCAGCATGGTTCCGTTCATCTCGCTGACGCGCGCGAGATCGGGAAACGGAATCGTTTCGGCGACCTTGTTGAAAGCATTGTCTTGATTTGATGGAGTTGCCATGTCCGACCTTCATTCTGCTGGAGCGAGAAAAGGACGCGTGTAACAACGACACTCGATCATCGATCGATGGCAGCAGTATGATGCTCATCGCATCGTGATTAAAAGAAAAACTTCTCCTCCGATGCACATGCATGTTGCGCGTGCGAGCCGAAATCTGACTCTCACGAGCGAACGATCTACCCGAGCCGCGGCGGAGCGGCCCTGCGGCGCTCGCTCTGAACCACCAGCCAGCCGACAGCAGCATATCGCCAAGCAGGACAAACGATCCGATGCCTGCGAAAGGTTCGCCGGCCTTGTTGCCCGCATGTAGCATGGCCACGCCGACGGTGAGCGAGATCGTGCCGAGTATCCAGATCCAAACCTGCGTCAGCGCGACACGCGAAATTTCCAGCGCCGGATGAAGGCGATAGAAAATTCCGAACAGAAACAATGATACCCAGCCCAGCAAGTTAAGGTGAGCGTGCGCGGGCATGGAGGAATGGTCCTGCGAAATCGCCATCACGATGCCCCAGGACATCCCGACAAGAACCGCGATTACGGCGGCGAAAAAACTCGAAGTCGAAGCTCTCATAGAAATCTCCAATCAAAATCAAAATTGAGAAATGCGGCACGCGCCGTTGCGAAAGACGCCGGACTAGCAATGGCGGGCTCAAAAATCAACGCGCGCGGGTCCGTCAGCACCGAAATTACTTGCAGTTCCGTGGCAATCTGCCCCTTGGGCGCGTCAGCGGCGACAGTCCGAGCGGATCAATCACCTGCGCGCGGTGGCCGAGAACGCCTGCGCTTTTGCGGATATCGCCTCGATCTCCGCCACGATCAGATCTGTTGCATAAACCTGCGGCATGTGGCCGCCATTCGGCAACACCACGAGTTTTGTTTGCGGCACGGCCGCCGCAAAAGGCCGTGAATGAATATCGGTCGAAACCGTTTTGTCGGCGTCGCCGGTAATGATGGTCACCGGAACCCTGATCGACGGATAGTTCGGCGACTGCTTCGCCACTTCCGCCTTCAGCGTCGTGAGGTCCCAGGCATTGTCGAGAAAAACCTGCGGCCGCAACACCATGCGCACCGCGGTCGCATCGATATAGCCGTCCGGCATCGTCTGCGGCGCGAAGACGTAACGTGTTCCGCCATCAATCAGAAACACGCCGAGCGGCAGCGTGATCGTATAGGCGAGCAGCGGGCCGATCACCGGAATAGTCGCAATTTTATTGAACCGTCCGACCCCGCCCGGCCACGGATACGCCACCGGCGACAACATCATGATGCCTGCGACTCGCCTGGGATACTCCAGCGCTAGTGCCGGCATCAGCGAGCCGGCCCATGAATGACCGACGATGATGGCCTGATCGACGCCGAGTTTGCCCAGCGCCTCGTGAATAAGGACGATCGGCAGACCGGGCGCGTAAGTCGGGCCAAGTTCCACGACATGAAGCCGCGCGCCCTTGACGTCCACAAACTTCCCCTGCGGCGGATAGGTGCTTTCGAGTGCAGAAACGCCCGCCTGTGTGATCAGCGCCAGCACCGCCAGCGTGACCACAGCAGCCAAAACAATCATGGAAAGTATCCGGGGAATTTTCTGCACGGCGGGAAATACGGATGGCCGGTGAAAAGATTTCGCGTCAAAAACGAGCCGGCCGGCATGCCGGTTGGCATAATAAATAGACGATTAAATATCCCGGCCTTCGACCTTCTCGGACAGGGTCTTCACGAGATCGGGGACACGTTCAAGGTATGGGTTGATGGCGAGCGCCTTGCGGAAGGCGTCCAGCGCATGCTTTTCGTCGCCGGTCTCCTGCATGATCATGCCGAGACCCGCCAGAGCGCCGAAGTGCCGCGGTTCGCGGATCAGCACCTGCCGGATGTCTTCCATCGAGCGGCTATAGTCGTTCTGAAGGTAATAGATCGTCGCGCGCCGGTTCCACGCCTCGATGTAATCGGGGCGGAGCTTAATGACCGCATCGAGCAGCTTCAGCGCGACATCGGTGTCCTTGCTGTCCAGCGCGAGCTTGGCCCGCGCCATCAGCAACGCCGCCGTATCACTTGGCGTCGCGGTCCATACCGCCCAGATCCGGGCTTCGACAGCCTTGGCGCTCTCCTGATCTGGCGCGGCCTTCAGCGCGCCGAACAGAAAATCGAGATTCTTGGCCTTGTCGCCGATCACGCGCGGGAGCTTGGCGGGCGGCTGGGGCAGTTTTTTCTGCTTGCCTGGCGGCGTGATCTGCGGAGCCTGTGCCGCGGCAGGGGTCGCGGCGAACGCCACGAGCGTCAGAGCGACGATCGTGAGTTTCAGGACAGCCGTGGTCCATTCCGTCTTGGATGTCATGACGGAAAGTCTAAACGCGGAAAGCGCCGCGTGCAAAGCACAAGCGGCGTCAAACGGCTGTGATGTGGAGGAGGACCTGGCTAAACCTGCCAGCCGCTGGCGGCTGGCGACATCATCGAACAATCGGGCGGCGAATCAGCCCTGGCGCGCCTTGAAGCGGCGCTGAACCTTGTTGATGACGTAAACCCGGCCCTTGCGGCGGACCAGACGGTTGTTGCGGTTACGGCCGCGCAGGGATTTCAGCGAATTACGGACCTTCATGGGACAATGCTCTCTGGAAGGCCGCGTTGCAGGGCCGAGTATGAAAACCGTTGGTTGATGGGCATATCCCGCAGGCAAAGCCGCGCGAGACAGGCGGTTTCTATGCCATCGGGGACACAAATGTCAATCCGATCAGGCAAATTCAGGCCCCACAACCGGGGCAAATTGCCCCGAATGGAACCCGTTTTCGGACTTTCCGCGGCCCAAATGTCTCTCTAATCAAACATCTAGAGCCGCTCGCTTTCCCGTCCTTCATCTTCGGCGGCGCATGCGCTAAACACGGCCTTGGCCCCACCCGGAAGGCAGTTTTGGACCCGTTGACCGCTGAAATGACCAATCATCGTCCGGCGGCCGCGAAAGCCGTCCCCCTGACCGCCGCCGAGCCCGGATCATCCGGCCGTCTGCCGCTGCCGGCCGGCGTCACCCTGAACCGCATCGAGTGGGGACAGGCTGCCCCCATCCTGTTCTACCATCTGGTGGCGCTGCTCGCCTTCATCCCCTGGTATTTCAGCTGGACCGGCGTGATCGTCGCCGTCATCACTGCCCGCCTGAGCGGGCTGCTCGGCATCAATATCGGCTATCACCGTCTGCTCACCCATCGCGGCTTTCGCTGTCCGAAATGGCTGGAGCATGTGCTCGTGGTCATCGCCATTTGTTGTGTGGAGGACACGCCGGCCCGTTGGGTCGCCGTGCATCGGCGGCATCATCAGCACGCCGACGAGCAGCCCGACCCGCACAGCCCGCTGGTGAATTTCCTTTGGGGCCATGTTGGCTGGCTGATCATCAAGAATCCCGAGCTGAATCGCCTCGGAATCTACGACCGCTACGCCAAGGACATCCTGCGCGATCCATTCTACGTCGCACTCGAGCGCAACTGGCTTCAGCTCAAGATTATCCTGATCCAGTGGCTGGTGTTCTTCGGCCTCGGCTTCCTTGCCGAACTGGCGATGGGCGGCACGGCGATGCAGGCCCTGCAGTTCGGGCTGAGCATTCTGATCTGGGGCGTGTTCGTGCGCACGGTTCTCGTCTGGCACCAGACCTGGGCGGTGAATTCCATCACCCACCTGTGGGGCTACCGGAATTACCAGACCGACGAGGACAGCCGGAACAATGTCTTCATCGGCATCCTTGCGCACGGCGAAGGCTGGCACAACAATCACCATGCCGATCCGCGCTCGGCGCGTCATGGTCACAAATGGTGGGAGTTCGACACCACCTGGCTGACCATTCGCCTGTTCGAAAAACTTGGACTTGCGACCGACGTTGTCGGGCCGAGTCCCTATGTGATGGCCAAGGCCGGAGCGACGACGGGCCAGACCATCACAACGCATGGTCCCGACGGCACCCCAACCCACTAAGCGCGGCGAGCCTCGCTCTCCCGTTCCCCAAAATTAAAAAGCCCGCCCGGATTTCCAGAGCGGGCTTTTTGCGATCCTGAAGCCGGCGGTTTACTGCTGCGGCACGTTGGCGGCTTTCACGACGCCCGCCCACTTGTCCATCTCGGCATCCACAAACTTGGTGAAGTCCGGGCCGGCGAGCTTGCCGGGCTCGACGCCCTGCCCGGCAAACTTCTCGCGCGTCGCGGGCGCCGCGAGGATCTCCTTCATCGCCGCGACCAGTTTGGTGTAGGCGGCGTTGCCGTTGGCGGCGGGCATATAGAGACCAAACCATGCGGTTGCCTCGAAACCCTTCACGCCGGCCTCATCGAGGGTCGGCACGTCGGGCAGCGACGCGGCGCGCTCCTTGCTGGTGACCGCAAGCACACGGATGGTTCCGCCGGACGCAGCGGGCAGAACCGTCGGCAGCGTGTCGAACATGATCGGAATATGCCCGCCGATCAGATCGTTCATCGCAGGCGCAGCTCCCTTGTACGGAACATGCACGATGTCGACGCCGGCCATCTGCTTGAACAGCTCGCCCGACAGGTGATTGGCGCCGCCGATGCCGGCGGAGCCGAACGAATATTTGCCGGGCTCCTTCTTGGCCATCGCGATCAGTTCGGCGACGTTCTTGGCAGGGAAGGACGCGGTGACAACGAGAGCGTTCGGCGCGCTCGCCACCAGAGCGACCGGCGAGAACTCCTTGCGCGGATCGAACGGCAGTTGCTTGTAGAGGCTCGGGTTGATGACGTGATGCGTCGCGGTCAGCAACAACACGCTGCCATCGGCGGGCGACTTCGCCACCACTTCAGAACCGATGATTCCCGAAGCGCCGGGGCGGTTCTCGACAATGGTCGTGACGCCGAGTTTCTCGCCGAGATATTGCGCAACGAAGCGCGCCAGAATGTCGGTGGTGCCGCCGGCGGGGAACGGCACGATGATCTTCACATTGTTGACGGGAAACTGCTCGTTGGCGCTGACGGCCGTGGTGGCCAGCAGGAACACGGAGCAGATCGCGGCAAGTAGTGATTTCATGATTTCAACCTGACTTGAGTTGTATGGCGAGATGGTCCTCGCCGGCGGGATTGGTTCAAGGCTGGCGCAGCAGCTTGGCGCGCTCAACCAGCGAGCGTTCGGAGAGATAGAATTCGCCGGCCCACTGCTGGTATTCGCCGGGCGGCTTCTGCCACTGCGTCTGACCCAGTTGCACCAGCAGCTTCTTGTATTCATCGCTGTCGGCCGCGGCCTTGAAGGCCTTGTACAGTCTGTCGACGACGGCGGGCGACATCCCCTTCGGTCCCACCAAGCCATACGGCGCGGGATAGACGAGATCGTAGCCGAGGCTCTTGGCGGTCGGCACGCCAGGCAGTGACGCCACCGGCTGCGGATCGAACGACAGCAGCACGCGCATCTTGCCGGATTCGACATAAGGCAAAATGGTGCCGATGGCATCGACGGTCGCCATGGTGTGACCGCCGAGAACCGCGGTCACGGCTTCGCTGCTGCCCTTGTATCCGACATGGGTGATCTTCACGTCCGCCATTCCGGCGAGCGCTTCTGCGAGCAGATGCATCGTGGTGCCGGCGCCCGCGGTCGCGACCGTGAGAACGTCCGGATTCTTCTTGGCATAAGCTACAAAATCGGCAGGTGTCTTGAGCGGCGAGTCAGCATTGACAGCGAGCACGAAGGTATAACCGCCAAGACCCGCGATCCAGGTGAAGTCCTTGATCGGATCCCAATCCACCTTCTGCATATACGGATAGCGCAACAGGCCCGCCGTGGCCGCCGCGATGGTGTAACCGTCGGGCGCTTCTGTTTTGGCCATTGTCGATGGGGCCAACGTTGCACCTGCGCCTGGCCGGTTTTCAACAATGATCGGCTGGCCGAGATCCTTGGCGGAGAGTTCGGCGAGCTTGCGGAACGTGGTGTCGGTCGCGCCGCCCGCAGCGAAGCCGACCAGCAATCTGATCGGCCGGGTGGGATAGTCCTGAGCCGCAGCAATCTGCGATGTTGCAGCAATCAAACCAACCGCAATCAATGCAGACCGCATCACATCCAAATACCGCATTCATGTTTCCCTCTTGTTCCGGATTGTTTCCGGTTTTTGATCTGTCCGCTATCGCAAAACGCTGGAAACGCTCCATGATTTCCGGGTGTTCAAGGCATCGACATCGAAACCCGCAAGTTGCTTGTAGCGGCGCTCGACATCCTGAAGCTCGGTCGCCGCGTCGCCGTGAGCGCCGCTGCGCGCCAGCGCGCTCACCCGCGCCATCACATCGCCTGCCTGCCGCCGATTTGCGAGTTGTACTTCGCTCGCAACCGGCCGACGCTGCGCGTCATAAGCGCGCAATGCATCATCGATGGTCGCCGCGGTCGCCAGTTCGTAGGCCAGCACGCGCGCATCAAGGATCGCCTGCGACGCGCCGTTGGAGCCGAACGGATACATTGCGTGCGCCGCATCCCCGAGCAGCGCGCAGCGTCCGAAAATCCAGCACGGCAATGGATCAATGTCCGCCATCGGGTATTCGTAAGATTCCGATGACGACGACACCAGATGGTGCACGTCGAGCCAATCGAAGCGGTAATCCTTCACGAACTCCGCAATGACGCTGGTCGAAACCGGAAGATTCCAGTTGCCAAGCTCGGTCTCGGCGCGAGTGGTATCTTTCGGACGGACCAGCAGCCAGTTGATGACGCCGTCGGCGATCGGATAGACCACCACCCGCTGGGTTTCATCACCGATGATCACCATCGAACGTCCGCTGAGAAACGGCGCGGCCTTGGTGACGCCGCGGTACATCACCCAGCCATTGGAGGCGAGCGGGGTCGCCGCGGCGTACAGGCTGTCGCGCACCGGAGAGCGGATGCCGTCGGCGGCGATTGCGACATCGGCGGTGTAAGACATCGCACGATCTTCGATCAGGTCGGTCGCTGCAATGACGACTTTGTTGTCGGCGGCGCTCACGCCGGTCACGCGCTGTGCGACGCGGATCGACGACGGGCCCAGACGATCGCGCACGGCATCGACGAGAAGCCGTTGTAGTGTGCCGCGATGGATGGAGTATTGCGGCCACTTGTAGCCTGCGTCCAACCCGCGCGGTTCGGCCCAGATCAACTGGCCCCGCGGATCGTAATAGGCCAGCTCCTTGGTCGGCACGCCCACTTTCGCGAGCGCATCGCCAAGACCCAGTTCGCTCAATTCGCGGACGGCGTGCGGCGGCAGGTTGATGCCGACGCCGACGTCGCGGATTTCACGCGCTGCTTCGAGCAGGAGAATGTCGCCCTGGCCGGCGGCGTGCAAAGACAACGCCGCCGTCAGTCCGCCAACCCCTGCGCCTATGATCGCGATCGACATCGCGCTTCAGCTCCGGTCAGGCTGCCGCGGCTGCGCGCGGGAATTCCACCATCGCCTCGCCGACCGCGACCTTTTCACCGTTCTGGTTCTTCACCAGCACGTCGATCAGCACGAAACGCGAGTTCTTGGTGGTCTGCTTGGCCTTGATGATACCCGCCGGCTGTATTGTGTCGCCCGGCTTCACCGGCTTGACCCAGCGCGTTTCGAGACGGCGATGAATGGCGCCCGCGGGATAAGCCCAGTCGGTCAGCATCCGGGTGATCAGCCCGAAGTTATTCATGCCGTGCATGATGATGCCGCCGAAATTGGTCTTGCCGAAATCGCCCTTCATATAGTTGTCGTCGAGATGCAACGGATTGTAGTCGAGCGATGCATCGCAGAACAGGCGAATGGATTCGCGCGAGACCGAGAATTTCGGGCCGTCGATGCTGTCGCCGACCGAGAGGGTTTCGAATGTCGTCGTCATGTTTGAACTCCTCGCGTTCGCTTACATCGGCCGGATGGTCTGGCCGCGGCCGGAACAGATCACGTCGCCGTGCTGATTGAAGAAGATGTTGTCGTGGACCACGAACAGCCGCTCGCGCTTGATGAACTTGTCGAGCGCGCGGGCCTGCAGCGTAATGGTGTCACCGGGGCGCGCGGGCTTGTTGTAGCTCCAGGACTGTCCGGCGTTCACAGTGCCGGGTGAGCGCATCCAATCATCTGCCTCGGTGCAGGAGAACATCAGCAGGATATGGATCGAGGGCGGCGCGATGATCCCGCCCCAAGGCGTGGTCTTCGCATAGGCCTCATCGAGGTAAAGCGGGTTGGTTTCACCGACAGCCTTGCAAAGGAGCGCGATGGCTTCCTTCGTCAGCAGGTAGGGAATGGTCTTGCGCGGTTCACCCGGAACGATCTCGTCCCAGACCTTTCGCAAATTTTCGTCCTTCCAGAAGTCGGTCTCGAAAGCTTGTGCTTGCGCCATGGCAATCTCTCATCTATGTTCATTAGGCGAACTTTATACTCACTGTACGAACACTATGGTCCGGCTTTTCGATCCTGACAAGTCCGGTTTTTGCGAGGATTTCAGAATGCCCAAGGAGAGTGACGGTTTCGTCCGCGCCATCGCGAGAGGATTTTCCGTGGTCGAGGCGCTCGGACGGCCGCCCGGACGGCACACGCTGTCGGAGACCGCAGCGGCTGCGGGGCTGACGCGCGCAACTGCACGGCGCATGCTCGCAACACTGGTCGCGCTGAAATACTGCGAGGCCGATGGCCGTTACTTCAGCCTGCGTCCGCGCGCGCTTGGCCTCGGATTGTCCTATCTCAACGCGCTGCCCTACTGGGGCTATGCCCAGCGCGCGCTCGAAGACCTGCGCAACGAGATTGGGGAATCCTGTGCATTGGCGGTGCTGGATGAAACCGAGATCGTGTATGCGCTGCGCCTGCCGGCGCGCCGCATCCTGTCCGCCAATCTCGGCATCGGCAGCCGCCTGCCCGCGCATGTGGTGTCGCTGGGCCGCGTGCTGCTCGCAGCATTACCGCCGGAGGAGCGCCAGCATTATCTCGCCACCGCCGAACTCAAGCAGATCGCGCCGCGCACCGTCACGAATGCAGCCAAGCTCGGTGAAGAACTCGCGCGTGTGGAAGAGCAGGGCTACGCCTGGATCGACGGCGAACTCGATCCCGCGATTTGCGGCATCGCGGTGCCGGTGCGCGATCAGGCTGGTCACGTCGTCGCCGCGGTCAGCATCAACACCATTTCGGGCACCGTGACCGAGGCCGAAGCCAAGAAGAAATTTCTGGTGGCGCTCAAGCGCACCGCACAGGACATCCGGACCCAGACCACCGCGAACGGCTGAGACTTCGCGCTTTGCGCCGGGGCATAAATTGGTTATAGTATATAATCAATTTATCGCAGGCAGGCTGACGCCTGCGGTACAGCCCGGAGCGTGTGCATGCTTAATCCGGACGACCTGATCGCCATCGACATCCATACCCATGCCGAGGAGCCATGCGGCACTCATGGCGATGACGGCTATGACGATTTCCAGGCGGCGATGTCGGAGTATTTCAAGTCACCGCACAAGCATCCGCCCACCGTGCCGGAGACCGCGGCCTACTATCGCGCCAAGAAAATCGGCGCGGTGATCTTTCCCGTCGATGCGGAACGCGAGACCGGCTTCCGCCGCTACAACAACTACGAGATGGCGGAACTGGCGGCGCAGAATTCCGACGTGCTGATACCGTTCGCCAGCATCGATCCGGCCAAGGGCAAGCTCGGCGCGCGCGAGGCGCGAAAGCTTGTCGCTGACTACGGCATCAAGGGATTCAAGTTTCATCCCACCATGCAAGGCTTCTATCCGAACGACCGGATGGCCTACCCGCTTTATGAGGCGATTGCAGAAGCCGGATCGATCGCGCTGTTTCACACCGGCCAGACCGGCGTCGGCTCCGGCATGCGCGGCGGCAACGGGATGCGGCTGAAATATTCCAACCCGATGTACATCGACGATGTCGCGGTTGATTTCCCCGACATGAAGATCATTCTCGCGCATCCGTCCCTTCCCTGGCAGGAAGAAGCGCTGTCGGTCGCAACCCACAAGCCGAACGTCTACATCGACCTCTCCGGCTGGTCGCCGAAATATTTCCCGCCGATCCTGGTGCGCTACGTCAACACCATTTTGCAGGACAAGATGCTGTTCGGATCGGACTGACCGGTGATTACGCCGGACCGCTGGATGGCGGATTTCGAGAAGCTCGACATCCGCGACGAGGTGCGGCCCAAAGTGCTGAAGGCCAATGCGCGCAAGCTGCTTGGCATCTGAGATATGAATCCGGAATCCTATAGGGCAACTGGATTTTCGCGCCGCCTCTCATAAGTCTGGTTGCAAACACGCGACCGCCCCCTGCATGATCGCGGCAGACGAGCAGGGATTTGCACCATGGCGGCAATCAACGAGGGCGAGAACAGCAGTTGCACAGACCTGCTGTCGGGCGACGCCGGACTTGCGCTGGCTCCGCATGCTGAGCGGAACGCCGTGCTCAGCGAGCTTCATGCCCGCCCATTCGAGGCCGTGACCTCGCCGTGCCGCGCGATCCGCTTTGCCTTCCTCACCGATGCCGCGCAGATGAACGCCAATGCCGAAGCATTGACCCGATTCTGTGCCGCTCGCCGTCTGGCCGATCTTTCCACCACCGCAAAGCATCGGCGCATCGCGCTTCCCGGCGCCATCCTGCGCTGGGAACAACATAGCGAATTCACCACCTACACCTGGCTGCTGGAGGGCGCGACGGCAGAAGACTCTACACTGCCCGCCATCATCGCCAACGCCATGACCGAGATCGGACAACCCGGCCCGCATTTGGTCTCGATTGACCTACGCGTGGAGAGCAGCGACACGCCCGACCTCGCGCAATTGTTCGATCCGTCATCGCTCGCGGCATCGCAGGTGCTCGGCGGCCACGCCACTGTCGCCACCGACTTTCAGATCAATGCCGGCGGATTTGTCCGCTTCCTGCTATGGAATCGCGGCCTGACGCCGATCGAAACCGGCGGTCTCGTCCTGAGGATTCTCGAAATCGAGACCTATCGCTGTTTCGCCCTGCTCGGCCTGCCGCAGGCGCATCGCATCACACCGGTGATCCGCAACGCCGAGGATCGCCTCACCCATATCATGACCGTGATGACGAGCGGCGGCAGCGGGCTCGAAATCAACCGCGAACTCCTCGACGAGATCACCTCGCTCGCCGCACGCGTCGAGGCTGACGCTGCGATTGCCGGCTATCGCTTCGCCGCCAGCGCGGCCTATGACGATATTGTGCGCCAGCGCCTCGAGGTGATCGGCGAAAAATCGTTCGACGGCTGGCCGACGCTGGCCGAATTTCTCGGACGACGGCTCAACCCGGCAATGCGCACCTGCCAGACGCTGAACACGCGTATGCACGATCTCAACAATAAGCTGACCCGCGCCGCAAACCTGCTGCGCACCCGCATCGACGTCGAGATCGAACAGCAGAACCGCGACCTGCTCTCAGCCATGAGCGAGCGCGCACGGATGCAGCTTCGCCTGCAGCAGACCGTTGAAGGACTTTCGGTCGCGGCAATCAGCTACTACGTCGCGAGCCTGCTGCACTACGTGTTCGAGTCGGTGGAGCACTACCTACCGGTCAACGCCACCGTCGCGACCGGCATCAGCATCCCGTTCGTTGTGATCGTGCTGACGATCCTGCTCTGGCGCGTCAAACGCAGCCACGGGCACGCCTGAGCCTCCGCCGACAGAGTCTTACCCGGCCTGCCGACGCCTTGCGCACAGCAGACTTGCGGTAGGCATCCTTGTGAGTTTCATGTGATTTGGGCATGGTGGCCTCCCGCCGTTATTATCCTTTCGCCCGCGCTTTTCGGAAAACTTCCACCAGGACAAGGCATGAGCGTCGAAACGGTTCGCGCGTTCTTCGCGAAAAACGCCCCCGACATTTCCGTGATCGAATCCGACAAAAGCTCGGCAACGGTCACACTCGCCGCCGAAGCCTTTGGCGTGACGCCGGCGGAGATCGCCAAGACCTTGTCGTTGCGCGTGGGCGAACGCGTGCTGCTGGTGGTGACCTGCGGCACGGCACGGCTCGACAACAAAAAGGCGCGCGCCGTGTTCGGTGGCAAGCCGCGCATGCTCAATGCCGAGGAAGCGCTCGACGCCACCGGCCATCCGGTCGGCGGGATCTGTCCGTTCGGGCTGAAGACCCCGCTGCCGGTCTATTGCGACGTCTCACTGCAAGCCTTCAGCGAGGTCGTGCCCGCTGCTGGCTCGATCAACAGCGCTGTTCGCATCCCGCCCGCCCGCATGGCCGAACTGACCAACGCGGAGTGGGTCGACGTCAGCGAGATACGCGAACAGAGCGAAGTGGCGTGAGCGCGCGCTACTCCACCTTACCGATCTTCTTCACCGCTGCGATCAGCCGCGCGCTGTCGGCTTCCACGAACTTCGCAAAATCCGGCGCATCGAGATAAGCGACGGGGCTGCCTGCGGTCTCGAATGTCCTCACCACTTCCGGTGCGCGCACCGCCTCGCCCATCGCCTCGCGCAACTTGGTCATGATCGGTGCAGGCAACGCCGTCTGCGCGAACAACCCCGCCCAGATGTAGAACTCGACGTCCTTGTAGCCGAGTTCCTGAAAAGTCGGCACGTCGGGGAAGCTTGCGACGCGCTTCGCCCCCCAGCCGGCCAGCACGCGCATCTTGCCGTCATCGACCTGCGCACGCAGCGTGCCTGGCGCTGACGCCACCGCTTGCACGGTGCCGGTCAGCAATCCGGTTAGTGCAGGACCCGCGCCGCGAAACGGCACATGAAGCAGTTTGATCCCGGCGCTGGCCGCGAACATTTCCATCGCGATATGCAGTGTGCCGTAGGGACCTGACGAGCCGTAGGGAATTTGTCCGGGCCGCGCTTTCGCATCCTCGACGAAATCCTTCACCGTCTTCCAAGGTGCGGACGCAGGTACCGCCAGCATGGTTGGATCGGCAAGCACCCGCGCCACCGGCGCGAACTGCGACATCTCATAAGCCACCGGACGATCGAACAGCCGGTCGGCTTCCGGCAGCACCGCCAGCGACGAGAGTGTCATCAGCACCGTGTAGCCGTCAGGCTCGGCGCGCGCCGCCGCGGCATTGCCGACCGAACCGCCGCCGCCACCGGCGCGGTTATCGACGATCACGGGTTTTCCCAGAATGCGCTCCAGCGCCAGCGCCACCGGCCGCGCCGCGAGATCCGCCTGCCCGCCAGCGGGAAACGGCACGATCATGGTGATGTTGCGCGACGGCCATGCCGCCTGCGCATTGGCGTTGCCGGGCAGCGTGTGCAATGCAACCTGCGACAACGGCACAACCGCAGCCGCTTTCAGAAGCTCGCGCCGATTCATGATGCCTCCCTGAGAATTTGTTTTTATTCTTTGTCGCCATACCCTGAAGGAAGCGCAGATGACGATCAAGGCCGTTGTATTCGATGCTTACGGCACGCTCTATGACGTGCAGTCGGTCGCCGCCGTCACCGACGAGGCGTTTCCCGGCTACGGCGAGCTGATCACCCAGATCTGGCGCATCAAGCAACTCGAATACACCTGGCTTCGCTCGCTGATGGGGCGCTACGAGGATTTCTCGATCATCACGCGGCAATCGCTGACATTCACCCTCAAGGCGCTCGGCCTGCCGTTCGATGAAAAAGCCTTCGAGCGCATCATGGAGAAGTACGTCCACCTCGACCTTTATCCGGATGCGAAGGAGGCTCTTGCGGCATTGAAAGGCCGCAAGCTCGCGATCCTGTCGAACGGCAGCACCGGCATGCTGAACGCGCTGGTGCGCAATACCGGCCTCGATACAATTCTCGACGTCACCATCAGCATCGACACGACGAAGATTTTCAAGCCGTCACCGCGAACCTATGAGCTGATCGAATCGAATCTCGGCGTGAAGCCGCACGAGGTGCTGTTCGTCTCGTCCAATCCGTTCGACGCCTGCGGCGCCAAAGCCTTCGGCCTGAACGTGGCCTGGATCGAACGCGTGACGCCAGAGGCGATGGCTGCCGAATTCGTGAAGGCCGACCTCGTGCGGCCGCTGTCGATGTTCAAGGCGATCCGCATGCAGATGGATGAGTTCGGCTGGGAACCGGACTATCGCATTGGCGCGCTGGCGGATTTGCCGAAGTTGCTCGCCGCACGCCCCTAAACCGCGGGCAAGCTGCAGTGTTGCAGAATTGATTCGCTCGCGCGGAGTTCGCAGTTCAGGCATGCCGCCGGAGCTCGCAACGCCTTCCATCTGGCACGATTGATGCTTCGCACTCCCTCAAGGAGGTGATGTGATGCGATCAGTCATTTTCTTGTTTCTGACAGTGGGACTGCTGGTGACCCGCGTCTGCTACGCGCACGACGCGGATGGACGTCCGAACTGGATTGCCGAAGGGGCCTACAAAGGCACCGACGGCGTTCACTGTTGCGGACCGAGCGATTGCGAGCAGCTGAGTTCCGACGAGGTTCAGGTCCGGCCCGACGGAATCTGGCTGACGCGATTCAAGGAACTGGTTCCGTTCGAGCAGGCGACGCCGAGCGAAGACGGCAAGACATGGCGATGCCACAACCTCTCCGGCGAGAGGCGGTGCTTCTTCATGAAGTACGGAAATACGTAGCGCGTCGCGCTGCGTTGATTGATGTGCCGCCGGACGCACGCCATGCGTCCGGACCGAGTGCTTAAATGCCGAGCGCGACACCATCCTTGCGATGGTCGGTGGCGCCGAGCAGGACGCCGCGTTCGTGATCGATCCAGATCGCCTGGCAGCCGCCAATGGCGACGTCGGCCCATTTCACATCATGCCCGCGCGCCGCAAGCTCGGTGCCGATCTCTTTGCCAAATGTCGGCTCCAGCGACAGCACGCCTTCGAACGCAAACGAGCGCGGCGTTTCCGACGCCGCCTGTATATCCATGCCAAGGTCGAACACGTTGGAGAGAAAGTTGCCGTGACCGGTCGCCTGATAGTGGCCGCCCATCACGCCGAATGGCATCATGCAGCGCCCGTTCTTCATCACCATGCCCGGAATGATGGTGTGCATCGGCCGTTTGTTCGATCCGAGCGCATTGGGATGACCGGGCTGAAGCCGGAAGCCCCAGCCGCGATTGTGCAGCAGCACGCCGGATTTCGGAGCATAGATGCCGCTCCCGAACGGCTGGAACAGCGAGTTGATGAACGACACCGCGTTGAGATCGCGGTCCACCACGGTGACGTAGACCGTATCCTTGTGTTCGATATCGTCCCAGTCGACGGCCGCACTCGCGCGTTTCATGTCGATCTTGCTGCGGATCGCGCCGATATAGCTGTCCGAGAGAAAATGCGCGGCATCGACCTTGCCGTGCGCGGGGTCGCAGAAGAACGCATCGCGCGCGCGATACGCCGCCTTGCTCGCCTCCGCCAGCAGATGCACGCGGTCAACTTCCGCGAGCGCCTTGATGTCGTAACCCGCCAGCGTGCGCAGGATCATCAGCGCCGCAAGCCCCTGCCCGTTCGGCGGACATTCGAGAATCTCATGGCCGCCATAGCTGGCGGAAATCGGCGTGACATCTTCCGGCGCGTTCGCAGAAAAATCTTCAACGGTGTGCACACCGCCCAGGCCTTGCAGCACGCTTGCAAGTTCCTCCGCGACCTCGCCTTCGTAAAACGCCGCGCGGCCTTCACGCGCAATACGCCGCAGCGTCTTGCCGAGCGCCGGCTGGCTGCGCCGGTCGCCGATCGCCGGCGCAACGCCGCCCGGAAGATAATACGCCTTCGCTGCGGGATTGCTTTCGAGCTTCGCGCGATTGCGCGACCAGTCCGACGCGACGCGCGGCGTGATCCGGAAACCGTTCTCCGCGGCATCGATCGCCGGCTTGAAAATCTCCTCCAGCGATTTGCTGCCGTGCTTCGCAGCAAGCCTGCACCAGGCATCGATCGCGCCCGGAACGGTGACGCCTTCGATCGAGGTCGGCGTGAGCGCCTTCGCGCCCTTTGCCATTGTTTTCGCCAGATCGGTCTTTGCGGGCGTGCGGCCCGAACCGTTCAGCGCGACCGGCGCACCCGCTTTCGGCGAATACAGCACGAAGCAGTCGCCGCCGATCCCGGTCATCTGCGGCTCGACCACGCCCTGCAAGGCAACTGCCGCAATGGCGGCATCCATTGCGTTGCCGCCGGCTTTCAGAATGTCGAGTGCGGCGAGAGTCGCCTGCGGGTGCGAGGTCGCGGCCATGCCGCGTTCCCCCACTGCAATGGAGCGGGACGGCGAGATGAAATTGCGCATTCAGGGAAACCTTCGAGGATGGAAACCTAGTGGTCCGATTCTAACATTCGCACCCCATTTCAGCGAGTATTCTTGCGAATGTTAGAATCGACGGACCACTAGCAAATATAGGTTTCTAGTGGAGTTTTGGATTTGACATTCGCTTTGCGGACTCGCTGCCAAGGGGATGGCGAATGTCAAATCCACTCCACTAGGTTACGCAGACTTGGTCCGCCAATCCAGTGCGGAACAGGAACGTGATCGGACCTTATCGGGCCCCGCGTTTGGTGCGGCCGAGCTTTTCGGCGAGAAAATCCGCCAGCACTTCGACACGCGCGGGGCGCGGACCGCCCGGCGGCATCACCAGATGCACCGCGCCTTCGGGCTGCTTCCAGTCCTTGAGGATGACCTCGAGTTTCCCCGACGCAATGGCGTCGCCGACAATGAAATCCGGCAGGTCGGCGATCCCGAGCCCCGCCAGCAACGCCGGCAGCGCGGCTTCTCCATTATTGACCCGCAATTGCCCCGACGGCCGGACCGTCGCCTGTTCGCCAGCCGTATTGACGTAGTGCCACACGCCCGGCGTCGAGAGATACGCGTAGCCGAAGCATTTGTGGTCGGCGAGATGCATCGGGTGCGTCGGCCGGCCGTGTTTCTTGAGATAGGACGGCGCCGCCACCGTATAGCGCCGCATGTCGCTCAACCGGCGCGCAACCAGCGATGAATCCGGCAGGCGCGCGATGCGGATACCGGCATCGAATCCGTCACCGATCAGATCGACCATCGCATCGCTCAGATGCAGGTCGATCGAGACCTCGGGATAGGCGGCCAAAAACTCCGGCAGCAAGGGTGCAATGACCCGAACGCCATAGGTCATCGGCACCGCAAAGCGCACCAGCCCGCGCGGCACGGACGATTGCGCCAGCGCTTCGTTCTCCGCCGCCTCGCCGTCCATCAGGAGCTGCGCCGCGCGTTCGGCCAGCTTCTGGCCGGCGTCGGTCAGCGCCAGTTGCCGCGAGGTGCGGTTGAACAGCCGCGCGCCGAGCCGCTCCTCAAGGCGGCTGACGGCCTTGGAAACCGTCGCCTTCGACAGCGCCAGCTCGGCCGCGGCCCCGGCAAATGACCGCATTTCCACAACTTTTGCGAAGATCGCCAGCGCCTCGAAGTCCGGGAGCCTGGACATGTGGGTCGTCCTTCAAGTGTCACTATTAGAAACAATGAGTTTCAATAGTTTCTATTTATGCACCATCCGGGAATGCTTATCCATAGCCCATCGAATTCAAGGTCACCCACGGCGCATGACGCGCCCGGCGGTCATCTCAAGCACATTCAACGAAGGAATATCCCATGATCGAACTTCGGCCATTCAACAAACTCGGCAGTGCGGATCACGGCTGGCTCAAGGCGAAGCATCACTTTTCGTTCGGCAGCCACTACGATCCGGACAACATCAGCCACGGCAGCCTGCGCGTCTGGAATGACGACGAGATCGCGCCGAACACCGGTTTTCCCGCGCATCCCCATGCCAACATGGAAATCATCACCTTCGTTCGCGAAGGCGCGATCACCCATCAGGACTCGCTCGGCAACAAGGGCCGCACCGAGGCCGGCGATGTCCAGGTGATGAGCGCAGGCTCAGGCATCCGCCACTCGGAATACAATCTTGAGCCGGTGACGACCAAGATCTTTCAGATCTGGATCGTGCCGACGCAGGAAGGCGGACAGCCGTGCTGGGGCGCGAAGCCGTTCCCCAAGGCTGACCGCTCCGGCAAGTTCGTCACCATCGCCAGCGGCTTCAAGGCCGACAACGATGCGCTGCCGATCCGCGCCGATGCGCGCGTGCTCGCCACCACGCTGAAAGCCGGCGAGACCGCCGAGTACGCCCTCGGCGAGAAACGCTACGGCTATCTCGTCCCGGCGGTTGGCAGCGTCGAGGTCAACGGTGTGCGCGCCAATGCCCGCGACGGCGTCGCCGTCCAGAAAGAAGCGTCGGTGAGGGTCACCGCGCTGGAAGACACCGAACTCGTCCTCGTGGATGCGGCATAAGCCGCATCCATTCCCTCCATCCACCACTCCCCATCCAACCCTGAAAACTGAAGGAGGCCATCATGGCCAAGGTTCTTGTTCTTTATTATTCGGCTTACGGACATATCGAAGCAATGGCGAATGCCGTCGCCGAGGGCGCACGAGAAGCCGGCACCACTGTCGACATCAAGCGCGTGCCCGAACTCGTTCCGCTCGAGGTCGCGAAGGCGTCGTACTACAAGGTCGATCAGGCTGCGCCCGTTGCCAAGATCGAGGATCTTGCGAACTACGACGCGATCATCGTCGGCACCGGCACCCGCTTCGGCCGCATCTCGTCGCAGATGGCCAACTTCCTCGATCAGGCCGGCGGCCTGTGGATGAAGGGCGCACTGCACGGCAAGGTCGGCGGCGCGTTCAGTTCATCGGCCACGCAGCACGGCGGCCAGGAGACCACGCTGTTCTCGATCATCACCAACCTGCTGCACTTCGGCATGGTCGTGGTTGGCCTCAACTACGGCTACGCCGGACAGATGGGCGTCAAGGAAGTCCATGGCGGTTCGCCTTACGGCGCGACCACCATCACCGACGGCGACGGCAGCCGCCAGCCGAGCCAGAACGAACTCGACGGCGCGCGCTATCAGGGCCGCACCATCGCGGAAACCGCGAAGAAGCTCCACGGCTGATCGACATTCGGCGGCGCCGGCGACAGCGCCGCCGCTTTCGTTCGCGCGCGAATAATTGCGAGACGACTATGATCGACGCGATACCCTCGCGCGAAGATCGCGAGTGTACTTGCGGCCAATGGGGTCGTGTAAATGCCACGAGGGGCATCTAAGGTCTCGCCGCCGGAAGAGTCATTTTTCAAGCGAGGGAGGCATTCCATGCCGACCATTAAAGTCAAAGACGGCACTGAAATCTTTTACAAGGACTGGGGCTCGGGACAGCCGATCATTTTCAGCCATGGCTGGCCTCTCTCGGCGGGCGACTGGGACCCGCAGATGCTGTTCTTCCTGGGCAAGGGCTTCCGCGTCATTGCCCACGACAGGCGCGGGCACGGCCGCTCGACCCAGACCGGCGACGGTCACGATATGGATCACTACGCCGACGATCTCGCCGCGGTTGTCACCCACCTCGATCTGAAAGATGCGATCCATGTCGGCCATTCGACCGGCGGCGGCGAGGTTGCGCATTATCTCGCACGTCACGGTACAGGCCGCGCCTCGAAGGCAGCTCTTCTCTGTGCGGTGCCGCCGCTGATGGTGAAGACAGAAGCAAACCCGCTCGGTCTGCCCAAGTCCGTGTTCGACGATTTGCAGGCACAGCTCGCAGCGAACCGTGCGAAATTCTATCGCGATTTGCCGGAAGGACCGTTCTACGGCTTCAATCGTCCCGGCGCGAAAGCCATCGAAGGCGTGATCGGAAACTGGTGGCGTCAGGGCATGATTGGCGGCGCCAAGGCGCATTACGACGGCATCGTGGCCTTCTCGCAAACAGACTTCACCGAAGACCTGAAGAAGATCGATATTCCCGTGCTGGTGATGCACAGCGAAGACGACCAGATCGTGCCTTACGTTGCATCGGGTCCGCTGAGCGCCAAGCTGCTGAAAAGGGGCACGTTGAAAACCTACAAGGACTATCCGCATGGCATGATCACCACGCACGCGGATGTCATCAACAACGATCTGCTGGCCTTTATCAAGAGCTGACAGAGCGAAAATGTTTTCAATAAGAAGGGCCCGCTCACCGAGCGGGCCTTTTGCGTTTGCATCAAATTTACGACGCATTTTGCAACGCGCTGACGGAACCCACAGCAGACCAGACTGTTGTCGGTCCATCACCCCCGGAGAACATGACGATGGACAAGGATCGGATTACAGGCGCTGCGAAAGACGCCGCGGGAAAAATCGAAGGTGCATCCGGCCGCGCAACCGGCGACGCATCAACCGAGGCGTCGGGACGCGCGCGGGAGGCCGCAGGAACCGTGCAGAATTTGTACGGCCAGGCGAAAGATGCCGCGCACGACATTGGCGATACAGCGAGTGGTTACGCCAAGGAAGCACTCGATACAGGCAGCGATATTTACCGCGACGGCAACAAGGCGGTGGCCTCCGCCGTTCGCGAACAGCCGCTCGGTGCCCTGCTGATCGCAGGCGCGGTCGGTTTCGCGCTGGCCTTGATCCTGAACCGGCAGCCGCGCCGGCGGCCGCTGCGCGGCTACTACTGATCCCGAATACGGACTGATCGAAAGGGCGTGCGTCTCAACGCGCGCCTTTCGTGCGTGCGCAGATTGAGAATGTTTTGCATTGCACTGTGAGCCGTCCGACGCTCGCTCCAACGAATGGACCGGCGTGTCCGCATTGTGACTCAATCGCATTCAGGATATACGCAATCCCATAATTTTCTGAATTTCATCGGGGACGGGGGTCTTGCAAATGTTCAGGTTGACTGGATTGACCGCGGCAGTCGTTGCGTTCGGAGTTATCGTCGGTACGCCCGTCGCAGAGGCGGGCACGTGGGAAGACGGCATGAAAGCCTTCGCCCGCAAGGAATACGCCGCTGCGGCGAAGCTGTTTCGTCCACTTGCGGAAAAAGGAAATGCGGTCGCGCAGTATCGCATCGCCCTGATGCACAAGATGGGCCTTGGTGTTTCCAAGGACCGCAAGCAAGCCCAGAAGTGGGGCCGGCTCGCGGCGAAGCAGGGCAATGCGGACGCGCAGGTGTTGCTCGGAAGCCTGTACTACAAGGGCGAGGGCAAGGAATCCGACGACATCGAGAAAGCGTACATGTGGTATGACGTCGCCGCGATGCAGGGGAACGACGAGGCCAAGAAAGAGCTCGCGGCCGTGTCCAGCCAGCTCAGTTCCCAGCAAATCGCGGAAGCACGTGCGAGGGCGCAGAAGTGCGCGTCGTCCGGCTACCAGCAATGCGATTGAGCTGAACGCTCAGCCGACTATCCGATTCTGCGAATTCAAGCCCGGCCTCGCGCCGGGCTTTTATTTGCCGAGATTCCGGCGCACGGCGGCGACAGAGGGCCCGACCTCCTCGATCGCGGCAGCGAGATCCTGCGGCGACACGCTGAGACGGTAAGCCCAGTAGCCGGTGGAGGCGTCATCCGTCGTGTCGATCACAGGTGCGGGACGCGCACCGAGATTCGACGACAGCACGGACGCGACTGTCACAAGGCGGAGCATGCTTTAAAAATATCACGGAACCGCCTTCCCCGCACGCGGCCGCGCGTCTCAGCGTTAATGAACCTGAAATTTCCTTGAGCCTGCATCAGCTTCGGTTGCTATAATCGGCCTGCAAACGCATCGCCCGAGGCACGACATTGGCCCAACCGTTCATCGTCTCCATTCCCCACAAGTTGGGAAAGGAGGAAGCCACCCGCCGCCTGAAGGCCGGGCTCGGCAACGTGCGCTCGGAATACGGAAAGATTCTTCAGATCAACGAAGAAATCTGGAGCGGCGATCGCCTCGCATTCCAGTTGACCGCGTTGAAACAGCAGGTCAGCGGAACAATCGAGGTGGCGGAAGATCACGTCAAGCTTGAGGTGATGCTGCCCTGGCTGCTCGCAGGGCTGGCACACGGCATCCAGGCGACAATCCGCTCCCGCGCAACGCGGATGCTGGAGAAAAAAACAACGGACGTGTGATCTTCACAAACACAGGCCCGGCATCGCCGGGCCTCATTCAATTTGGAATCATCAGCAGAGAAACCTGTCAGCCGCTATTGGCTTTCAGCTTCAGCCAGGTGGTGCGGACGTTTTCCTTGACCTGTCCCCACTCGCTGGCGGCGACGTCCCAGTTCACGATCTGGCGCGACGTGCCAGCCGATGCGCCGCTGGCCACCGTCGATGTCGCCATCGAATCGTGAATGTAGACCACACCAATGGTCAGCAGGCAGCCCAGTACCATTCCCAGAAAAGTTCGCATGTGATCGTCCTCCGGCACATGCAACGCGGAGAGGCCCTGAGAGTTCCAGACACGAAAACGCCCGCCGATCAAATGACCGGCGGGCGCGATTGCCTGCAACGAAGATCACCAGCAGAACGAACAGAACCGGTCGCCCTGCGGGTTGATGAAGCGATAGACCAGCGAGACGCGATACGCCTCGTTCACGATCTGATGTACGTTGGATGCAGCGGCAAAACCGTTGGTCGTAACATTACCAATCGTTCCGCCAAAACCTGCTCCGCCAATGGGGAGATGGCTCCACGTATAAGTGTCGCGCAGATATTCGCCGCGGACGGAAAGATCATCCGTCGCCTTGTATTCGAACCCGCCGCCGATGGTGGTGCCGATCAGATTCTCGGGGGCAAAGGTCCGTGTGACCGTTGCCGCGCCGGCGAGCGGCGCGCTCGGCGGCGAAATCACCAAGCCGCCGGAGCTCGATCCGATGCTGCCCGAAACCGTGCCGTAGGATTTTCCGTAACTGAAGAACCCTGAGAGTTGAGGCGTGATGACGAAGCCGGCCATCAGACGAAGATGATTCTTGCTCTCGACGGAAAGATTTCCCGCCATCGCCAGACCGACGCAGGAGGTCGCTGTCGTAAATACATAGCAGGTCATATTGGCTCCCGACGCGCCTCCGAACTGTCCGGGACTTTTGCCGTTCACGAGGCTAGACAGGGAGTTGAATTCGAAATCGCCTTCGACACCGAGCCAGAACCTGTTCCATTGCGCGCGATAGCCGAGCAGAAGGTGATCGCCGGTCCGATCCATCTTGCGGGCAAAACCCTCGTTTCTGGAAACGTCCAGACCGGGCGTCGTGATGTCATCGATGGTCAGGGTCATGCCGCCTTCTTGCTTGACCGTGTAGTTGTTCTGAGTGAGGCCGCCGCCGACATAGAAGCCCGCCCACGTATTGGCGTAAAGCGCGGGATCGGTCGTGAATGACCTCCAGTTGAGAGCAGCGGCTGCGGATGGCGACTCATTGGGATCGAAGCGATAGATCAGCGACGCGCGAATGGTTTCATTGGTCACTTTCACTTTCTCGCTCGGCGACGTCATCGTCACGATGTTGCCGTTGACGTTGGCTTGAACAACCGCGCCGCTCGTTGTCAGGTCGTTGTAGGTATCTTTCAGATATTCGAGCCTTGCTATGAGGTTCTCGCTGGCTTTCACCTGAATGCCGCCGCCGATGGACGTACCGACCAGATTCTTGTTCGGAGCCAGGGAATTTCCCGACACAAGCGCAGGCGCGCTTGGGCTGGCCGCCAGGGCGAACCCGACATGAGAGCCGACGGTATCGCTTCGGCCAAATGCCGCGCCGCCGCTGACAAACGCCATGAAGCTGGGAGTGATGGCAAGGCCGGCTACCCCGCGCACATGCCCCCTCGTCTCGACCGATCCGAAAGCAGTCGGGCTTCCGCAGATATAATTGCCGGTCGTTCCGACGCCGCAATAGCCGGGTTCGGCCCCGAACGGAATTGATGTCGGGACGCGGTCGCCGAATGAATAGTCGCCCTCGGCGCCGAGCAGAAACCGCTCGTACTGCCAGAGATATCCCCCAAGGATGTGGCCGCGGTTGAGGTAATTCGTGGTTGCCAGCGAGACCGGTTCGTTCGACGGCTGGCCCGGCCCGCCGGGTACAAGCGTTTGATAGGCCGTTCCCTGATCGAGCGATTTCTTCTCGCGGCCCCACCCCGCACCGAAATAGAAGCCGCCCCACGACAGAGGGTTCGGAGCGACGGAAACGCTGGGCGGCGGAGCCAGGCGCTTAACAAAATTGTCGACTGTTTGAGCGGATGCGGGCAGCGCCGAAAAGGCAAGCACCGCAATCGCCGAAAATACGGCTGTTTTGGTCATGAAATCCCCCAGTTCCCCGCGAAACCCTAGGGGGGTTGATGGGAACTAACAATTGGGGACGTCCGGGACGGCGGATTCAGATATCCGCTGTCTCCCGAATATCACGTTGCTGCGTGGTTTGAGAAACGATGGTGGGCGCGACAGGGATCGAACCTGTGACCCCCTCGATGTCAACGAGGTGCTCTCCCGCTGAGCTACGCGCCCTTAAAGACCACTGGTGCCGGGATGCGTCCCTATATCGGCTTGGATCGCCTCAGGCAAGGACGGGAAACCGTGTTTTCGGGGCAAATCGTCCCCTATCCGCAGCCTCCTCAGGCCGCCAGCATCTTGTTCACTTCGCTGACCAGTTCGCGAAGATGGACCGGCTTGGACAGCACCTTGGCGTTTTTCGGCGCCTCGGAGTCCGAATTCAACGCGACAGCGGCAAAACCGGTGATGAACATGATCTTGATATCGGGATCCAGTTCCGACGCGCGGCGCGCCAGTTCAATGCCGTCCATCTCCGGCATCACGATGTCGGTTAGAAGCATTTCAAAAGGCTCTTCGCGCAGCCTCTGATAGGCTGACAGCCCGTTATCGTAGGACGAGACCTGAAACCCTGCATTCTCCAGTGCCTTGACCAGAAAGCGGCGCATGTCGTTGTCGTCTTCGGCAAGGAGAATTTTGTGCTGCATGGCTTGGTGTCCCGTAGCGATCCTTCAGAACCGGATCACTGGTCGTCGAATCCCGTGAATGGAGAATATCCCCTGCCTTCTATTTGCCCGATGGGTAGTAAATTTCGGGTGAAGGCGAACTTCCTCTTGGCAGATCAGTTAGCTTTGCGGACAATGGTGTCGAACAAAACACCTGCTTTTCCGGCGAAAATGTGTTGCCCGGGCAGGCATTTCAGCAGCGGCGAGCATAACGCCGCGGATGAAAATGGCGAGGAAAAGAGGTGGCAATGACCCAGTTCGAGGACGAGTTGTCGCCTCCATTCGAGATCATCGAGCCGCCGGTCTGGCGCGCGCCGATCATCTTCAACTCCCCGCATTCAGGATCGGTCTATCCGCGCGAATTTCTGGCCGCGTCCCGCATCGATCAGGCGGCGCTGCGGCGTTCGGAAGATTCGTTCATGGACGAGATCATCGCGGATCTCACCGGCCGCGGATTTCCGATGGTGCGGGTGAATTTTCCGCGCTCCTATGTGGACGTCAATCGCGAGCCCTATGAACTCGATCCGCGCATGTTCGCGGGACGGCTGCCGAGCTTCGCGAATACACGCTCGATGCGGGTTGCAGGCGGCCTCGGGACGATTCCCCGCGTCGTCGGCGACGGCCAGGAAATCTATTTCGAACGCCTCGATGTCGAGGATGCGCTGAACCGGATCGAGGCGCTCTACAAGCCTTATCACCGCGCATTGCGCCGCCTGATCAACAAGGCGCATCAGGCGTTCGGCACGGTCGTTCTGGTCGATTGCCATTCGATGCCGTCGATCGGCGTCACACGCGATGAGCCCAAGCGCCCCGACGTGGTGATCGGCGACCGCTACGGCACGAGCTGCGCAGGCCTGCTGCCCGACGTCGTCGAGGAAACGCTGACCGGACTGGGATATTCGGTGGGCCGCAACAAGCCCTATGCGGGCGGCTTCATCACCGAGCACTACGGCAACCCGGCCAGCGGGCTGCATACGATTCAACTCGAACTCAATCGCGCGATCTACATGGATGAGCGGCGGCGCGAGCGTGGCCCGCAATTCCGCAAGGTCGCCGACGATTTCATGGTGCTGGCGGAGGCGCTGGCCGCGCTTCCGCTCGACAGTCTCGGACCGTTCCAGGCGGCGGCGGAATAAATTTCTGCATGCGAATCTCTTCGCGTGAGAAGCATCCGTGTTGCCCCACCACCCGCCAAGAAAAAAGGGCCACTCGCGAAAGCAAGTGGCCCAAGTCTAGGGAGGAAACGCCCAAGGAGGGCAGCAATAACGCGAGGCGTTATCGCACCGCAACAATATGCAACCGCAGCGCACTCAGAGCAAGTATTTTTAAAGCTTTAGTCATGCCCTCAGCGCATAACAGACTTGCGGCCATCTGCTTGGTGGAAAACATAATTCATTTGAAAAAACAATGCCTTATAGACAAATATGACAGCCGGATGATGTCAAAAAAGCACAAAGCTGCGCCCAAGAACTGAATATAAAATTCCATTCATCGGTGATCAGGCTTTCATTTGCACCTTCGCTTTAGAATCTCAAAGTAAGGAATGAACACTTCGGTTAGTGACGCGCTGTCAGAACTTCAGACGATTGCTCCCCTGCCCGGACTCTTATAGGGCCGTAACAGGTTCGCACTTACACTCCATCACATCGTGGTCGCTCCAAAGGAATCCCCGTGACGGTCATCGACTTCACCGCTTTCATCGGACGACTGGCGACCGCCTCGGGCGACACCATCCTTCCCTTCTTCCGCACCTCGCTCAGCGTCGAGAACAAGAACACCGGACGCGATCTCGATCCGGTCACTGAAGCCGACCGCGCCGCCGAGGCCGTGATGCGCCGGATGATCAAGGATAGCTTTCCGCTGCACGGCATAGTCGGCGAAGAGTTCGGATCCGAGCGCGCCGACGCGGAGTATGTCTGGGTGCTCGATCCGATCGACGGCACCAAGTCTTTCATCGCCGGCCTGCCGATCTGGGGCACACTGATCGCGCTGATGCACAACGGCACGCCGGTGTTCGGCATGATGCATCAACCCTATATCGCCGAACGCTTCAGCGGCGACGGCGGCTCCGCGCGTTACGACGGCCCGTCGGGCAAACGCAAATTGTCGGTGCGGCGCTGCGCGTCGCTCGCAGAGGCGACGCTGTTCACCACCAGTCCGCGATTGATGAAGGCGCCGGACCGCGCGCAGTTCGAGCGTGTCGAAGCGGACGTGCGGCTGTCGCGCTATGGCGGCGATTGCTACGCCTATTGCATGCTCGCCGCGGGACATCTCGACCTCATCATCGAGACCGAACTGAAACCGTACGACGTCGCGGCCCTGATTCCGATCGTCAGCGGCGCGGGCGGCATTATTACCACCTGGGACGGCAAGCCCGCGCAATCCGGCGGCCGTATCGTTGCGGCTGGCGACAAGCGTATCCATGACGCGGCGATGAATATCCTGAACGCCTGACGTCCCAGCCTTCGGCATCAAACCTTCGCGAACATCTTCAGGTGATCTGCAAGCTGCTGCACCGGCCGGGGCAATGACTGGCGGCCGCGCGTGCAGATCGCGAGCCTGCGGCTGGTCCACGGATCGGTCATCCTGATGGTCTTGATCCGTGTTGACCGGTAGCGGCGCGCAGCGGCTTCCAGAATGATGGCCACGCCGACGCCCGCCTCCACCATCTGGCAGATCGCATCGAAACTTCGCAGCCGCGCGCGCACCCGCAGACGGACTCCGAGTTGCGCAGCATGGGTTGCGATGTGGCTTTGCAAGGCGCTGACCTCGGTCAGGCCGACGAAATCGCGGACAGCGACGTCGCGAAAACTGGTCTGGCGGCGCCGCGCGATCTCGTCGCCCGACGGCACGATCAGGACGAGGCGATCGTCGCAGAACGGAAAACGATCGAGCCCCTCGGGCAGCATCGCATCAACCGCCAGACCGATATCGGCCGCGCCCGACGCCAGTGCCGTGGCAATCTCCACGCTCTCGCGCTCCTCGACATCGACGCTGATCGCAGGATATTTCGCGAGAAATGACGCCAGCGCCTTCGGCAGATGCTCGCTCGCGCCGGACGTATTGGCGAGCATGTGGATGCGCGCCTTCAGGCCTCGCGCGTAGGCGCTGAGTTCGCCCTGCATCGCCGCCATCTGATGCAGCACGATCCGGGCATGATCGAGCAGGCTTTCGCCCGCCGCCGTGAGCCTGACGCCGCGCCGCTGCCGCTCCAGCAGCGGCACACCCAGCGCCGCCTCCATGCCCTTGATGCGCGCGCTGGCCGATGCCAGCGCCAGCGCGGATCGCTCGGCGCCGTGGGTGATGCTGCGCGCCTCGGCGACCGCCACGAACAACCGCATATCCACCAGATCGAAATGCATGGCCAAGGCCCTTTACACTGCCTTCGCCAAAGCCGAAGGCTTGCTCCGTATCCTCCAGATTGTGCAGTTTGCCGCCGTCGGTCAATGTACGCGCCATGTCCAGTTCACTCTCCGATCCGATTCTCCTCATAGTGATTGCCGCGGTCTTCCTGCTGGCGGGCTTCGTTAAAGGCACCATCGGCATGGGCCTGCCCACCGTGGCGATGGGCCTTCTCGCCACGCGGATGCCGCCCGCGCATGCCCTCGCCATCGTGATCGTGCCCGCCATCGTCACCAATATCTGGCAGACCTTCGTCGGCCCCTATCTGCGCGACATCGTACGCAGGCTGTGGCCGCTGATGGTCGGCACCGTGCTCGGCATCCTGTCCGGCGGCGGCCTGATGACGGGTCCTTATGCGCGCTACGGCACCATCGTCCTCGGCGTGCTGCTGGTGATCTACGCGATCATCGGGTTGTCCAAGGTCCGCTTCAGCGTGCCGCGCCAGAACGAGAAATGGGTCGGCGGCATTGTCGGCCTGATCACGGGCGTCATCTCGGCGGCGACCGGCGTGCAGGTCATTCCCTCGATGCCCTTCATGCAGGCCATCGGCATGGAGAAGGACGAACTGGTCCAGGCACTCGGTGTGTTCTTCACCACGGCGACCGTGGCGCTGGCGTTCAACCTCACCGGCGCGGGACTGCTGAATGCGACCGTCGCCATTCCCGGTCTTGTCGCGATGGCTACCGCCTTCGCCGGCATGTATCTCGGTCAGCTTCTGCGCTCGCGCATGGATGCGGATACGTTCCGGCGCTGGTTTCTGATCGCGATGCTGTTGCTGGGTATCTATCTTGCGGGTGAGATGCTGGTGCGCATTCACGGCTGAGCCGGATCATGCTAGGCGTAGCCTATGATCCGGATCACACGCGACATCACGATTGACGAGAAGGACCTCGACATTGCGTTCGTTCGCGCCTCAGGTCCAGGCGGACAGAATGTCAACAAGCTCTCGACCGCGGCGCAATTGCGCCTCGACGTCGGCCGCGTAACGCTTGCGCCGGATGTGTTGACGCGGCTGACCGCGCTCGCGGGCCAGCGCATGACCAAGGACGGCGTGATCGTCATTCACGCGCAACGCTTCCGCACTCAGGAGCGCAACCGCGCCGACGCCATCGACCGGCTGCTGGAACTGTTACGCGAGGCCGCCGTTCGCCCGAAACCGCGCCGCGCCACGAGGCCGACCCTCGGCTCCAAGATGCGCCGTCTCGACGGCAAGAAGCGCCGCAGCGACGTCAAGGCAAAGCGCAATACACGCAGCTTCGACGACTAGGCACACCTGCCACACGAAGAACTCCGGCCGCCGACGCGACCGGAGTTTTGTCTTGAGGGAAAGCGGAATAGCTTACCGCCTGAGGCCGCCCGCAGCGCCGCCGGCTGCACCAGCCGCCCCGTTGACGGCTCCGCCCGCGCCCGACCCGACAGTGCCTCTCGCGCCGGTCTGTGCGCCGGCTCCGACATTCGCGCCCGAGCCTCCGACTTGTGAATCAACGCCGGCGCCGGTATTGGCGCCACCGGAGACTCCGGCGGGGCCGCTGACACCGCCCTGCGCGCCGCCGCGAACCCGCGTGTCAGATGAAACGCCCTGTGCCAGTACAGCGCCAGTCAGCATTGCCGAGGTTGCGAGTGCAATCGCTGCAGTTTTTACGACCTTCATCCACTTCTCCTTACAATGGCGACGTTCCATCCGGTTTCGGTTTGCGCGCCGCCCGCATCTGCCGGATGAGTTCGCCGAGATATTCTCACGAACGACGCACACGCATGCAAACTGCGTCGTGTGACCATTGTTCAGAGATTTCGAGGTCATTTCGAGGATACTCCGCCACATGCTGACCGCATGTGCGGCCATTCAATGAGTCCTGTGCGAAGCGGTGAAAGACGGACAAATGGGCCCGGATGAGGTTCCCTTTGATCCATTGAACCCGGTAAAATGCGCCGCGCCGTATCGAGTCGCCCTGGAACCCCAATGCCTGTCCGCCAGCTCCCCATTCAGATCGTCAACCGCATCGCCGCCGGCGAGGTGGTTGAACGGCCCGCCAGCGCGGTGAAGGAACTGGTGGAGAACGCCATCGATGCCGGTGCTTCGCGCATCGATATTTTCACCGAGGGCGGCGGGCGTCGGCGCATCGCCATCACCGACGACGGCGCGGGCATGACGCGTGACGATCTCGCGCTGTCGGTGGACCGTCACGCCACATCGAAACTCGACGATGAAGACCTGCTGCGCATCCGCACGCTGGGTTTTCGCGGCGAAGCGCTGCCATCGATCGGTGCGGTATCAAAGCTCGGCATTGCCACGCGGCACGCCGGCGAACCTCACGCCTGGACACTGAATGTCGATGCCGGAGCGAAGTCCGATATTGTGCCAGCGGCATTGACCGCCGGAACGCGCGTCGAGGTCAGCGATCTATTCTACGCGACGCCGGCGCGACTGAAATTTCTCAAAACCGACCGCACCGAGGCGGAAGCTGTCCGCGAAGTGGTGCGGCGGCTCGCGATGGCGCGGCCGGATATTGCGTTCTCACTGTCCGGCGAAGAGCGCGCGCCCGTCACCTGGGCTGCGGCGTTGCCCGGTGCAGCGGGGAGACTGACAAGGCTCGGCGATATTCTGGGCGCGGACTTTCGCGCCAGCGCCATTGAGGTGCGCGCCGAACGTGACGGTGTCAGTGTCGAAGGCTTTGCGGCGGCGCCGTCGCTCACGCGCGCCAACGCGCTCGGCCAATATCTGTTCGTCAACGGACGGCCGGTGCGCGACAAGCTGATCCTCGGGGCAGTGCGCGCGGCCTATGCGGATTATCTGCCGCGCGACCGGCATCCCGTGGTGGCGCTGTTCGTAACCCTCGACACTCAGGAAGTCGACGCCAACGTGCATCCGGCCAAGACCGAGGTGCGTTTCCGCAATGCCGGTCTTGTTCGTTCGCTCATCGTTCACGCGCTGAAAGATGGTCTCGCACGCGAAGGCAAGCGCACCGCCGCGAATTCCGACGGCGCCGCGATCATGGCGTTCCGTCCCGGCAGCATTCCACGTAGCAGCGGCTGGGACTGGCGGCGCTCGCCGAATTTTCCGGCGGCGCCCGCTGCGCCGGCTTATGCGAATGCGTTTTCGTCCAATATGTTTGCCGAAGCCGCGCAGGCCGCATTCGACACCGGCGCGCCGACCGCCGACGTGCGCTATGAGCAACCACCCGCAAACGAACTGATTGATCGCCCGCTCGGCGCAGCCCGCACGCAGATTCATGAAACCTATATCGTCTCGCAAACCCGCGATGGACTGGTGGTGGTGGACCAGCACGCCGCCCATGAGCGCATTGTCTATGAGCGGCTGAAAGCCTCGCTCGAACGAAACGGCGTGCAGCGGCAGATCCTGCTGATCCCCGAAATCGTCGAGATGGACGAGGCCACCGTCGAGAGACTTGTCGCGCGCGCGGACGAGCTGGAGAAATTCGGGCTCAGCATCGAGTCGTTCGGTCCCGGCGCGATCGCCGTCCGCGAGACACCGTCGCTGCTCGGCAAGACCGACGCGGCGTCATTGCTGCGCGATCTCGCCGAGCACATGGCCGAATGGGACGAGGCCCTGCCGCTTGAACGGCGGCTGATGCACGTTGCGGCGACTATGGCCTGTCACGGCTCAGTGCGCGCCGGGCGCATCCTCAAGCCCGAGGAAATGAACGCGCTGCTCCGCGAGATGGAAGTGACGCCGAATTCCGGCCAGTGCAATCACGGCCGGCCGACCTATGTCGAACTCAAACTCGCAGACATCGAGAAGCTATTCGGGCGGCGCTGAAGCTAGCTCGCGGAAGCGCGCAAAAACACGAACTCCGTGTCGTCATAGGCGCGGCGCTCAAGCTCCTCGAAGCCATCGGGCGCTTTGAACTCCGCCGCCTTCGATTCCTCGACCACGACCAGCGCCTCCGGCGTCAGCCATTTGCCGTCGCGCAGGGACGCCAGCGCCTTGTCGGCAAGTCCGCGTCCATAGGGCGGATCGAGAAACGCCAGCGAGAACGGCTCGACCGGATAGGCGGGGCCGAGATTGGTGGCGTCGCGGCGATAGACTTTCGTGACGCCGCCCAGACCCAGCGCCTCGACATTGTTGCGCAACAGCGCCCGCGCTTCCGCGCCATTGTCCACGAACAGCGTGAACCCCGCACCGCGCGACACCGCCTCGATTCCGAGCGCGCCGGTGCCCGCGAACAGGTCGAGCACCCGCGCGCCGTCGATCGGGTTTTCGTAGGCGTGCATCAGGATATTGAACAGCGACTCGCGCAAGCGATCCTGCGTCGGACGAATGTCATTCGACGCGGGCGAGGCGATGTTGCGGCCTCTCAGACGACCACCGACGACGCGCATGCTTCTGCTCAGTCTTCCGTGGCGCCGTCTTTGGGCTTCAGATCGCGCTTGCCCTTATAGCCACGCTGCGGACGGCGCGGCGGGCCATAGCCGCTGGCTTCTTCCTCGTTGCGCGCGCGCGCCTCGTCGCTGCCTGCACGTGTCACCAGGATGCGGCGGCCCTTGCGGTCCGCGATCAGCCCGCTCTTCTTTCCCGCAGGCTTGATACGGCCCTTGATGCGGGGCGCAGCGTCGTCCTCCGCGATCTCCTTCACCGGCTTGTCGAACTGCGCGCCGGACATCGCAACGATCTTCTCGCCGAGCTGCTCGCGCAGCACCCGCGACTTGATCTCCTCGACCTGGCCTTCCTCGATTTCGCCGAGCTGGAACGGACCATAGGAAATGCGGATCAGCCGGTTCACCTCGAGACCGAGATGCGCCATGACGTTGCGGACTTCGCGGTTCTTGCCTTCGCGGATCGCAAACACGATCCAGACGTTGGCCGCCTTGTCGCGCTCCAGCGTCGCATCGATCGAACCGTATTTGACGCCGTCGACCTCGACGCCCTTCTTTAACTCGTCGAGCTGGGCCTGTGTGACCTCGCCGTGGGCGCGGACGCGATAGCGCCGCAGCCAGCCGGTGTCCGGCAGCTCCAGCGCGCGGGCGAGCCCGCCGTCGTTGGTCAGCAGCAGCAGGCCTTCGGTGTTGAAGTCGAGCCGGCCGATGCTGATGAGGCGTGGCAATCCCTCGGGCAGATTGTCGAACACCGTCGGACGGCCCTCGGGATCGTCATGGGTCGTCATCAGGCCGCGCGGCTTGTGATAGAGAAACAGCCGCGTGCGCTCCCGCTCCGGCAACGGCTTGCCATCGATGGTGACGACGTCGTTATCGGTGATATCGAGCGCCGGTGAATTGATGACGCGGCCGTTCACCGCAACGCGGCCCTGCACAATCCAGTCCTCGGCATCGCGGCGGGAACAAAGGCCCGCGCGCGCGACGATCTTGGCGATGCGTTCGCCGGTCTTCTTCTTTTCAGGCGCCGCGCGCGGCGCACGCTTGTCGAAATCGGGCTTGCGCTCGCGGTATTCACCGCGGCCGCCGAATGCCGGCCGCTTGGCGAAGACCTTGCTGTCGTCCTCGTTGTCGCGGCGCGGACGGTCGCGGGTTTCGCTGCGCGGGTGTTCCTGCCAGTCGCTGCGGCCACGCGGCGCGCGGTCGTCACGCGGCTTGTCAAAACGGGGACGCGAAAAACGCGGGCGCTCGCTCTGGTCGCGGTCGCCACGGTCGAAACGGGGTTTGTCGAAACCGCCGCCTTCGCGGCGCGGCGGACGGCTGTCACCGTCGCGTGACGGTCCGCGCTTTTGCCAGGGCTTGTCGTTGCCGCGATCCTCGCCGCGGTTGAAATCCCTGCGCGGGCCGCGATCCGGCGCGCCACGTGCGGGCCGGTCGTCGCGATTGAAACGCGGGCGCTCGTCGCGCTGCGGCCGGTCGTCCCGGTTGAAGCGGGCGGGACGCGCATCGCCGCCCTCGCCGCGCGGCGTGTAAGGCCGCTTCTCGCCGAACTTCTTGTCCTGGAAGCGTCCGGCACCGGCAGAGCGCGGCGCACGGTCATCGCGGTCACGCGGTTTGAAGGAACGGCCCTCACCGCGATCCTCACGCGGCTTGAATGAACGCCCTTCAGGACGATCGCCACGTGGTTTGAACGGACGGCCCTCACCACGGTCCTCACGCGGCTTGAACGGACGGCCTTCGCCGCGATCCTCCCGCGGTTTGAATGAACGGCCTTCGCCACGATCCTCGCGTGGCTTGAACGAACGCGCTTCGCCGCGATCCTCGCGTGGCTTGAATGAACGCGCTTCGCCGCGATCCCGCGAGCCGAATTCCTTGCGCGGGCCGCGATCCGGTCCGTCTTTGCGGAAATCATCGCGCTTGCCGGCATAGGGCTTCGACGCATAAGGCCGCTTGTCGCCAAACTTCCGGTCACCGAATTTCTTGTCGCCACGCGGGCCTGACGATCGCGCCGGTCGCTCGTCGCGCGAGCTTCCTCCGCTGCGCGAGCCTCCGCCGGGGCGGCCTCTGCCGCCGGCCTTGTAGCCTCCACCCGCTCCGCCTTCACGGCGCGGCGGACGGCCGTTGTTTTTATCGTTGTCGCGGGGCATGAATGATCTCTCAGGACGTTGGGCAGAATATCGGGACTGTCGCACAACGTGAAACTGGCTGGCGGTATGCGCCCTTTTAAATCAGGGCGCATTTTCGCGCAAAACCGGTTCTCGCGTTTGCTGAAGACGTCGTACTAACAGAGTTTATTGCCGGAAACGAGGCATGACGGCACGATCTTTCATGGATTTGGCGCTGAAACAGGCCGAAATCGCCGAAACGGCGGGGGAAGTGCCGATCGGCTGCGTTATCGTGCGGGACGGCACGGTGATCGCGCAGGCCGGCAACCGCACCCTCGCCGACCGCGATCCGACCGCGCATGCCGAAATCCTGGCGATCCGCGAGGCCGCCCGCGTCACCGGCAGCGAGCGTCTGACCGATTGCGACCTCTACGTCACGCTGGAACCCTGCACCATGTGCGCTGCGGCGATTTCCTTCGCGCGCATCCGGCGGCTTTACTATGGCGCGGCCGATCCGAAGGGCGGCGCGGTGGACTCGGGCGTGCGATTCTTCGCCGCGCCGACCTGTCATCATGCACCGGAGATTTATCCGTCAGTCGGCGAAAGCGAAGCCGCCGCGCTGCTGACGAATTTCTTCAAGGCGCGGCGCTAACTTTTTCTTCGTCATGCCCGCGCTTGTCGCGGGCATCTAGGTCTTCACCCATCCGAGCAACCAGACGTGGATGGCCGGGACGATGCCCGGCCATGACGGCTGGATACTCCGAGGGAGGCGGCGTATCGCTATAGATTGATCTTCATGCCCTCGTGCGAGGCCTCCAGACCAAGCCGCACATAGAAGCGCTGCGCGTCGACACGCCGCTTGTCGGTCGTGAGCTGCAATTGCTTGCAGCCGCGGGCACGCGACTTGGCGATCATGGCTTCCATCATCTGTTCGCCGATGCCGAGGCCACGCAGCGAACGATCGACCCGCACACCTTCGACCTTCGCGATCCAACTGCCGTGATAGGACATGCCGGGAATGAAGGTCAGTTGCAGGCACCCCATCGCCATTCCCTCGTGATCCCAGACATAAAGCGTATTGTTGGGGTCCGCCGCGATGGCGTCGAAGGCGGCACAATACGCCACCATATTGCTGGAGAAATCCTCGCGCCCGCGCGCGACCTCATCATCCGCGAGCATTTCAACGATCCGCCGGATGTCTTCTCGCCGCGCCTCACGTAGTGCCATCAATCCTGCCCCTAAAAGAATTTAAGTAATGCTTCAGCCGTTGCCTGCGGATTTTCCTCAGGCAGAAAATGTCCTGCGTCGATAGCGTGTCCACTGACATTCGTCGCCCACCTGCGCCAGGTGTCGAGCGGGCTCGAGGCCGAGGACGCAATGCCCGCGCCGCCCCACAGTGCCAGCAGCGGCACCGTGATCTTGTTGCCAGCCTCAACGTCAGCCTTATCCTGCTCGAAATCGGCATAGGCCCCGGCGCGATAATCCTCGCACGCCGCATGAATGCGCAGCGGATCGCGAAGCGCCGTCAGGTAATGTTCGACCGCACGCGGATCGAACGGATTGGGCGCGTCCTTCTTGGCCCAGCTCTTGAAGGTGCGGCCGAAATAGTCGTCGGGATTCGACGCGATCAGATTCTCCGGCAGAGGATGCGGCTGCGCCAGAAACGCCCAGTGATAAATCCGGAGCGCGAAACCGCGATCCATCTTCGCCCAGTAATCGTAGGTCGGCAGAATATCGAGCGTCGCGAAGCGCGACAGCCGCCCGGGATGATCGAGCGCCAGCCGGTAGGCGACGCGGCCGCCGCGGTCGTGGCCCGCGAGGCCGAAATGCACATGGCCGAGCTTTTCCATCACCTCGACCATCACCTGCGCCATCGCGCGCTTGGTAAACGGCGTGTGGCTCTCATCGGTCTTGGGCACATCGGACCATCCGTATCCCGGCAAATCCGGAATCACGAGCGTGAACCTCGAAGCCAGCATCGGCGCGACGCGATGCCACATCACGTGGGTCTGCGGATAACCGTGCAGCAACAGCAGCGGCGGCCCGTTGCCGCCGACGCGGGCGAAAATGCGCCCGCCGCGAGTGCTGATCCATTCGGATTTGAAGCCAGGAAAAAGATCGGCGAGATCGGACATGGGATTTCTGAACCCTTGTTGTTATCCCCGCTAACGCAGAGACCCATACTCACTGAATTCGATGATCGAAAGTCAACCTTGCAACAACACCGCCCCGCGACGAAAATTTCAGCTCAATAACAACATTCCGTGGTTATAGGTCCTATGTGTGCACGGAAACGGCACCCGGTCAGGACTTCTGCTCCCGCGCCACCGCCTGCCAGCCGATATCGCGGCGGCAAAAGCCTTCGGGCCATTTGATGCGGTCGATGGCCTCATAGGCCCGCCGCTGCGCCTCGCTGACGGTCTTGGCTGTTGCCGTGACGTTCAGCACCCGTCCGCCGTTGGCGAGAATTTTGTTTCCGTCGGCCCGGGTGCCGGCGTGGAAAATCTCGACGCCTTCAATCTTCGCGGCGTCATCGAGTCCCTCGATGGTCGTGCCCTTGGCGTAATCGCCGGGATAGCCTTTCGCCGCCATCACCACGGTGAGCGCAGGCTCCGGATACCAGCGCAGGTCGAAATGCTTCAATTCACCGTCGACCGAGGCCAGCAGCGCCGGCACGAGGTCCGACATCAGGCGAATCATCAGCACCTGCGTCTCGGGGTCGCCGAACCGCGCGTTGTATTCGATCAGCTTCGGGCCATCTTTTGTGATCATCAGGCCTGCGAACAGCACGCCCTTGTAAGGCATGCCCATCGCCTTCATGGCGCGCAGCGTCGGCAGGATGATCTCGGCCATCGTCCGCTCGCGCACCGCGTCGGTGAACACAGGCGCCGGCGAATAGGCGCCCATGCCGCCGGTGTTCGGCCCCTTGTCGCCGTCGAAGGCGCGCTTGTGATCCTGCGCAGCGGCCAGCGGCAACGCGTTGTCGCCGTCGCACAGCACGAAGAACGAGGCTTCCTCGCCCTCCATGAATTCTTCGACAACAGCTTCCGCACCAGCCGAGGTGAACAGCGCATCGACGGCGGCCTCGGCTTCGGCCAGCGTCATCGCCACCACGACGCCCTTGCCAGCCGCAAGGCCGTCGGCCTTCACGACAATCGGCGCGCCCTGCTTGCGGATATAGGCTTTCGCCGCATCCGCATCGCGAAACCGTTCATAGGCCGCGGTCGGAACGTTGTTCGCCTTGCAGATGTCCTTGGTGAAGCCCTTGGAGCTTTCGAGCTGCGAGGCCGCCTTGCTGGGGCCGAACGCCTTGATACCGGCGGCGGCAAGATCGTCGACAATACCGGCCGCCAGCGGCGCTTCAGGGCCGACCACAACCAGATCGATTTTATTCATCCCGCAGAAGTCGATCACCGCGGCGTGGTCCGCGACATCGAGCGCGACGCATTCGGCCTCGCGGGCGATGCCGGCATTGCCCGGTGCGCACCAAAGTTTGGTCAGCAGTGGCGAGGCCGCCATTTTCCACGCCAGCGCGTGTTCGCGCCCGCCGGAACCGATCAAAAGGATATTCATGGATAAGGGTCGAACCGGCGTTTATGGGATGATAGAAGGGTTTAACATGATGCTTCGTCATCGCAACAGATTCGAATCCTGATGAAATCGACTGCCGCCGAACCGCTGCCCAATTCACCGGAATTTACCGTCTCCGAGCTGTCTTCGGCCCTGAAGCGGACGGTTGAGGATGCCTATGGCCATGTGCGGGTGCGCGGCGAAATCTCGGGTTTTCGCGGCCCGCACTCCTCCGGCCACTGCTATTTCGCCCTGAAGGACGACAGCGCCAAGATCGAGGCGGTGATCTGGAAGGGTGTCCATGGCCGAATGCGCTTCAAGCCGCAGGAAGGCCTCGAAGTCATCGCCACCGGCAAGCTGACGACGTTTCCGGGCTCGTCGAAGTACCAGATCGTTATCGAGGCGATCGAGCCGGCCGGCGTCGGCGCACTGATGGCGCTGATGGAAGAGCGCAAGAAGAAGCTCGCCGCCGAGGGTCTGTTCGACGAAGCGCGCAAGCAGCTTCTGCCGTGGCTGCCCGAAGTCATTGGTGTGGTGACCTCGCCGACGGGAGCCGTGATCCGCGACATCCTGCACCGGCTGGAAGACCGTTTCCCGCGCCATGTGCTGGTGTGGCCGGTGCGCGTGCAGGGCGAAGGCTCCGCCGAGCAGATCGCTGCCGCGATCCGGGGCTTCAACGCTTTGGAAGAAGGCGGCAGGATTCCGCGGCCGGATTTGCTGATCGTTGCGCGCGGCGGCGGCTCGCTGGAAGACCTGTGGTCGTTCAACGAAGAGATCGTGGTGCGCGCCGCGGCGGAGAGCATGATCCCGCTGATCTCGGCGGTGGGCCACGAGACCGACGTCACCCTGATCGATTTCGCCGCCGACAAGCGCGCGCCGACGCCGACCGCGGCGGCCGAGATGGCGGTGCCGGTGCGCGCCGAGTTGTTCGTCGAGGTCACATCATTGGAACGCCGCGCCATGCTGTGCTGGCAGCGCGGCCAGGAGCATCGCCGCAGCGAACTGCGCGCCGCGGCTCGCGCGTTGCCGAAGGCGACGGAGTTGCTGAATATCCCGCGCCAGCGCCTCGACCGCGCCAGCGCGCAACTGCCGCGCGCACTGCGCGCCAACGCGCATGTCTACGAGCGGCGGCTGTCTGCGATCGGCGGGCGGCTGACCGTGACGGCGCTGCGCGCGCAAATCGAGCGCGGCAAGGAAAAAGTGGCGCGGCTGGCGGCAAGCGCGCGGCGCTGCGCGGATCTGCATATCCAGCAGCGCGAGACGCGGCTGAAATATGTCGCGCAGCTTTTGAATGCACTGTCCTACAAGGGCGTGCTGGATCGCGGCTTCGCTCTGGTGCGCGACGAACACGGCCAGCCGCTGCATGCCGCGGCCAACGTCGGTTCCGGTCAGCATCTCACCATCGAGTTTGCCGACGGACGCATCGGTGCGACGGCGGATGGCGAAGGAACAGCCGCGGCGAAGCCGAAAGCAGCGCCGGCCAAGCCTGCGTCAAAGCGAACCACCGATTTCGGCGTCAAAAAGGTCCAGGGCGACCTTTTTTGAGACCTTCAGAGCGGTTTCGCTTTTGTTTTCCGCATGATCCATCCCGAAAACCGGTTTCCCGCTTGCGGGATCGTGCCTATATTTGAGCAACCTCTCCGGACGACAATCTGCCGGACCCGACAAGGACAGTTATCGTGCTCAATAAATTCGGGCCTTCCGGCCAGGGCGAAGCGCAGGTCGAATATCTCGACGGCGATTTTCGCGTGACCTCTCCCGGCTCCTACGTCCGCTGCGCCATCACCGGCGAACACATTCCGCTGGATGAGCTGAAATACTGGAGCATTGACCGGCAGGAAGCCTACGCGACGCCGGAAGCCGTGTTGCAGCGGCACTATCCCGCGCAACTGAAGAAGGCCTGAGATTTATCGTGCGCGCGCTTTCGTCAGCCGCCCGGCCACAAAATCCCGCAACGCCGATTCATCGTCGAACTTGAGCGTGACCGCGAAGGTCACGATGCGGTCCACATAAGCTTTGAGACGGGCATCGCTGCGGATGCGCGCCATGTCCTTCTCGGTGGTCACCAAAGCGAGTGACGTCGCTGCCGCATCCGACACCAGCCGCTCGATCTCGTCCGGTGTGAACGGATGATGATCGGCGAAAGATTTCTCCTCGGCCACAGTCACGCCGCTGGCGCGCAACGTCGCAAAGAACCGCGCCGGATCGCCGATCCCCGCAAGCGCCAGCACGCGCTGCCCGCGCAACTTGTCGACGGAGGCTTGATCCGGGACAAGCCGCGCCCGTAACACAGGCGCGCCACGTTTTGCTACCGCCGCTGCTATGTCATTGGCCGCCTCGCCTGCGCCAATCACGATCAGCGCGTCGGTGCGCGCGATCTGCGGTTCAACAGGCGCGCGCAAGGGCCCTGCCGGAAACACACCGCCGTTGCCGATGCCGCGTGCAGCATCGATCACAATCAGTGACGCATCCTTTGCAAGCGACGGATTCTGGAAACCGTCATCCAGCAGCACTACGCTCGCACCTGATGCACGGGCGAGTGCCGCGCCGGCCACACGGTCGCGCGACACAATGACGGGCACACGCGACGCCAGCATCAGAGGCTCATCGCCGACATCGGCGGCGGAATGCGATGCCGGATCGACGCGCAGCGGGCCTTGCTGCGTTCCGCCGTAACCACGGCTGACGACGAATGGCTGCTCGCCCAACTCGCGCAGGAGCTTTACGAGCGCGAGCGTCGTCGGCGTCTTGCCCGCGCCGCCGAGATGATAGTTGCCGACGCAGAGAACCGGAATCCCGGCGGACGCTCCGGCGCGCGACATCCGCTGCGCGGTGATGGCTCCATAAATCGCGCCGAGCGGCGCAAGCAATCGCGATAGCAACGATGGCGGCCGATACCAGAAGGCCGGCTCACGCATCGGAGCTCCCTCTCTCCAGCCGCAACTGAAAGAGATATGGCTCCAGCGCGCCAAGTGTTTTGTCGAGCGCGCCGCCAAGCCGGCTGACAACAATTTCCGCCGCGCCGACCGAGCGCTGCCGCGCAATCGGGTTCACCAGCAGATGCCCGAGCGACTTCACGAAGTCCTCGCCGGTCTCGGCGCGAATGGCTCCGCCAGCCTGATTGAGCGCGTCGTAAATATCGTCGAAGTTGAACACATGCGGTCCGTGCAGGATCGCAGCGCCCAGCTTGATGCCTTCGATCGGATTCTGCCCGCCATGCGCGACCAGCGAACCGCCCATGAAGACTACCGGCGCCAGCCGGTAGAACAATCCAAGTTCGCCCATGGTGTCGGCGACATAGATGTCCGTCTCAGTGCCTGGCAATTCGTCCTGCGAGCGCAAGGCGACCTGCATGCCGCCGTTCGTCAGCATCCGCGCGATGGCCTCGCCGCGATTGGGATGACGCGGCACGATCACGCTCAGCAATTGCGGCATCCGCGCTGCCAGACGCCGGTGCGCATCGAGAATGATTTCGTCCTCACCCGGATGCGTGGAGGCTGCAAGGAACACCAGCCGGCGCTGCATCGCCTCCCGGAGCCGCTCCAGCTTCTTCACGTCCGCCGGCGGCCCCTCGACGTCGAGTTTCAGATTGCCGGATGTGACAACGTTCGGACAGCCCAGCGCCGCGAAGCGCTCGCCGTCGCGGTCGGATTGCGCGAGGCAGAGATCGAAACACTCCAGCAGCGTGGAGATCGTGCCGCGCAGTTTCTGCCAGCGCGGAAACGAGCGCGGCGACATCCGGCCATTGATGATCACCATCGGGATGCGCCGCTCGGCGCTCGACAGGATCAGGTTGGGCCAGATGTCCGACTCGATGAACAGCGCCAGACCGGGCTTCCAGTGATCGAGAAACGCCGACACAAAGCGCGGCGAATCGAACGGAATATATTGATGAATGACGTCGGGCGGAAACCGCCGCGCGACAATGGCCGCCGACGTGACCGTGCCCGAGGTCAGCAGGATGCGGACATTCAGCGCGCGCAGCCGTTCGATCAGCCCGGCCGCCGCAAGCACCTCGCCGACACTCGCGCCGTGAATCCAGATCAGCGGCCCGTGCGGGCGCTCCACGCTGGCTACGCCACGGCGTTCGCCGAGCCGCTCGGGATCTTCCTTGCCCTGCTTCAGCCGCCGCGCGATCAGCGGAGCTGCAAGCGGCGCGGCAAGGGCCGACAGCCGCCGATACGCCGCAAGCGTCGCTGGGAGCGCGCTAGGCATGAAGGCCCTCGTCCCGGCCGACGAGACGGTAAGCGCGGCTCGTGACCTCGTTCAACCGTTCTTCAAGTTGTGCGCGTAGCGTCTGCATCGTCTCGCTGTCCGCATCGGGCGGCACCCACACTATCTCACCTGCGGCGATGACGCCGCGCCCGAATGGCAAATGAATGACGGTCCGGTCCCAGTTGTTGAGGCGCTTGAAGCGGCTGGTGGCGATGGCCACCGGCAGGATCGGCCTGCCGGACTCGCGTGCCAGCATGATGATGCCGAGGCCCGCCTTGCGCGCAACCTTCGGCACGTCCGCGGTCAACGCCATATTGATGTTCTCTTCCAGCGTCCGCAGCATCATCTTGAACGCGCCGACGCCGCCCTTGCGGTGAAATGCCGTTCCATGATCGCCGGAGCCGCGCACAGTCCCGACATTGAGGCGTTCCGCCGCGATCGCATTGATCTCACCGTCACGATGGCGCGAGATCAGAACCCTGGCGGAATACCGCTTGAGTTTCAGGAACGGCATCATGAGATGCTGGCCGTGCCAGAAAGCGATGATGACCGGTATATCCGGCTCGACGTGTCTGTAGACATTCGGCGGATCGAGGCTGAAACGGTTGGTCAGCCACACAAAACGCAAAAGCTCTGCCGCGGTCACACCCACAGCACGCTGCACCCAGCTCGAGCGGCCAAGATTTCGAAGAAGTCGTTTCAAGGGGCGGACTTTGCATCTTGACCGGGATCGAGCAGCCGGTGGAGATGGACGATGAAGTAACGCATGTGGGCGTTATCGACGGTCTGCTGGGCCTTTGCCTTCCATGCCGCGAAGGCCGTGGCATAGTTGGGGAACAGGCCGACGACCTCGACCTTGTCGAGATCCTTGAACGTCACGTGATCGAGGTCGAGAAGTTCGCCGCCGATGACGAGGTGAAGCAACTGCGGTTGCACAGTTTCCGACATGAGTGTTTTCCCAAAAACCAGTGACCGGCTCACGAATTCAAGCAAAAAACGTGCTCACGATCACCACGGAATCGGATTTTCCCGAAAATGTTTGACAATATGCGCGTGCCGCGCATGCCCTGCCGCCACCAGCAACCCGTGACGAACGTCGGTCTGATTGTAAACCAGACGTTCTCCGGCCAGTGAGGTCATTTCCCCGCCCGCTTCGTGCACGATTAAATCGGCCGCGGCAAGGTCCCAATCGCGGCTGTGCCCGGCAGCAAATGCGGCATCAAGCCGCCCGTCCGCCACCCGCACCAGCCGTAGAGCCAGAGATCCGATTCTCGGGTGGAGCGTTTCCCCCTCGCGCATCCCGCCGAGACGCTCAACCAGAGGTTTCGGCCCTGCAATCTTCGGAAAATCGATTGCGATGCCGGACGCGGCTGCGATCCGCGTTCCATTCAGCATGGCGCCCCGCCCGCGCGTTGCGAAAAAGAACTCATTGCTTGCGGGCGCGAAGACCGCACCGAGCAGCGGCGATCCGTCTGCAACCAGCGCTATAGAGACCGACCAGTCGTCCTGCCGTGCGAGATAGGCGCGGGTGCCGTCGATGGGATCGACGATCCATGTCAGCGATTTGCCGAGCCGCGATGGGTCGTCGGCGCTTTCTTCCGAGAGCCATCCGTAATCCGGCGTCGCGGAACGCAACCGCGTCTCAACGAGATCGTTGACCGCGATGTCGGCCTCGGAGACCGGCGACGACTTGCCCTTGATCCAGGTTTTCAGCTCGGTGCGAAACAGATCGAGCGCCAGCGTACCGGCTTCGCGCGTAACGTCGGCAAGCAGTTCAGCGTCACGCGTCAGGACGGTATCGCTGATCATATCGGACTCAGCGACCGGCAATCGTCAGTTCCCCGACACGCACGGTCGGTGCGTTGACGCCGTATTTGAATGCGAGGTCGTTGGCGGGAACCATCGATTTGAAAATCTCGAGCAGGTGGCCCGCGATGGTCACTTCGCTGACCGCATAGGTCAGTTGTCCGTTCTCGATCCAGAATCCCGCCGCGCCCCGGCTGTAATCGCCGGTCACGCCATTGACGCCGGACCCGATCAGGTCGGTGACATAGAAGCCTTCCTTGATATCGGCGATCAACTCAGTGGGCGACAACGGACCGGCCTCAAGGTGAAGATTGTACGGTCCGGGTGACGGCGACGACGAGACGCCGCGATGGGCGTGCCCCGTGGTGGCCAGGCCCAGTTCGCGCGCGGTTGCGGAATCCAGCAGCCACGTCGTCAGTACGCCGTCGTCGATGATGGCCTGCTTCCTGGTCGCAACGCCTTCGGAATCGAATGCCTGCGACCGCATTCCGCGCACGCGTAGCGGATCGTCGATGATGCGAATGCCCTTGTCGAACAACTGCTGACCGAGACGATCTTTGAGAAAACTCGTCTTGCGCGCGATCGATGCGCCGTTCACCGCGCCGACCAGATGACCTACCAGCGAGTTCGACACGCGCGGATCGAACACCACCGGCGCCTTGCAGGTCGCGACCTTGCGCGGATTGAGCCGCGCCACGGTGCGCTCGCCCGCACGTTGCCCGACGCTCGCCGGAGACTCGAGATCGGAGCTGTGTATCGCCGAGGTGAAATCATAATCGCGCTCCATGCCGGTGCCTTCACCCGCAATCGCCACCGCCGATACGCTGTGGCTCGAACGCAGATAGGATCCGTGAAAGCCGGTCGAGGTCACGAGCACCATGCCGCCGATACCTGCGGAGGCGGATGCACCGCCGGACTTCGAGACACCCTTGACCGCGAGTGCCGCGGCTTCCGCTTCCAGCGCACGCCGCTCCAGTTCATCGACGGACGGCACCTGAGGATCGAGCAGATCGAGATTGGGAAACTGTTTCGCCAGCAGCGACGGATCGGCGAGGCCGACATATTCATCGTCGGGCGCAACCCGCGCCATCGCCACCGCACGCTCTGCGAGCTTTGCAACATCGCCGCCGATGTCGCTGGTTGAAACCACCGCCTGCCGCTTTCCAACGAACACGCGCAAGCCGACGTCGTCGCCTTCGGATCGCTCCGATTCCTCGACCTTGCCGTCGCGGATCTCGATGCTTTGCGATACGCCGCGCACCGCGATGGCGTCCGCCGAGTCCGCGCCTGCGCGCTTCGCCGCTTCAACCAGACGCTGCGCCAGATCGCTCAACGCGGTCTGATCGAGCAATCCGGATGTCGTTGATTTCGGTGATGGCGACAATGATGCGTTTGGTGAAGAGTTCACAAACAATTTCCCGAGGCTTGGATACGAATGCAACATATCATGAGATGTGCCTGTTTTACGCGGACTTCAAGCGTTTTCGACCCCTCATGGGAAAGATATTTGGCGGCCCCGGCAAGGTCTCGTCAATCATCCGCGCCAACGTCTCGTCAATCATGAGAACTGAAGCAAACACAGTGAGAGACGATTAACCAGCCTTCTTAAGCGGATTCGGACGCGGCTCTGGCATGCTCCTCCCATCGACCGGGAACATAATTCCGGCGTGGGAGATAAAGCCGTGAGGCGTCAATTCGGAGTCGGCGGGGTGCAACCCGTCGGGTCGAGCTGCATGTTGCAGCTCGACCCCCATTCTTTGCCAGTCAGCTTTGAAGCGCGCGATGGCCGCGCCGATGGCGGCGTCAGGCATATCGAAATCAATCGCGAACGCGTCACCGTGCGCCGTGCCGTCGGCGGCATCCGCATGGCGATCAATGTCCGCGTCAGCGAATTTCTCGGCATCGCCTGCCGCGAAACCAATGACGGACGCGCCCTCGTTCTGGTTCACAGCGATCCGTCCTTGTCGGTGCCGCTGCTGGTCACCGCGGACGATCTGCATCTGGATATGGCCTGGCAGATGTGGGGCGACCTGTTTGCTTTGCCGCAGATCGAGGACGAAACGGGCGACACCCGTGAACCCGCGCCGCGCCGCCGCCGCCGCAACATCATCAAGGATCGCCGTCCGAAGTTTCTCATGCGCCGCAAGGCGGGCCGGACTGCAATGGAGCAATCCATTCATCGCGGCGAACGCGAAATCATCGCACGTCATTAGGTAGTACCATCTGTCCCCTGCCGTCACCCTGAGGTGCCGTAGCGAAGCGGAGGCCTCGAAGGGCGACGGCATGTGCACAAGGTCATCCTTCGAGGCTCGCAAGTGCTCGCACCTCAGGATGACGACGAGCACTAATAGCTGCGCAGCACAGCGTCGGCGAGCAATCCGGCGAACAGCAGCAATCCGGCGTTGCGGTTCGACTTGAACAGCCGCAGGCACAGGGCGGAATCATCGATACGGATGGTCCGCACCTGCCAGACCAGGTGTGCGGCGAACGCCGCCAGTCCAATCCACGCGAACCATTGCGAACCGCCGCGCCACAGCGCGACACCGATCAGCAGCACTGCAAGGCTGTAGAAAATCGTCAGTGCGAGCTGCGTCCGCTCCCCGAACAGCAGCGCCGTCGACTTGATGCCGATCAGCACATCGTCCTCGGTGTCCTGATGCGCATAGATCGTGTCGTAGGCAATCACCCACGCGATCGAGCCTGCGTAGAGAAAGAGCGCCGTGGCATCGATCCGCGCCAGGATGACCGCAAATCCCATCAGCGCGCCCCACGAGAACGCGAGTCCCAGGAACACCTGCGGCCAGTAGGTGACCCGCTTCATGAAGGGATAGATCGCAACCACCACCAGCGATCCGATGCCGGTGAGGATCGCAAAGCTGTTGAATTGCAGAAGCACCGCAAGCCCGATCAACGCCTGCAGCACCAGAAAAGCGGCCGCCTGCCGAACCGTCACCTGTCCGGCTGGAATCGGCCGCGACCGGGTGCGTTCAACCTGTGCGTCGAGCTTCCGATCGGTGATGTCGTTCCAGGTGCATCCTGCGCCGCGCATCACCACCGCGCCGATAAAGAACAGCACGATGACCAGCGGCAGTCCGCGCACATCCTGCGCGATGCCTGCGGCCAGCGCCGCCGACCACCAGCAAGGCATCAGCAGCAGCCACCAGCCGATCGGGCGATCAAAGCGCGAGAGCCGCAGATAAGGCCGCATCCAGAGCGGCGCGTGGGTGTCGACCCAGTTGGCGGTTGAGTCGGCGACGGGGGCTGCGGCGTTGCTCATCGCAACCCTCCTCAGTCAGAGCACATCAGCGTGTCAGGACGTTACCGTTCAACGTATCGAAGGTGCTGCCACCACGCTTGGATGGCTTGGCCTCGGGCAGCGATGCGGAGCCGAGCGCTTCGCTCAGGCTCGGGCCTGCCGGTCCAGCCTGCTGCTGCTGCGCTGCTGAACAAACGCGCTGCTGCAGCTGGGTGTAATTGGCATGCCCCTTCTTCATCTGCTCGCCGACCTCGGCGGGAATGCCGCATTTCTGCGCGTTGGCGTCGACAAACTTGATCATCTTCGCGTCAGCCTGCACAAAATTACCGATCAGCTTGCAGGCCTCCTGCGGCGTTGCCTTACGCTTGCCGGCGGCCTGAACCAGCTTGCCCTTGGCTTCCACATCCGCACGTAGCGGCAGGAAGCCTTTCTGACATTCTTCCGCACCCGGCGGCGGACCGGCCTGCTGCTGGGGTGGTCCACCGAAACCGCCGCCGCCAACCGGCGGAGCGCCGGTGCTAAAGGCGCTCGGCGACGGCTGCGGCCTCACCGGCGCAGCGGTTGCGCCATTGACGGGCGGGAATGGCGATGTGGCCGGGGCACCACCACCATTCACAGGAGGAAACGGCGATGCATTGCTCGCGGCAGGCGGCGCAGCCTGCTGTCCCGGCAGCGGCGCGGGAAACGCACCCTGCGCGCGAACGTCCGCTGCCTGCATGACGAATGCGGCGGCGGCCAGCGATGCGATAAGACGATAGGCGGTCACGGGTTCTTCTCCGGCGGGTTCCAGTGTCGTAGTGTCCTGAATCCGAAATTCGCCTTATTTCGCAGCGCCTTCCGTAGCGAACTTCGGATTCAAAAGGACACTAGCAACTATAACCTCTGGTGTGGTTCTGGTTCGCAAGTCCGCAAAAGAATGCGTCGCAAACATGATTGCGGACTTGCGAACCACCACACCAGGCGACTTTTACGATTCTCGCCGCCCCTTAACAACCCGCTGAATCTGGCAGCAGCGCGGCGGCCCGCCCTGCAAACGGCTGCCAATCCTTAATCATTCGGCTAGAAGTCTGAAAAATGAATGGATCGGCGTGATGCCCAAACTCGATTTTCGCAGCCCACGGCTTTTCGTCGATGCACCGCTCGCGGCCGGCACCGGCATCGCCCTCGACCGCGATCAATCCAATTATCTCGGCAATGTGCTGCGGCTCGCGGCAGGTGATACCGTGCTGGTGTTCAATGGCCGCGACGGCGAATGGCAGGCCAGCCTCGCGGGCCGCAAACGGCCGGATCGCGCGGAGATCGTCAGCCAGACCCGGACACAGGATGGCCTGCCCGATCTGCATTACGTGTTCGCGCCGCTGAAGCATGCGCGGCTCGACTACATGGTGCAGAAAGCCATTGAAATGGGGGTTTCAGCGCTGCGGCCGGTGGCAACCCGGTTTACGCAGGCCAGCCGCGTCAATGTCGAGCGGATGCGCGCCAATGTCATCGAAGCCGCCGAACAGTGCGGCATTCTCAGTCTCGCCGAGGTGCACGATCCCGAACCGCTCGAGCGCTGGCTTGGCGCGCGCGACGGGCAGCGCCTTCTGGTGTTCTGCGACGAAGACGCCCCGATCGCCGATCCTATGGCCGTGTTCGCCGGCACGGACCGCACAAAGGGCACGGACGTGCTGATCGGTCCTGAGGGCGGATTTGCCGAGGAAGAGCGTGCCCTGCTGCTGAAGCAGCCGCACGTCGTGAGGCTCGCGCTGGGCCCGCGAATCCTGCGCGCCGATACCGCTGCGGTGGCGGCCTTGGCCGTGATACAGACGGCACTCGGCGATTGGGGTAAACCCGATGCACGCTGAGGTTGCATTCCGGAAGACCTCTCATTAAGCCCTTTTCCGGATCGTCGTCGAAACCCCGGCATTCCCATGTTAAGGGACTGCCGATTCAAGCCTTTTACATTCCGTTGGATACCGAAGAATGAGCCAGACCAGTGCCGCAACCGCGACCGGGTCCGCCGCACAGGCGGAGGCCTTGCTGCAGACATTTGCGCGGGCTGGCTACACCCATGCGCGCCCGCCAATCCTGCAACCGGCGGAGCCGTTTCTCGATCTGTCCGGCGAAGACATCCGTAAAAGTCTCTATCTGACGACCGACGCCAGCGGCGAGGAACTGTGCCTGCGGCCGGACCTCACCATTCCGGTAGCACGGGACTATCTCGCCTCATCGCGCGCGGGTGCGCCGGCGGGATTTTACTATCTCGGTCCGGTGTTTCGTTATCGCGGCGGCACCGCCAGCGAATTCAACCAGGCCGGTGTGGAATCCTTCGGCCGTCAGGATCGCGCCGCCGCCGACGCCGAAATGCTGGCGCTCGGTCTTGAAGCCGCAGCCGCATTCGGCGTGACCGGCGTGGACATCCGCACCGGCGACGTTGCTTTGTTCGCGGCGCTGATCGACGCGCTCGATCTGTATCCAGTGTGGAAGCGGCGGCTGATCAAGGATTTCAACCGCAAGATTTCGCTCGCGCAGGATCTCCAGCGCCTGACACTGGAGACCGGCAAAACCCGCAATGAATATGAAGGCGTGCTGGCGGCGCTCGCGGGCTCCGACCGCAAGGCGGCGCTCGCGCTGGTCACCGATCTCATGTCCATCGCGGGCACCAGCAATGTCGGCGGCCGCACGGTGTCGGAAATCGCCGACCGCTTTCTCGAACAATCGACCCTGAAGGGCGGCGCATTGCCGCGCCACGCGCTGCAACTGATCGAGCGTTTCCTCGGCATCGCCGGCGAGCCGGATGACGCAGCAGTTCAACTGCGCACGCTCGCAGCGGATGCGAAGCTCGACCTCAATGCCGCCATCGACCAGTTTGAAAGCCGCACCGGATTCATGGCCGCGCGCGGCATCGACACCAAGACGATCCGCTTTTCCACGGCCTTCGGCCGCGGCCTCGACTACTACACCGGCTTTGAATTCGAACTGCACGCCAGGGGCAACGGCGCGGAGCCGCTGGTCGGCGGCGGGCGCTATGACGGGCTGCTGACGCGGCTCGGTTCGCGCGAGCCCATTCCAGCCGTGGGCTTCTCGATCTGGATCGAAGCGCTTTCGCAAGGGAGCGCCGCATGAGCACGCCGTTCGTTGTCGCCGTCCCGTCCAAGGGACGCTTGCAGGAAAACGCCGAGGCTTTCTTCGCGCAGGCGAACCTGACGCTCTCCAAACCACGCGGCTCGCGTGAGTATCGCGGCACCATGTCCTGCCTCGGCAATGTCGAGATCGCCTATCTCTCGGCCAGCGAGATCGCGGCACAGCTTGCGCGCGGTGCGGTCCACCTCGGCATTACCGGTGAGGACCTGATCCGCGAAAACATCCACAACGCCGACAAGCGCGTCATGCTAATCGAGAGTCTCGGGTTCGGTAGCGCCAATGTCGTTGTGGCCGTGCCGCAGGCGTGGATCGATGTCCGCACCATGGCGGACCTCGACGACGTCGCGACCTCGTTCCGCGCCCAGCACAATCACCGCATGCGGGTAGCGACCAAATACATCAACCTGACGCGCAACTTCTTCGCCAGCCACGGCGTCGTCGATTACCGCATCGTGGAAAGCGCCGGCGCCACCGAAGGCGCGCCCGCGGCGGGAACGGCTGAACTGATCGTCGACATCACCACCACCGGCGCGACCCTTGCCGCCAACGGGCTGAAGGTGCTCGACGACGGCGTCATGCTGCGCAGCCACGCCAATCTGGTCGCCTCGCGCGATGCCGACTGGTCGGACAGCGCCCGCGAAACCGCGCGGGTCATCCTCGATCACATCGCCGCCAGCGCCCGCGCCCGCAAATACAAGGAAGTCCGCACCCGCTTCGCGGCGTGCAACGACGCCCTGCTGGCCGAGGCCCACAACCGGTTCGGCGTGGTGTCGCCGTTCGGTGGGCCGACCTCGTCGGGCATGGTGACGCTGCACTGTCCGCCGACGCAGCTCTATGCGCTCAGCAGCCTTCTGCGCGACCACGGCGCGGAAACGGTGTCCATCGCGGAGTTGGAATATGTGTTCGATCGCGACAATCCGCTTTTCGCCAAACTCCAGACATTCTTGGGGCAATAAGGTTTGGCGATTTGCGGCAGCGCACGCTGCGGGCGCACCGTGGCGACAGCACCCGGCAACTACCATATGATACTTGAGAGCGCGTGATGCCGGATCATCATGCTCCCGAGGGATGCTTAGGAAACCGACGATGACGCCGAGTGCCGATGTCTCGAACCCGTCAGGCAGCAGCCGCACCCCGGCTGCGCAAGGTCTTTCGATCGTCGTGCCCGCTTACAACGAAGCGGCCGGTCTGGCTCGGCTGCACGAGCGTCTCTGCGCCCTCGCCGGCACGCTCAAGCAGAAATACGGCCTCGCCTGCGAAGTCATCTATGTCGATGACGGTTCAACCGACGCGACGCTGAGCATCGCGCGCGGCCTGCCGCCGACCGCCCTCGACGTGCAGGTGGTGTCGCTGTCGCGCAATTTCGGCAAGGAAGCAGCGCTGATGGCCGGGCTCGATCATGCCCGCCGCGGCGCGGTGCTGTTCATGGACGGCGACGGCCAGCACGCGCCGGAACTGGTGGAGCGGCTGGTCAGCCACTGGATCAATGACGGTTATGACGTCGTCTATACCGCGAAGGCGCATCGCGACAATGAATCGGTGCTGCGGCGCATGGGCGTGCGCACCTTCTACGCGCTGATCAACTGGGGCTCGCGGCAGAAGATTCCCGCGGACGCCGGCGATTTCCGCCTGTTGTCCCCGCGCGCGGCGGCCGCGCTCAAGCAGCTTCCCGAGCGCAACCGCTTCTTCAAGGGCCTCGCAACCTGGATCGGCTTCAGGCAGATTCGCGTCGACTACGAGCCCGAAGCGCGCGCGCATGGCGTCACCACCTTCAGTCCCGGCCGCTTGCTCGGTCTTTCCATCGAAGGGCTGACGTCGTTCTCCGTTGCGCCGCTGCGCGTCGCGAGCCTGCTCGGGCTGCTGCTGGCGTTCGTGGCGTTCCTGTTCGGCCTGTCGATACTTTGGGAAACAATTATCGACGGCAAATCCGTCCCCGGTTATCCCTCGCTGGTGGTCGGCCTGATGACCATCGGCGGCGTGCAGCTCATCATGATCGGCGTGATGGGCGAATACATCGGCAAGATCCTGTCCGAGATCAAGGCGCGACCGATCTACTTCGTCGCGGAGCACAGCGTGAAAAGCGCCGAGACCTCCGCCGCCGCCGACAAGACACCGCAGACCGCGGCTGAATGAGCGTGGGTGCGCCGCCGCGTCACATCTGGTTGTGCGCCGACGACTACGGCATGAGTCCCGGCGTCAATCGCGCGATCCGCGATCTGATCATTCAGAAGAGGATCAACGCCACGTCCGTCATGGTGGTCGGTGCGGCAGTCGATCGCGCCGAGATCGAAGCCCTGACGCAGGCGGTTGCCGCCAGTCCGGATTGCGCCATCGGATTGCACGCGACGCTGACCGCGCCGTTTCATCCGCTGACCATGCACTTCAAGCCGCTCAACGGCGGACAGTTTTTGCCCCTCGGCAGACTGCTGCGTGCGAGCCTGCTGCGGCGTCTCGACCCGGAAATCATTCAGGCCGAACTGCTGGCGCAAATTTCTGCCTTCAGGCAGATGTTCGGCCGCGCGCCGGACTACATCGACGGCCACCAGCACGTGCAACTGTTTCCACAAATCCGCGATGCGTTTCTTGTCGCGGTGAAGGCCACCGCGCCAAACGCGTGGGTTCGCCAGTGCGGCCGTACATTGCCGCTGGCGCAGCGGCTCGACAGTCCAAAAGCGCTGCTGCTCGATGTGCTGAGCGAAACATTTCGCCAGAAAAGCACCCGCGCCGGCATTGCTTTCAACCCCGGATTCGCCGGTGCCTATGACATGGTGCGGGGACATGAATTCGCCGATGCGATGCAAGGCTTTCTCGATGGCCTCCCCAACCGCGGCCTTGTGATGTGCCATCCCGGTTTCGTCGACGAGACGCTTGTCAGCCTCGATGACGTCACCCATCAGCGCGAACGCGAATTCGCGTTTCTGAGCAGTGACGATTTCCCGCGTCTGCTTGCGGCAAGCAACGTCACGCTCGACAAGCCGTCACCCTGAGGAGCGGCGCAGACGCCGCGTCTCGAAGGGCGACAGCATCCTGACAGTCATCCTTCGAGACTCGCTAGTGCTCGCACCTCAGGATGAAGAAGGTGGTTCATTGCGCGACTTACGGCTTTTTGTCGCACCGCGATGACCGGCTTTCCTAAATTTAATTCTGACCGGGACTTAACCCGACACAATGCGGCCTTACATCATGACGCGCATTCGCATGCCGGATGCTTGAGGAGGGAATCATGACACCGCAGGAACGCCAACTGGTTGACGATCTGTTCGACCGTCTCGCCAAGGTCGAGAATTCACCGCGCGAGCCGGACGCAGAGGCTGCGATCATGCAGGGTTTGCGCCGCGCGCCGAACGCTGTCTATGCGCTCGTGCAGACTGTGCTGGTGCAGGACGAGGCGCTCAGGCGCGCCGACGCCCGCATTCAGGAACTCGAAGGCGGCGCGCAGCAACAGCAACCCTCCGGCGGATTTCTCGATTCGATGCGTGATACCATTCTCGGCCCCGGCCAGAGCCGCGGTTCCGTGCCGAACGTTCGTCCCGGTGACGGCGCGCAGCGGGGTCCGGTCTGGAACAGCGGTCAGGCGCTCAACCAGGCCGATCGCATGGGCGGCGACCCGCGCATGGGCGGTGATCCGCGTATGAACGACCCGCGTATGAATGACCCAAGGGCTGGGAATCCGGTCGGCGGACTGTTCGGCGGCGGCAATGCCGGTGGCGGCGGCTCGTTTCTCGGAACGGCGGCGGCAACCGCAGCCGGCGTGATCGGCGGATCGATGCTGATGAACAGCATCCGCGGCATGATGGGCGGCGGCAGCCAGCAAAGCTTTGGCAACACCGCGGAGTCCGCCGGCAGCAAGACGCCGTGGGACAACAACCAGTCCTCGGGCAGCCTCGCACGCGACGCCGGCGTCAACGACGTTGGCAAGAGCGGGAGCGACAGCCCGCGCCAGAGTTCCTACGATCAGGCACAGGCCGACGCCGATCAGGACCAGGATCAAGACCAGGATGACGACGAGGATTACAATGACGTCGATGACGGCGACAGCGATTACGCCTGATTGCCTTCGTAGCTAATCAAAGAAAAACGGCCGCTGAAATTCAGCGGCCGTTCTTTTGTAAGTTCAGTCTTGTTCAAATCACGATGACCTTGGTGCCGACATTCACCCGGCCGTAAAGATCAATCACGTCTTCATTGCGCATCCGGATACAGCCCGACGACACCGCAGTGCCGATGGTCCAGGGCTCGTTCGAGCCGTGAATGCGATACAGTGTTGAGCCGAGATACATCGCGCGCGCGCCGAGCGGATTTTCCGGACCGCCTTCCATGTGGCGCGGCAGATCGGGACGTCGCTTGAGCATTTCCGGCGGCGGCGTCCATGCCGGCCATTCCTTCTTGGCGGAGATCGTCTTCACGCCCGACCATTCAAACCCCGGTTTGCCGACACCGATGCCGTAGCGCAGTGCCTTGCCGCCGCCCTGCACCAGATAGAGAAATTTGTTCGGCGTATCGATCACCAGCGTTCCCGGCGCGTGCCTGCCGTCGTACTCGACCACCTGCTTTTCGAATTTCGGGTCCATACCCGGGCGGCCCGGCTCAATGCCGACGTCGCCCTGCCGCATGTAGCGATATTGGGGATCCATCGGCGGCAATCCGCCGCGTGAGGGCATCTGCTCGTAGCGTTGTTCGTAGCGCGGCGCCTGATAATTCGGGTCGCCGGACTGACCGCCGCTGAACAAAAACTCGATCAATCCGCCGCCCATGTTGGAGTTGGATCGCTCGTTATAAGCAACGCGGATCGGCATCGGAGGCGTTGACGTTGGCTGCGCGTAAATCACGCGAGGCTCTGGAACAGGCACATCTTCGTCAAACGCGAAAGCCTGCATTGAACTGGCGCCGAAACACACCGCGCCGGCAACAAGCGCGAGGGAATATTTTTTGGACATCGACGTACTCTGTACTGTTTCGTCGTTGACGCGCGGACAGCGCGCCTGAACACGAACATTTAAGGTTAAAAGCGCGTCGGTTCGGTAAACAAAACCGCTCAGAGGATTCACCACGTCCACACGCACGGCCTGTTCTTCGCGACAGCGTTTATTTTCGATAAACGCGAGCCCTGCATGGTTAACCGTTGGTGTGCGCCATCGGATACTTCATTGAAGCGACAGTTCCGTATGAAACCTCGCGTTAAATCACGCCGGGTTACAAACGCCTCATCAGGGATGGGGAAACCAATGGCTGTTCAACGTAAGCGATTCCGTATTGAAGCAATCCAGTCCGTCGGCATGCCGACGCTCGATCGCGATGAGAGCGACGTCACGCCGCATCATCATCAGATCATGAGCGAGCTGCGCGCCATTCGCGCGCAAATGGCGTCGCATCATCGCGGCCCGGTCGCGGAGCAGGATGAAAGCCCGTCGGCACAGGAACTGACCGAAGCCCAGCAGTTGCTCGGAAGCTATCGCGCGCAGATCGAACAGTGCGAGAAGCTGAAGGTCGAGCTTGATCTCATTCACGACGCCATCAACCGCACCAAGCAGGAAATCGCCGTGCTTCACGGCAAGAGCTTCAGCGGCGACGAAATGGCGAAGGTCACCGGCGAATTGGGCGCCGTCGTCGGCGGCACCGAGGAAGCCACCCAGCAGATCCTTGAAGCCGCCGAGGCGATCGATCAGGCCGCCAGCGCGCTTGGCAAGACCATGTCACCGGATCAGCAGGTCCAGCTCAGCGAGGAAATCCAGGATCGCGTCGTCGGCATTTTCGAGGCGTGCAACTTCCAGGACCTCACCGGCCAGCGCATCAGCAAGGTGATGACGACGATGAAGTTCATCGAGCATCACATCAACGTCATGATGGAGATCTGGGGCGGCGTCGATGCCATCAAGCAGCACGCGCCCGCTATCATCGACACCCGCGTCGGCGACGCCAAGCTGCTGAACGGGCCCAAGGGCGTGGATGACAAAGGTCACGCCTCGCAGGACGACATCGACGCGATGTTCGGCTAAGCGCCGCGATATCTCAGAACAGATTCGAAGAGCCCGGAGGCCACGCTTCCGGGCTCTTTGCCTATGACGGCCGCCGCAAGACGGCGAAGCAGGCGAGCGCCACCAGCAGCACGCCAATCAGTATTTCCAGGGCAACCTGGCCGGACCAGCGGCCGATCACATAGGCCAGTACGAACGGCGACAGCGCCTGACAAATCTGCGCCGGCCGGGCGATCCGGCCCACCACGCGCCCATAGCCCAGGACTTGTGTGATGCAAAGAACAATGACGACGCGAACGGAGCCGGAGCTTGACGACTGCACCCCGGCCATTGCGCTTGCTTCCCCGACGTCGATTATCCGTCCGCCGGCGTCAGACCTCTCGCTTCAGGCCCGCGGTGCGCAGCGCACATACACCATGGTTCCATAGCGGCTGGACGCATCCTTGTCGATGAACCGCGTCATCAGCACGCGCCCGTCGAACGAAACGATCTCGCGATCCTTTTCCCCGCCAGCGGGACCAGCCGGACCAATGTAATTCTTGCCACTCTGGCTGCCCTTCAGGCGCAATTCCTGCGGCGTGGCTTCGTCCGGCAGATGCATGATAACGCCGCCGGTGGCGCCCTGCCCGATCACGTAGGGATTCTTGCACTGCCCGCGCGCCGCAGCTTCGGTGCGGGTCCGGTCGTCCGGTTTGTGGAATGAAGCGAGACCCCACCGTCCGACGATTTCATCCGAGCGAATGGTGGCCGGAATTTCGGGCGCCACGGCCGGTTCCTGCACCGTGGCCTGTCCGCCGCCGAAGCCGCCGAAACCGCCACCGCCGCAGGCACCGAGAAAACCCGACAATAGCGAAATGGCTGTCAGCGTGACGATCTTGGAGCCTTTGGTACGCTCGCTCACTGTGGTCATGGTGTCTCCCGGCAAGAACACTTGGCTGCCTGCCAGACCGACAGACCCGCCGTCACACTGCGTGAGCTGACCCCCGTCAATACGCAGCGTTCCCCTTTATGGTTTCCAGATCATCCTATATTGGCCTCACCAAGGCCTTAAGAGCCTTGCTTGACAGGATCGGCGGCAACCCATATTCCCGGCCCCGTCATTAGCACTCTTGGAGCGCGATTGCTAAGGATAAGGCTTCGTCCCCTCAAGGGGTTAGCTGAGCCCATTATCCACGGCCCGCGCCCCGCCGCACGTCAAATCTTACCTAACCAACGCCCAAAGGACATCCGATGGCCAAGACAATTTTTCGCCCGCTGCATGATCGTGTCGTCGTCAAGCGCATCGACGCTGAAGAGAAGACCAAAGGCGGCATCATCATTCCCGACAGTGCCAAGGAAAAGCCCTCGCAGGGTCAGGTCGTCGCAGTTGGCCCCGGTGGCCGCGACGAAGCCGGCAAGCTGATCCCGATCGATCTGAAGGCCGGCGATACGGTGCTGTTCGGCAAGTGGTCCGGCACCGAAGTGAAGCTCGACGGTGAGGAACTCCTCATCATGAAAGAGTCCGACATCATGGGCGTGCTGAAGTAAGCACCCGCCCGCACGCTGTCATGGCCGGGCATAGCCGTTCGAAGAACGGCGTTCTGAAAACGCCTATGTCCGGCCATCTCGACAAGATGAGCACCGCGCCTGATTGACCGGGATCACCGGGACAAGCCCGGTGATGACATCATTAAACATCTCAATCTGGAGGAATCCACATGGCTGCCAAGGACGTTAAATTTTCCGGAGACGCGCGCGACCGCATGCTGCGCGGCGTCGATACCCTCGCCAACGCCGTCAAGGTGACGCTCGGCCCGAAGGGCCGCAACGTCGTCATCGACAAGAGCTTCGGCGCACCGCGCATCACCAAGGACGGCGTCACCGTCGCCAAGGAAATCGAACTCGAGGACAAGTTCGAGAACATGGGCGCGCAGATGCTGCGCGAAGTAGCCAGCAAGACCAACGACACCGCGGGCGACGGCACCACCACCGCCACCGTGCTCGCCCAGGCGATCGTGCGCGAAGGCGCCAAGTCGGTTGCCGCCGGCATGAACCCGATGGATCTGAAGCGCGGCATCGACATCGCCGTGACCGCCGTGGTCAAGGACATCGAGAAGCGCGCCAAGCCGGTCGCTTCCTCCGCCGAGATCGCACAGGTCGGCACCATCTCGGCCAACGGCGACTCCACCATCGGTTCGATGATCGCCAAGGCGATGCAGAAGGTCGGCAACGAGGGCGTCATCACGGTTGAAGAAGCCAAGTCGCTTGATACCGAAGTCGATATCGTCGAGGGCATGCAGTTCGACCGCGGCTATCTCTCGCCCTACTTCGTGACCAATCCCGAGAAGATGACCGCCGAGCTGGAAGACGCTTACGTGCTCCTGCACGAGAAGAAGCTCTCCGGCCTCCAGGCCATGCTGCCCGTGCTCGAAGCCGTGGTGCAGACCGGCAAGCCGCTGCTGATCGTCGCCGAAGACATTGAAGGCGAAGCTCTCGCGACGCTGGTCGTCAACCGTCTGCGCGGCGGCCTCAAGGTGGCAGCCGTCAAGGCTCCGGGCTTCGGCGATCGCCGCAAGGCCATGCTGGAAGACATCGCGATCCTCACCGGCGGCCAACTGATCTCCGACGATCTCGGCATGAAGCTGGAAAGCGTGACGCTGAAGATGCTCGGCCGCGCCAAGAAGGTCGTGATCGACAAGGAAAACACCACCATCGTCAACGGCGCCGGCAAGAAGGCCGACATCGAGGCGCGCGTGAACCAGATCAAGGCGCAGGTCGAGGAAACCACCTCGGACTACGACCGCGAGAAACTCCAGGAACGTCTCGCCAAGCTCGCCGGCGGCGTCGCGATCATTCGCGTCGGCGGCGCGACCGAGATCGAGGTGAAGGAAAAGAAGGATCGTGTCGAGGACGCGCTCAACGCAACCCGCGCGGCCGTTCAGGAAGGCATCGTGCCAGGCGGCGGCACCGCGCTGCTGCGCGCCAAGAAGGCGGTCGGCCGTATCCAGAACGACAACTCCGACGTGCAGGCCGGCATCAACATCGTGCTGAAGGCGCTGGAAGCTCCGATCCGCCAGATCTCCGAGAACGCGGGTGTCGAAGGTTCCATCGTTGTCGGCAAGATCCTCGACAACAAGACCGAGACCTACGGCTTCGACGCGCAGAACGAAGAGTATGTCGATATGGTCGCCAAGGGCATCATCGATCCGGCCAAGGTGGTTCGCACCGCCCTGCAGGACGCCGCTTCTGTGGCGGGTCTCCTCGTCACCACCGAAGCGATGGTCGCCGATGTGCCGAAGGAAGCAGCACCGGCGATGCCGGGCGGCGGCGGAATGGGTGGCATGGGCGGAATGGGCGGCATGGGCTTCTAAGCCGGGCCGCACGCCTCAACGACATCAAAGGCCGCCTGCGGGCGGCCTTTTTTATTGGCTCAACTCCAAGAATCACCGCGACAATCCGCCCCGGTTTTGAGATTGTCCGCCGTCTCCACTCGCGAACCATCCCGATTCAGGATCGAAACTCATGCGCGCATTGATGATTGGCTGCACCCTCGCTCTGGTGGGAGCAGGACCATGGCCGGCAGCCCAGGCTGAAACCGCCAAGGACGCGAAAGCCGCACCGGCTGCGAGCGAGGTCCGCTATTTCAATGCGCTCGGTGATCTTCTTGGCGACCTGCCGGTCGATGCGTTCATCAAGGAGACGCGTCAGGGCGGCAAGCTCGTCGCATCGACACTCGACGTCTGCTACTCCGTATCCACCGCCTCTGACCGGAAGGACCGCTTTGTCCTCGACCTGAAGGTTGAGGGCGAGAAGCTCTCCGGCAGCGGGCAGAGCATTGAGAATAAAACGCCCGTCACCGTCAGCCTGACCCGCAAGGGCAGCAAATCGGCTTCATTCGACGGCAAGATCACGGTGGGCAGCCATCTCACTTCAGTCTCGTCGCCGGACAACGCCGATGTCGACGAAAAGGAATTCCAGCAGTCGCAGGTGGTCGATGACGATCTCAGCGAGACGCCGAAGGATTTTACGCAGGTGTCGCCGCAATCGGTGGCCGTCCGGGTCAAGCGCGAAAATTTCGCTCCTCTCGTCAAGAGTCTCAAGGGCCAGAACGTCCAGATCGCTCTCGACAGCATTGCGACCGATTGCAACGCGCTGCGCTCTGGCCATCAGGTATTGCGTCTCTTCGTCGATCCCGCACGCGCGCCGGGTCTGATCGCGACCCTGAAGACTGCTCCCGGCGTGGTCGCGGCGGGCTGGACCTCCGGCACTTACGATATGGAGCGCGCGGTCCGTTTCGCCGCCGGTGACTGGAGCGAGGGCGGCAAGCTGAACCGTGATAAATTCACGGCGGCGCTCACCACTCTGGCTGCAAAAGTCATGTCCGCGAAACCTGCGACATCGACGTGGAACGAGGCCACCGGCGAACTCACCTTCACCCTCAAGCGTCCAAGCCAACTGGCGCCTGCGCTGGATCTGACCGAGACGCTGGAAATCACCGCGCTGGTGAGTCCCGACAAGCCGGGCGGCTCTGATCGCCTGATCGTCTGGCTCGGCGTTCCCTCCAGCAAGACCACCGACGAGACCGCTGCACCTCAATTGCAGTTCTCGGAAGATTCCGGCGGCGAGGAAGAAAGCACCTTCAATGACGACGACGGAATGATCAAAGCCATCGCCGCCGAACTGAAAGGCCAGCGCTGGGACACCGACAAGGCATCATGGAAATAGCCCGCCGTCCCGCCCGTCACAGGATTCGATAGCGCATGACGCGCTACGACGCCGTCATCATTGGCGCGGGCCTCGGCGGCCTCACCACCGGCGCGATCCTTGCGCGCGCGGGCCGCAAGGTGCTCGTGATCGAGCGCAGCAATTCGGTCGGCGGCGCAGCCTCGAGCTACAAGGTCGGTGATCTGTTCGTCGAAGGCTCATTGCACGAAACCAGCGATCCGCATGACCCGCGCGATCCTAAACACGATCCGCTGACGCGCGCAGGTGTGCTCGATGCCGTGAAATGGATTCCGTCAGGCACCTTCTATGAAGTGCGCGGCGGACCGGTCGGTGCGCCGCTGGCCCTGCCCGACAATTTCGATGCCGCCCGGCGTGTATTGATCGAACGGTTTCCGGATGCCCGGGGTGGCATCAACCGCCTGCTCGGCGAAATGGAACAGATCGCCTCCGCGATGGGCGTGCTGTCGCGCGGGGCACATGTCTTCAAGACACCGCTGCAAACCGTCGCCGCGCTCCGAAATCTGCTGCCTTCGATCCGCGACTGGAATTTGTCGCTGTCGCAGAAGCTCGACCGCGTGTTCGGCGGCAACGAAGCGGTCAAAGCCGCGCTGGCCGCGAACCTGTCCTACTATCACGACGATCCGGCGACGACCTGGTGGATGTTCTTCGCTGCCGCTCAGGGCAGCTATTTGCTGAGTGGCGGACGCTATGTGCAGGGCGGATCGCAGCGCCTCTCCAGCGCGCTGGCGCGAGCCATCAAGGCGGCGGGCAGCGATGCGATCCTGCGGCGGACCGCGACCAGCATTAGCGTCGATTCAAATGGCCGCATCGTGAGCGTCACCCACACGGCCAAGGACGGCAGCGATCCGCAGACGGTGGAGACAACGCGCGTCATCGGCAACGCCGCACCTGAAACTCTGGCCGAATTGCTGCCGCAAGCCAGCGGCGCGAAGCTCACCGCAGCCTATGGCCATCGTCAGCGGTCGATTTCGCTGTTCATGCTCACGCTCGGCCTGTCGAAGCCGCCGCGCGACGCTGGCATCAGCAGCTATTCGACCCAATTGCTGCCCGGCTGGATGACCACTCTCGACGATTATACCCAGGCGACAACGCTGATGGCGAACGAGCCGGGCGAGCGGATGCCCCCGCTTGCCATCGTCGACTATGCCGCGATCGAATCGGGCGTACCCGCGCCGCCTTATGTTCTGTCTGTTGTCGGTCCAGACCGGTTGTCGAACTGGACCGATGGCGACCAGGACAGCTACCGCGCCAAACGTGCGCGCTGGCAGGATGCGATCGTGGCCTATCTCGAGGGGCATTATCCGGGACTGACGCAATCGATCGCCGCGTCGACCTTCAACACCGCACTGTCGGTGCGGCAGTATCTCGGCGCGCCGCAGGGCGCGGTGTATGGATTCGCACCGGTGCCGCCGCGCTCGCTGTTCAGAGCTTTGAAGCGAACACCGGCGACGCCGGTACCCGGATTGTATCTGGCGTCGGCCTATACCGGCTTCGGCGGTTACACCGGTGCGATCCAGTCCGCCGGCGCGTGCGCCGACATGATCCTGCGCGAGCGTTGAACCGCTCAGTTCGTGCTGATCCGGAATCGCAGCGTCGTTGCACCGATGAATGAAACGAAATCGCCCTGCCGTTTCCATGTGGCGGCGGCGCCAAGCGCATTCAGCAACGCATCATCGAGCTGCGCGCGCTCCGGCGTGCAACCGCGATCTTCCATCGCGCCCGGCACGAAGATGACGGTATCGTTGGCGACCGAGAACTGACCCTTGCCGGACTTGCACCACAGGTCGAGCTGCGCCCGGCCGTTGTCATCGATTTCCAGCGTCGGGATTCTTTTCGATCCCGGCTGCGGCCGCGCTTCAAGAGTCATTTCCGCTCCAAACGGAAACTCACTGGCTGCATGAGCCTGACCGATGACGGCGGCCACGAAGGCAAGACCGAATGCAGCGTGTCGCAGAACCGTCATGGATGACCTCTGGAGTTTCTTAGGTGCGCGGTTCTAGACGCTCAAGGGCATTTTTTCCAGTGCGCTCACTGTTCAAATTGGCGCGCATGACGTGGACGGAAAAGCCAAAGAAAATCCCCGCGACCTGCGCCGCGGGGATGCTTTCACGCGTTACGGCAACGATGGGTTACTTCAATACCATCGCCGTGAACGGATAGACGTAGGCTTGCAGCATCACGAGGCCGCCGACGAGACAGGCCAGCACGATCGAGTGCCAGAACACGTAGCGAAGGATAGTACCCTCGTGGCCGTACCAGTTGGTCGCGGTGGACGCCACCACGATGGACTGGGCGTCGATCATCTTGCCCATCACGCCACCGGATGAGTTCGCCGCCGCCATCAGGATCGGCGAAATGCCGAGTTGCTCCGAGGTGATCTTCTGCAGGTTGCCGAACAGCACGTTCGAGGCCGTGTCGGAACCGGTCAGAGCCACACCCAACCAGCCGAGCAATGTACCGAAGAACGGATACAGCACGCCGGTCGCGGCGAAGGCGAGACCGAGCGTTGCGTCAACGCCCGACAGGCGGGTCAGCGTACCGATCGCCAGCATCGCGGAGATCGTGATCAGCGAGATTGCGCACACCTTGATGGTGCGGCCGTACTCTCCGATCAGCTTGGCGGGCGAGAAGCCCATCAGGATGCCGGAGATGATCGCCGCGATCAGCATGCCCGTTCCGGTGAACGACAGGTAGGTGAACGAGAACACGGCGCCCTCCGGCGTCGGCTTCGCAGCCACCGGCGGCACCTTGTTGATCAGGTTGTGCAGATCGGGAACGGGATAGTTCCAGGTGAAGATCGAGTTCGCCCAGGTCTTGAACGACCCCGTGCCCCAGATCAGCATCACGATGCAGACGATGATCCACGGCAGCATCGCGCTCCAGAGCTGGCCCTGCGTCAACGGTGTCGTATCCAGCGGCTTGTTCGGCGCCATCGTTGCGGCCGATTCGTCGTTGCTGCGCAGCGCCGGCGACGTCCACAGTTCCTTCGGCTGCCAGACCCTGAGGAACAGGATCAGCGCGCCCATCGAGATCAGTGACGCACCGATGTCGACGATCCACGGATTGATGTAGTTCGAAATCACGAACTGCGGGACCGCGAACGAGACAGCGGTGACGAGAATGGCCGGCCACACCTGCATCATCCCTCGCCATCCGGCGAAAGCCCAGATCACCCAGAACGGCACCAGCAGCGAGAAGAACGGCAACTGCCGTCCGACCATCGCGCCGAGAACATAAGGATCGAAGCCGGTGACCGACGCGAGCCCCTGGATCGGCGTGCCGAGCGCACCGTATGCGACCGGCGCGGTGTTCGCGATCAGCGACAGCCCCGAAGCGGCCAGCGGCGAGAAGCCGAGACCGATCAGAACCGCGCCGGTGATCGCGACAGGCGTGCCGAAACCGGACGCGCCTTCAAAGAAGGCGCCGAACGAAAACGCGATCAGCAGCAACTGAATGCGCCGGTCGGTCGTGACCCCGCCGATCGCCCGCTGCAACAGTTCGAAACGCCCGGTCTCGACCGTGATGCGGTAGAGGAAGATGACGTTGAGCACGATCCAGCCGATCGGGAAGAAGCCGACGACGACACCGAGCAGCGACGCGCGGATCGACATGCCAGCCGGCATGGTGAAGATAACAATCGTGATGATGTTGGCGACGATCAGCGCGATGATCGCAGCGATATGCGCCTTGACCTTGCCGCTCGCGATCAGCACCAGCAGCGTGACAACGGGGATGGCAGCCGCGATCGTCGACAGCGCGGCATTCCCCAGCGGGTTATAGATTTGATTCCACATTGCAGTTTCCTCCCCACGTCATTGTTGGCGACGCCTGACCAGAGCGTGGTTGGTCAACGCGTCTGCATGCCGGAGAGCACAAGCCTGTGATGAAAACCGTGAGCGCGGGTCCAAGCCCCAAAACGCTCACAATGCCAAATGAAACGGGCTCCCCAGCCTTTCACCGTCGGCGGCATGCTAGAGTGAACACCGCATAATGGACAAGATGTCGCAGGCAGGAGATTTTGCGACTTTCGTCTAGTATTTGAGAATTTCTAATATCTTTCAGGGCCTTGCCGCCCATCCAAGGAGAAAAAATCTGTGAACGGGATCGGCTCGACCCTCAAAACGGTGTGGCGGATTGCAGCACCCTATTTCCGCTCCGAGGACAAATGGGCGGGCATCGCCCTGCTGACCGCGGTGATCGTGATCGAACTCGCGACCGTCGGCATCAACGTCCTGCTGAACTCGTGGAACAACCGCTTCTACAACGCGCTCCAGGAGCGCAACTGGGACAGCTTCGTCGCCGAGATCATCTACTTTACGGTCATCGTCACGATCTTCATCATTATCGCGGTCTATCAGCTCTACCTGAATCAGTGGCTGCAGATCCGCTGGCGCAAATGGATGACCGAACGCTATCTGGGCGAATGGCTCAGCAACGCGAACCATTACCGGATGCAGCTTCAGGGCGACGCCGCCGACAACCCGGACCAGCGCATCACCGATGACGTCAAGCTGTTCGTGGACCGCACGCTGAACATCGGCATCGGCCTGTTGAATTCGATCGTCACGCTGGCGTCGTTCGTGGTCATCCTCTGGACCCTGTCGAGCGCGGCGCCGCTGCATCTGTTCGGCAGAGACATCGACATTCCGGGCTACATGGTCTGGGGCGCGCTGATCTACGCTGCCCTCGGCACGTGGCTGACCCACCTGATCGGCTGGCCGCTGGTCGGACTGGATTTCAGGCAGCAGAAGTACGAGGCGGATTTCCGCTTCAATCTCGTCCGCGTCCGCGAGAATTCCGAACAGATCGCCCTGCTCGACGGCGACAGCGCCGAACGCCAGCGCCTGCTGACGCGGTTCGGCGCGGTGGTCGAGAACTGGCTCGGCATCATGAGCCGCACCAAGAAGGTGACGGCATTCACCGCGAGTTACTCGCAGGCCTCGGTGATCTTTCCCTACATCCTGGTCGCGCCGGCGTACTTCGCCAACAAGATGCAGCTCGGCGGCATGATGCAGACCGCATCCGCGTTCGGCAGCGTGCAGGGCGCGTTGTCGTTCTTCATCTCGACCTATCGCTCATTGGCCGAATGGCAGGCCGTGGTCGCCCGCCTCAACGGCTTCGAGGCCGGGATCGATGCGGCCAAGGCGCTCGCGGTGAGCCCCGACTCGATTCAGCCTGTCGCCGCACAGGGAGCAGACATCATTGCCCTCGACGACCTGCTACTCACCCTGCCGAACGGCAAGCCGCTGGTGCAAGCCTCCGGCTTCAAGCTGAAAAGCGGTGAGCGCACGCTGGTCACCGGCCCCTCCGGCTCGGGGAAATCGACACTGTTCCGCGCCATCGCGGGGATCTGGCCGTTCGGCAAGGGCGCAATCTCGATCCCGAAGGGTGCGTCATTGATGATGCTGCCGCAACGGCCTTACTTCCCGGTCGGCTCGTTAGCCTCGGCAATCACGTATCCTTCGAAAGACGAGACCTACAGCGCGGCACAACTGGCCGATGTCCTGAAGCTCGTCGGTCTCCCCGCGCTCGCGGCGCGGCTTGACGAGGAAGGGCACTGGAACAGAACGCTGTCACTCGGCGAACAGCAGCGGCTCGGCATCGCGCGCGCGCTTCTGCACATACCAGAATATCTGTTTCTCGATGAAGCCACGGCTTCGCTCGACGAGCCGTCAGAAGAGCTGCTCTATCGGCTGATCGTGGAAAAGCTCCCGCAGACCACGATCATCTCGATCGGACATCGCAAAACGCTTGAGGCTTTCCACCAGCGCGAGGTGTCGCTGGTTCGCTCCGGCGAGCAGTTCACGCTCGGTGAAGGTGAGCGGGTGGCGACGATCTAAAGCCAGCGCTCCGGCCAACGCTGACGCCGGACCCCGCGATGCCAGACAAATGCGAACGCCGCGAGCAGCAATGCTCCGGCGAGAACCGGGGCAACGATGAATGTCCACGGCAGATTGAGCGACACCACAAGCAGCGGATTGATTCCGGCCGGCGGATGAAACGTGCCGGTGAGAAACATCGCGAGGACCGCGAGGCCGACCGCGAGCGCCGCCGCCCATGGCTGAGCACCGACCGCGTGCACCACCATCAACCCGATCAGCGTCGCCACCAGATGGCCGCCAATCAGTGCGCGGGGCTGCGCCGGAACGGCTTCCGGTGAACCCATCACCAGCACGATCGATGTCGCGAATGGAATGACGGCCAGCGGATAATTCAGCGTGGCCGACAGGAACTCCATTCCGCCGATGGCCAACGCAGCACCGAGGCCTGCAATGGCCCCCGCTTTCAGCCTGCGCTGTCCCGCTTCATCCAGAAATCCGGATGATCTGTCTCGCCAATTCCTGCTCACGACGACCCGTTTCACCGCTGGACCAAAAGAAAAGGGCGGCAGATTTCTCTGCCGCCCTCAGACGTTTTAGATGAAGAAGATTACTTCAGAGCGCCGAATTACTTCAGAGCGCCAAGGGTCACGTCGGCCGAGAGCTTGGCGATGAACTGGTCGCCGCACCACTTGGAGCCGAAACCACCCGGGTTGATCGCGCTGAACGAACCGGTCTGCTGAGCGGTGAAGTCGCTGGTGAAAGCGTTACAGCCAGCCTTCGACAGGTCGGTGCCCGAGTAGCGCAGGTCGAGGGTGAACACCTTGTAGGTGAAGCCGACGCCCACGTTCCAGGTGTTGTAGTCGTCGTACTTGATGCCGTTCGGGAACGGACCGGCAAAGCCTGGGGCAACGATATTGGTGCCGTAGAACGAGTCGGAGGTGCCGAGCCACTGGCGGCCGAATTCACCCGACACATAGGCGCCGATGCCGCTGGTGCCGAACAGGGTGCTCGGTGCGGTGAGCTTGGCGGTGATCGACGCGTAGGTTCCCTCTGCACCCAAATTCAGGAAGTTCGGGGTGTAGTAGACGTTGCCGCCCAGCGCGAAGTAGTCGTTAAAGGTATAGTTCACCTTGCCGTAGACTTCGTAGAAGCTGACGTCCTTCTTCAGACCGTTTTGGCTCGGCAGAACAAAGCTGGAGCCGGGGGGGCAAACAGCGGCGCCGCCTGGACCACCGAAGCTCTCGGTGCACTGCCCGCCTGGATACAGGTAGCCCCAGACACCGAAGTCGAACGCGAACGCGCCGAAGGTCGGGCGGATACCGGCGTAGACGTCGATTTCAGCAGCGGCGCGGTTGGTGAAGGAGATGCTCGCACCGCCGACACCGGCGTAAAGCTGCAGGTTCGGGTTGATGTTGTAGCGCGGCTCGAAGTAGGCCGAGACCGAAGCGTTCTTGTTGGACTGCGTCACGCCGCGGAACACATAGTTGCTCATGATCGACGCGCCGAAGGCAACATCCCATGGCGACACAACAACCGGTGCCGGAGCCTTGGTGTAGACCTTGCCGAGATCGGCGGCGGAAGCCGATCCCAGACCCATCGCAACGGTAACTGCTGCGACCGACAAACTTACTTTCTTCATGACGATCCCCATCATCGTTTACAATTCAGTCCGATTGCCGAAGGTCTGCGTGACAAGCGATAATCGACTGCGCGAATTCGTTTCGTGGCATCAATGTGATGGGCAATATCTTTTGCGTGAAGCAAAAAACCCAAGCAAATGCTGCCTTTTTAGGCGTTTCAGGGCTTTGGGGTGTTGTTCTGCCGCAGTGTTGCATTCCGACAACAAATTTCAGCCCTAATTTGCCCGCCCGCTCGAAAGATCCGGGCATTTCCGCCCGTTTCCCCTCGATATCTCCACAGGCCTTCCGAGTCCGGGTCCGATTCGCCCCCGCTGAGCGCACAGAAAAAGCCGCAGCGAATCCGCTGCGGCTCTTCCGAAAGGCATCAGCCAGCCTGCCGAGGCAGGTCCCTGATCTTTAGTTGTTGCTGTCGTCGCTGCCGGAGCCGAAGCCCGATGACCAGCTCGGGGTCGAAGCCGGAGCCGGGCTGGACCAGCTCGATTCGGACGCCGGGGCCGGCTCGGGGGCCGGAGCAGCGGGCTTCGGAGCGCGCTTCTTCGCAGCCTTCTTGGGAGCGGCTTTCTTCGGAGCAGCGGCCTTGGCGGAGGATTTTTTCGCCGACTTCTTGGCGGATTTCTTGGCCGCCTTCTTGGCGGACTTCTTCACGGCTTTCTTCGCCGACTTCTTGGCGGATTTCTTCGCGGCCTTCTTCGCCGATTTCTTGGCAGCCTTCTTGGCGGTCTTCTTGGCGGTCTTCTTGGCGGTCTTCTTGGCCGCCATCAGCTTCTTCGCTTTCTTACCCTTTGATTTCTTCTTCTTACCTTTAGCCATTGTGGTCCTCCTGTTTCCGCCGGCCGCATCTCAGCCGGCGTTCAGGCACTCCCAACGCGGGGGCCCTTCATTGATCTCGTCAATAAATCCGGTCGAGGACCGCCTGTCGCCCAATCGAGCAGCTCAATCGTATGCACCACAGGGACTGACGTTCCATCGGTACTTTCCACAGAGCCAATCTGCACCATGCAGCCGATGTTGCCGGCAGAGACAACGTCCGGCTTCGTCGATGCGATGTTGGCGATCTT
>JAFVHU010000149.1 GCA_017474385.1 Afipia sp. | reverse complement strand
GCCGAGGAAGGCTGCGTCGCGTTTGCTGCCGGCGAGGGTCGGGTCGTTGGTGGTGAAGCTATTGTCGCCACCGAAAGCGGCGCCGATGTGCGCACCGACGTAGATGCCGGTCCAGTTGTAGATCGGCGCGGCATAAACCGGTGCCTTGGTGTAGGTGCGGGCCGGCAGATCAGCGGCGACCGCCGAAGCAGTACCGAGGGCAACGAGTGCCACGGTGCCGAGCAAGAACTTCTTCATCTCATCTTCTCCAGTTTTAAGTCCGCCCCGATTTTTCGAAGCAGTTATCCAAGGCGCGAACGCAATGGGATTCTCGATTTCGTGGACGGGAATATACTGGCTTCCGCCGAAAAAGCCGTCTCCGAAATGCAACACTCGGAGGGGAAGTGAATTCTCCTAACGTAAGGAATTGTTTGGGATATTTGACCTCCCCGTTCCACGATTTGATCACGTTTTCGTCACATTCTGCGGAACCCGCGCCCATAATGTTTTGTCCTACAAAGGGTTGCTTGGGGGAGTACTTGCGTGAGAACAAAAACGGTACATATTATGTCTGCGCGACAAGGCCGGTTGCGTGTGGATAACCGGCGCGGCGGCCTCATCGCGGTAGCGGGAGAGTATAGGGTCATTTGCAGAGCGGGCGTCTCCCAAGGTGGGGATTGTCGTCCCGCGTACATAAATCCTGACAGATTCGGCGCGCCGTATCGGTGCGCTAAAGTGGAGAACGGTAATGGCGGGAAGCGTCAATAAAGTCATTCTGGTCGGAAATCTCGGCGCCGACCCTGAAATCAAGCGCACGCAGGACGGTCGTCCGATCGCCAATCTGAGCGTTGCGACCTCGGATACCTGGCGCGACAAGAACTCCGGCGAGCGGAAAGAAAAGACGGAATGGCATCGCGTCGTGATCTTTAGTGAAGGTCTCTGCAAGATTGCCGAGCAATATCTGAAGAAGGGCTCCAAGGTTTATATCGAGGGCCAGCTCCAGACCCGAAAATGGCAGGACAAGGACGGCAAGGATCGCTATTCGACCGAAGTCGTCCTGCAGAACTTCAATTCCACGCTGACGATGCTCGACGGCAAGAGCAGTGGTGGCTCGTTTGGAGCGGACGAGGGCGGCGGCGATTTCGGATCGTCGGGACCTTCGCGGTCTGCTCCTCCGCGCCGGGTGGCTGCCGGCGGTGGCCGCAACGACGACATGAACGACGACATTCCGTTCTAAGCGGGAAGTTTCTCGGGCTGGCGGAGCCGGTGTCGAATTCACTGCCCCCGCTGTTGCCGCTGGCTTGGACCGCGAATGCATGCGGCGCGGCAGCGCTGCCCGTATCAAGCTCTCAAACTAGAGCGAACAGCCGGCGCTTTTTTGCGAGCGTGGCGAATCCATTTGATCGCGTTTCAAACCCATGCCGTGGGGACAAAGGATGAGCTTCGCGCCGCTGCTCAATGCACCTTCGATTATTCAACTGCATGCGTTCGCCGCGATGGGGGCGCTCGCGCTGGGTCTTGTTCAGTTCTCGTTGCCGAAAGGGACTCTTCCTCATCGCACCATGGGATGGATCTGGGTCGCGCTGATGGCGACTGTCGCGGTCAGTTCGTTCTGGATACATGGCCGTCAGATCAAGCTGGGCGAGCCGTGGAGCCCGATTCATCTGCTGTCGATCTTCAGCCTGATCATGCTTCCGCTCGGAATCTGGTTCGCTCACAGGCACCGTGTAAGAGGCCACCGGATCACGATGATCTCGATTTTCACGGGCGGACTGGTCATCGCCGGACTGTTCACATTCGTGCCGGGACGCATCATGCATGCCGTTGCATTCGGTCCATAACGGCTGTCGAGAGGCCCATTTTCCAGCCTTCAGAATCCGGAAGCAGAGCGGGCTTTTGGCCGGTTGTAAGATATTGTAATTCCAGCTGTTTTAGCGCTGTTTTTGAGAGCGAATGCGGTTGGCGTTGCGGTGCGAATTCGCCTATATAAAACGAGTATTTCGCACCCAGGATTCGCACGTTGACTGACCCAAAAGATCCGCCGTCCGGCCCTCCCGAGACGGCTGATATCCGTCCCGTCTCGATTACGGATGAGATGAAGCGCTCTTACCTCGATTACGCGATGAGCGTGATCGTGGCGCGTGCGCTGCCGGACGCGCGTGACGGTCTGAAACCGGTTCATCGGCGCATTCTCTATGCGATGTATGAGAACGGCTTCGAGTGGAATAAGCCCTATCGCAAGTCGGCACGCACCGTCGGTGACGTGATCGGTAAATACCATCCGCACGGTGACCAGTCGGTCTACGACGCGATGGTGCGCATGGCGCAGGATTTTTCCATGCGCGTGCCGCTGATCGACGGGCAGGGTAACTTCGGCTCGGTCGACGGCGATATGGCGGCAGCGATGCGTTACACCGAGTCGCGCCTCGAGAAGGTCGCGCACTCGCTGCTCGATGACATCGACAAGGATACGGTCGACTACCAGCCGAACTACGACAGCTCGGAGCGCGAGCCCAAGGTTCTGCCCGCGAAGTTTCCGAACCTGCTGGTCAACGGCGCCGGCGGCATCGCGGTCGGCATGGCGACCAACATCCCGCCGCACAATCTCGGCGAAGTGATCGATGCCTGTATCGCGCTAATCAATGATCCAGCGCTCGGCATTGACGATCTCGTCAACATCGTTCCCGGACCGGATTTCCCCACCGGCGGCATTATCCTTGGCCGTCAGGGCATTCGCGCCGCTTACCATCTCGGCCGCGGCTCCATCGTGATGCGCGGCAAGGTGAATATCGAGACCATCCGCAAGGATCGCGAGGCGATTATCGTCTCGGAAATCCCGTATCAGGTGAACAAGGCCGGTATGGTCGAACGCATTGCCGAGCTGGTGCGCGAGAAGAAAATCGAAGGCATCGCCGACCTGCGCGACGAGTCCGACCGCGACGGTTACCGCGTTGTCGTTGAACTGAAGCGCGACGCGGTGCCGGAGGTGGTGCTGAACCAGCTCTACAAGTTCACGCCGCTGCAGACCAATTTCGGGGCCAATATGGTGGCGCTCGATGGCGGCCGTCCTCAGGTGATGAACCTGAAGGATCTGCTGACCGTGTTCATCGCGTTCCGCGAGAGCGTGGTTTCACGGCGCACCAAGTTCCTTCTGAACAAGGCGCGCGATCGCGCACACATTCTCGTCGGCCTCGCCATTGCCGTGGCCAATATCGACGAAGTCATTCGCGTGATCCGCACGTCGCCCGATCCGAACACCGCGCGTGAGACCTTGATGGCGCGTGACTGGCCGGCGAAGGACATGGCGACGATGATCACGCTGATCGACGATCCGCGCCATCGCATCGCTGAAGATGGGACTGCGCGCCTGTCGCTCGAGCAGGCGAAAGCGATCCTCGATTTGCGCCTGCAGCGTCTGACGGCGCTTGGCCGGGAGGAAATCTCCGAAGAGCTGAACAAGCTCGCCGCGGAGATCGCGGATTACCTCGACATCCTGCGCTCGCGTGCGCGGATTCAGTCGATCATCAAGGACGAACTCACGGCCGTGAAGGACGAGTTCGCAACACCGCGCCGGACCATGATCATCGATCAGGAAGGCGAGGTCGAAGACGAAGACCTCATTCAGCGCGAGGACATGGTCGTGACCGTCTCGCACGCCGGCTACGTCAAGCGTGTGCCGCTGTCGACCTACCGCGCGCAGAAGCGCGGCGGCAAGGGCCGCTCCGGCATGCAGACTCGTGACGAAGATTTCGTCAGCCGTTTGTTCGTCGCCTCGACACATACGCCGGTGCTGTTCTTCTCGTCGCGCGGACAGGTCTACAAGGAGAAGGTCTGGCGTCTGCCGATGGCCGCTCCGAATTCGCGCGGCAAGGCGCTGATCAACATCCTGCCGCTCGAGCAGGGCGAGCGCATCACCACCATCATGCCGTTGCCCGAGGATGAATCGTCGTGGGCTAACCTTGACGTGATGTTCGCCACGACAGGCGGCAACGTCCGGCGCAACAAGCTATCTGATTTCGTCGATGTGCGTCGTTCCGGCATTATCGCCATGAAACTCGATGAGGGCGAGGCCATCGTCGACGTGCAGATTGCCACTGAAAATGACGACGTGCTGCTGACCGCCGCCGGCGGACAGTGCATCCGTTTCCCGGTAACAGATGTGCGCGTGTTTAGCGGCCGAACCTCGATGGGTGTGCGCGGCATCGCTCTTGGCGACGGCGACAAGCTGATCTCGCTCACTATTCTGCGCCATCTTGAAGCGTCGTCTGACGAGCGCGCTGCATACCTGAAGATGCGCCGCGCGGTTGCTGGCGAGGCGGCGGCTGAGGAAAACGGTGAGACGGATGCCGAAGAGGCATCGGCGGCAGTGCAACTCAGCCAGGAGCGCTATGCGCAAATGTCAGCTGCCGAACAGTTCGTGCTGACCATCAGCGAGAACGGCTACGGCAAGCGCAGCTCGTCGTTCGAGTATCGCACCACAGGCCGCGGCGGAAAGGGCATCGTCGCGATGTCCGTTAACAATCGTAACGGCAAGCTTGTTGCGTCGTTCCCGGTCGAGGACAGCGACCAGATCATGCTGGTGACCGACGCGGGACAGCTTATCCGCTGTCCGGTGGAGGACATCCGCATCGCCGGACGTTCGACCCAGGGCGTGATTGTGTTCGATACCGCCGAGGACGAGCACGTGGTGTCGGTCGAGCACATCACCGACGAGACGGAAAACGGCAACGGTGGTTAGAATCGGATCCCGGCCCATCGGGCCGGGACCGTGACCTAAATCTCGATTTCAGTTCCGAATTCGACGACCTGTTTGGTCGGAACGCCGAAGAACGCCGCCGTGCGTTCCGCATTCCGTTGGAGAAATGCGAACACCGTCTCTCGCCACACCCACATGCCTGCGATCTTGTCGCTTGGGATGATCGTCTCGCGACCGATGTAATAGGTGATGTTGCTGAGATCGATGCCCGGCAGCTTGCCCTGTTCGCAGGCAAGCTGCAGTCCTTCCAGGATGACCGGGTACTGCATGAAACCGAAATGCAGGATCACCCGTGTAATGCCTTCGATGACCTCGATCACCTCGGCCCTGTCTTCATCGGGGATGCGCGGCGCTTCCGCAATCAGGACGGTCACGAGAACGACGCGCTGATGCAGCACATGGTTGTGTTTGACGAACTGCGTCAGTGCGAGCGGGACACCGTTTGGCGCGGAGGCGAGAAACACCGCTGTCCCAGGGAGCCGCGCATAGCACTTGCTTACCGCAGTTTCGATCAGGTCTTCTTCGGGCTGACGTAATGCACTTCGCGCTGCTTCAACGAGCTTCACGCCGCTGCGCCAGGTCAGCATCAGGAATGCAATCGCGGCTGCGATCAGCAGCGGAAACCAGCCGCCCTCGAACAGCTTGGCAGAGTTCGCGGCGAAGAAAATGCAGTCGATCACGAAGAAGAAGCCGTTGACCGCGATGACGACGACCGGCGGATAACCCCATTGGAGGGCGACAAGCGCTGCCAGCAGCGTTGTAATCGCCATCAGCAGCGATACGGCAACGCCGTAGGCCCCGGCGAGCGCATCTGATGTGCCAAAGCCGATGACGGCTCCAAGCGTTCCTGCCGCCAGCAACCAGTTGATCAGCGGAACGTATATCTGGCCTTTCTCGTCGCTCGCCGTGTGCTGGATATGCATGCGGGGCAGGAATCCCAGTTGAATGGCCTGCTGTGTAAGGGAGAAGACACCTGTGATGATCGCCTGAGACGCAATCACCGCGGCGAGGGTCGCAAAAGCCACGAGCGGGTAATGCGCCCAATCAGGGGCGAGCTGGTAGAAGGGGTTTTCAAGTGCGCCGCGATCGCTAATGAGCAATGCCGCCTGGCCGAAGTAGTTGAGAACCAACGCCGGCAGCGCAATGGTAAACCATGCAAGCCGGATCGGTGTGCGGCCGAAGTGACCCATGTCCGCATACATGGCTTCGCCGCCCGTCACAGCGAGAAACGCGGCGCCGAGGATCGCAAACGAGATGTGGAAATTCTGGCTGAGCAGAAACGTCACCGCATACGTCGGGCTCAAGGCCGCAAGGACATCAGGATTTTTCGCGATGCCGTGAATGCCCAGCAACGCAAGCACGATGAACCAGACCAGCATAAACGGACCGAATATCCCGCCGATGAACCCTGTGCCCTTGCGTTGCATCAGGAAAACACCAATCAGGATGACGACTGTGATGGGCACCACAGCGGGCGCCAGCGCGGGTGTGTCGACCTTCAATCCCTCCACTGCGCTGAGAACCGAGATTGCAGGCGTGATGGCGCCGTCGCCATACAACAGCGCCGCACCGATCAGTCCGATGATGAGCAATTTCGCGCGCCATGTTCCGGATTGTGCATTGCGGGCATGAAGAAGCGCCAGAAGCGCGACGATTCCGCCTTCGCCGCGGTTATCTGCCCGCATGATCAGCATGGCGTACTTGAACGAAATGATGAGGATTAGCGCCCAGAGGATCAGTGAGACCACGCCGAGAATGGCTTCGTTGGTGAGGGCGCCGCCATGATGGGTTGCCGCCTTCGCTGCTTCCTTCAAGGCATAGAGCGGGCTGGTCCCGATATCGCCATAGACGACACCAAGCGCGCCTATCGTTGCTGTCACCGGAAGTGCGGGGGATCGGCCGGAAGCCGCAGCATGTATGGCAGTCACTTGCTACCCCCATCGCCTTCGGAAACGCCGCAAACAGACGCTTGCCGTAGTCTGCTACCGGGAGAGGAAAATTGCCATGGCCGCCGAGCGGATTTTATTGATGGCGCGGGGCCATGCTTCGCCGATCCGAACGACGCGAATGGCATAGACAGGTGCCGGGATTACTTGCGGTCGGTCGTCACGAGCCGGACCGCCTGAACTCCGGTCTTCCAGTTGCTGCGGTGCAGGCAGGACGCGTCCATGGTCGGCCAATGCTGTGCTGCGCAGGGCACGCTAACCGTCCGGATCGGCAGCCGGTCGGCTTTCGCAAGGGCCTGCGGCACGCTCGCCTCTACGGGAGGCGCAAAGCTGGGCAAAATTGCCATGGCGGCTGCAACGAAAGCCGCGATCGTCACTGCTGAGACTGCCTTGATCATGGTCCGTCCCCTGTGATGCCGGCCTTGGCGGACCGCTTACAGGGATGACGCGCAGCAACGGGTAAAAGTTCACGAGATCTTAAAATTATTGACGCTGAAACCCGTGTCAGCGAGTGGAACCGGCACTGCTTGCGGCGGTCGCCGGGCCGGGTTAGGAGGGGATATGTCCCGCATTGCACTTTACCCCGGGTCGTTCGACCCTGTTACCAACGGCCATTTGGATGTGGTTCGGCAGGCTTGCAGCCTGGTCGACCGGTTGATCGTTGCGATCGGCATCCATCCCGGCAAAGCCCCTCTGTTCTCGGCCGAAGAGCGGCTGGATATGGTCCGCGAGGTCTTCGCGCCCATCGCCGCTCATGCTGGTTGCGAGATCGACTGTGTCACGTTCAGTGACCTGACCGTTACCGCAGCGCAGCGAGCAGGGGCGACGATCCTGATCCGTGGCCTGCGCGATGGTACGGACCTCGATTATGAAATGCAGATTGCCGGCATGAACCAGACGTTGACGCCGGAGGTTCACACCGTTTTCCTTCCCGCTTCCGCCACCGTCCGCCCGATCACCGCCACACTGGTGCGTCAGATCGCGGGGATGGGCGGCGACGTTTCGCACTTCGTGCCGAAAGCCGTCGCCTCGCGCCTGAAGAAGAAATTTGCTGGCTAACCAGCCTCCCACCACCCCGGAGTTGTCATGATCCGCATATTTGCCGTTTTCGCGGCCCTCGCTTTTGCAACGCCCGCTTTTTCGCAGGCGCTTCCGGCTGGTCTCGACAAGGCCAACGCGATTGTCATCGACACCACGAAGGGGCGCGTCATCTTCAAACTGCGCACTGATCTGGCTCCGCAGCATGCCGAGCGTATCAAGCAGCTTGCCCGCGACGGCTACTACAACAACGTGCCGTTCCATCGTGTGATCGAGGGCTTCATGGCGCAGACCGGCGACGGCCAGCGCTTCAATGGCACCGGCGGGTCGAAGTATCCGAACCTTCCGGCGGAATTCTCCAATGTGCCGTTCAAGCGCGGCATTGTCGGCATGGCGCGTTCGAGCGAGCCGAATTCGGCTAATTCGCAGTTCTTCATCATGTTCGCCGACGGCAGCTTCTTGAACGGCAAGTATACCGTGGTCGGAGAAGTGGTGTCTGGCATGGACGTCGTCGACAAGATCAAGCGCGGCGAGCCGGTTCAGGATCCGGACAAGATGGTGAAGGTGCAGGTCGCTTCCGACATCAAGTAACCAACCTCAGGCGATCCGCGGCCGTCCTGGCCATAGCGGGTTTCCCAATCTGCAAAGGAAACATCATGGCAGACAATGAAAACACATTGATCCTGGAAACGACGCAGGGACCGGTCACAATCGAGATGCGTCCCGATCTCGCGCCGGGTCACGTCGCACGCATCAAGGAACTGGTGCGCGAGGGTTTCTACGACGGCATCGTCTTCCATCGCGTCATCGAGGGCTTCATGGCGCAGACCGGCTGTCCGCAGGGCACCGGCACCGGCGGCTCTGGCAAGAAGCTGAAGGCCGAATTCAACAAGGAGCCGCATGTGCGCGGCACCGCATCGATGGCGCGCGCTGCCAACCCGGATTCCGGTGATAGCCAGTTCTTCATCTGCTTCGACGATGCAGCTTTTCTCAACGGGCAGTACACCGTGTGGGGCTAGGTGACGTCGGGCATGGAGAACGTCGACAAGATCAAGCGCGGCGAACCCGTGCAGAATCCCGACAAGATCATCAAGGCGCACATGGCGGCTGACGCCGCCTGATTGCCGCTATAGTCTGGCTTGCGAACGGATGGCCGGGCATGTCCCGGCCATCGACATTTGAGCATCATGCGTACTGATCTCTTCGATTTCGAACTTCCGGAAGGTAATATCGCGCTGCGGCCTGTCAGTCCGCGCGACGCGGCGCGCATGCTCGTGGTGAAACCGGGCCAGCCGCTCACGGATTCGACGGTTTCCGAGTTGCCGTTGTTCCTTCAGCCGGGCGATCAGCTTGTGGTCAACGACACCAAGGTTATTCCGGCGCAACTGACTGGCCGCCGCATCGGCCGCGAGACTGAGCCGAAAATCGAAGCCACGCTCATCAAGCGCCTCGACGGGTCGCGCTGGCAGGCACTGGTGAAGCCGGCTAGGAAGCTTGCCGATGGCGATGTCGTCCGCTTCGGCAACGAAGGCCGTGTCTGTCTGCTCGGAAATCTCGACGCCGAGGTTGAGAGCAAAGGCGAGAACGGCGCGGTGACGCTGGCATTCTCGTTTCACGGGCCGATCCTGGATCAGGCCATTGCCGACGTCGGCGCGCCGCCTTTGCCGCCCTATATCGCCTCACGCCGGACGCCGGACGAACGCGATACCGCGGATTATCAGACCATGTTTGCGGTCAGCGAGGGCGCGGTTGCCGCACCCACCGCGGGGCTGCACTTCACGCCTGCGCTTGAGGCGGCCTTGCGGGATCGCGGCATCGGTCTGCATCGTGTGACGCTGCACGTGGGAGCAGGAACCTTCCTGCCGGTGAAAGCCGACGACACAGCCGGTCACAAGATGCACGCCGAATGGGGCACCGTGTCCGGCGAGACCGCAGCCGCGCTCAACGACGCTCGAGCTAAGGGCGGCCGCGTGGTGGCTGTCGGCACCACATCACTGAGGCTTCTCGAAAGCGCAGCGGCAGATGACGGCACCATCCAGCCGTTCTCCGATGAGACTGCGATTTTCATTACGCCTGGCTATCGCTTCAAGGCGGTGGACGTCCTGATGACGAACTTCCATCTGCCGCGTTCGACGCTGTTCATGCTGGTCTCGGCCTTCAGCGGGCTGGAGACCATGCAGAATGCCTATGCCCATGCCATCGGGGCCGGCTATCGCTTCTACTCATATGGCGATGCATGCCTGTTGTTTCGTCAGCCGACCTGACCCATAACGTCGCCACATGAGCGTTCCCAATCATTTCAGGCTTCTCGGCCGCGACGGCGAAGCGCGGACCGGCGAACTCACGACCCCGCACGGGGTTGTGCGTACGCCCGCGTTCATGCCCGTCGGCACGGCCGGTGCGATGAAGGGCATCCACTGGCGTGATATTCGCGACACGGGCGCCGATATCGTCCTTGGCAATACCTATCACCTGATGCTGCGGCCGGGTGCCGAGCGCATTGCCGCGCTTGGTGGATTGCAGGCATTCACCACGTGGAATGGCCCGATGCTCACCGACTCCGGTGGCTTCCAGGTCATGTCGCTCGCCAAAATTCGCAAGGTCACCGAGCATGCGGTGACGTTCAGCTCGCATATCGACGGCACCAAGGTGGAGCTGTCACCCGAGCGCGCCATCGAAGTGCAGCGGCTGCTGGGCTCCGACATCGCCATGCAACTCGATGAGTGCGTGCGGCTGCCGGCCGCACATGCCGAGATCGAACGTGCGATGCAATTGTCGATCCGCTGGGCAGAGCGAAGCAAGCGGGCGTTCGAAACTGCACCTCCCGGCTACATGCTGTTTGGAATTGCGCAAGGTGGAGATGTTCCGGAACTGCGCCGTGAAAGCACCCGCGCTCTGATCGACATCGGCTTCCACGGTTACGCCATTGGCGGTCTCGCTGTGGGGGAGTCGCAGGAGGTCATGCTGGCGATGATCGAAGAGGTGGCGCCGATCCTGCCACAGGAGCGCCCGCGCTACCTGATGGGCGTAGGGACACCGGACGATATGCTGGAGGCGGTCGCGCGGGGCATAGACATGTTCGACTGCGTGATGCCGACGCGTAACGGCCGCCACGGCCACGTCTTCACGCGGCATGGCGTCATCAACCTGCGTAACGCCCGTCATGCCGACGATCCGCGTCCGTTGGACGAGGAAAGCGGCTGGCGTTCGACGAACGGGTATTCACGGGCTTACTTGCACCACCTTGTGAAGTCCGAGGAGGCGCTGGGCGCGATGCTGCTGTCGGAGATCAACGTCGCGTATTATCAAAGCCTGATGAGCGGCGCCCGCGCCGCAATTGCGGCCGGGACGTTCGACGATTACCGCGCGTCAGTTCGTGCAGGATGGGCGCGGGGCGATGTCGCGCCGCGCTAGGCTACGGGTCTGGCGTTTAGTTGCAGACGATTTTCGTTGAATGCGTTGAGTGCTTCGTGACGAAGCCGTATCCGCAATTGTCGCAAGTCCAGAGATAGCTGATCACATCATCGGAGACAAACGCGGATGCCTCTGCGGCGACCATCGAGTCCGCGCAGATCGTGCAAATAGGCCGGTCGGTGATACGAGGCGGCAGGCGTGACGGTTTGGTCGACAGAAGTTCAGCAAGTGCTGGCATCGTGACCTCCCTTCCGAGTTCGAGCTCGCGCTGAATATACTCATGCAAGTTTGAAGTTGTCGCAACACAAATACGTTCCTTTTGCGAAATACCTTTTTTGCGATGCAATGCTCGTCGACAAGATGATTGCCCTTGCACGCACAGTCGCGACCGCCACTAATGGCGGAAGCCTTTCGTTTTGCGCAGCTTTCTCCCATGGTGCGCACGGATCGATTCAGGAGGACCGCGCATGGATACCAAGTCAAACCCAAGTGCTTCACAGACACGTCAGCCTGGGCGCGGACGAATCTACGACAGCATCGTTGATGCATTCGGCGACACGCCGATCGTCCGGCTTCATCGTCTGCCGGAACAGAATGGAGTAAAGGCGAAAATTCTCGCCAAACTTGAATATTTCAATCCCGCTGCGAGCGTGAAGGACCGCATCGGCGCAGCGATGATCATCGCGATGGAAAACGCCGGCATCATTAATCCGGACACCGTTCTGATCGAGCCGACATCCGGCAATACCGGGATCGCGCTGGCGTTCGTCGCTGCATCGCGCGGCTACAGGCTCAAGCTCGTGATGCCGGAATCGATGTCGATCGAACGGCGCAAGATGCTGGCGTTTCTGGGCGCCGAAATCGTCCTGACGCCGGCGGCGCAAGGCATGAAGGGTGCGATTGCGACCGCGGAAGAGCTTGTCCGCAACACGCCTAACTCGGTGATGCCACAGCAATTCAAAAATCTGGCCAATCCGGAAGTTCACCGCCGCACCACGGCCGAGGAAATCTGGAACGACACCAACGGAGACATCGATGTGTTCGTGGCCGGGGTCGGCACCGGCGGCACGATCACCGGCGTAGGACAGGTTCTGAAGCCGCGCAAACCATCTCTGCGCATTGTTGCCGTCGAGCCCGTGGAAAGTCCGGTGCTGTCCGGCGGCCAGCATTCGCCGCACAAGATCCAAGGCATCGGTGCAGGCTTTGTGCCGGATATCCTCGATCGGTCCGTGATCGACGAGATCGTCAAGGTGGACAGCACAACGGCCATTGCGACCGCGCGCGCGCTCGCACGTGTGGAAGGCATTCCAGGTGGAATTTCGTCGGGTGCAGCCATCGCGGCAGCGCTTGAGCTTGGCAAGCGGCCGGAGAATGCGGGCAAGACCATCCTGGCGGTCATCCCGTCTTTCTCGGAGCGCTATTTGTCCACGGCGCTGTTCGAAGGAGTTTGAAGATGGCACCTCCTCCGCGGCGGCCGCGCACACTGAGCGACGCAAAAACGGAAGCCGAGGCGGCGTTCAAATCCGTCACCGCCAAAGTGCCGGAAGCCGTTCCAAAGACGGCTGCCATCCCCGGCGTGAAGGAGCTTGTCTCGCTTCGGATCGATCAGGATGTCCTTGAGCATTTCCAGGAGGGTGGTCCTGGCTGGCAGGACCGCATCAATGCCGCGCTAAGGAAGGCGGCAGGGATGTCCGATTGATCACGCCACGCGATTGACGCGCGCGGCTTCCTTTTGCGCGTCGAAATCGCGCCGCCGGCGGGCGAGTTCTTCCGGCGACATCCGCTCGACGTTGTTGTAGTCGAGCTTCCATGAAGCGTCCGTACTCCAGCGCAGCGGAGACTGAACAGTCGTCTGTGGGCCCGGCGCGCTTTCAAGGACCTTGAGCGCGAGTTCCAGCGTGAATGCCTGCGACGACCCATCGTGCGGCTTGCCGGCGGAATTACCCAACGGGAAATCGCTGAACAGGAAACGCGGCACGGCGACGTGTTCAACGATGTCCTTGGCGCACCCCATCACCACGGTTGGAATTCCATTGGCCTCAATGTGCCGCGCCACCAGCGCCGTGGTCTGGTGACACACCGGACAGTTGGGAACCAGCACGACGGCATCGACGCCGTCGGCCTTGCACCGCGCCAGGATCTCCGGGGCATCGGTCTCGATCGTCACGCGGTGGCTGCGATTGGTCGGCGCACCGAAGAAGCGCGGGGCGACCGATCCGATCCGGCCCTCGCTGGCAAGACGGTGCAACTGCGCCAGCGGAAACCAGGTGTTCATGTCGGTCGCTGATGTATGCGCGCGATCGTAGGCGATGTGGGAGATGCGCAGGTCGTGTTGCTTCGCGCTATCGCCGTCGTAGACCTGATAGAACTTGGCACTGCCGTTGTAGGCTGCGCCCGGTCCCTGATCGCCCTTTGCAGGGTCGAAGCGGGCGGCCGTGGTGACGATGGCCACCCGCGACTGCGCCAGCGGCTTTGTCAGCGGCTGAAACGGAGCGGCGACATTGTGTGCCCAGCGATAGGGCGTGTCGTAGCCGATGGCGAGATAGTAATCGCGCGTCCGCTGCATGTACGGCACGGGCACGTCAAACTCCTGGACGGTGTCCTCGGGGGCCGCAGGCGAATCCGTCATGGCGCATGTCCTCGAAATCTGGCGAAGTAGGCGTAGCAGATGCGCTCCGCCTCAGCCATATTCAAGGGAACGACGCCGGTCATACCGGCAATGCGGGCAAGGAAACCAGCGATGGCCGGAAAGAAGAAAAAGGGCGACGCCGCCGATGCGGGCAAGCGAAAAGGTCGTCCGGACCCCACCAAGACTGCGCCGTTCAAGGTCGATCCCGAGAGTGACGACTTCGCAACGCCAAGGATTGATCTCAGCGAAGACGAACTGAAAGAGCAGGAAGACCGCAGGTCCTGACGGCTATAGGTGTGTGGAAGCTTCGGCGCGTCCGGTTACAGGCCACTCAAATCTGTAGGAACGCTGCCAAAGGTTTTCAGCACCATGGCATCCTTGAAATCACCCGTCATCGGGTCGCCGGAGCGGGTGAAGGCAACCGCGCCGATAACTCCAGCGGTGCGTGAGAGCGTTTCGGCGCGCCGAATCGCCGTGGACGCGCTCTGGAATTCCTCGGCGGTTCCCGTCACGACGGACCCTTCGTCGTCCTCGCTGAACGGAATGGCAACATAATAGGAGATATCGGCCATCTGATCTTCCAGCGGTGATGATGCGTAGTATGTTCTCTTTTTGTTCTGTCGTCAACAGCCATTCGTAACACGGGAATTCTCAAACTTTGGCGGCGAATTCCACAGCTTGAACAAGGATGCAGGGCCGCACTTGACCCACATCCACCCGCCACCTACACACCGCGACACGTGAGCGCGTAGCTCAGGCGGTAGAGCACGTGACTTTTAATCATGGGGTCGAGGGTTCGAGTCCCTCCGCGCTCACCATGAAATCAATAGTTTATCGACTTTTCGGCACAGCCCGCATCGTATTGGGTGCAAATTAGGTGCAGACCAAAAGGCCGATGAGGGCGCAGAAGACCCCCGGTCAACGCGGGGGTCTGTGGAAAAATCGTCAGCCGTTCAGGAATTGCGGGATCGTCTCGGGCTGATCGAGCGGCGTCACAGTCTCGGTCGCCTTAGGGGTCGCTGTCGGTTTCGGAGTCCCACTCCGCTTTGCTGCCTTCAATGTCGCAGCCGCCTTCGCGGGCTTTCGTTTAAGCGGGGTTGCTTCGCGACGCCACGTCCCAAACCACGAGCGCAGGGTGTTCTGCGATAGCTTCAACTTGAGGCCGAGGGTCCAGGCTGCGTCCTGTCCCTGCTTATCGAAGAGGGCGTGTACTTTCGATTTGCGACTGCCTTCCTTGTGCTTGGGGACCTGTTTTGTTTTCGATGTCATCAGTCATTCTCCGGTGCCTGAATTGGCCCCGCATTATCGGTGGCTGACACCCCTAGATCGAACCTAAAGCACTGAATTTGCTAGAAAATTACCATATCTATGGTCTTGACGCCTCGTTTAAAGCGGTTTTGGGCGGTTTTCACGCATTGGGAGGGATAGACCCCTCGCAGCGCAATAAAACGCATCAAGACCGGGCGCAGGGGAAATAGGCCGTATAATTTATAGGCAGCACTTGAAACAAACTGTCCGATCACCAAGTCGTGTGTATGGAACCAAAACGACCCCCTAGCGGTGTGTTCTCGACAGGCCTTGGTCAGTCGCCGTTCTTCAACGACGCGCCCTTTGGGCTGGCTCCGCCACGACCGGTGAGCAGATTGGCTGATCTCGTCGCTCCACCCACCTCTCAGAGTTCCGCGAGAGCGGAACCGCGACCTACTGGCTTGCTTGCTGATCTCATCGCGCCGCCGCCGACGTTCGGCTCCTCCTTCGCGGCGCCGCCCCACGCTTCGGCTCGTCTCTCGCCACGCCTTTCTCGCCAGCCGCTCAGGATTTAGGGCTGTATGCCATGAGTTCGTTACTCGGTCACAACCAGCCTCCGACGTTGCCTTACAGCTGGTATTATCTCACGCTTCACGAAATTTTTGGCTGACCTCCGCGTGACCGACACGCATCGCGGATACGGTCAGAAGGCTTGGGCGAACGTCACCGGCAGCCTCAATCGCAAGTACTACAACGGCAGCAATTCAGAGATCGACAACATCATCGTTATCGGCTCGTGGGGCAAGCACACGCAAATTCACCCACCGCGTGATGTCGACCTGCTCTTCCTGCCGCCCCCTGAAGTTTACCATCGCTTCCAGCAACGCACGGGCAACAAACAATCACAGCTTTTGCAAGAGGTGCGCGAAGCGCTTCTAGTCACCAATCCGCGAACAAGCATTTCTGCTGATCGACACGTGGTGGTGGTGCCTTTTGACAAAGTCACCGTGGAGGTTGCTGTTGGGTTTCGCTGCACCAATGGGAGCATCATTGTGTGCGACTCCAAGGGCGAAGGAACGTATCTCACCTCGACCGCTGAAGTTGAGGCTGCCGAGAATTGATGCCCGCCCGATGCCTGTGTAAAACATCGGACGGGCTGGCGTGCTCAATGCCGCCCGCCACGTCGCCGGAAGCGCGACCGCAGGCTCTGGGCTGTTGTTTCAATGAAGGTCGGACACCTGCCCAGTGGTCCGCCCCCGGTCCGCAAGCCCACGGATACCGGGCGACAACCAGCCGCGCAGTCACTGCGCCTGCCGCTGGCACTCGATGCCCCCAGTACAAGAAAGCATCGAGTTGTTGGATCATGCTGCGACTGCCTTCTTGCGTCTGATCTGCACACCGAGGATGGCTTGTGGATCGGCGTCATAGCGTCGGACGATCTGTTCGCCGTCGTCATAGGCAGCTTCGATCAGGGCTTCCTCTGCGCGTTCGAGGACCAGAAGCGCGTCCTTTGCAACCGCGAGACGTTCGTTCTTTTCCTTCAACGATAGCGCCAGCGCGGGTACCGGCATGGCATCGATCTCGTCTTCAAGCCGCTTCGTCAGTGCTTCTGGATCAAGCCAAGCTAGGATCGCGCGGATGTTTGGCGCGACCGTGAACCCGCCAGTCTGAAACTCGACCTCGAACGACTCATGTGTCGCCGTGATCTTGGGGCGGCCATTTTCGGCGAGACCCCTCACAAAATTTCGGGCGGCACGCTTCACGTCAGCGGCGCGGGGACCAGCGTGATAAAGTTTGCGCACGTCCGACTGTGTGGTCCTTATTTCCGCTCGAACACGGTTGATCTCCTCGGACCATGACGAATTCAGGAATAACGGAGGCACGACCATGCCAGGATTCCTTGGCCGCATGTCGCCAGAGAAACGGCCTGACCGCGCCATCGAGATCGCGCGGAAGGCTGGCCTTCCGCTGAAAATTGCAGCCAAGGTGGATAAGGTGGACGAGGCCTATTTCCGTCAGGTCATCGAGCCTATGATCGACGGAAGACAGATCGAATATATCGGAGAGATCAACGAGAGCGCCAAGAGCGAATTTTTGGGCCAGGCCGCCGCCTTACTGTTCCCGATCGATTGGCCTGAGCCTTTCGGTTTGGTGATGATTGAGGCGATGGCCTGCGGCACGCCCGTCCTCGCCTTCCGCTGCGGGTCGGTCCCTGAAATCATTGAAGGCGCTTTGAGGAGCGCTTTTCGGCGGCGCAGATGGCGAGGCAGTACGTCAAACTGTACCAGAAGTTGCTGATCGGGCCGGAGGCGCAAAAACGTGCGCCGGTCGTTGCGGCGCATTCACTCAATGAACGCGTCCACGGCCGCAAAGCTGAAACAGCGGCTACGGCCCCGCACGAGCCCTCCTGAAGAGGGGACGCCGCCGTCCGTCCGCTCATGGCGCCCGGAGCTATCGGTTTCTGCCCGTCCCGGCGGCGCACGTCAGGCTTGGAACAATTTCGTGGGTTCCTAATTCTTAAGGCGCCGCCGACCTTAGGCCGACTGGTCGCCGATTTCTGGGGCCAGTCGAGTAGGGTTGCCGGCGGTTTCTGCCCATTTTGCTCGAAGGAGGAATTGGAGCTATCGCCGAAAGTTGGTGACGGCGGGAATCGGGAAGGCGGCATATCGTGGGGGTGCTTGACGCCTCCACTTCTCCACCGAAGGAGCGATATGCCGTGTCCAACGATAACGTCATCCAGTTGATTCAGCCAGGATTCT
>JAFVHU010000148.1 GCA_017474385.1 Afipia sp. | reverse complement strand
CATACGATCACTCATATGACCAGTCACAAGAGCACTCGCTCCCGCCGCTCCGATATCCTCGCTCATCACCGCTCCTCGCAAAGAGCGGCTATCAGCACCCCGGAACGCCGTCCCGCAAGGCGGCCTTCACACCACGGTTACCTTTAGCCTACCTCAAGCTTGGAACAAAGTGCCGTCACGCAGCATGGCATGCATGATGACCGCGAGCCGACGGGCGAGTGCGACACGGGCTTTCTTCAAGCCGCGACGCTTGGCGATCTTCATGGCCCATGTTTTCAGGGCGAAGGTCTCACGGCTCCGGGTAAGGATCGAGTTGGCAGCTTCGTACAGCAGCTTGCGCACGGTCCCATCGCCCTGTTTGGTGATCCTGCCAGTCCAATCGAGCTCGCCCGACTGATGGCGTCGGGGCACAAGGCCAAAGTAGGCCCCGGCATTGCGTGATTGTCGGAAGCGTCCGGCTTCATCGACTGCAGCGGCGAAGGCAGCAGATGTCTGCACGCCGACGCCCGGAATGGTCATCAGGATCTCGCAAGCCTGTGACTGGCTTGCGATGACACGCAGGCGGCGGTCCATTTCCTTGATTTGCTCGACCAGTTCTGCGCGCACGGACAGCAAGGATGCGATGGCGTCGCCAAGGCCCGGGGTGTGGGCGGCCTGCATGATCCGTTCGAGGAAGGCCTTCCCTTGACCTGCGCCGGGCCGATATCCGAACGTGGCGCAGAGACCGCGGATCGTGTTGTCGAGCCGGACACGCGCTTCCACCAGATGGCTCCGTGCGGTGATCACGCTGCGAACGCCATGCGCTGCCGGAGATTTGACATGCACCTCCTTGTAGAAGCCGGTGCGCGCCAACTGTGCGAGGCCGGCGGCATCGTGAGGGTCGGTCTTGTTCGCCTTCATTGCTTTGAGGCTCTGGTGCGCCTGGCGGGCATCGATGCACACCACCGGGACACCCAGTTCACGCAGACCGAGGCAAATCGCCGGCGACATGCGGCCCGTTTCGATCACCGCCCGCTCGATTGGACCGTATCGCTCCAGCATCATGGCGATCGCCTCCGGAGAGCTCTCCACTTTCTCCGACACGACCTTCCGACCATTGTCATCAACGATGCAGACCTGCGTGGATTCCATCGACAGGTCCAATCCGGCATAGTGCTTCATGGCTGCTTCCTTCCTTCAGGATTCGACAACCAGAAGTGTGCGCCTCAACCAAGGTCCGAGGGAAGCAGCCGCAATTACACGATGACTCATTGATCAGAGCCAGAAGATGACGGTTGCGGCGAGTGCGACGGCGGAGAAGAAGGCCTTCGGGCAGCGATCGTAGCGTGTTGCGACCCGCCTCCAGTCTTTGAGGCGGCCGAACATGATCTCGATGCGGTTACGGCGTTTGTAGCGGCGTTTGTCGTACTTTACGGTCGTGTTCCGGATTTTTCGGCCCGGGATGCAGGGCGTGATACCCTTCTCCTGCAGGGCGTCGCGGAACCAGTCGGCATCATAGCCTCGGTCGGCCAGCATCCATTGCGCGTTGGGCAGACTGTCGAGCAAAGCGGCCGCGCCAGTGTAGTCGCTGACCGGTCCGGCGGTCAGGAAGAAGCTGATTGGACGACCATTCGCATCACTCACGGCATGAAGCTTGGTGTTCATGCCGCCTTTCGTCCGGCCGATCAGGCGTCCTGGACCCCCTTTTTTACCCGCAGGCTCGACGCCGTGCGGTGCGCTTTAAGATAGGTCGCGTCGATCATGATCGTCTTGCGCTCGGGAGCCTGAGGTGTCGCCAGGCCTTCCATCATGCGGATGAAGATGCCTTTGTCGCTCCACCGCTTCCAGCGATTGTAGAGCGTCTTCGCCGGGCCGTATTCCCTCGGCGCATCGCGCCACCTCAGCCCATTGCGGTTGACGAAGATGATCCCGCTCAAAACGCGCCGATCATCAACGCGCTCGCGGCCATGGCTCTTGGGAAAATAGGGCTGAAGCCGAGCCATCTGCTCGTCCGTCAGCCAGAATAAATCGCTCAAATTCAGGCTCCTTCGCAGCCGCCTGAATCACAGCCATCAGCGCAAATCAATGGGTCCTGACCCTAAGGCAAGAGCAAGTGAATAATATCCTTCTGAAACATATGTCTATGGTGAAGAAATTTTAGACTATGCGACAAGAAATACTGGGATAAAACAAGCCATTCCCCCAGTTACCCGGCTACGGATCGTAAGAGTTTGCGCCCGCTTGCTTGCTTCTATCTCAGCTGATAACTTCGAAGGCTGTGCCGTATCCCACGTCGGCGGGGATAGTGAGGATGTTCTTGCCGTCTCGCTGGATGACTTCTGGAAGGACCGGCACGATTTCGCGAGCCTTGGCCCGCGCGACGCAATCGTCTGCGCTCGCAGCTTCGGCTAGCAGTTGCAGGTTCAATCGCGTGGGAAAGATGATCGTTCGTTCACCGCTGACACCCAGTTTCAGGGCTTTGCTTGGCGAAAGCCATTCCGCATCAACGGTTTCATATCCATCACATGCTGCGATCTGGCGCTCTGGGGCGCGAACGACGAAGAAATGAGTGTCGAAGCGCTTTTGCATAAAGCTGGGCGTGATCCACCGCGCGAACTCGCTCAGGCGATCAAGGCGCAGTTGCACATCGGCCTCGCGCACAATGTCGAAAAATTCGCGCTCGCCTCGCTCGACGGCTTTGCGGCTTTCAAGATCGCAAATATCCTCGAACTCGCTACCGTCGCGATGATCGGCCAGCAGGATGCCTGCTTCCTCAAAGGCTTCACGAATCGCGGCAATCCGAAGGGTGCGCTGCGTAGGATCTAGCGTTTTCCAGCCCCTGCAATAATCGGCCCATTCAGGCGCTTCATCGGCAGCAGAAGGCTTTCCACCGGGAAAGACCAGCGCGCCGGATGCAAAATCGATCTGGTGATGCCGCATGACCATCAGCACCTGGAACTCCGGCTCGTCGCGAAGCAACAGCATGGTGGCTGCGGGGACCGGATCGACTGGCTTCTGCAGTGTCATCATAAACTCCAGTTCTCAGTTGGCCTGATATTGGACGCTGGCCCGTTCAAGCTGAGCAACGATCTTATCGCCATTTGCGCAGAAGAACCAACCCGGCAAGAGCCACTGCAACACTTGCAAGCACCCAGGATTGATTCGCAAGCAGCGCCGCGGAGACGATAAGTGCGGCCGCCACAGGACCTTTGACAGGCTGGCTCGCGCGGCGAATGGCTGCGAGCTTCTCAAAACTTGCCGGATCAATCTGGACAGGCACATGCCCGGACTTGGCTATAGCGGCGGCGTTATCGAGAAGGTCAGGCATGATCGCCGCTAGGGCGAGGAGTTGTCGGCGAACTTTTTTTAAATTGGCGCGATTCCTGCCAAGGGAGAATCTTTCTGCGAACAGCTCCAACATGATGGGGCGTGTTTCCTCCCCGATATTATAGTCAGGCGCAAAGGAACGCGCAAACCCTTCCGCCGTGAGCAATGTTCGAAGAAGGATCGCCAGATCAGGCGGAAGTGCGAGCTGATAGTCTCGCAGGAGATCGAACACGCGGCTGAAAATATGCGAGAACTCAATCCCCGAAAGGACCGTTCCCCTGAACTCACCGATCAGCTGGTCCAAATTCTGGGTGAGCCCATCACGGTCAACTTTCGGATCTCCAGCCCATTCGAGCAACACGTTCGCGACGTCTGCTGTGTCTTCGTCGGCTATAGCCATGACAAGTCGTACCAGTTCCTCGCGCCTCGCCTTTGTGAGAGTGCCGACCGATCCGAAGTCGATAAAGCCCACATCCTGTTCCCCGATAAGGAACACATTGCCTGGATGCGGATCGCCATGAAATTCGCCATTCAGAATGATCATGCGCAGGACTGCATTCGCATATTGTCTCGCGAACGCCGCCACGCGTGGGTCGGTCGATTCGGCCTCGATCGCAGACGCGGGCGTTCCATACAGCCGCTCCTGGACGTTGACCCGTATCCCCGTCAGTTCCCAATGAATTGTTGGAGTCTTGATCCCAAGCGTATCAAGATAGCCACCGATACGCTCGCATGCACGAGCTTCTGCTGCCAGATCCATTTCCCAGGCAAGATTTCTGCCAAAGGTTCGCAGGAACTCTACGGGGCGATAGCGGGCGATTTCAGGGGATCGATCCTCGGCAACGGCGGCGAGGCGCGTCAGGAGCCGCACATCGGCCTCCATTCGCGCAGCAGTGCCCGGACGCCGCACCTTTATGATAACGTCGGCGCCGTCGAGCAGCGAAGCAGAGTAGGTCTGCGCTACCGAAGCCGAAGCCAGTGGTTGTTCATCGAATTGGGTGAATTCCCCTCGCCAGTCAGCTCCCCAGCTTGCGGCAAGGATGGGCTCGATTTCTTCGAATGGCACCGGAGAAACCTGATCGTGGAGCGTCGCGAAGGCAGCAATCCAGGACCTGGAAAACAGATCGCTGCGCGTCGCCAGCAGCTGTCCAAGCTTTATTCCGACCGGACCAATGTCGCGCAGGAGTGCGACGACCGCCGCCGGCCGCAATTCACCTGGATCGATTGACTTGGCCGGATGCGGAATGACTCCGAGAGCGCCCGCCAGGCTTTTGGCGCCGTGCCGGACAAGAATCTGTCCTATCTCGGCGGCGCGTGCGATGTCTCCTATCGGTTTATCTCGGAACCCAGGCATATGTCCTATTCCGCATCGGTCCGGCTCTGATCGAGATTCGACGCAATCCGCACAAGAATGTCCAGCAACGTCCGTTTTTCGTCGCGCGTGGCGTTCCGCCATAGGACCCTATGCAGCCCGTCCGCGGATTCTCTCAGTTGGGGCAACAACCTGTCGAGCTCCTGGGTCAGGATGAGCTGCCATGCCCGGCCGTCCGTTTTGGCTCGTCGCCTTTCCATCAATCCTTTCCCACAAAGGCCAGCGACGGCTTGACCGATCGTGGCGGATTCCAACTCTAGTCGCTTGGCAATTCCGGCCTGCGTCAACGATGGTTCGCGGAGAAGTTGTCCGATGATGCGCCACTGCGTCTGATTGAGGCCAATCTTGGCAATCCGTGCGTCATAAGCGCGCCTCGCCCCCCGACTAATCTCGTCCATCAAATATAGCATACGGTCGTCGTCGGTGAGGGCGCCTTCGCGAAGCCGTGGCGGCATTGTGTCGAGATTTGCGTTCATACCGCTGCCTAGTCCGTTTCGTGGGAATGCCAAAACGCAAATTACTAAACGATTTTACTAACCGGATGGAACGGTCTACGCCACGCCATGAAGCGACTTAGCACATGTCCAAAATCCTTCGAAAGAGGCAGATGACCGACGAACCAAATGAGCGGGAACAGGATCGCGCGCCCGCATCCAGCCTGAAATCGCAACCCAAATTTCGCCTCATCCTCATCATAGCCATCACTGCTGCGCTGATTGCAGGTGGTGGGTGGTATTACAGGCATGTCACCTATGGGCAGTACATGCAGTCGACCGACAACGCCTATGTCGCGGCCGACAGCGTTGTGGTTTCATCAAAAGTGGCCGGATACGTGGACGCGGTGCTCGTCTCTGAGAACGGGCGGGTCAGTCCCGGCGAGGCGCTCGTGCAACTGGATGTGCGAGATTATAGAGCCCAGGCGCAACAGGCGCGTGCGCAAATTGCGGCGACGCTGGCCGGCGCCGACACAATCCGCTCGCAAGTAACCGAACAGGACTCATCGATTCGGCAGGCGCGGGCCCAACTCGCCGCCAAGCGCGCGGCGCTCGACCTCGCCAATGAGCAGCTAGCGAGGTATCGCCCCCTTGCCGCGACCGGTGCGGAGCCGCGAGAAAAGCTTCAACAATATGAGACACAGGCGCAGCAAGCGCACGCCGACTTTGTTGCTGCCCAGGCAGCAGTCTCTGCTGCCAACGGTCGGAGGGCCACCTTGTTCAAACAGATCGACCAGACCGAAGCCCAAGCTGACGCGGCTCGCGCGCAGCTGGAAGCGGCCGACCTAGATGTCACATCGACTCTGCTGCGAGCCAGCAAGGGAGGTCGCGTTGGCGATCTAACAGTAAGGGTCGGCCAATTCGTTCAGCCCGGTCAGCGATTGATGACCGTGGTTCCGGTAAACGAAATCTACGTCATCGCTAATTTCAAGGAGACGCAGGTCGGCCTTTTGCGGGCGGGGCAACCGGTCAGGCTCGAGGTCGATGCTCTTCCCGACTTTGAGATTGCTGGACGCGTTGAGAGCATCTCGCCCGGAACCGGAGCAGAATTTTCGATCCTGCCGCCCGAAAACGCCACAGGGAATTTCACCAAGATTGTTCAGCGGATAACGGTTCGTATCGCGATAATAGCCTCGCCCAAAGTGCGTCGTCTGCTCGTCCCGGGCATGTCGGTTGTGGCAGTTGTCGACACGCGAAACGCTGCCGGAGAGCTGAAAGAGATCTCGAGTACCGACAAATGACCGCCGAGTTGGCATCGAACAGCGCCTCTGGTACTCCGACTGCAGAAAGGCGGAATGCCGATATCACCGCGTGGATAGCGGTCGCAGCGGGTGCACTTGGCGCCATGCTCGCAACACTCGATATCTCTATCGTCAATTCCGCGCTTCCGGTGATCCAGGGCGAAATCGGAGCCAGCGGCACCGAGGGCACTTGGATTGCCACCGCATTTCTCGTTGCCGAAATTGTGGTAATTCCGCTTAGCGCCTGGCTTGAACGCCTTTTTGGACTGCGAAACCTGCTCATCATTGCGGTTTCCGCGTTCACCGGCTTCTCAATTCTTTGCGGTATGGCGACCGACCTCACGACCATGATCATCGGTCGCACGGGTCAGGGTTTCATGGGTGGTGCGCTGATACCAACTGCGATGACCATCGTGGCGAAAAGATTGCCGCCCCATCAACAGCCGATCGGCATGGCGCTGTTCGGCATGACAGTGATTCTGGGTCCGGTCATGGGGCCGCTGATCGGTGGCTGGCTGACCGAAAATTTGAGCTGGCACTATGCCTTCTTTGTCAATGTTCCAATCTGCGCCGTACTGCTGCTGCTGCTATTCGTCGGGCTTCCTCACGAAGAGCCGAAGTGGGAGTATCTGACCGATGCTGATTGGGCGGGCATTGCCGGCCTGATTCTGGGGTTGGGCGCTTTGACTGTGTTGCTTGAGGAGGGGCATCGCGAGGAATGGTTTGAATCCGCTCTTATTCGCTGGCTGGCACTCATTGCCGTTATCGGTTTCGCTTCACTCATATACGGGCAGCTGAACGCGTCGAAGCCCGTCCTGAAACTCCGCCTCCTTCTCAATCGCCAATTCGGAAGCGTTGCGGTGATGGCTCTCGCCCTGGGAATGGTCATGTATGGTTCGACCTACGTCATTCCCCAATTTCTTGCGATCATATCCGATTATAACGCTTTTCAAACCGGGCTCGTTATATTTTGGATGGGTATTCCGGCTTTTGTGCTTATGCCGATCCTGCCCTTCATGATCCGCAGACTCCACATTCGCATTGCCGTCGGTGTCGGAATGCTTCTGATGGCGGCCAGCTGTTTCGTCAGCATAAGCCTCACCGCGGAATCTGGGGGCGCCGTATTCATCGAAAGCCAGCTTATTCGGGGTGTTGGCATGATTCTGGCCATGATGTTCCTGAACCAGGCTACCGTAGCCTCGGTGGCAAAGACAGATGCTGGCGATGCCTCCGGTATTTTTAACGCCGCTCGAAATCTCGGAGGATCTTTCGCTTTGGCCGGACTGGCTTCGTTTCAGGACAAGCGGATCTGGCACCATAGCCGGCGCATGGAAGAGACGCTGAATGCCAACAGTGCTTCACTCCAGATTTATCTTGATGAACTCGCGAAAAGCTTCGGCGGGATGGAGGGTGCCATGTCGATGCTAGGCCGGACCATCCAGCGGGACGCGTTCGTAATGACCTACAATGATGTATTCTTGGTGATGGGCGTCCTGACCTTGATGACCGTTCCTTTGGTCATCTTTTTGAAGCCGCTTCCCAAGAATGTTTCCCTTTCGATGCACTGAGCCTGACATGATAAGAAAATCTGTAATATCGCTTCTCGCCTCGTTTCTGCTGGCCGGTTGTGTTGCGGGCCCAGACTACGCCGGGCCTCCAGAAGTATTCTCGGCGAACCGAAATGACGGCTTTGTCCGTGCCGGCGGTAACATCATCGATACCGAGCCCGAGCTGGCAGAGTGGTGGCTCCTTTTGAACGATCCGGAATTGACCAGGCTTATCGAGGCTGCGTTATCGGACAATCCTTCGCTTCAGGCTGCGCAAGCGCGGATTGCGCAGGCGCGGGCATCCGTGAGACAGGAGAAGGCCGGAAGATTTCCGACGCTTGGAACCCAGGCGACGGCTATTCAGGGCCGCTTGCCGGGCCTTGATATTCAGAACAGTGCCCCGCCTTCGGCGAGCGCGCCTGTTAGTCCGCAGGGACAGGCGGATGATAGCCTCAGTGTCTACAATCTCGGGCTCAACGCTAACTGGGAGCTGGATTTCGCAGGAGGAACGCAGCGACGGATCGAGGCCGGCAACGCTCAGGCCGCGGCAGCGGTTGCCAATGTGGAGGATGCCAAGGTCCAGCTGACCGCCGAAGTTGCCAATGCCTATGTCAACCTGCGCGAGGCCCAGTTTCGAGCCAAAGCGTACCGAACCGAGTGCGAGTTGCAGCAGCAAACCCTCTCGCTAACCTATCAACGGTATCAGCAAGGCGTGTTGCCCCTGTTCCCTCTCGGCAATGCAAATGCCGAGCTCGAGCTGCTCAAGTCTCAGCTCGCCGAGGCCGAAGCTGACACGGCGGTATTGCTCGATGCGCTTGCCATTCTAGCTGGACAGATCCCAGGGACAACGGACGAAGCGCTGAAACAGATCTTCGATGTTCCCCTCCCGCCGGAACAGGTCGCCGTGGGCGACCCCTCCAACCTTGTCGCACGTCGGCCCGACATCCGCGCGGCCGAACGCAGCCTGGCGGCAGCAACGGCTCGGATCGGTGTTGCGGAGGCTGCACGATTTCCGAAGCTGTCATTCATGGGAATCTTGGGACTTGGCGGAACGTCGCCAGACGATCTCTTTGATGTGAGCAATCCGTCAATTCTCGCCATTCCACAGTTGCAGTGGAACTTCCTCGATTTCGGAAGGGTCGATGCCTCGGTCGATCAGGCGAGCGCCGTCCGTGCCGAGGCAGTTGCCAACTATCGAAAGACGGTGCTTTCTGCACTTCAGGACGCCGAGCGCGCGTTGTCGCGCTTTAGCCAGCAGCGCTCTGCCCTGGTGGCGTTCGCGCAGATCAAGTCCCAGGCAGATGGCGCAGCCGATCTTGATCGACAACGATTTGCCGGCGGAGTGATCTCGCGCGCCGACCTAAATCGCACGCTTCGCAAACAGCAGCAGGCGGCAACCGACCTCGTCCGGGGAAAGGCGGCGCTCACGCTGTCATGGATCGCCCTGCAAAAATCACTCGGCCTGGGATGGCAAGTGCAAGCAAAGATTTAATGTCACCTACGAGTGTCGTTAATATGAACTCTAAGGTGCGATATCGGTTCAGAAAGAATCTCATAGGGATTTCAACTGACAATTTTATCTAACCTTAGCAAGAGTATCCTGTGCTTATTCAAACGATCTGTCGGCCGATTTGTGCGCAGCATACTCCTTGCAAGCGACCTGATATAACGCTACGGTGACGTTTACATAATGCCATTGAGGCAAGGCGCGATGTGTGGATCGGCATGGTTAAATGTGTGGGGTCAGTGGTCCCGCTTGCTGGCATGATCCGCTCGATGACGGGTTATGGGAGAGGGAGTTGCCACGGTCGATCCGCTCTCCCGACACCGGTTGGAGACTTGCTGCGATGAATGCGCGCACAGCACCGAACATCTTCGTTCGCGAAGGAGATGGCATTTCAACGTTGGTCGTTGAAGGTGACTGGACAGCGATGTCGATCGCAGGCCTTTCCGGGCATGTTCTGAGTCCCTCGAACCTCTCCTTCTCAAGCGACTTCGGAAACCTGGGAAGGATAGACAGCGCAGGCGCGCTCGCCATCCTGACTCTCGCACCCAATGCGGCATTTACCGCAGACCTGCCCGCCAATCTTGCTGATCTGTTCGCGCTGGTGGGCTCGGCCATAGCCGACCGCGATGTCCCGCCAATCAAAACTCCCCCATTTCACGTGCGTCTTGGCCAAAAAGTTTATCGAGCTGTCCAGGAAATCGGCGCAAGCGCTCGATTTCTCGGCCAACTTGAGGTGGCGCTCATGAAATCTCTTGCACATCCCAAAAGGATGCGATTGATCGCACTGGCGTCGTCAATTCAGAAGGCCGGCTTCGATGCGCTGCCACTCATAGCGATCATGACATTCTTTATCGGCGCAGTGGTGGCTCTCATAGGAAGCGATCTGCTCAAGACATTGGGTGCATCGGAACTGGTCGTCGAACTGGTTGGCATATCCGTCCTCCGCGAGTTCGGCGTCCTCATTCCCGCGATACTACTTGCCGGTCGGTCCGCTTCCACTTTCGCGGCCCAGATCGGCGCAATGCGAATGAATCAAGAGACGCAGGCAATGAAGGTGATGGGCATCGACCTGTTCGACGCGCTGGTTGTGCCACGCGTATTGGCATTGCTTGTAATTATGCCCCTCCTGGCGATTGTTGCCATGCTGGCTGGTTTGGCCGGCGGGCTTGTCGTCAGCTGGGGCATACTCGACGTGAGCCCGACATATTTCGCCGAACGACTCTCGGCTGCGGTCGATATCCGACACTTCTGGGTTGGAATGGCAAAAGTACCGGTGCTGGCCATTGTGATTGCGCTTGCCGGATGTCGCCACGGCCTTTCGGTACGCGGAGATGTTGAGGATCTGGGCGGGCGGGTGACCGTCGCCGTTGTCCAAGCGCTATTCGCAATCATCCTTCTGGATGCCGCCTTTGCAATTCTCTTCAACGTGCTCGAAATATGATTTGCGATCCGGACATCGTTATTCGGGTGGAGAATCTTAAAACCCGATTTGGCGATCACATTATCCACCAGGATTTGAACCTAGAAGTCCATCGTGGCGAGATTCTTGGTGTCGTCGGAGGGTCCGGTAGTGGAAAATCCGTCCTGATGAACACCATTTTGGGCCTGATTGCGCCTAGCCATGGGACAATCGAAATCTTTCAGAAAAAAATTGGGAGTCGCTTTGATCGTACGGAAATTGATCACCGAATTGGCGTCATGTTTCAAAATGGCGCGCTTTTTTCTTCTCTTAGTGTGCAAGAAAATGTCGAGGCTCCTCTCATCGAACATACCCGTCTTAGAGAGCCGTGGCTCGAGGCCGTGGCTCTGATGAAAATCGGCCTTGTCGGACTCGATGCCGAGGTGGGCCGGCAAATGCCCGCTGAACTTTCAGGCGGAATGCGAAAACGTGTAAGCGTAGCGAGGGCCTTGGCGCTCGATCCAGAATTGCTGTTCCTTGACGAACCCACTTCGGGCCTCGACCCGATCGCCGCCGCCGAATTTGACCAGCTGATACGGACGCTGAGCGACACGCTGGGGCTTACTGTCGTGATGGTGACCCATGATCTCGACAGCCTGTATTCCATCAGCGACCGCGTGGCCGTGGTTGCGGATCAGAAAATTGTCGAGGTTTCGCCAATCGCGGAACTTGAGAGGTCTGACCATCCTTGGATCAGGGCGTTTTTGGGAGGGCGGGCGGAGCGCGCCAAGGAAAGGAACCGTTAATGGAACGCGACGCGAACTACGGTCTGATTGGGGGCCTGACGCTGGCTCTGCTAGCGGCGGCTTTCGGCTTCATCCTCTGGCTCGGTCAATCCCAATTCGCCCGTAATTTCGACGAGTATCGGATCATTTTCGATGGTCCCGTCCGCGGTCTTAGTGAGGGAGGCGAGGTGCAGTTCAACGGAATTCCGGTGGGAGAAATCACGCGTATTAGTCTTGATCCCAGAAATCCAAACAGGGTGCTTGCAGGGGTGCGCCTGCGCGAGGATACGCCTGTGCGCGTCGATTCTACCGCCGCGACGGAGTCGCAAGGCATAACCGGCGGAAGCTACATCCAGATCAGTGCGGGGACGCCCTCTAAGCCGTTGTTGAAGGAGGTTTCCAAGGAAACGCTCCCAGTGATTAAGGCGGAAAAAAGTTCGCTACAATCCCTGATGGATGGAGGTGGCGCATTGTTGGCGGACGCTTCGCAGGCCCTGGAAAGGGTCAACCGGACCTTGTCCGACGAGAATATCGAAAATGTTTCGGCTGCTATTGCGGATGTAAGAGCTACCACGGCGGAATTGCGATCTAGTCGCGGAATGTTCAGCAAGGCTGAACAAGCGTTTGCACGCCTGGACCGGGCGGCGGCCGATATCGAGGCCGCGGCCGCATCGGCGCGCACGGCGATCGATGGCGACGGTCGCAAGACGTTTGCCGATGTCTCGGCAGCTGCTCGAGATCTTCGAGAGGGGATCGCCGAGGCGAGGGTGGTCATTCACAGGCTTGATGACGCCGCGAGTGGATTGGCGGCGCCCGACGGCTCCGGGATTGCTGCAACTTTGAAATCGCTCGATAGCGCGGCGCAGGAAATCGAGCAGCTCGCCGGCCAGCTACGACGGACCCCTCGTGAAAGGAAGCTCTCCCAATGAAAACGATCTCTGCAAGAATGTTTTTGCTGACGGGCGCGCTAATTTGCCTTTCTGGTTGCGGGAATATTCTGGGAACTGGCGGCAAATCGACGTTGTACCGGATCAGCAGCACGCCCGTACCGGAGCGTGAAATTGCACGACAGTGGATTCCGGTGTATATTACGCGACCGACGCTTCCGCCTGGGGCCGATGGAGACAGGATCCTCACGATCGAGAATCGCGAAGTCACGTATCTGGCCAAAGCACGGTGGATGAGGCCTGCGCCCGAGATGATCCGCGAGGCTATTGCCGGAAGCGTAGCGCGCAAAATCGATCACGCATATATCCCTGTCCAGAGCGTGGCTTCCGATCATTACGTCCTATCCGCACGGCTTTCTTCTTTTGCAGCCTATTACGAGCAGGGGCCCGACGCGGCCCCGATCATTCGCATCGCCGCGCAAGTGGAACTAAGCCGATCCAAAGAATCGGAACCACTGGCAGTCACGCGCATCGTCCTTGATAGGACAGCAAGCGCAAACAGCGTTTCGAGTATCGTCGAAGCCTTTGATCGCGCGAGCCTTGAAATGGCCGACAAAATCGCGAGTTGGACGGCTGCGGTGATCAATTAGCGGGTAGCCAATGGAAACTTAGGTGTTTAGTCCCAGCATGTGATGGTGTGGCTCCATATTGAAGATATCCGGCTTGGATTTCCAGAGTTCTTCGATGGCCTCATAGGGTGTCTTGAAGCGCAGTGCCTTCAACTGCTTGGCAAAGTTGTAAGCGACCAACCAGTCGCGGACATGGCGGCGCAGCTCGTTGATCGACGTGTAATGGAAAGATTTGACGGTGGCCTCCTTGATGGTGCGCACCATCCTTTCGGCCTGACCGTTGGTCCATGGGTGATAGGGTTTGGTGAGGCGTAACCGGTGTTTTCAGGCTACGACGGTCCATGGCATGAGATCACCGACGCTGTTGGCGGGATAACCGTTGGCGAGGCTGGTGAGGGTTTCGGTCAGCCATTGGTGGGGGTTGATGGTGCTGAGCTTGCAACATTCGATGAGCGTGGCGATCACCGCCCAGTTGTCGCCGCCCTCGTCGGAACCGGCAAACAGGGCATTTTTGCGATTGCGAGCCAGCGGCCTGATCGATCGTTCGACGGTATTGGAGTCGAGGTCGATGCGACCGTCATCGATGAAGCGTGAGAGGCCGTCCCAGCGGGTGAGTGCGTAGCGGATCGCTTCGCCGAGCTTGCTCTTGGCGCTGACCTGGCGGCCACGGGCGGCAAGATATTGGTGAAGATCGTCGATGATGACGCGGCTGCGTCCGGCCCGAGCGGCACGACGCTGCTCGGCCGAGAGGCCGCGCACATCGTCCTCGATGGCGTAAAGCAAGGCGATGCGGCGCAGCACCTCGGTAGCGACCGGGGATGTATCAGCCAGTTCGTAGAATTTGCGACGCACATGCGCCCAGCAGAAAGCGAGCCTGATCTGCTGGCGCCGCCGGGCGAGCGCGGCGTAGCCGCCATAGCCATCGACCTGTAGGATGCCCGCAAAATCACCAAGATGGAACTGGGGACGCTCGGCCTTGCGATCTGGCGCATAGACATAGGCGACGATCGGCGGATCGCAGCCGCCCCATGGTCGGTCGTCGCGGGCATAGGCCCAGAGCTGGCCGGTCTTGGTCCGCCCGCGTCCGGGATCGAGCACCGGGGCGGTCGTCTCGTCGGCGAACAGCCGCTCGGATCGTCGTAGCTCGTCGAGAATGTGGTCACGCAAGGGGCGCAGATACCAGGCCGCTCGCCCGACCCAGTCGGCCAAAGTGGATCGGTCGAGCCGGATGCCCTGCCGGGCGTATATCTGGGCCTGCCGGTAAAGCGGCAGGTGATCGGCATACTTGGATACCAGCACCTGGGCGATCAGTGCCTCGGTCGGAATGCCGCCCTCAATGATCCGCGCCGGCGCCGGCGCCTGCACGATCGCGCTCTCGCACGAACGGCAGCCATAACGCGGCCGCCGGGTGACCACGACGCGGAAGGTGGTCGGCACCACATCGAGGCGCTCGGCGACATCCTCGCCGATCTGGTGGAGGGCGCCGCCGCAGCAGGGGCAAGCATTGCTCTCGACGTCAACGATCTGTTCGATCCGCTCGAGATGCGCGGGCAGCGAACCGCGGTTGGTCTTGCGCACAGGATCACTGCGAGGCCGTCCGGCCTTCGCTTCGCTGGCGGCCTCGGCTTCCGCGAGCGCCGTCTCGGCATCCTCAAGGCCCAGCTGCAACTGATCCTGATCGAGCTGCTCGGAACGGCGGCCGAACCGATGACGCCGAAAAGCCTCGATGATCGCCCTCAGGCGTTCGGCTTCCGCGTCGGCACTCTCGAGCTTGCGGGCCTGTTCGAGGACGAGCGCGCGTAACGCGTCAACATCGTCCGGCAGGTCCGCTTCCATGAGCATGGGAGCAGTGAATCAGTCTGGGAACGCCCCGTCAACAGGCAATCTGCGGGGCCTGCGGGCGGCGCCCGCCATGCACCCGGCGCCAATCCAGACCCTCCAGAAGCGCGCCGAGTTGCGCTGAGGTCACACGCATCACGCCGTCCTGGATGCCCGGCCACCGGAAGCCGCCGGACTCCAGCTTCTTGGCCATCAGGCACAGGCCAGTGCCGTCCCACCAGACCAGCTTGATCCGGTCAGCACGCTTTGCCCGGAACACGTAGATCACGCCTGAATATGGGTCGCCGCCATACTCGGCGCCGACCAGCGCGGCCAGGGCGTCAGGTCCCTTGCGAAAATCCACCGGACGCGTCGCCACCATCACGCGCGCGCCAGCGCCAGGTCCGATCATCGCGTTGCCTTGAGTGCTTCAATCACCGCTGCGATCACAGCCGCATCGGCCCCGCGTCCGATCTTCACCGCCACGCCGTCAATCTCCAGCTCGACAGCACTGACTGTGGGACGCCGACGGCGACGGCCGCGCCTGGCGACAGGGGCTGGATCACCCGAAGGGAGCGGTTCGATCACCGCCGGCACGAACGCAGGCGTCGCTGGAAGCGTCAGCCCTTGGTCCTCCAGCTTCTTGCGCAGATCCCGGCGCCAAGCGAATAGTTGCGACGGAGCAAGCCCATGACGGCGCGCCACCGCGCAGGCCGTCTCCTGACCCGAATAGCTCTCCGCGACGATCGACGCCTTTACCTCAGGCGACCACTCCCGACGCTGGCCCGCACCTGTGAAAACCTCAAAACGCCGAACCACGCTGGTGCCAGCATCATCACATGTCATCATCATAGCATCAGCATCCTCCAGCCTGATCGGGCTAGCGAAAATCGACGCCACGCTTCACTCCCGCAAGGTGGCAGGGAAACACCGGTTACGGTGAGGCGATGCTCGATGCCGTTCTGCTCGCAGACACGGCCGAAGATATGGCCGATCCATCCCAGTGTGCCGCCCTGGTCACGCTGCACGAACTGCACGCCGTTGTCGGTCAGGATGGTGTGGATCCTGTAGGGAACCGTCTTGATCAGCACGCGCAGGAAGGCTGCCGCGGCGAGCTTGGTCGCCCGTCGATAGATGCGGGCGAACACCAGCTTCGAGGTGCGGTCCACCGCGACATAGAGGAATCCTTTGCCGCCTTCGTAGCGCAGTTCGGCGATATCGATGTGGAAATAGCCGATCTCGTACTTCTTGAACTTCTTCGGCTTCTCGCGATCCGCCTTCGGCAATCGGCTGATCCCGTGCCGCTGCAGGCAGCGGTGAAGCGACGAGCGCGTCAGGTTCGGGATCACGTCCTTCAACGCGATGAAGACGTCATCGAGCGGCAGCCGGGCCTGCACCCTGAGCGCCACGATCGCGGCTTCTTCCATCGGCGACAGCACGGTGCTGCGCCGTTCCTTCGGCCCCACCGGCATGTCCTCGACCGACGGCCGGCTGCGCCACTTGATCACCGTCTTTTCGTTGATCCCGTACCGCTTCGCGAGCTGCGCGACCGGAGCTTGCGATCGCTGTAGCTCCGCTCGAACGGCGTGCGTGGTCTTGGCGCTGCCGTGTAGAAGCTGGCCCATAATCCCTCCCGCTGTGACGATGACAAGCTTACACCATCACATGCTGGGACTAAACACCTAGTCGTGACAACTGCCCAGCCCGAGATGAAGCGGGAATGTTATGGATGGCTCCCCTTCTGGGAGGGGCGGCAGCCGTACACAAATAGATCCACAGCTTGCCTCATTCGGGCTGAAGAGGTTTCATTGTGACTGGTCACTCCCACTCCAAGAGCGGCCCGACGAAAAGGTGACAAAATGACGCTGGATATAAACTGCTCCGCAGCAAAATTCGCGTCTGACACCCTGATTTCTCCCCTCTCCTCGGCTTTGCGCAAAACCTCTGCCACCAATCTCGTCGTGCGTCCTACGCCGAATTCGTAAAGGTTTCGCGCTAAAGCGGGAAAACGTGCAGCCTCAGCCATTACAACGCGTTCCAACGCGACATGAATGTCGGTAAGCATCCAGGATAGCAGTTCATCGGACAGCTCTTCAAGCTCGGGCCGAACGTCGCCATGTTCGGGAACGTGCTGTTCGAGGAAGGAGAGCCGATCCTCGATTTCCCTGAGTATTACCGCCTCGAAAAGCAGCTTTTTGCTCCCGTAACGGGCGTACAAAGTGCGCTTGGAGATGCCTGCTTTTGCAGCAATCCGTTCCGCCGTTGAACGACCGAATCCGTCGGCAAAGAAGACATCGCGGGCGACACGGAGAATTTTCCTCGAAAGTGCTTGCGAGGCTTGTCGAGTAGGCCTCCCTGTTCGTCCGGAAGCTTGTTCTTTGGTTTTTTGGGTCGACGTCATGCCTCATCTTGGCCATACCTTGTCCGCGCTGCAAGCGTAGAACGCTTTGCATTGTATAGCCCGCCCCCGCGAGATTGCCCGGGCTTATGCAAGACCCACGAGGCCCGCTGAACTTTGCCTGCCTGAAAGGATCGCTGCCGTTCGCAGGGAATGGACGCAGTGTGATCTCATCTAGGCGAGTTGGTTACGATACGCTTCGCGTAAGGCCTTTTTGTCGATCTTTCCCGTTGCAGTGAGCGGTACTGTCGCGAACAGGATGTCGTCCGGCAGCCACCAACGAACAACCTTCGTCTCCAGATGCGCGCGAATTGCGTCGGCTGTGACGGCTTGACCTTCATGCGTTTCAATCACGAGAAGGGGTCGCTCTTCCCATTTTGGATGATATACGCCAACGACCGCGGCGACCCGGACGCCGGGGTACCCAACCGCCGCATTCTCGATATCAATCGAGCTGATCCATTCGCCCCCGGACTTGATCACGTCTTTCGCGCGGTCGGTCAGCCGGAGAAAGCCGAAGCGATCGATCGTACCTATGTCCCCGGTGTCGAACCAGCCATCGCTCCCGGCGCCCTCAAAATCGGGGAAATAGCGATCGACGACCCACGGTCCGCGGACCTGGAGCGCACCCGCCTGCTCACCGTCCCAGGGGAGCGGCGTGCCATCGCCGTCGATAATGCGCAGTTCGATGCCAAATTGCATGCGACCCTGCTTCGTCAGCAGGAGATCGTTCGCGAAATCCTCGCCTTCGGCCATCAGGAGCGGGGAGGGCGTCGAAATCACGCCGAGAGGATTGGTTTCGGTCATGCCCCAGAGCTGGAGCACAGTGACACCATATTTGGCGCGGAATGTCTCGGCCATCGCCCGCGGGACGGCCGAGCCGCCAATCACGAGGCGCTTGAGATTGCCGACCCCCGTCCCCGTGGTGTCGAGATGAGCGAGGTACATGGTCCAGATCGTGGGCACACCGCCCGAAAAGGTGACGCCCTCTTCGTTGATCAGATCGGCGAGACTGGCACCGTCCATCCTGTCGCAAGGAAGCACTAGCTTGCAGCCGTTAATCGCTGCCGTGAACGGAAGTCCCCATGCCGTCGCATGATACATGGACGAGCAGGGCATGATGACATCAAAAGCGCTGAACCCGAAGGCACTGCTCAGACCGGCCGCCATCCCGTGGAGAACGATTGATCGGTGGCTGTATAGGACGCCCTTGGGGTCGCCCGTCGTCCCCGAAGTGTAGCAAAGAAATGCGGCTGCCTTTTCATCGAAGCTCGGCCAGGTGAGGGCCCCGTCCTGGCGTGCCAGCAACGCTTCATAGTTCAACGCGTCAGCAACATCTGGCGCGGTCGCTCCGCGATCCGCGAGAAGGACATAACGCTCGATACCTGGAAGGAGAGGGCGCAGCCGTGCGACGAGCTCGGCTAGATTGGGCTCGAAGAAGAGAATGCGGCTGCCTGCATGAGCGATAGTAAAGGCGATTTGCTCGTCGCTGAGACGCGGGTTGGCAGTGTGCAATACAGCGCCCATGCCCGGCGCCGCATAGAAGAGTTCGAGGTGGCGGTGCGTGTTCCAGGCGAGCGACGAGACGCGGTCGCCCGTTGCAATCCCGAGGACACCAAGGGCCTGCGCAGCCTGACGCGCACGCTGATCGCAGCGGTGCCAGTCATACCGCCAAACCGGCTCATCGACAGCCTTCGAGACGATCTCCCTCTCGCCGTGCGCGCGCGCGGCATATTCCAATATTCCGCTGATCAGCAGCGGCGCGTCCTGCATCAATCCCCGTAACATGCTGCATCCTTCTTCGCCCCACTGCGGCGTCGCGTGCAAGGTTCCGCCCCTCGGGTATGATTGCCGCGCGGGCTGTCAATAACCGTCATCATTTTGGTCCAGCGGCAAACTCCACGTGCCGCGTTTCCATTCGGCCAGCAATTCTCAATGATCATATTGCAGCGGCACGGCCTAGGTTCGATCGGCCCCGACATGTTTTCGGCCGCGTTTCAAATTAGTCACTCGCCGCTTTCAGCAACAGTGACAGGAACCGCCAATCGGACCAATCGCCTTTTTCCCCCGCCGCCAAAGCCGCCAGATCGAGTTTCGCCTGCCTAACGATTGTAAGCCGAAGCGACGGAATGATATAGAGGCGTTGATCGCCCGCGCCGGCGGCGACGACCATATCCGCCGGGAGTTCGTTGGCATGACTGGTGATATCGGTGGACCGGGTAACAATATCGACAGCCGGCGTGCTACGGGGCAACCACCAGGTGAGACCGTAGGCCGGATTGGCCTGGCTACCCTTGAACAGCTCGGCGAACGCCAGTTCATCGACAAGCGGCTTGCCGTCGAGCTTCCCACCGCCGCGGACGAACTCGCCGATCTTCGCCCACTCGGACGCTGCCAGCACGAGGCCCTGCGGCATGAGCGGTGCGCCATCGGGGCCGCTGCGCCAACTGCCTATGGTAACCCCAAGCGGAGTGAGAATGCGCCGCTCCACATAATGGCGAGCGTTGCCGTCTTGGCCCTTGGCAACGAGCTTGCGCCGCATGATCTCTCCAAAGATTTGCATCGGGGCGGGACCATATTGGAATTTGCTGCCCGGCGCCGCCGTGAGCGGTGCCTTCACCGAGTCCAGATACCCTTGGGCCCTGCCGACGGTCGATGCCTGGCCGCCCGTCATCGACAGCAATTGCCGAAGCGTGATCTGTTCCTTTTTGGGGTCGCCCCTCCATTCAGCGAGTGTCTCCGATGCCCGCTCGTCGAGGGTTAGAAGTCCATCCTGTGCGCCCGCCGCCGCCATCAGCCCGACAAGGCTCTTGGTGCCCGACCAGAGTTCCTGCGGCGTCGCGATGTCTGCCGATCGGCAGCGCACTTTGCCATCTTCAAGTATCAGCAGCGCAACGCCGGAATTAGCCTCAGAATAGGCGATCGCTTCGGCACAGCCGGGAAGAGGGGCGGGTTCGCCTGCCGCGGCTGGCTGTGCCGCAACCGCGGCTGCGAAAAAGAGGATGGTGCGCTTCAAGATCCGACTCCGATTTTCCGATGCTTGTCATTCTCCATATTATCGATAATAAATTCATTCGCAATCATCGATTGCTCGTGTGCGCTGCCCGATTAGGATGGCGCCGCGAGCAGGGAAAGCCGAACGGAGAGACATGGCCGCGACGAAGACCGACGACGACAGCGCGCCGACGCAGGACCGCGTGATCGCGCGCCTTTTGACCGACGACATCGTCGAATGGCGGATTCCGCCCGGATCGTGGCTGCGCGAGCGCGAAATCGCCGCGCGCTTCGGAGTGAGCCATGCGCCGGTGCGCGAGGCGTTCCGGCATCTCGCGCGGATCGGGCTTGTCAAGGTCGTGCCGTGGCGCGGCACCTATGTGATCGACATCGACGAGCATGCTGCGAACGAGGTCTATGAACTGTGGAAATCGCTGTTCGGCGTCGTTTGTCGCCTTGCGGCCGCCGAAATGACCGACCGCGACGGGCGCGAACTGATGCACCGGCTTGTCGAATATAAGGATGTCACCCAGCGCACCGACAATACGTTCGAGCATATCAAGGTCTCGAACCGCATCGGTCGCTTTATCGCCAAACGCAGCAATGCGCCGCTCGCGCTCGAGCTCCTCGATCGGGTCGCGCTGCTCGCGCGCTGGCAGCACAATGTCTATACTGACAGCTATATCGAGACGCATGGCAACGAGGCGGCGAAGCGATCGGCCATCCTCTACGACGCGCTTTGCCGCCATATCGTCGCGCGCGATGGCGATGCCGCCGATGCGGTGGCGCGCGATCTGATCGGGGTTACTCAGAATAGTTTTGGGCGCGCACTCGAGGAATATAAGGCCCGCCACGCAAAGCCTAAGCCCAGCCGCCGCCGCGCAAAAGTGACATGAGCCGTCTCCTGACCGACCGCCGCACCTTGCTTAAGGCGGGCCTCGCGGCGCCGATCGCATTGCAGGTTGACTCCGCTGCCGCTGTATCCCTGGATTTGACCATGTTCGGCCCCGAACGCCTCTTCGCCGACGTCCAAAGCTATGCCGAGGCCGGCAACAAGCAGTCGGGCGGCGCGGGCGATCGCTGGACCGCCGACTGGACAGCGAAGCGGCTGTTCAGTGCCGGATTCGAAGTGGATCGCCAGACGTTTGACGTGCCTTGGTTCGAGGCGTCGCATTGCGAACTTACGCTCGGCGACCACACGATACCGCTCGTCGCACAGCCGCTCGCCGTCGAAACCGGCGAGGCCGGTCTCGCTGCGCCGCTGCGCCTCGCAGAAATCCCTGAACGCCTCGACGGCGCGATCGCCGTCGTGCGCCTGCCTTTCCGCCGCTGGTCGAGCCTCGTAGATCGTGCAGTGCGCGAGCCGCTCGCCGATGCGCTTGCGCGCGGTGCGAACGGGGTCATTCTCATTACGACTGGGCCGACGGGCGAGGCCTTGCTCCTCAATGTCCCGGCCGGTCATCCTGTATCGGACAAGCCACTTGCCTTGCTCGCGCCGCGACTCGCCGCCCCGGTGATTGAAGCCGCGCGCCACGGTGCCGCGGCGAAATTAGCGCTTCGCGGGCGCGGTGGGATTCGGGCAGCGCAGAATATAATCGGGCGACGCGTTCGCTCCGGTCGCCCTTGGCTCGTCGTCTCTACGCCGCGTTCAGGCTGGACCGATTGCGCCGGCGAGCGGGGGCCGGGTATCGCGATGTGGCTCGCGCTTGCCGACTGGATGCCCCGAGCGTTTCCGCAACACAGCCTGCTCTTCCTGTGCAACAGCGGGCATGAATATGAGAATCTCGGTGCGAGCCATATCGCCGACAAGGTGGGTCCAGCCCCCGGCGAGACCGCTTTCTGGTTTCATCTCGGCGCCAATGCGGCAGCACGTGACTATCAGGAAATGCCGGGGCGCTTGCTGCCGCTGCCAAGCGCCGATCCCTATCGTTTTCTCATGACATCGCCCGAATTCGTGACGTGTGCGCGCGAGATATTCAAAGGCCAGCCGGGGTTGGAAATGGCCTATCCTTCGGCGGAAGGCACAGCGGGCGAACTCTCGGAAGTGATAAAGGCCGGCTACGTGCGTCATGCCGGCATCTTTGGCGCACACCGTCATCACCACGCTGTGACCGACGATTTATCGACGGTCACACCTGACCCCCTTGCCGCTACGGCGCGGGGCGTCCGCGACCTGCTGAGCGCCGTCGTCTCTTAGACCAGCGAACCACCTGCAAAGACATTGCGCTTTCCGGCTTGACTTGCCGACGGTTTTGCACAAAATTATCGATAATAATTGCGATAACAAGATGGGGAGAGTGACCATGGGACGCAGAGCGAACCTTCTTTTCTGCACGGCCGCGATTTGGGTAGCCGTCGCTCCGCCTGCTTTCGCTCAAGACGCACCGTCCGAAGCTCTTCCGGACGCGGCTGAAGCGGATGATGACGGCGCCATAGTCGTGACGGCGCGCCGCCGCGAAGAGCGGCTGGCCGATGTGCCGACCGCGGCGTCGGTCATCGATATCACGTCGTTCACCGATCGCGGCGGCGCCACGGGCAGCGGCGAACTCCTCGCCGATCAGCCAAGCGTTCGCTTCAACAATCTGAACTCGTCCGTCACGTCGGAGATCTCGATCCGCGCTTCGTCGACCGCGCGTGCCACCAATGGCGACCCGAGCGTCGGGCTCTATCGCAACGGTGCCTATATCGCCGGCGGTCCGGTGGGCGGTCGCAACTTCACGCGGCTCGACCTGCTCGACATCGGCCGCGTCGAGGTTCTGCGCGGGACGCAGGGCGCGCTGTACGGCCGCAACGCGGTCGGCGGCGCGATCAATATCATCTCGGCCGAGCCCGAATTCGATCTCTCGGGCTGGGCGAGCGCGCGCTATGGCTTCGAGAACAACAGCTTCCAGACGCAGGGCGCGATCAATGTCCCGCTCGCCGATGGCCTGGCGATCCGCATCAGCGGCGATCTCGTCGAGCAGGACAAGGGCTTCTTCTACAATCCCGACAACGACGTCTATTTCGACCAGCAGAAGGGCCACGGACTGCGCGGCCAGATCCGGCTGAAGCGCGGGCCGGTCGACGCGATCATCACGGCCGAGACCCAGCGGCTGACCACGCCGACGATCCATTACCAGATATCCATTCCCGCGGGCACGCCAGGCTTTCCCGGCGGTTATACGCAGGATCGCTTTCGCTACCCCTGGAACACCGCGCCGCGCGCCAGCCAGGACGTGGACGGCCTTCAGGCGCTCGTCCGCGTGGATCTGGGCGGTGCCGACCTGACGTCGACAACCTCCTTTCGCAAGCGCACGTCCGAATATGATCTCGACAATGACGCGATCAGCCCCGCCGAGCTGGCGCGTGCGCGCGCCGCGGGGCAGATCGGCGCTCTCACGCCGCTCGATGCCAGCACCGCGTCCTACGTCGTCGACACGACCGACAATTTTTCGCAGGATATTCATGTCAGCGGGGCGAGCGATCGCTTCACATGGCTGGTCGGCGCCGAAATGCTGTTGCTCGACAGCGATTTCTCGGTGGCGACGACGCGCACGCCGACGCTCGCCAATCCGTCGCCGGGCAATATCGCGCCCGCGCGGCTGCATTTCGAAAGCTATGCGGCCTATGGCTCGCTCGGTTTCGACATCACCGACAGCCTCAACCTGACCGGCGAACTGCGCTATACCCGCGACAGCCGGAGCATCTCGGCGCGGCTTTACGATTTGGGGACTGGCCTGCCCACCGGCGGGCCATCGCGGATCATCGACGACAGCATCAACGCCGACAATCTCTCCTACAATGCGACCCTCTCGTACAAGCTCACGTCGAACATCCTCGCCTATGGCAAGGTCGGCAGCAGCTACCGCGCCGGCGGGTTCAACACGCGCCTCTCCGATCCGCGCGCGCCGAGTCCTGTGCAGGTGCTGTTCGGCAACGAAAACAGCACGTCTTACGAAGTCGGCATCAAGGGCAGTCCGATCCGCCGCGGCTATTTCGCAATCGCGGGCTATTACACCGAGCTTGAAGACCTGATCGCGCAGGTCGACGATGGCTGCGCGCTCACCAATCCGGCGTGCCCGATCGCCGCGGTCGCCTATCTAACCAACGCAGGCGATGCGAAAAGCTGGGGTATCGAGGCCGAATATAGCCAGGGCTTCGATCTCGGCGAAGGCAATGGCCGCCTCGCCTTGAGTGGCTCGCGGCAAGAGGGCAAGGTCAAGAGCGGCCGCTATGACGGGCTGGACCTTGCGCAGGTTCCCGACTGGCTCGCCTCGGCCAACCTCAATCTGCGCTACCCGGTCACCAAGGATGTCGCGCTGACCAGCAATGTCCTGATCAGTGGTCAATGGGGCGGCAAACAGGAGCTGACAGCGACCTCGGTCGACCTCGATGATTATGTCCTCGTCAATCTTCGGGTCGGCGTCGACTTCGGCAAGATCAGCGTCAGCGCGTTCGCGAACAACGTCTTCGACAAGGTTTATTTCGTCGCGCAGGCGCCGACGATCAACCGGTACAGCCAGCCTCGCGTCGTCGGCGTCGAAGGACGCATTTCTTTCTAGGTCGCGCTCCCGTCCGCGGCCTCCAGCCGCTGGTCGGGAAGGGTAGGAGGGCGCAATGCGGCATTTGGTGATGGCAGCACTGTTCGGTGCCGCGATGCTGACCGGATCGGTGTCTGTCGCGGCGGCGGAGACGGCCCCCGCGGCGACAATCGCGCAGGGGCGCCTTGCGGGCGCGCGCACGGGGGACGTCGAGCGCTTTCTTGATATTCCTTTCGCCGCCGCACCGGTCGGCGCTCTTCGCTGGCGGGCGCCGCAGGCACCGCCGCGCTGGCGGGGCGTCCGCGATGCCGCAAAACTCGGCCCGGCTTGTCCGCAGACGGTGCGCCCCGCACTTGTCGCGGGCGGGGTAGCCGAGCATCAGTCTGAGGATTGCCTCCAGCTGAACATCTGGCGCCCGGCGGGGGCGCGAAAGCTGCCAGTGATGGTCTGGATCCATGGCGGCGCCCATGTGGTCGGTTCGGGCACCTTCCCGGTTTTCGACGGCACCGCCTTCGCGCGGCAAGGTGTGGTTTTGGTGACGATCAACTATCGGTTGGGCGCGCTCGGTTATTTCGCCCATCCCGCGCTCAGCGCGGCCAAGCCGCGCGGCGAGGCGCTCGCCAATTACGGCCTGATGGACCAATTGGCCGCCCTGCGGTGGGTGAAGAAAAATATCGCCGCATTTGGTGGCGATCCGCGCCAGATCACCTTGTTCGGCGAATCCGCCGGGGCGATCGGAGTGACGACGATCCTTGCCCAGCCCGAAGCCAAAGGCCTGTTCGCCAAGGCGATCGTTCAGTCGGGCGTTGGTCTCCTCGATCCGCGCCCGCTTGGCGAGCAAGAAGCGCTAGGCGCGGCGTTGGCAGCGCGCGCAGGTGCGCCGCCTTCAGCATCGCTCGACGCGCTTCGCGCGCTGCCCGCCGCCGCGCTCGTTGCCGCTGGCGAGGTCCGGACGCCGGGCGCGATGACCGGCCCCATCCTCGACGGCGACCTGGTACGCGAAGCGCCTTGGCGCGTCTTTGCGCGTAGCGAGCCGATCGACGTTCCGCTCCTCGTCGGCGCGAACAGCAACGAGGCGAGCGTCATCCTTGCCATGGGCGTGCCGCCATCCGCCGCGCTCGCCTATCTAGGGCGCGACCAGGCGGCGGGCCGGGCCGCCTATGGCATGGGGCTGGCCGATGATGAACTGGCGCGCCAGGTGTTGGGCGACGCCTGGTTCGTCGCCCCGGCGCGCTGGCTCGCGGCCCGGACGGCGGGGGGCGCGCCGTCGTATCTCTATCATTTCGACTATGTCGCAGCGGCGCGGCGCGACCGCGCCAAGGGCGCCGCGCATGGGTCTGAAATCCCCTATCTGTTCGGGACGCTCGACTATTTCGCGTCGGTCGCTGGCGCCGTCGGTGACGAGGATCGCCGCTTCGGCGAAGGCATCTCCGCCTGCTGGGTTGGCTTCGCCAAGACGGGCGTTCCTGGCTGCGCACTCGTTCGCGACTGGCCGCGTTACGATGCGGCAAGCGACCGTCTCGCAAAATTTACGCCCGAGTCTGGCGTCGTCGCCGGCTTTCGCAAGGCGCAGCTCGACCATCTGCTCAATGTTCACTTCGGGAACGGCCAGTCCAGGCCCTAGCCCGTCTGGCCGCGCTAGGCCCTCCGTTTCGACAATGTGCAACGAAGCTGGGAGAGAGAAAATGGCTGGAAGAATGAAATGGATGTCGCTTGCCGCCGGTGCAGTAATGGTTGGGGCTGCGGCCTTTGCGGCGCAGGGCGGGTTCGTGGGCAACGGCGGCGGCGAGGCGCGTCCCATGGTGCAGCTTCCGCCTGCGGCGCCCGCTGCTAAAGCGTCGACGTCGGCGGCATCGGCGCCCGCGGCCGCCAGCCTTTCGGCCACCGTCGGCGGATATACCTATGACTGGACAGCGTTACAGGCGGCAATCGACGCCGATACCGAGGTCGATAACGGCTATTTCATCGTCGGGAATGCTTCGGATCCCGACTATCTCTTCGCCTATGAGAAGGGCAGCTTCGGTATCGATCGGGTGACCCCGCTTGCGTCGGCCTCCAAATGGTTCGCCGGCGCGCTGGGGATGCGCATGGTGCAGGCGGGCATCGCGACGCTCGACGATCCGATGCGGCCGCCGCTTGCCTTCTGGACGACGATCGGAACGAAGAAGGATGTCAAACTCAAGCACGCGTTGTCGATGACGTCGGGCTTCAACGCGAGCCCGCTCGTTGGCGGATGTCAGCTGCTTCCGGCCATGACGCTCTACAATTGCGCGAAGAGCATCCACGATCTGCGTTACGACATTCTGCGCCCGGGTAACGCGCCCGGCGCGCAATATAGCTATGGACCGCATGGCCTTCAGGTCGCCGCTGCCTATCTGGAGGCAAAGGATATAAGCATCGCGCCCGGCACGTCACCGGCACGCCAGCGCAATTTTCACGAACTGTTCGCGCAGCATGTGACGACCCCGCTCGGGATGACGAGCACGACCTGGTATGACCCTGCGGGAAGCGCTCCCACCAACCCGTGGGTCGCGGGCGGCGCCTATTCGACGCCGCGCGACTATGCGAAACTTCTGCGTGCCTTCCTTGGCGGCAGCTTTATTACCGATATGACAAGCTTCACCCAGCAACGTACCGCAGGCTTGCCGCGCGTTTTCGTGCCGGCGAGCGCGGGCAATTGGGAATATGCGCTCGGCTCCTTTGTCGAATGCGACACGCCTTCGGCCTGCGCGACGTCCAAGATCAATTCCTCACCGGGTGCCTATGGTTGGACCGGCTGGATCGATCGCGAGACCGGCTATTACGCTTTGATCGCCACCGAAATATCGAGCGGAGGCGACCGGAAAGGCGTCGAGCTCGAACAGGTCATGCAGGATCTGATCGAGGATGCGATCGCGAATCGCACCCCGGCGCCCTGACCTGACCCAGCAGTCTAGTCACGCAGCACAGGAGAACTTGATCTCCATGCGCTGCGTGGCTGGCCTGTCGGACTAGGCAAAGTCGACGGCTCAAAGGCGAGCGGCCAAACCCGCGTGTGACCGGCAGGGAGCCGATTTGACTGAATGGCCGATGCGCGGCCGTCCGGTCGTGGGTTCGGCCTAGGGACACGTCGCCAAAAAGCGTGTCGCTGCCGCCACTGCCTCGGCTCCGAAAGCTGCTGGGCATGCATCTGGCCGCGCAGATTGGCTCGCCTCGGGCGGTTATCAGGCGACGTAGGCCCCTCTACCACTCGCCACCAAGGTTCCGTCTGCGGCTAGGATCCGGGTAGCCGCGACGTTTATCTGCCGCCCTAATTTCACCGGGCTGCCGATCGCGCGAAGCGGCCCCAGCTTGGCCGGTCGGTGAAAATCCACATGGAGGTCCGCCGTCGCCCGCGCAGCACCCCCCATCGCGATGATCGTATAGAGGCCGGTCAGATCGATCAAAGCCGATACGATGCCACCATGCGCCGCGCCGACCGTCGGATTTGAGATGATTTCGTCTCGCCAAGGCATGGAGATCACCAACTCGTTGGCGCCGACCTCAGCGATGCTGAGCCCGAGCCAGCGGTGAAAAGGGGCCAGCGCCAATAGGTCACGTAATTCCTCAAGCCCCGGGACGGCGGGGGCATTCATGATTTCATTTCCGCTTCATGGATGCCGAGCAAAAACTCTAGGATCGATTGCCCGAAAGCGTCGTTCTCGTCCCCCACCACCATATGAGTCGCATTCGCAATGTCGCTATACGCCATATGAGGGACAAGGCCCTGGAAATGCTTGACGGCTTCCAGCGAGACGAGATCGCTTGACCCGCCGCGGATCAGATGCACCGGCAAGGTCAAGCAGGCAGCGGCCGCGCTGAGCTCGGTGCGGCCATGGTCGCTGGAAACGCCGCCGCCCTGCTGCGTCACTCTTTCGATGAAGGCGGGGTCCCAGTGCCAATAGAAGCGTTCATCGTCCTTGCGGCGCAGATAGTGTGCTAGCCCGGCCGAAGCCTTCCGGCTGGGGCGATGGGGCAGATAGTCGGCAATGACCTGTGCGGCCTCTTCCACCGACGCAAAACCATCGCGCGCATGCGCCGCCATGAAACCGACCACGCGGGCGACGCCGCTCGGTTCCATCTGAGGTGTGACGTCGACCAGCGTCAGCGATCCGAAACTTCCCGGTGCGCATTTTCCCTCGGCGATGATCCCGGCCAGGCCACCAAGCGACGCGCCAATCAGCGCCGGTTTGCTCGCCGTCGCCGCAGCGATCTCGACGAGATCGGCCGCAAAATCGGAGATATCATAGGCTCCGTCGCTGGCCCATGCACTCTCGCCGTGCCCGCGCATATCGACTGCGATGGTCCGGAAACCATGGCTCGCGAGCCGGTGGGCTACCGCCCTCCATGCCCTTCGGGTCTGTCCGCCGCCGTGCGCGAGGATTACCGGTAATCCGAGTTCCGGGCCATCAACCGACGCTGCGATTTCATGGCCCGCTTTCCCGGCAAGCGTGATCGACTGATCAATCATTCCACGATCATACTATATCATATCTTACAGTAAAGGGTTTTCAGAATATGATGTTGGCTCTACAGTCCATGACGATGGTTGAACCTCGCAATACAAGCGGCTCTCCCGCGAAAAGTCTTCTGACGGCCTCAGACGAGTTTGTCTTTCTCATCGAGGAAGTGCCCCGCAAACTGCGTCGGATGTTTGATGCCTCAACGGCGCGCTTCGGATTGACGCGAACCCAGTGGCGCGCGCTCGTCTATATCTATCGGACCCCGGGCATGACCCAAACCGACCTCTCCAAATGCCTCGAACTGGAGCGTGCCAGCGTTGGCCATGTTGTCGACCAGCTGGAAAGAATGGTGCTCGCGGAACGGCGCGCTGCCAAGGGCGACCGGCGCGTCTGGGAACTTCATCTTTTGCCCCGAGCGATCGAAATCCTGCCTCAGCTGCGCGCCGAAGCCGACATGATCTACGCGCGACTGCTCCATATGATTTCCCCAACTGAGATACGCGCGATGCGCTCATTGCTGACGAAAATGTCCGGCAATCTCGAAAGCGGATCGGAAGACATGCCTCCTCGATAGGAGCCGTGGAAGATTTGAAATGGCCGACGCCATTCATCGTCAGCAAGCCGATATCCCCAACTGGCACCGCTCGCGTCTGAGGCGGCGCGCCGCGGCCGTTCTGCCCCCGCTGCATCAGGTTGCCAGCACTGACGGCTAACGAATTGCGAATATCGCGGCACGGAGCCCTACCTGCCTCCCGCCGTGTTGCAGAATAGTCCGATCGAGCCGGCAATCGTTCGGCGGTGAGCGCCCTCCCGCGAGGCGGGCCGCTCTTGGCTTCGCGTGCCAGCGCCAATTGACCGACGAGCTATTTCGTGCAACGAGTTGTCTACCAAGAAACGAACCTCTGCGTGGAGACCGACATGGCTCAACCCGAGCGCTTCATGTGAGGGCGGATTGCCGGTGCTGTCCGCCGTCAGCACCAATGGCACAGATTTGAGGTTGTGATTTAAGGAGGATTTGGGCTTCGTCGTAGTGACTAAGGAACGAGGATGAAGCCCAATCCTCCTTGAAAAAATCGGCGCCGAAGGCCCCTGCTGAGCGGCTGGTGAAGGACATACGGCGTGCGACGCGCCGGCACTTCTCTGCAGAGGACAAAATCAGGATCGTGCTGGAAGGCCTGCGCGGCGAGGACAGCATCGCCGAGCTGTGCTGCAAGGATGTCATCGCCCAGAGCTTGTATTACACGTGGTCGAAGGAGTTCATGGAGGCGGGCAAGCGGCGCTTGGCGGGCGACACCGCCCGTGCCGCGACCACCGGCGAGGTGCACGACCTGCGCCGCGAAGCCCGTGCCCTTAAGGAATGCGTGGCCAATCTGACGCTGGAAAACCGGTTGCTCAAAAAAAGCATGATCGCGGATAGGGCCGACGACGAATGAGGTAACCCGCATCCGAGAAGCTGGAGATCATTCGGATCGTCGAGCAGTCGCACCTGCCGGCCAAGCGCACGCTGGAGCAGTTGGGCATCCCGCGCCGGACCTTCTAACGCTGGTACGACCGCTACCTCGAGCGCGGGCCGGAGGCGCTGGAGGATCGGCCATCGGCCCCGAGGCGGGTGTGGAACCGCATCTGCGATGATATCCAGCAGCAGATCATCGACATGGCGTTGGATACAACCGACCTGTCACCCCGCGAGCTCGCGGTGCGCTTCACCGACGAGAAGCGCTACTTCGTGTCGGAAGCCACGGTTTACCGTATGTTGAAAGCCCATGACCTGATCGCCAGTCCGGCCTTCATCGTGATCAAGGCCGCCGACGGGTTCCACACCAAGACGACGCGGTCGAACGAGATGTGGCAGACCGACTTCACCTACTTCAAGATCATCGGCTGGGGCTTGGTGTACCTGTCGACCGTGCTCGACGACTTCTCCCGTTATGTCATCCTTTGGAAGCTGTGTACCACCATGCGGGCCGGGGATGTCACCGACACGCTGGAGCTGTCCCTCGAAGCTTCCGGATGCGCGTCGGCCAGGATGATCCACAAGCCGAAGCTGCCAATGGGCCCGGCCAGCATATTGCCCGCGCCCCTTAATTCGTCAGGGAAATGGGCGGCGAGGAATTGCCGCATTTCGGTGCGAAATGCGTCTTCGCTCGTCTAGACATCAGGTTCTAGCTGAGTTGGCACTGAAACCTCCGTTCAAAACTGAATTTGCGACGCCGCACGCGCACGACAGGGCTGCGCTCTGTCTGGTCAGTATTGCTGCTCGGGAACGTGCAAAATCAAACCTTCCACTCCTTCCACCATGGGTATCTGGCAGGCGAGGCGACTGTATTCGTTGGCACCTTCGGCAAATTGCAGAAGCTCTGCCTCCGCTGCCCCTTCGACCAGGCGACCAACCCTGTCGATCCAGGCCGGATCGACATGGACATGGCAGGTCGCACAGGCGCAGACACCGCCGCAATCGCCGTCGATGCCCGGTACATCATTGAAGAGCGCCGCCTCGCGTGCGGTTTCGCCCTCGGCAATTTCGACTTCCCGCCGCGTTCCATCGCTGGATACGAACGTCACTTTGACCATCATACACTCCGTATTTCTGCTTCAGCAAATCAGCGCGCGTGCAGCCGCACCGGCAGATTGGTGATCCCGCGCACAAGGTTTGAGAAAAGGCGCTCGGGCTCGCCGGTCACTTCGACCTTGGCGAACCGCTTGTGAATTTCTTCCCAGATGATCCGCAACTGCAGTTCTGCCAGCCTGTTACCCATGCATCGATGGATGCCATAACCGAATGACAGGTGATGGCGCGGATTCTTGCGGTCGATGATGAACCGGTCAGCCCGGTCGATGACCGTTTCGTCGCGGTTGCCCGACAGGTACCACATCACGACCTTGTCGCCCTTCTTGATCTGCTTGCCGCCAATCTCCCAGTCCTGCAGCGCAGTGCGGCGCATGTGAGTCAGCGGCGTCTGCCAGCGGATGATTTCCGGCACCATGCTGGCGATCAACGAAGGGTCGTCATTCAGTTTGCGATATTCATCGGGGTTCTGATTGAGCGCCAGCACACCGCCGCTTATCGAATTGCGCGTGGTGTCGTTGCCGCCCACGATCAGCAGCAGCAGGTTACCCAGAAATTCGAGGAAGGGCATATCCCGTGTCGCCGGGGAATGCGCCATTATGGAAATCAGATCGTTCTTCGGTTCTTCGTTGATGCGCTGCTCCCACAGTCCTTTGAAATACATCGCGCACTCGATGAGTTCTTCACGCCTCGCTTCGTACGATTCGACGATGCCGGTTTCAGGGGCGGCCGTTGTGACGTCGGACCAGCGCGTGAGCTTGCGGCGTTCCTCCCACGGGAAATCGAATAGGGTAGCAAGGGTCATCGTGGTCAATTCAACTGAGACCTTGTCAACCCAATCAAATTCCTCGCCTATCGGCAGATCATCGAGAATCTGACACGCTCGTTCGCGGATTGTCGGTTCGAGCAACAGCAAGTTGGACGGCGCTACAGCGGGGGTGACGGCCTTGCGTTGCTGGTCGTGCTTTGGAGGATCCATAGCGATGAACATTTCAAGTTCGAGCGCGCCTTCCACCGAATGCATGTCCTGAATGGCGATACCGCCGAGCTTTGCCTCCGACGAAAAGACTTTGTGGTTGGTGTCGACAGCCATGATATCGTCGAACTTGGTGATCGACCAGTAAGGCCCAACATAGCTTTCGCGGCAATAGTGGACCGGCTCCTCTTTGCGCAGCCGGTCAAAATACAGGCCGATCGTGTCCTGCTGAAAAAGACTCGGCCGTGCGACATCAATTTCGTCGATCGGAATGGCTGCAACTTTTCCGGCAGTATCCAGCTCCATCGTGTCGATGCTCATGTCTCGTCCTCCATCCCAGGCAAGCAGACTCACCTTGCTATCAAACAGGTAGATGTTTCGCAGGGTATGGTCAATAAAGCTTATAAGGATTGTTGCGACATTTGACCGCACTGCAGACTTCATAGACTGATGCTGGACATGTCATCCGATAAACTCTTATAAGGTTTTATCAGAGGAGCGATTCCCAGAGATGCAACCGAAGGTCGATGATTCGAGGAAAGCCAAGCGTGCGCTCACGCTTGCGCAGGATATCGTACGCGATATCGAAGCCGGGGCGCATGTTGCGGGCGACAGGTTGGCGCGCGAGGACGAAATGCTTGCGCGATACGATGTCGCCCGAGCGACCTTGCGCGAAGCGCTTCGCTTCCTTGAACTTCAGGGCGTTATCCATCTTCAGTTAGGTCGCGGTGGCGGGCCGGTGGTCGCACGCCCGCAGACTGGCGACTTCGCGAACAGCCTCTCGCTGATCCTGCATTTCATGGAGGCGGACTTGAGGGGCTTGCTCGAATTGCGCGAAGCGATTGCGGCGGATGTTGCAGCCTATGCCGCCCAGCGCGCGACCACGGGTGATCTGAGCGCACTTGCCGATTGCCTCAAAGAGCTGGAGCGAAACGAAGCGAGCAGCCAGTTCGAGGAACTGAATCGCCGTTTTCACGATATGCTCGGCTGGGCCAGCGGCAATCCGCTTTTCGGCCTTCTGACTTCCGCGTTGCATATGCTTACCCGCGAATTCTCGCTCTCGCTGGGGTATTCGGCGCAAGAGCGTGCGGTCCAGTTGCGTTTCTTGCGCCGCGTCCTTGAAGCTGTGCGCAAGGGCGATGCCGAAGGAGCGCGGCAGGCTATGGCGCGTCTCGTGGCGGGCTCCGCCTCCTATCTCGCACAGAGAAGCCCTGAGCTTGTGTCCCAGAAGGTCAGGTGGGGACAGACGTAAAAAACGGGCGCCGGTGGGTGGCGCTGGATGGAGAGGGTATTACGATGGCACTCAAGAGCCGCATATGCGAAATTCTCGGGATCGAATACCCGATCCTTCTGGCCGGAATGGGCGGGGCGAGTGTCCCCGCGCTCGCGGCCGCAGTATCGAATGCCGGGGGACTTGGCGTTCTTGGCGCTGCGGCCTGCTCGCCAGACCAGTTGCGCAGCTGGATCCGCCAGACCCGCGAACTGACCGATAAGCCATTTGGGGTCGACACCCTTCTGCCTGCCTCCGTCAGGCGCGGTTCGGCACCGCAGAGCGGCGCCTCGCCCGAAAACCCGATGGCACTGCTTGGCGAATATCAGCAGTTCACCCGCGATTTCATGGAACGCGAGGATCTGCCCGAAGTGGATGCCGCAATGGCCATGCGCGCGGCTGGCGCGCCGGAAATGGGCAAGGGCGGTCCGCAGCTGTTCACGCGGGAGTTTTTCGAGGCGCAGATGGAAGTGGTAATCGAGGAAAAGGTGCCAGTCTATGCCGCCGGCCTCGGCCATCCCGGACCGTGGATGGACCGCCTTCATTCCAATGGCACCAGGGTCATGGCGGTGATCGGCAAGGTCAAGCACGCCCAGCAGGTGGTCGATTACGGCATCGACATGATTGTGGCGCAGGGCCACGATGGCGGCGGGCACAACTCCCCGATCGGAACCTTCTCGCTGATTCCGCAGGTAGTCGACGCGGTGGGCGATCGGGTTCCCGTGATCGGAGCAGGTGGAATCTCCGATGGCCGCGGAGTCGCCGCAGCGATGATGCTGGGCGCTCTGGGCGCGTGGGTCGGAACGGCGTTCCTGGCAACCGAAGAGGCAGGGATTGAACGGTTCCAAAAGGAAGCAATAACCGACGGCGGCGATGCAGATACCGTCGTTAGCCGTTCGTTGACCGGCAAGCCTGCGCGCATGATCCGCAACAAATGGGCCGATGCTTGGGTTGCGGCGGGCAAGGAGCCGCTTCCGATGCCTTACCAGTCGATGATTTCAGGGCCGGTCATGGCTTCGGGCATAAAGGCTCAGCGCAAGGATATCATGCCCGGCTTCGCGGGGCAGGGAATTGGATTGATCCATTCGATCCGTCCAGCGGCAGAGGTCATGCGCGATCTTGTCGAAGGGGCCGAAAGGGCGCTGGCCGATGCCAGATTCTATTCCTGAATTGCGGCAAGACGGGTACGCTGTATGAACGCTTCGCAGACCTTATCCTTTGCCGACAAGGCCGCCATAACCGGTGTGGGCGAAACCGCATTCGTCAAGGGCACCGAACGGACTGCGGTGGACATGATGCTGGAAGCCTCGCGCCGCGCAATCTCAGATGCCGGGCTGAAACCTTGCGACATCGACGGCATGGTGCCGCCGCCGATCTATACGACCTCGGAGGAAATGGCCGCCAATCTCGGCATTGATGTGCTGCGCTATGCGGCCACCGTTCACATGGGCGGCGCCAGCCCGACGACGGCGCTGCAGAACGCGGCAATGGCGATCGCCAGCGGGCTTTGCGATCACGTGCTGGTGACGCTCGGTTGGAACGGCTATTCCGCCCTCAGGCCCAAGCCGGGTGCCCCGCCCACTCGGGCGATGAACATGAACACGCTGACCAATACCATCCAGGGCTATTACATCCCCTATGGTGTGTTCCTGCCGGTGCAGATGTATGCTTGGCTGGCGACGCGTCACTCGAAGCTTTACGGCGTGGGCGCGGATGCGATGGCAGCGGTAGCGCTAGCCTGCCGGCGTCACGCGCAGTTGAATCCGCGCGCCTTTACCTATGGGCGCGAACTCGACGCGGAAACCTATCATTCGGCGCGCTGGATATCCGAGCCCTTCCGCCTTTACGATTGCTGCCTTGAAACCGATGGGGCTTGCGCGGTTGTCATATCGCGAATGGATCGGGCCAGGGATATGCCGCATGTGCCCGTCAGCATCGCCGGTGCCTCGGAAGGTCACCCCTATCCTGCCGACGACATCCCCTCGCGGCCCGATCCCTTCAAGATTGGCCTCAGCTATGCTGCCCCGCGCGCTTTCGACATGGCGGGCGTCAAGCGCGAGGACATGGATTTCCTGCAGATCTACGACTGCTTTACCTATGTCGTTTTGCTGCAACTGGAAGCGATGGGGTATTGCGAACCGGGAGCACAGGCCGAATTCGTAGCCAATGGCCAGATTGAGCTGGGTGGCCGCTATCCGATCAACACCCATGGCGGCTTGCTCAGTGAGGCGCATGTCTGGGGACTCAACCACGTGGTCGAGGCAGTGCGCCAGCTTCGTCACGACTGCGGCGAGCGCCAGGTGCTGGGAGCCCAAACTGGTCTTGTGACCGGCTGGGGTGACCTTGGCGATGGAAGCATTGCCATTCTCAGGAGGTTTGCATGAGCAGCGAGAGCGATCTGCCTCCCAAAATGCGGCCCTCCGCGCAGGTTGCGCCGCCCAAACCGCGACCTCGCCCGCAAGACCCGGTTGAGCAGGAATTCTGGAAGCGGTGCCAGGACGGCAATCTCTATTTCCAGCGCTGCAGTGGTTGCGGCTGCTTCCGCCACCTGCCGCGCTATATGTGCGCAAAGTGCGGCGCGCCGGAATTTTCCTGGGAACGCAGCAGCGGCAAGGGCACACTGTTTTCCTGGACCGTTACCCACCAAGCCCTCCACCCGGCTTTTGCCGCCGAAATTCCCTTCGTGGCGGCGGTGGTGGAATTGGAAGAGGGCGTGCGCATGGCCACGCGCCTGATTGGTTGCGATCACGAGCGCCTGGCGCTCGATCTTCCGGTGGAAGTGGAGTTCGAACTGATCGGTGAGGACTTCCGCCTTCCTGTTTTCCGCCTGCGTGAAAGTTAGAAGCGTTATGGATCTTGATTACGGGCCCGAATACGATGTCTTCCGCAAGCAAGTGCGGGCTTTCATCGAAGCGCATAGCCATCTCGCGCCGCCTTCTGCTGACCGGGCGGCCCGACCTTCCTCCAAGGCGGTCGAATGGCAGAAGCTGTTGATCGAGCATGGGTATGCCGCGCGAACGATCCCGCAGGAGTATGGAGGCTATGGAGCCGAGCCGGACATTCTCCAATCGCGCATCATCGCAGAGGAATTTGCGCGGGCCAGGGTGGCGGGCGGGCTTGCTAATCAGGGAATCTCGATGTTCGTGCCGACCCTGCTCGAACTCGGCACCGAGGAACAGAAACGGCGCTGGATCGAACCCACGTTGAAAGGCGATATTGTCTGGTGCCAGGGCTATTCCGAACCCGGTGCCGGGTCGGACCTCGCCAACCTCAAGACCAGCGCGCACATCGAAAACGGCGAGTTTGTTATCAATGGCCAGAAGATCTGGACCAGCACCGCCAAGCAGGCAGACATGATCTTTTGCCTGGTCAGGACCGAGCCTGACGCACCCAAGCATGGCGGCATTTCCTACCTGATCTTTTCGATGGGCACGCCGGGCATCGAGGTTCGCCCCTTGAAGACGATGACCGGTCACGCCGAGTTCAACGAGACGTTCTTCACCGATGTGCGGGTCCCGATGCACCATATCGTCGGCCAGCGGGGCCAGGGCTGGTTCGTCGCGAATGCAACCCTTGGCCATGAGCGCGGAATGCTGGGCGATCCCGACGCGCTCGAAAACCGGCTGCAGGCGCTGATCGCACTGATGCAGGAAGAGCGTTTGGGCCAGGGTCGCGCGATCGACAATCCGGTACTGCGCGACCGGTTGGTGGCACTTCAGGCCGAAGTGGCGGCGATGAAATACAATGGGATGCGGATCCTTTCGAACAGCCTTAGGGGAGAGCCGGGCGGCATGGCGAAGCTGATCGTCAAGCTGCAAAGCTGTGAACTCGCTCACCAGATATCCGCGCTGGCAATCGACGCCATGGGCGAACTGGGCATACTCTATCACCACAGCCCGCGTGAGCGGGACGGCGGGGCGTGGCAATGGAGCTATATGTTCCAACTCGGTCTTATCATCGGCGGCGGGACCGCTCAGATCCAGAAGAACATCATCGCCGAACGCGGCCTTGAAATGCCACGTGAGCCGAACCCCGCGGACATGGCGCGTCAGAAGCAGGGAGCAGACTGATGGACTTTGGACTTTCGCAGGACCAGCAGATGTTGCGCGACGCCGTTTCGCGGTGCCTCGCCGATACCAGCCCGCTCAGTCACGTCCGCGAATGTGCGGAGCGGGACAATCCGTTGAGTGACCAGGTGTTGCGCGCCCTCCACGATCTGGGCGTTGCCGGAATGCTCGTCCCCGAAGAGCATGGCGGGCTCGGCATGACCTTGCTCGACGCGGCGGTGGTGGCGGAACAGCTTGGCTATGCGGTCGCACCGGTGCCGTTTCTCGCCAGTCAGGTTCTCGCACCGATCGCCTTGCGCGAAGCTGGCAACGAGGAGCAAAAGGCCCACTGGCTGCCAAAGATAGCGAGCGGCGAGGCGCGTGTCGGTGTCGCGATTTCCGAGACGATCGAGGTACGCGACGGCGCGGGAGTTTCCTCTGCCGGCGGGAAGCTCAACGGCACCGCCCTGTTCGCGCTCGATTTCGAAGGAGATGATGCCTACATTGTCGCCGATTCCGGTGGCAGGCTGCACCTTGTCGGTGCCAAGGCGTCGGGCCTGAAGGCTATCGCGTTGACTACCATTGATCGCACCCGCAGCGTCGGGGAATTGCGGTTTGACGGGGCCGAAGCGGAACCACTGGCTGATGATGGGGGAGTTGCAACGGCCCGGTTGCGTGATGCAGGCCGTGTTATCCTGGCCGCCGACAGTCTTGGCGCAGGTCAGGCGATGATCGAAAAGGCTGTCGATTATGCTGGCCAGCGCGAACAGTTCGGCCGCCTGATCGGCAGTTTCCAGGCCGTAAAGCATATGTGCGCCGAGATGGCCGCGCGTCATGAACCGTGCCGTTCGCTCGTCTGGTACGCCGCCCACGCCTTCGACGCGGTGCCGAACGAGGCATCGCTGGTCGCCTGCCATGCGAAATCGCACACGGCCGAGGTCCATCGATTTGTCGCACGCACTTCCACCGAAGTACACGGCGGAATGGGATTCACCGACCTGCTTGGCCTGCACTACTGGTTCAAACGGATCGGATTCGACCGGCAGGTCTTGGGTGGGCCAGAAGCGGTCCGGGCGGAGGCTGCGGCACTTCAGGGCTGGACCAAAGCTGCGTGATATTTCTTCCGGGGATAGCGCACGCCAGAGCCGCCCCGTTCGCAGAGGAGAACTGATGTGACCGACTGGAATCTCGGCGACATTCTCGACGCTTTCGAGCCTGTCATGCCAAAGGATGCGCCAGCCCTGATCCACGGTGACCGGATCATTACCTGGCCCGAAATGTCCGGACGTTCGAACAATGTCGCCCGCGCGCTTCGGCAGCGCGGAGCCGGCAATGGGGCCAAGGTTGCCTTTTATATGCGCAACCGACCCGAATACGGCGAGTTGATGGCAGCCTGCTTCAAGGGGCGCCTGATCCATGTGAACATCAATTACCGCTATGTCGCCGAGGAGGTCTTCTACATCTTCGACGATTCCGATAGCGAAGTGATCGTCTACAGTTCGGAATTCCGCGACTGTATCGTCGAGCTCAAGGATCGGCTCGAGAAAGTTCACACCTTTGTGGAAATTGGCGAGGCTTCGCAAATCGCGCCTTTTGCGATCCCTTACGAGACACTCGCGCAAGAAGGCGACGGATCGGCGCTCGGCATAGTGCGCTCTCCCGAAGATCAGCTCTTCATCTATACCGGCGGCACGACGGGCATGCCCAAGGGCGTGATGTGGCATCACGACCAAATGCGCAAAGCACAGCTCGAGGCCCAGAAGCTGCTCGCCCCCGTTCCTCAGACACTCGAAGAACACGTCGCGTTGATCACAAGTCAAGGGCCCGGCAACCGCACCCTGCCATCCTGCCCGATGATGCACGGGACCGGCTTCATCACCGCGATCGGCACACTTATGTCGGGCGGCGCCATCGTTACACTTGCAGACCCGTCCTTCGATGCGACGGAATTGTGGGAAACGGTTGATAAGCACAAGGTGCAAAGCATCGCAATTGTGGGCGATGCATTTGCCAAGCCGATGCTGCAAGCGCTGGACGAGAATCCCGGCCGCTGGGATACCAGCAGCCTCGTTACCATCGTTTCATCCGGCGTGATGTGGAGCAAGGAAGTCAAGGCTGGACTGTGCAAGCATATCCCCCAGGTGGTGCTGATGGACAGCTTCGGCGCTTCCGAAGGGCTCGGCTTCGGCCGCTCCATCACAACCGCGCAAGGGGGCACCAACACCGCAAAATTTGCGATTGGCGAATTCTGCGATGTCTTTGACGAAAACGACCGGAAAGTGACGCCGGGAAGCGGCGTACCGGGATTTATCGCTCTCATGGGGGCGATCCCGGCGGGATATTACAAGGATCCCGTAAAATCCGCCAAGACGTTCCGCACAATCGATGGGGTCCGCTATTCGATTCCCGGCGACTGGTGCATGGTCGAGGCCGATGGCAGCCTGACCTTGCTGGGCCGTGGCAGCGTCTGCATCAACACTGCTGGCGAGAAAGTTTACCCCGAGGAAGTCGAGGAGATTCTCAAGACCCATCCCGCCATTGGTGACGCGCTGGTCGTGGGCGTGCCGAACGAGAAATGGGGCCAAGCCGTCACCGCTGTTGTCCACCTCAGCGTCGACGCTCCGTTCGACGAGCAAGCCGTCAAGGATCATGTGCGGGGGCAGTTGGCAGGATACAAGACGCCGAAGGCCATATATCCAACGAATACCCCCCTGCGCGCATCGAACGGCAAGGCCGACTACGCAACGGCGAAGGCAATTGCCGAGAGCCTGACTGCCGCATCATGACGACCCAGACTTCGCCCGATTACGACGCCGTGATCGTCGGTGCCGGCTTCAGCGGGATCTACCTGCTCCACAAGTTGCGTGACGCCGGGTTCAACGTGCTGCTGGTCGATGCGGCGGCCGATCCGGGCGGCATCTGGCACTGGAATTGCTATCCCGGCGCACGGGTGGATTCGCAGATTCCGCTCTATGAATTCTCGATGCCCGAAGTGTGGCAGCCATGGACCTGGAGTGAGCGCTTTCCTGGCTGGGAAGAGCTCAGGGCCTATTTCCGTCATGTTTGCGATACGCTGAACCTTTGGCCGCTGATGCGGATGGGGTCGAGGGTCGAATGCGCCGACTTTGATGCGGGGGCGGGGCTATGGCACATACAGCTTGAGGGCGGGCAAACCATATCGACACGCTTCCTGCTGCCTGCACTCGGCTTCGCGTCGAAGCCGTATGTCCCGGACATCCCAGGCATTGAGGATTTCGAGGGCGAATGGTGCCACACGGCGCGCTGGCCGCAGGAAGGTATTGATCTGGATGGGCGCAAAGTTGCCGTGATTGGAACAGGAGCAAGCGGAGTGCAGGTTGCGCAGGAAGCAGCCAAACGTGCTGCGACGCTGACCCTGTTCCAAAGAACCCCGATCCTGGCCCTGCCGATGCGGCAAGAGCGGCTGACGCGGGAGGATCAGGAACGCGAAAAGCACAGCTATCCTGCCCTTTTCGAACAGCGCAGGCAGACGAGCGGAGGATTTGAAAGCCAGTCACTTGAAGTCTCGGCGCTCGAAGTCGACGAGATTGAGCGCAATGCCCACTTCGAAGATTTATGGCAGCGAGGCGGATTGAGGTTCTGGTACCACAACTTCGCCGACTTGCTTACCAATCGCGCAGCCAATCGCCACGCCTACGATTTCTGGCGCGACAAGGTTCGCGCGCGGATCGCCGATCCCGATCTGGCCGAGAAACTCGCCCCATCCGAACCGCCGCATCCGTTCGGCACGAAGCGACCTTCGCTGGAAAAGGGATATTACGAGATTTTCGCGCAGGACAATGTTGCGCTGGTTGATCTGAAGGCAAACCCGATCACCCGTGTCGGGCCGCACGCAATCACAACCGCAGACGGCGAGGTCGAATGCGATCTCATCGTTTTCGCCACCGGCTTCGACGCGGGGCGGGGCGGGTTAATCGACATGAACATCACCGGCAGGGGCGGCCTGTCACTGTCGCAAGCTTGGTACAACGGGCTGCGCGCCTATCTGGGAATGGCGGTATCGGGTTTCCCCAACATGCTGTTCGCTTACGGACCCCTGAGCCCCTCGGGTTTTTCCAACGGCCCGACAAGCGCGGAAATGCAGGGCGACTGGATCTGCGATTTCATGGTCTGGCTGCGAAACAACGGTTACGATCTTTTCGACGCCGATCCGCAAGCAGAGGCGGACTGGACCGAAATGGTCGCTCAGGTTGGCGCGATGACGCTCTTTCCCGAAGCGGACTCCTGGTACATGGGCGCAAACATCCCGGGTAAGAAGCGCCAACTCATCAATTTTCCAAGCGTGTCGACCTATGCTGCGATTTGCGGCGATGTGGCACGCGATGCCTACCGCGGCTTTGCCGCCAGCACACCAGCGAACAAGGACAGCGCAACCTGATGAATGAGATGTTCAGAATAAGTGACTTTCCAGTGGACATTGATCCTGTTTGGGCTGGCGACGGCTCACATCTGCCCGAATGGTTCGTTTCGGCGCTCAAGGTGCCCCGCGAAGAAGGTTATGTGGAAATAGATGGGGCCAAGGCGCACTATTTCCGATGGGGTGACCCCAGCAAGCCCAAGGTATTGATGACCCATGGCTTTCTGGCACATGCGCGCTGCTTTGCCTTCATTGCACCGTTTCTGGCAGAAGATTATGACGTGGTGGCGTTTGATCTGGCCGGCATGGGCGACAGCGACATGCGTGGGCGCGCCGACCTCTTGGCGAGAGGGGGCGAGTTTCGCGAGATTGCCGAGGCGCTGAATATGTTTGCGGATGGCCAAAAGCCGACAATCATCGCGCACAGCTTCGGGTCGGGCGCAGCCCTGACAGCCGTGACCCAGTGGCCCGAGGCCTTTGCCGGAGTGGTGGTTTGCGATCTCATGATCATGCGGCCCGCTCTCCTGGAAGAGTACTGGAACCTCAGGCGGTCAAGCCCTGGTTCCGGCGATCCGGACAAGCCCAGCAAGCGTTATCCCTGCTATGAAACGGCACGTAAGCGGTACATCCTTTCCCCGCCCCAGCCGGTCGGCGAGCCATTCCTTCTGGACTACATGGCCTATCATTCCCTGCGACAGGATGGAGACGAGTGGACGTGGAAGTTTTCAACCGAGGTCTTTCGAAGGAGCAACAAGCCCAACGAATGGCTCACCATGGGCGAGCGTCTGGTGCAGGCACCGGGCCGGAAGGCCATCGTGCACGGCGGTATGAGCCAACTCTTCACCCCGGAATCGGCCGAATACGTCCGCGAGCTGGGTGGAGGTGACATTCCGATCATCGCGGTGCCTGAAGCCCGTCACCATCTGATGCTCGATCAGCCTTTGGCCTTTGTAACCGCACTCCGCAGCATTCTTGCCCTTTGGGATACGCACACTGCACCGCCACTTGCAGCCTGATCCTGGTTGTCCTTCGCCCCGGGTTCCCGCAGGTGCGGTGCTTGCCAGACCTTGCCTGCCGGGAAAGGGAGCTACCACTCAGCGTTCGCCGGCCATGCCGTTGCGGCGTTCAAGCCATCGTTCGCGCCGCACCAGATAGAACGGGAAGGCGAAACAGTGCCAAGCAGCGAAAGCATGTAACCGGTGTTTTCAGGCCACGGTGGACCATGGCATGAGTTGGGCGAGATTGGTCTGCCTTGGAAAAACTGGTCCAATTCTAGAGAGAGCCGATTGTGGCGAGAGAATTGGAGAAAGTTATGGGACGTCAACGTTTACGCCGGAACAAATCATCGCGAAGCTGCGTGAGGCGGATGTGCTGGTCGGGCGGGGATCGACTGCGGTCGAGGCTTGCCGCCAGATCGGGATATCCGAACAGGCGCTGTATCGGTGGCGCAAGGAATATGGCGGCCTGAAGGTTGATCAGGCGCGGCGGATGAAGGATTTGGAGCGCGAGAATGCACGGCTGAAGCGGCTTGTCGCGGACCTCGCACTGGACAAGGCGATCCTGCAAGAGGCATCGAAGCTGACTTTTTGAGCACCTCCCGTCGCCGCGAGGCGATCGAGCAGGTCCGTCGTGCATTATCGGTATCGCAGCGACGGACCTGCCGCGTGCTCGGTCAGCACCGCTCGACACAGCGGCATCCTCCGAGAGATCATGCCGACGAGCGGCGCCTGACGGCCGACATTATCGCGCTGGTGAAGGATTATGGCCGTTACGGCTATCGCCGTATCCATGCGCTGCTCGGGCATGCCGGCTGGCAGGTCAGCCTGTCGGTGGTCGAGCGCATCTGGCGGCGGGAGGGTTTAAAGGTGCCGAAGAGACAACCGAAGCGCCGCCGGCTCTGGCTTGGCGACGGGTCGTGCATCCGGTTGCGCCCGCTGCACCGCGGGCATGTGTGGTCCTACGACTTTGTCGAGGATCAGACGCACAACGGCCGGAAGTTCCGGATGCTCAACATCATCGACGAGCACAGCCGGGAATGCCTGGCGATGGTGCCGCTGCGGCGGTTCCGGTCGAACGACGTCATCGACGTCCTCGCCGATCTGTTCACCGAGCATGGGCCACCCGAGCATATCTGGTCCGACAACGTCCTATGTTGGGAAGGCATAGCGTGAAAAGGCCGGCAGGTCTCGTTACGCCGAGGGTGATCGGCGCTGGTGATTTTATGATCCAGATGGCTTCCATCGTCAAGGAAAGCACTCTCGGCCATCCTGACCGGCGGCGAGGCTTCTGATTACACCGCTGCCGAACCGCTGATGGCGATCCCCGTCGCCACACCCAAGGCGCTGCTCGCGGACAAGGGCTATGATGGTGATCGCTTCCGGGAAAGCCTGCTGACCCGGGGCATCCTGCCGATCATCCCGCCCCGCTCGAACCGCAAGGTGCCAGAGCATCCCGACTATCGCCGTTACAAGGACCGCAACCGCGTCGAGCGCATGTTCGGAAAGCTCAAACAGCAACGACGCATCGCCACTCGATATGACAAAACCCTTCTCTCGTTCGAGAGCTTCCTAAACCTCGCCGCCACGCGGCTATGGCTGAAGTCTTTTGTCAACGCGGCCTAGCACTACTTTGGCAGAAGTTTGATTGTCTCTTCACGGAGGCGGTGACCGCATTGGGGGCAACAGGCAGGCGGCGGCCTGGATAGGTGATCAAGGATGGCCTGCCGGACTGCGGGCAGACTGGGTTGCGGCGGTGGT
>JAFVHU010000147.1 GCA_017474385.1 Afipia sp. | reverse complement strand
CAACGCATACAATTACGGCAGGCGTCTCAAGACCCTGAAGGGCCTTACACCCTACGAATTCATCGCCAAAACGTGGACAAAAGAGCCAGAACGATTCAGACTAAATCCGGTCCATCAAATGCCGGGACTAAACACCTAGGCGGCTGCCGACGAACACCGTCCCCTTGTCACCTTCGCGTAGCGAGCGCGCATTCGCTATGCCGGACGCATAGACCTCGATATTGAAACCGGGCGGCAGCTTCAGTTTGGCCGTCGGCAATTTATCCGCAGCAGCTGGAATGGGTGGCGGCGCGATCGGGGCCAGCTTGGCGGCGGCGGCATTGTCCGGTCGCCCGATCAGCGGTGAACCGGGCGGCAGCGCGGGCGCAGCCGGGACCTGTGCGGTCGCAGCGGGCGCCGGGGCCGCGGCCGCTGGAGCAGCAGGCGCGGCCGCCGGAGTTGGTGAACTGGATGGAGAAGCAGGCTGCTGGCCGTGGGCACTCAGCGCAAACAAGCCAGCAAAAGCACTCGCGAGCAGCATGCTGCGCGACGCGGATACTAACATCGTCATTCATTCCTCCCTGTGAAAAAGGCCCTTATCACGTACCCTGTTGGGGGGTACGCGTGAGCCTTTGGTGACAGTGTCCGATACTTTCCGTTCGACTTGCAATTGGAAAACGCCTTGCTCCGCCCTGCTAGGCGCGTGACAGCTCTTCGATGGCTGCAACGACGGCGTCTTTCACGCCGGGATCGTACAGCGAGTGCCCCGCAGTCTCGACCATTTGCAGTTTTGCATCGGGCCATGCAGCGAGCAGTGCGTGGGCAGTCGACGGCGGGCACAGGAGATCGTAGCGGCCTTGCACGACAACTCCGGGAATGCCCTTCAGGCGTCCGGCATTTTCCAAAAGTTGTCCGGGTTTCATAAAGCAGCCGTTTTGAAAGTAATGCGCTTCCATAAACGGGGACGATGGAAGACCGCGCTCATCATTCGCTACCGCAGCAAGATCAAGCCGTGTTTTTGAAGGCTTGTGTTCGGACAGAATGCGCTCGGTGTCGTGCCAGGCGCGAGACGCCGGTCCATGTACGGCTGGCTCCGGGTCGAGAATACGCCGCCAGTAGGCGTCGAGCGGCTGGTCGCGTTCGTCCGGCGGCAGCAGGCTGAGAAAGTCATCGTTCAGATCAGGGTAGAAGCGCCGCAAGCCGCCGATGAATGTCCATTCCAGCTCATCGCGAGTGCCGAGAAAAGTCGCACGCAGCACGATGCCGCTGACCCGCGAGGGGTACGCCTGCGTATAAGCAAGGGCCAATGTCGCGCCCCACGATCCGCCGACGACCAGCCACCGCTCGATGCCCAGCGTCTCGCGAATGACCTCCATGTCGGCGATCAGATGCGGCAGCGTATTGGCTTCACGTGATCCCTTGGGACGGCTCCTGCCCGCCCCGCGCTGATCGAACAGCACCGCATGAAACCGCAACGGGTCGAACAACCGGCGATGGTCCGGCTGGCAGCCGCTGCCGGGGCCGCCGTGCAGATAGACCGCCGGGATGCCGTCAGCACGGCCAACTGTCTCCACATAAAGCTCGTGACCCTCGCCCACCGCGAGATGCCGCATGGATAGCGGCGCAAACCTGTCAGCTTTTTTGGGCGGCGCAATGTCGGCGGCGTCAGGCTCCATGTGGATCAGCCTCGAGTGTGCCGCCTGCAAAGTTGCGATAGATGAACCGGCGGTTGTCTCCGGCCGCCTCCGCCATCGCGGTCTTGAATATCTGCTCGTGTACCGGCGACAACGCGCAGGCCGGATCGGTGTTGCCGGCATTGCCGGTCAGCGCAAATGCCTGACAGCGGCAGCCGCCGTAATCGATCTCCTTGTATTCACAGCTCCGGCACGGCTCAGGCATCCAGCCGGTGCCGCGATAGCGATTGAACGCTTCCGAGTTCTGCCAGATCCACGCGATCGAATGATCCCGCACAGATTCAAACGCAAGACCGGTGATCGTTTCCGCCGCGTGACATGGCAATATCTTGCCCGACGGCGAGATGTTGAAGAACTGCCGCCCCCAGCCGCCCATGCATTTCTTTGGACGCAGCGCGTAGTAATCCGGCACGACGTAGTCGATGGCGAGGATGCCTTTCAGCTGGGCCTCAGCCTCCTCGACGATGCGGGAGGTCTCGTCGATCTGTTCTATCGTCGGCATTAGTGCGGGACGGTTCTTCAACGCCCAGCCGTAATACTGCACGTTGGCGACTTCGAGCCGGTCGGCATCGAGATCGACGGCCATCTGGATGATATCGGCAAGCTGAAACAGATTCTGGCGATGCATCACGGCGTTGACCGTCAGCGGCAGGCCGAGCTCGCGCGTCCAGCCCGCAGCCTCGATCTTCTTTGCGTGCGCGTCCTTCAAGCCGGCGACGCGGTCGGCAACGCCCTGCTCGCTGCCCTGGAAACTGATCTGCACGTGACAAAGCCCGGCATCGGCCAGGGCGGCAAGCTTGTCCTTCGTCAATAAGACAGCGGAGGTGATGAGGTTCGTATACAGGCCGACATCGGTTGCATGCTGAACCAGTTCCACCAGGTCCTTCCGCGCCGTCGGTTCACCGCCGGAAAAATGGATCTGAAGCACGCCGATTGCCGCAAGTTCACTCAGCACACGCTTCCACTCGTCGGTGGTCAGCTCCGCCCCGCCCCGCTCCAGTTCCACCGGGTTCGAACAATACGGACACTGCAAAGGACAGCGGTGTGTCAGCTCTGCCAGAACGGCCAAAGGAATGCCGAACATTTCCGCCCGCGATTTGCGCTGTTCCAGCACCGCCAATCCATCCGCCGGATCGGCGTGAACAGGAGAGGCATCGGTGAGCGTCGAACTCATGATTTCGTGTCCTGTGCCTCTGCAAGAAACCCCTTTTCGGCGAGATCCCGCAGCATGGCGATGACGTCCGCGCCGATCATACCACGATCGGCAGTGTACTTGGCAGCGAGCACATCAATGATCTGATCGACGCTGCGAACGCCGTCGCAAAGTTGCAGGATTTCGACTGCAATCTCGTCCGGCGCAAGCACCCGCTCCGGCACCAGAATGACCCAGACCTTCCGGGCCTCGTCGAACTTGAGCTTGGCGTGCCGGGCCAGCACCGGCCGGCTCCCTTCACTTATGTCGATCCGGCGGCTTCGCAATGCCATCAGCCCGGCTCCGGCACAAAGGCGCCCGGCGGCACGTGGCCATCAACATACGCGTGATAAAGCGCATCGAGTTGGACCCAGAGCACGTTGGTCTTGAAGATCAGCGCATTGCAGACGGCTTCCCGCTCTTGCGGCGTCGCGGCATGGCGCTTGACGAAATCGAGCGCAAAGTTCGCGTCTCGTGGCGCCTGTTCCATCCGCCGCTTGAAATAGCTCATGATGTTCGGATTAATGAAATCGTAATGCGCGAGCATTCCCGAAATACGTTCCTCGTGCAGGTTCGGCGCGAACAGCTCAGTCAGCGACGATGCGATCGCCTCAAGCGGCGTCTTGTCGCGAACAAAATGAACGTAGGCATCGACTGCGAAACGTGTCGCGGGAAGAATACCCTCCGCGGATTCCACATAGGCGCTGTCCAGACCGAGGCCCTCAGTCAGCTTCAGCCAGCGCTCGATGCCGCCTTCGGTGCCGATATCGCCGTCGTGATCTTCAATGCGATGCCGCCACTCGAGCCGGATGTTGCGGTCGCGGAACCGCGAGATCACCACTGCATCCTTGATGGGAATGGAACTTTGATAATAGTAGCGATTGAGCGCCCAAGCCTGCACCTGCCCCTTGTTCAGCTTGCCGCCATGCAGCAACCGGTGAAAGGGATGCAGGTTGTGATACCGCGTCGCCCCAATCTGCCGAAGCGCCGCTTCAAGATCATCCGCCGACCCAAGCGGCGTTCCCGCCTTTAATGCAAACACACTCGTCGCGATCAAATGGTGATCTCCGTTCCGTCCGAGGGGATCTGCCATCCTGAATTCTCGGCCGCTTTGCGCTCCGCAGAGTCCGGAAACAGAACCGGATTCGAGTTGTTGATATGCAGGAAAATCTTACGCGCGATGCCGAGGTCCGCAAGCGCCGCGATGGCGCCGTCATCGCCCGACATCGCCATATGCCCCATACGCTGGCCGGTTTTCGCCCCCAGCCCGGCTGCGATCAATTCGTCGTCGCGCCAGAGCGTGCCGTCGAAAAAAATCAGTGGCGCGTCTTGAAGCCGCTGCTTGAGATCAGGGGTAAGCGCCGCGCAGGCTGCAAGAAAATAGAGATACTCTCCGCTTCTCTTGTCGGCGATCCGCAACCCAAGCGTATCGCCAGGCTCGTCGCCATCGCGTTGTGGAGCACTTTCAAGATACCAGGCGCGTTTACCGGGCACGGCAAACGGCAGAACTTCGAGCCCGGATGGTGAGCCGTCCGGAAGCACGGGTTCGAATGCCGTATCAAACTCCATCGGTTGGCGACGCACCCTCTTCTCGTCGAGCACGTTGAAGATACTGTTCGACTTGAGAACGGAAAGCACGCGCTGATGGGCGTAGATGGTGAATGGCCAGCCCTCACGGAGCGACAAAAGTCCGGCGACGGCATCTACCTCGCCATTTGTCAGAATAACACCAGCAATCGGGCTATGGCGCAAATGGCCCGTCCTGGGGTGAAGCTGCGGTGTCGCGATAACCTGCTGGCGCAGATCCGGCGAGGCGTTGACCAGAAACCAGTGTTCGCCGTCGGCGCTGATCGCAATCGAGGCTTGGGTCGCCTGCAATTCAGGCTGCGGACCGCGGGCCGCGCGACAGACCTCGCAATTACAATTCCATTGAGGAACACCACCGCCCGCCGCAGCCCCGAGAACGACGACGCGCATAAGGAAGCTCCGCGCTCGATTCAATGTGACTGAACTTCATGGTGACAGGAGTTCATGTCACGGAACTCGATGTCACAAACGCAACAAAACCGGTGTCGCGCAGGAATACTCCCGATGGGAAGAATTCCTGACGCAAACCGGGCAGCTTCGCTGCAAACCTGATAACGAGGCGCGGCCTACTTCCGCGCCGCGCAGGCGTACATGTTGATTTCCATACCAACTGGCACTTCGACGATCTTTGGAGTCTTCCAGGCCATTTTCTTGGTCTCCTTCCCATTCCGCAACGGGACTTTGTGTCGCCGTCAACTGCAAAACTAACACGGACTTTCGGGAAGATGTCATCCAATTTCCAGCGCTCTGGCACAAGTTTGTGAGCCCGCTCGGGGAACTGTGCAGCGCAACAATTCATTCCCACGCGACGCCGGGGAAAATTTCAAACAATGGGGCTTTACTTGGATACCCGTCAGTTCGAACCTACGGCCAACAACGACGCCATAAACGGCGCGATTCTTCACACAAGCACACAGATCGATGCACCTTCCGGACCGAGCGACGGAGCTCTCCTGCATTGACCTGTAGGGAGGGAACCCAAGTTGAGCTTGCCGCGCACGCGCATCAAAATGTCCGATGCAGATATCGTCAGCCGTTTCGAACGCCTCGGCTACAAACTCGCGGTCGACCAGATCGCATTCACAACGGAGAGTGTTGAGGATTTCTACGATGCCCGCGAAACGCTCTGGACCGGCGTAGGTACCGTAAAAATTTACGAGGAAGGCGGCCTGCTATTGGTCGAGAAGGCGCAGCCGCGCGCCGGTCAGCCAACGCGCGACATCGCGGTTATCAGCCTCGGACACGCACGCGCCGTGATGGGTGTTCTGAAGCCAGACAAATCCGCAGAGTTGCCGCGTTATGCCGGCACCATGGCGTAACGGATATTTCCCACCGCTTGTCGATGACGCGTGCGGCTGATTTCAGATTTGAGCGGCTGCCCTGTTGAGTATCCGATCCGCGAACTCCGAGGCCAGCCAGTCGATAAAAACACGCACGCGCGGCGAAAGCTGGCGATTCTGCGGGTACAGCACATACACCGGCGACGGTGACGGCGGGAAATCCGGCAGCACTTCGGCAAGGGCTCCCGCCGCAAGTTCATCAACTATGCAGGCAACCAGGCCGAAGCTGAAGCGCTTGCCAGCAAGATCGAAGCAGCCGGTGGACGCGCCCTGTCCGCAAAGGCAGACGTGAGCGATCCAACAGCCGTCCGCCGCATGTTCGACGCTGCGGAAGCAGCCTTCGGCGGCGTTGACGTGGTGGTGAACAACGCCGGCGTTATGCAGCTCGCGAGCTTTGCCGAAGCCGATGATGCCGCGTTCGATCGCATGATCGCCATCAATCTGAAGGGCACGTTCAACGGCATGCGGGAGGCTGCAAAACGGCTGCGCAATGGCGGGCGCATCATCAACTTCTCAACGAGCGTCGTCGGGACGAAGCTCGAAAATTACGGCATCTATGCCGCGACCAAGGCCGCCGTTGAAACAATGACTGCAATCCTCGCCAAAGAAATGCGCGGCCGCAACATCACCGTGAATGCCGTTGCGCCCGGCCCCACCGCCACTGAGTTATTCCTTAACGGCAAATCGCCGGAGCTCGTTGATCGCCTTGCCAGGATGGCACCGCTTGAGCGGCTGGCCGAGCCGAGCGACATCGCCGGCGTGGTGTCGTTCCTTGCAGGCCCCGACGGGGACTGGGTCAACGGTCAGGTACTGCGCGCAAACGGCGGCGTCGTCTGATCGCCGCCGATACCTCTCAAAGGCGCTTGATCGCCTGCAAAAGCTCGGCTGCGTGATCCTCCGCACGGCCAACGTTATTGATGACGACATCAGGCACGGCGGAAATAACGGCCCTTCGCAGCCTGTCGTCCAGTTGGCCATCGCTGACGCGCGCCCTTGCAGCAAGACGTTGCGCAAGAATCTCCGGCGGAGCCGTCACAGAGACCACCGTCACGTTGGCATAGGACCTGCGCGCAAACTCGACAATGGTGCGAGACGCATTCACGACAACAACGTGTCCGGCCCGGATGCCATCGACGATCGAGCGCGGCACACCGTAGCGCAGGCCATGTGCCTCCCACTGAAAGGCGAAGTCGCCATGCGCCAGCATCTGCCCGAACTGTGTCGGGCTGACCGCCTCATTATTTTCGAAGGACGAAGCCTCCCGCGTCACAACTCGTTGCGGGAAGACGACGCTGGTGTCGCCCGCACAGGCCGCCTGCGCCAGCCCGATCAGCGTATCCTTGCCTGCCCCGCTTGGGCCGACGACCAGAACCAATCGGCCCGGCCCTATCAAATCCGTGCTTGGCGCGGACAGTGTTGCAATATCGGTCATGCTACGCGATGTCCTTCACGCCAAACGCTGCGCACCACCGGCAGATCTTGCGCAAGATGCACGCGGATCAAATCGGCACGTTTGCCGGCGACGATTTCGCCCCGATCTGCGAGACCAACAGCTTCAGCGGCGGTTTTGGTGACGGTTCGCACCGCTGCGGCCAGGTCGATCGCCGGTACATGTTTCGGCAACTGCATCGCCGCCATCAGCAGGCTCGAGGGAATGTAATCCGACGACATGATGTCGAGCAGCCCTTCGCGGGCGAGATCGACAGCGGCGATGTTGCCGGAATGCGAACCACCGCGCACAACGTTTGGCGCGCCCATCAGAACAGCGATGCCCGCCTGATGAAGCCCCCGTGCCGCTTCCATCGTGGTCGGAAATTCGGCGACCGACACGCGATCGCGGATCGCGTCGGTGACATTTTCCTCGGTGGTATCGTCATGACTGGCGAGCGGGATGCCGTAGCTTTGCGCAAGCTCTACGATCGCCCGCATATTGGTTTCGCCGTAAGTCTTCTGATAGACAAAACGCCGCTCGAACATCACATCCAGCTCTGCGTCCGTCAGACCGCCACTCTTGCCGCGATAATAGTCACGCAGCTTGCCTTCGTCGCGAAACTGGCGCTGGCCCGGCGTGTGATCCATCAGCGACATCAGCCGCACATCCGGCCGGCCGACCAGTTCCTTCGCCTCCTCGACAACGCTTGGCATCGGAATTTCACAACGCAGGTGCAGGAAATGCTCCGCCCGCAGCAGCTTCGCATCGCGAGCCGAGGAAATGGCTTCGGCCAGAATGCCCGCCTGACCGTCGACGTCCTCCGCACCTTCCTCGCGCCAGACGCGCAAGGAATCCAGCACCGTGGTAATGCCGCTGGTGGCGAGTTGCCCATCGTAGGAGACGACAGCCGCAACCGGGTCCCAGAACACCTTGGGGCGCGGCACGTAGTGGGCCTCCAGGTGATCGGTATGCAATTCGATCAGTCCGGGCATCAGAATATCCCCGCCCATGTCCTCGCCGCGCTCAGGCGCGTCACCCTCACCCACCTCGGCGATCGTGCCATGAGCAACTGCAACCCAGCCGCGTTCTATGACGCGGTCCTTCAGGACCACACGCGCGTTGCCAAAGATGCCTTCGTTCCGTTTGGAGATCATTCTTCCCTCTTACGCTGCCGCCGCGAACGACGTGACGTCGATAATACGATCGGCAATCAAATGACGGACCTCGTCGTCGTGAACGATAGCCACCATCGCTACCCCGCGCACTTTCTTTTCGGCGACGAGATCGACCACAATCTTCCGGTTAACGCCGTCGAGCGATGCCGTTGGCTCATCCAGCAACAGGATCGGCATGTCGGATATGAAGCCACGCGCGATATTGACACGTTGCTGCTCGCCGCCGGAGAAGGTCGAAGGCGGCAACGCCCAAAGCCGCTCGGCGATGTTGAGACGGCGCAGCAATGTCCCCGCCTGCGTGCGAGCTTGATCACGCGCGACACCGTTCGCGATGAGTGGCTCGGCCACGACGTCGAGCGTGGCGACCCGAGGCACTGCACGCAGGAACTGGCTGACATAGCCAATGGTCTGTCTGCGGATCCGTAGGATATCGCGCGGCTGCGCGCTGGCGACATCGATCATCGCTTCGTTGTGACGCACCAAGAGGCGGCCATGGTCGCAGCGGTAGTTGCCGAAGATCATTTTCAGAATCGACGACTTTCCTGCGCCGGATGGGCCAGACAACACGACGCATTCACCCGCATTGACCTGCATCGACACACCTGACACGACCGGCAGCCGAGCACCGTTTTGCAGATGCATCGTAAATGTCTTGCTTGCACTCGATATGTCGATCATCGGAGACATAGCACCCTCATGCCGGTAGGATCGAAGAAACAAGAAGTTGCGTATAGGGTTCATGCGGATCGTCAAGCACCTGATCCGTCAACCCTGTCTCGATCACCTCGCCGCCCTTCATCACCATAACCCGGTGCGACAGCAGCCGGGCTACCGCAAGATCGTGCGTCACGATGACGACCGCGAGCCCGAGTTCGTTGACCAGTCCGCGCACCAAGTCGAGCAGCCTTGCCTGAACCGAGACATCGAGCCCTCCTGTCGGCTCATCCATGAAGACCAGACGCGGTTCGGTGACAAGGTTGCGGGCAATCTGAAGCCGTTGCCGCATGCCGCCGGAATACGTCTTCGGCGCGTCATCGATCCGGTCGATCGAAATCTCGACACGCTCCAGCCACGACGATGACGTCTCGCGGATTTTGCCGTAGTGACCCCAACCGACCGCCATCAGCCGCTCGCCGACATTGGCTCCCGCTGATACCGCCATGCGCAGGCCCATCGCCGGATCCTGATGCACGTAGCCCCAGTCGGTACGGAACAGAAAGCGCCGCTCCGCCTCACCCAAGGTCGCGAGATCGCGAGTGATGCCATCGCGCATGCGATACGACACACGGCCCTTGCTCGGCTGAAGCTGCGTCGACAGCATTTGCAGCAGGGTCGATTTCCCGGAGCCTGACTCGCCGACGATCGCCAGCACTTCGCCCGGATAAAGTTGGAACGAGACGTCCTTGCAGGCGAGTTGCCGGCCGTAAGACTTGCTCAAGCCATCACAGATAAGCAGCGGCTGATCGTCGTCGCGCATCACGTCACCTGATGATCGGCGCCGAAGCCGGCGCCCTGATGGCCGTCCGCGCGGCGCGTTTCGCAATAGTCGGTATCGGAACACACGAACATCCGGCCGCCTTTGTCATCGACCACGACTTCATCGAGATAGGACGTCCTCGATCCGCAAAGCGCGCAAGGCGCGTCGAAACGGTAGGTTTCGAACGGATGGTCCTCGAAATCGAGCGATGTGACTTTGGTCTGCGGCGGGATTGCATAGATACGCTTCTCGCGCCCCGCGCCAAACAGCTGCAATGCCGCACAGTTATCCATTTTCGGATTGTCGAACTTCGGCGTCGGCGACGGATCCATCACATATCGGTCGTTCACCTTCACCGGATAGGCATAGGTCGTGGCGATGTGGCCGTGGCGCGCGATGTCCTCGTACAGCTTGACGTGCATCAAACCATACTCGCCGAGCGCATGCATGCGCCGCGTCTCGGTTTCGCGCGGTTCAAGGAACCGCAATGGCTCCGGGATCGGCACCTGATAGACCAGCACCTGATTGTCATTCAGCGCGGTTTCCGGGATGCGGTGTCGCGTCTGGATCACAGTCGCGTCAGATGTCACCGTGGTGGTTGTCACGTTCGCGGTTTTCTCGAAGAATTTGCGGATCGAGATCGCATTGGTGGTGTCGTCGGAGCCCTGGTCGATCACCTTCAAGGTATCCTCGCGGCCGAGAATCGCCGCGGTCACCTGGACACCGCCGGTGCCCCAGCCATACGGCATCGGCATTTCGCGGCTGGCAAACGGCACCTGATAGCCGGGAATCGCGATGGCCTTGAGGATGGCGCGGCGGATCATCCGCTTGGTCTGCTCGTCGAGATAAGCGAAGTTGTAAACGGGCGCGTTCATTCGGCAGCCTCCGCCAGCGAAACGTCGCTCTCCTTGGCAACCTCGAATTCCTTGCACAGTTTCCGCAGCAGGCCGAGTTCGGACTGGAAATCCACATAGTGCGGAAGTTTCAAGTGTTCGACGAAGCCCGTCGCCTGCACATTGTCGGAATGCGACATCACGAATTCTTCGTCCTGCGCAGGCGAACGCACCTCCTCACCCAGCTCGCGCGCGCGCAACGAGCGGTCTACCAGCGCCATCGACATGGTCTTGCGTTCGCTCTGCCCGAAGGCGAGGCCATAACCACGCGTGAAGCACGGCGCTTGCGCAGCCGAGCCTTTGAACTGATTGACCATCTGACATTCGGTCAGCGTGATTGACCCGAGCGGCACCGCGAAGCCCGCGTCTTCCGCGACGAATTCGACCTCGACTTCGCCAAAGCGAATTTCGCCCGCGAAGGGGTGCGTCCGGCCAAAGCCGCGCTGGGTCGAATAGCCCAACGCCAGCAAAAAGCCTTCATCGCCCCTTGCAAGGTTTTGCAGGCGCAGATCGCGATCAGCCGGGAAGCTCAGCGGCTCCCGCGTGAGATCACCGACTGGCTGGCCAACGCCTGCCGCCGGCGACGGCTCGATCAGACCATCTGCGCCGAGAATATCGGTCACACGTGGCATCGAGGTGTCATCAACAGCACCCTGTGCCGGTTCCGGGATCGCCGCGCCTTCCGTGAGCGACGGATCAAGCAGCCGATGGGTGTAGTCGAACGTCGGCCCCAGGATCTGCCCGCCGGGCACGTCCTTGAATGTCGACGAAATGCGGCGGCGCACCTGCATGTTCGCGGTGTCGAGCGGCTCTGTCGCGCCAAAACGCGGCAATGTCGCGCGGAACGCGCGCAACAGGAAGATCGCCTCGATCATGTCTCCCCGCGCCTGCTTGATCGCCAGCGCAGCAAGTTCGCGGTCATAAAGCGAGCCCTCCGTCATGACGCGATCGACCGCCAGCGAGAGCTGCCCGGATATCTGCGCAAGCGAAAGATCGGGAACAGCCGGATCGCCGCGACGCTCATGGGCGAGCAGCCGATGCGCATTCTCAATGGCGCGTTCGCCGCCTTTGACAGCAACGTACATGGATCAGGCCTCCCTCGCGGCAACGTGCGTACTGCGCGGCAGCGCCACCAGTTCGGTTCCGCACACGAGCAGCAAATCGACACCACGCGGAAACAGCGCGCGATTGGCCTGCATGCAACTGGCGAAATCGGAAGGCAGCGGACCCGCGCGCAACGCGGACGTGCCACGAATACCGGGACCACTCAGGATCAGTTCCGGCCCCTCTGTGAGCGTATCGACCTGAACCACCAGCGTGGTCGAACGATCCGGATATTCCGGCGTCCCGAACGCGAAGGTCTCGAAATCCAGTAGTGCCGCGCCGTTATGGATTAGGGCGAACGCAGCGCGGGATGCATCGCTTGTCAGCGGCGCACCCGTCTGAAACCGTAGCCATGCATCAATCGCCGGCTCTGCGGAAAAGCGGCCGTCAATCCAGATCGGTGTGTCGTGATCGAACAGAGCAAGTGAGACCGCGGCAGTGGCGGCCATCATCGACGATGGCGCATGGATCGCCTCAACAATGGTTTGAATCGAGCCGGGACGCGCCAACGCATTCATCACACTGCGAAACACCGATTGCGATGATTGTACCGGATCAGCAAAGCCACCGGTGGACCTAAGGCTGGTATGAAGCGTCATCATCAGCCCTCGCCTCTGACCAGAGTGTAGAAATCGACCCGCGTTGCCGCGGTTTCCGCCGCCTGCTGGTTCCGCGCGGCTTCCAGTTCGCATCGCAACGGTTCAATGACTTTTTGTTCGACGTCAGCCTTGAAGCCGCTGTTCTGAATCAGCGCATCGCACAGGGCGATCAGCCTCGCCTTTTCGCCGTCCCGCCCCAGCACATAGCCGAAGCCAAGTTCACCGGAGGCCAGTCGCACCGCTGCGCGGGAAACACTGGCCTCGCCGAGGTTGAACGGCGCGCCGTCACCGCCGATCCGCCCCCGAACCATGACAAGTCCACTCTCGGGTTGCCGGGCCGCCTCATAAGGCGGAACATCGAGCGCTTTGAGACAGGCCAAAATCCACTCCGTCGGGGCATGCGCGAGCACGGACATCGCGTCGCGGCGACTGATTTGCGATGTGGCGTGCGGTTGGGTCATGTCCAGCTTGCCGATTCCAAGTTGTCTATGTTAGTAGACAACTTCGTAACGCAGCGCCATGACAAACTGGTGACGTCGACATGATTTTCACAGCGTCAGGAATTGGCCGTCCAAACATGCCGTTGCGGCCATGAGTCTGTCGGGAGAGCCGACAACAGGCGTCGCGCTGTGGCGTCGCGTGGCAGATTCCATCGAGCAGGCTATCGCCGACGGAATCTACGCCCGCGATACGCGACTGCCCGGAGAACTGGAGATTGCGAAAATCCATCGCGTCAACCGCCATACGGTGCGGCGCGCGCTGGCGGCGCTGGCTGAACGCGGACTGGTGCGCGCGGAACGCGGCAGCGGAACTTATGTCGAGGCGCCACGCATCGCCTATCCGCTGCGCTCGCGAACGCGCTTCTCCGAGATCGTCGGTGCTGGCGGCCTCGAGGCCAGTGGACAATTGCTGAGTGCGTCAGTCGAACCGGCGACGCGTGACCTGGCCAAGCGACTCGGACTCAAGACGGATGCGCCGTTGCTGCGGATCGATGCTCTGCGCATGGCGAACCGCATTCCGATCTGCCTCGGAACCACCTGGCTCGACGCCAATCGCTTCGCCGACGGCGGACGCGTCTACGAGAAGACCCGCTCGATGACCAAACTGCTCGCACATTTCGGCGTACGCGATTATCGCCGCGAATGGACCAACGTTTCAGCCTCTATCGCCGACGCCGCCGACGCAACGCGGCTCGATCTCGCCCTTGGCCGCCCCGTGCTGATCGCCGACAGCCTTGATGCGGAGCCGAACGGAACGCCCCTGCTCACCACCCGTGCACGCTTCGCGGCGGAGCGCGTCCAGTTCGTGATCGAGAACAAGTAGGACCTGAAAGTCAGTGACGCGCTTCACCGGCGCGGCCGATAATCGCAAAACGAAGCCGGCTTGAGATCAAATCGATCACCGCAACCGCCGCCAGGATCATCAGGATCAGGGTCGAGACCTTCTGCCATTCCAGCACGCGGATCTGTTCGGCCAGTTGCAGCCCAATGCCGCCGGCTCCGACAATGCCGATGATCGTCGCCGAGCGCGTATTGGATTCAATAAAGTAGAGAACTTGACCCGCAAGCACAGGAAGAACCTGCGGCATCAGGCCAAAGCGAATCTCCTGCAGCTTGCTGCCACCCGCCGCGCGTATGCCCTCGACCTGCTTGCGGTCCGCACCTTCGATAGCCTCGGAGAAAAGCTTGCCGAACGCGCCGAAGTCCGATGTCGCGATCGCCAGCACACCGGCAAACGGTCCAAGCCCGACGACGTTGATCCACACCAGCGCCCAGATCAGCGTATCGACGCCCCGGATCGAATCCAGAAAGCGGCGTACCGGAAAGCGAAGGAAGACAGATGGGATGATGTTCCGCGCCGCCAGCAGGCTCACCGGGAGCGCCAGCACCGCCGCCAGCAGCGTGCCGAGAAAGGCGATCGACAGTGTTTCTCCCATCGCGACAAGATAGGTCGGAAACGAGGTACCGGGATCGGGCGGGATCATCAGCGTGATGAACCAGCCAAGCTGCTTGAAGCCGGTCACGAGACGATCAATCGAGAATTCCAGATACCAGCAGCCGAAGAAAAACAGCGCGATCGCGGCCAACCCGACAGCGAGCGCCTTCATGCGCGCCGTGTGCGAACCCCGGAAAAGGTCCGGATACTGTAGCGCAAGTTCCTTCGGATCTCGGGCTGCCGGTGTCATGAGCGCTGCTCCGATCCGAACAGCCGCCCGCGCAGCCAGCCGGTGCAGATATCGATGATGAACACCGTGACAATGATCATCAGGAGAATGGCGCTGACGTCGGAGTAAAAGAACTTGCGAACCGCCACGACGAGTTCCTGGCCGATGCCCCCGGCACCGACAAAACCCATCACCGACGCCTCGCGCACGTTGATCTCGAAGCGCAGCAATGTGTAGCTGGCAAACCCCGGCATCACTTGCGGCAGCACAGCAAAGCGGACGGCAGACATCCAGCTCGCACCGGTGGAGCGGACGCCTTCAAGCGGTTTCATGTCGATATTTTCGGCCTGCTCCGAATAGAGCTTGCCCAGTGCACCTATCGAATGAATCGCGATGGCCAATACGCCCGCCATCGGCCCAAGGCCAAAGGCGATCACAAAGATGAGCGCAAACACGATGCTGGGAACTGTGCGGCAGAACTCCAGCGATCTGCGCACGACAAACCGCAAAGCCGGATGCGGCGACAAGTTGGCAGCGGCGAAGAAATTAAGGCCGAACGCGCCGAGCGCGCCGATGGTGGTACCGACATAGCTCAGCAGCAGCGTTTCCGCGAGCAGCTTCAGCCATTTTTGCCAACCCCAGAACCACTCCGCCGGATCGGTCCAGACCCGTTTGCCCGTGTCGAGGTTCAGGATGCGGTCGAAGTAACCGACAAAGTTTCCGATCTTCTCGACAAAAGTCTTCGGCGCAACCTCGGCGCCAAAGCCCGCGACGATCAGCAATGCGACGAATACGACGAGACCCACCGCAAAGCGCAGACGCTTGCGAGAGATCGCCGCGTTATACGCGGCTTCGAGCGCCGCGATCTGCTGGGGCGGATAGCTGGAAAGGCTGATTGTCAAAATGAAACTGCTCTATGAGCGAAAGAGGAAGGGCCGAACAGGCAATCTGTCCGTCCCTCCGTCAGTCAGGATGCTTTCTTCTTGCGAAGACTGTCGACGAACTTGATCAGTTCGATCATGCCATCCCAATCCTTGGTGGTGGCCGGGGCGAAGTCCTTTTTCTGTCCGTCAGACAGCCGGTCGAAAGCAGCCTTGTCCTTGGTGGGAGATTCGAAGAAAGCTTTCTCGATGCTCGCCTTCAGGTCAGCAGGCATATCGGTCAGAACCGCGTATGGGCCGTTCAGGATCGGCGCCGACTTGTGAACGATGCGGAAGTCTTCCTTCTTCATCGCCGAGCCGTCGGCGTTCTTCAGCATGCCCTTGGTCAGCATCTGAGCAAGGGTCGAGTCGTTATCGGCTGTCCACTGGTTCGCTGCGACATCGACCGTTCCCTGCGAAAGCGCCAGCAGCGCGTTTTCATGGCTGCCGGTGAACACCACCTTGCCGAAATATGATTCCGCGTCGGTGATCTGCATCTTGTTCAGCTCGAAACGAGGAACATTGTTGCCGGAGGTCGAATTCGGATCGACCAGACCGAGGTTCTTGCCCTTCAGGTCGTCGATGCTCTTGTACGGACTCTTCGCCAGAACGAAAAACATCGAATAGTAACCGGTGGTGCCGTCGATGTTGCGGTCATGGGCAAAAGCGTCGGTCTGCACACCAGTCAGACGCGCGCGGGCGAACGACGCCGAGCCGTAGCTGGCAATGTGGATGGTCCCGGTGCGCTGTCCTTCGATCACCGCGGCATAATCATTGGCGATGCGGAGGTTCACCTTCACGCCGAGTTCCTTGCTCAAATAGGAAATGAACGGCGCCCAGCGCTCGGTGACGCCCGACGCGTTCTCGGCAGGGACGACAGCGAAAGTGAGTTCGGAATACTTGGTCTTCCACTCCTGGGCGGAAACAGCGGTAGCGCTGAAGGCGAGCGCAGCAGCGCCCGCAATGACGATACGTCGATTGATCATGGTGTCCTCTGTGTGGTCGGTTATCGCAGGGATTTCAGGTCGAATTCGATGACTCAAAGCATGACGCAATCCAAAGACCGCTTCACGACATCGGCACGCTTATGCAACCGCGGCAGTCCCGAAAGCCGGGGTCAGAGTTCCGGGCACAAAGTCCGGGGTCTCGTCCATCACTTCGCCGGCTTCGAGATCGTAGAGCTCGCGTGCGATGGTGTCGGTAAGCGCCGCAGGAGCCCCATCAAACACGATACGGCCTGCAGACATGCCGATTAGGCGGTCGCAGTATGTCCGCGCCAGATCGAGCGAGTGGAGATTGCAGATCACCGTGATGCCGAAATGCTTGTTGATGCGCAGCAGCGCGTCCATCACGATCCGGGTGTTACGCGGATCGAGCGATGCAATCGGCTCGTCCGCCAGAATGATGTCGGGTTGCTGGACGAGCGCGCGGGCGATCGCCACCCGCTGCTGCTGACCGCCCGAAAGCTGGTCGGCGCGCTGCGCGGCCATCGGCATCATGTCGAACTGCTCAAGAGCGGAAATCGCAATGGCCTTGTCGTCCTGCGGCCAGAGCTGGATCAGCGACCGCCATTGCGGCACGCCCGCGAGACGCCCCATCAGGACATTGGTCAGGACATCAAGCCGCCCGACCAGATTGAACTGCTGAAAGATCATCGCCGACCGCGCGCGCCAGCGGCGCAGATCGCGGCCCTGCAAGGCGGTCACATCCACGCCTTCAAACAGGATTCGTCCGCCGGTCGGCTTCTCCAGCCGGTTGATCATCCGCAGCAACGTCGATTTTCCGGCTCCCGAGCGGCCGATCACGCCGACGAAGCAACCCGGTTCAATCGAGAAAGACGCATTGTCGACGGCCGTCTTCGCGCCAAACCGGCACGTTAATCCGTCTACCTCAAGCATGCGCTGACTCCGTCTAAGTATCCTTTCCCCTCGCTAGCGTGGGTTTCCTACAGTTGTGTGACATCTCCACTTGCGGCGGTTGCTCTCCCCCGAAATCGCAAATGCTGTGACGAAAGGCCCGCGTCATCCAAACTTCATGATGTCGTCACGAAACGTCATGAAGAGATGTTGACCTCACGCCAAAGCGCCGGCTCTCGCCGAGCTCAAACCTTTCCGAGATCAAGCATTCATGGCCGGCAAGATTCTATCCGCCCAATCGTTCATCGATCCGACCGCGAGCCTGCGCGACAGCAGCGCGGGGGCCTATTGCGAAATTGGCGCGCGTACGGTGCTGCACGAGGTCACGCTCGGGGATTACTCCTATGTCGTGAATGACAGTCAGATCGCTTATGCCACCATCGGAAAGTTCTGCTCGATCGCCGCGATGACGAGGATCAATCCTGGCAATCATCCGATGCATCGTGCGGCGCAGGCGCACTTCTCTTATCGTGCCAGCGCCTACTTTCCCGGTGAGCCCGATGAAGCCGAGTTTTTCGCCTGGCGACGCAGTCACCACGTGACGTTTGGGCATGATGTCTGGATCGGCCATGGCGCCATCGTACTGCCGGGTCGCAAAAAATACCGGCATACCGCATCCACAGATCAGGCTTTGAAGGCAGTTGGCATATGACGGACATCTTGATCGAAGGCGGCGAAGCGCTGGTCGGAAGCGATCTTGTCGACACATCCGTTCACGTCGCAGACGAGAGGATTGCGGAAATATCCTCGCGCAGCGGAGCAGCTTCCCTGCGCCTCAACAGCGACGGCCTGATCGCCCTGCCCGGCATCGTCGATATGCACGGCGACGCTTTTGAGCGTCAGATGATGCCGCGCCCCGGCGTCGATTTCCCGATTGATGTGGCGCTTATCGACAGTGACCGTCAGGCGATCGCCAACGGCATCACCACGGTCTTCCACGCCACCACATGGTCTTGGGAACCCGGCCTGCGCGGCACCGAAAACGCACACCACCTGCTCAATGCCATCGAAGACATGCAGCCCCGGCTCGCGGCCGACACCCGCTTTCATCTGCGTCAGGAGACGTTCAATCTCGACGCTGAGCCCACCATCGCAGAATGGCTAGCCGCGGGACGCGTCGATCTCCTCGCCTTCAACGACCACATGCACATGACCGCCGCGTCGATGAACAACCCGAAGAAGCGCGCCCGCATGGTCGAGCGCTCCGGTCTCAGCGAAGGTGAACTCGACAAACTGGTCGAGCGCGTCATGGCCAGGGCGAGCAATGTCCCGGACTCGATTGCGCGGCTCGCATCGATTGGCCGCGACCACGGAACTCCGTTGCTGTCCCATGACGATGAATCGCCGGACCAGCGCGCTGGTTTCCGTAGCTTGGGCATCGATATCGCTGAATTTCCGATCAACGAGGAAACCGCACGCGCGGCCATCGAGGCCGGAGATTTCACCGTGTTCGGCGCGCCAAATGTTGTGCGCGGCGGCAGTCATACCGGATGGACCAGCGCAGCCGAGATGGTGAGCAAGAGCCTGTGCTCGATTCTTGCCTCGGATTATTACTATCCGGCGCCCCTCCTCGCGGCGTTCCTGCTGGCCGCAGATAACATCCTGCCGCTGCCGCAGGCTTGGGCGCTCGTCTCCGGTGCTCCCGCAGCGGCGACAGGCCTGCACGACCGCGGCCAGATCACCGTCGGAAAGCGGGCCGACATCATCCTCGTCGATGCACGGGAGCCGCTCAGGCCGCGCGTCGTTGCGGCGGTTGCCGGCGGCCGCGTGGTTCATCTGACCGAACCACAGCGGATTTTTCTGGCAGCGCCCGCGGTCCGCAGGGTTGAACCGGCCTGAGTGACCGGTTACTCAGGACTCGCATGCCGCAGTTTCCCCGCTACGCCATCTACTTTGTACCTTCAGCGCAGAATGCGCTTTATCGCTTCGGCGCGGACCTGCTCGGCTACGATGCGTACTCAGGCAAGCCGCTGCCCTTCGCCGATGGCATAGAAATGGAGATCGAAGGGTGGAAGCAGCTCACCGTCGATCCGCGCAAATACGGCTTTCACGCCACGTTGAAGGCGCCGATCTCACTGAAGCCCGACAAGACAGAAGACGAACTTGCCAGAGCCATGCGGAAATTCGCGCGGACACCGCGCGCAGTCCCCCAGATCACACCCGTTGTTCGCGCCATCGCGAGCTTCATCGCAGTCGTGCCGCGTGATTCTTGCCCCGACCTGCAAAGACTTGCTGACGATTGCGTCACCGTCTTTGACGATTTCCGCGCATCGCTGACACCCGAGGATCGCGACCGGCGCAACGTGTCAGCGCTAACGGACGAACAGGTCATGCATCTGGATCGCTGGGGCTATCCGTATGTGTTCGAAGACTTCCGGTTTCACATGACGTTAACAGGTTCTCTTCCGGCCGAGCGGCGCACGGAATTGCTGGACGTCCTGCAGAAACGCTTTGCAGCTCTGGATTTGCAGTCAGCGTCGATCGATCGGCTGGCGCTGTTGCGTCAGAGCGATGCGACGTCGAACTTCACGATTGTGTCTGATTGGCAACTCGTGGCCGCATGATCGCGATTACGTTTGCAACACCGTCGCGACCAGACGCGTCTGGTAAGGGTTCATTGTGCGCAAAGCATTCAGAACCTTCCCGTATTGAGCTTTGTCGGCGTCGACCACAACCAGAATAATCCCCACCACGGAGAGCAGAGACGCGAAGTCCTGACCGTCGATGGCTCCCCCGTCGATCAAGGTTGTACCGTTGTAGGCAAGTGCACAGCCATTCTGCGTCGACAGCGCAGTCTGAGGTAAAGGTTCGGACTTGCTGCGTGCGCCGGCCGGAAGGACGCGAAGTTCACCGACCTCGACTTCAAGTTCATCCAGGGCAACCGGGCTTCGCATCGCATCAAAAAAGCCCGGCCTGCCTTCAAGGCCAAGCTGCTTGGAAATTTGCCTGGTCTCCGTCGCATCGACGGTCAGAGCACGCATGCCGCGCTGGGCGAACTGTTTGGCCAGCGTCAATGTGAATGCGCAACTTGCAGCCGGACCATTGGCTCCGACGATCAAGATCGCGCCAGGTGATTTCTCCAAAGCCTGCGTGAGTATGCCTGGTAACTCGCCGAGCCCATCGACATAAAGGGATTTCGCCTTCGGACCAGCGCGGCTCGCAGTCAAAACCGCCTTACGGGAAACGGTCGCCAGATTGAATATCTCGCTACGCTCGTGCAGATCCCTATCGTCACGGATACCGCCACCGCCTTCAAACTGATTGAGGAAGGCCGCAGCGAAAATGCCCGCAAGTAATCCAATGACAAGACCACCCGCCACCACCAGAGTTCGGGGAATAACATACTGCGCGGGCTGGATGGCCGCCGGAGAAATGACGCGGGAGTTTGTCCGATCGAGCATCCCCTCTTCGCGAACTTCCTTCGCGCGGCGTTGCAGCGTTTCGTAGACGACGCGCTGCGCCGCGACGTCATTCTCCAGATCCTTCAATTTTTGAACGGGCGGTTGTCCTGACGCTGAAACCTGTCGCGCCGCGATGATCTGCCGGTTGAGTTCGCCTTCAACCGCTTTGGTCCGCTGATATTCCGTTTCGAGACTGCGCTGGATTCGCGCAAGCTCAACATCGATCAGTTCGCGAATCTGCTTAACCTGCGCGCGAGCGGTGATAACGGCTGGATGTAACGGGCCAAGCGATACGGCGCTATCAGTCTCGGCCTTTTTGGCCTCGGCATAACGCGCGCGCAAATCGAACATGGTCTGAGACTGAAGCGCCTCCGCGATTGTCTCGATCGGCGGATTATTCGCATTGCGCTTGCGAAGAATGTCCATCCGCGCCAGCAATTCGGCTCCGCGTATCCTCTGGGCGGAAAGCTGGTTGGTCAGATCGCTCAGTTCCTTCTCGCTCAGGAGACTTCCCTCCCCGCCGACCAGGTTGTTCTGAATGCGATAGGTCTCGACTTGCTTCTCCGCGGTCGTCAGATTCTGGCGCAACGTGCTCAGACGGGATTCGAGCGCCTTCGCCGTTCGGCTTGCGGCCTCGGTCTGCATTTGCACTTGCACTTCGAGATAGGCCTGAGCAATCGCATCGGCGATCTGCTTTGATTTTTCGGGCGATGACGATGTCCAGACCGAAACGTCGAGGACAAATGTACGGTCGGGCCGGCGAACGTCGATCCGTTTCCGAAGCGTGCGAAGCACGGCTCTTGTGCGCGCATCCCCCTCGGAGGATGATCCAGCCGAGTCTCCACCGTCACCCGCGACGAATTCTGGATCGCTGGTCAAGTTGAGCTTGGTAACGACCTTCTCAAGCACCTCGGTCGATGTGATGACCTGGACCTGACTCTCGACCACTGCGAACGTCGCGTCGGCCGACGCGGCGGCGGGACTGAGATCATTTGGAAGAATTTGAAGCCCGCGCGGATCGATCAATATCTTGATCTGCGAAACATATCGCGGGGTCATGAAAAGAGCAATCACAAGCGCCAACAGCGCGCATGTCCCGGTGATTGCGGCAATGAGCTTCTTGCGGCGGCCAAAGGCGGTCGCAAGGCCACGAAAATCGATGACCGCGGCTGGCGCCTCGCGCATGTCGATTGTCATTGTCATGCGCAAGCACCTGCTGAGCGCATCGAGAATGACGGACTTGACCGCATACGCATGGGACTGCCTGAACGCAACAAGGTCACCCGAACCAACACCACGGGCTTGCGTGGAGTTTGGCCCGGTTATGGTTAATATTGCTTGAACGGCGGGCCTTATGCAGCGCCGATAACCTCAGCCCTACGCGAAATCATCGAGGCGAAGTGCCGTAAAGGTCGATGACCTCGATCGTACTCGTCCGGTTCAGGCTGTGCGGCCCGCGCCGCACACCTTCATCCCGCAACCGCACGGTATTGTGCACGCTCTGGCGGACACTCTCGCGGTCCAGCGCGTCGATCCGGCAGAACGCCAGACCCGTGCCATAGCCTTCCGAGCAATCCTGTGCGGGCCGCCACAATGCGCCGTCGTGGTGAAAGAAATCGCCGGCGGGGCGTGCGCAGCGATGGTCTATGAGGATCGGATTGCCGGCATGTGGTTGCCATGGGCCTGCGAGCTGGGGCGCCCAAAACACACTGAGCGTATCCCAATTTGAACCGCGCCAGCTTCGTGTGGCCGCGAACATCCACCACAGCCCGCCGTGCTGACAAACCGTCGCGTCCGAAGCTTCGACGTTTTCGAGCAGGGTCGCTTCATGAACCCAGCGATCGGGAAAACTTACCGCACGATAAAGATCGACGGTTCTCGACTGCAAGGACTCCGGGATCATCCATATCGCATCGGCATGCGCGAAGACATGCGGGTATGACAAATGATATTGCGTTTCCAAAACAGGTCTTGGCCGCTCGAAGCCCTCTGACGTTAGCAACGATGTAGAGATCAGCCCCTTTCCCAACGCTATATCGTACTCTTCGACGAAGAGGTGCGTCTGCCCGTCTGCCACGAATAGAAATGGATCGGCATAGTAGCGTCCGCCATCGTCAGCCAGCCGGCGATAAGCGCTTACGCTTGGTAAAGACGTTTTTGATTCCGTTTCGTTTCTCTGCCGCCACGCAACAAACCACCGCGGGGCCCGATGACAGAGCCGCGCAATGCGGGCATTCAACTTGCGAGCAAGTGCTGTCGCACCAAATGAAAAGACCTGACCTGGGTGCATCGCTTTCGCCATCAACGTTGTTGGCGACGATTGCACGTCGCTCGTCAAAGGCGCAGTCACTGCTTTCACACACAACTGCACCAACGCGGAGAAAATTGTATCAAGCGCCCGCGTCGCTACCGTCTTATCTTCGACGGCAGGCAGCCCTGATACGAGTGTGCGTCCGGTCCGGTCGACAATCGTCAACGCAGGGCTACGTGCATCCAGCACGGCCAACAAAGCCGCATCATCCGAATCCATGTCGTCGTAGAGAACTCTGAGATCGGACAAAGCACCATTCGCGGTGTATCCGGTCAAATCCAGCAAGAGACCGCCATCTCTCGCTTCGCGACCTGTCAGATAAGGCTCGAATGCCTTCTCGCCGATAAGATCGCAGGCATGTTCGTCGTGCAGACGAAAGGCAAAATTCTCCAGCATTAGGAGAAGCGTGAACGCGCGCGACGGTGGCGGCCCGTCCATCAAACGCACAACTGGATCGATATCGGAACGGCGTGCGAGACGCGTCACAAGTTCATGTTGCCACCGCCACAACCGCGCACGGTTGAGGCATATCGTCACCGTACGTCCGCCTGCTGTCCCGGTCATGATGGGCAGCCGGGGTTTGAAGTTTGCGGAACAAGACCGAGAGCGTCCAGCGTTGTACGATCCAGCCTGGATTCATTGGCGCGATCGACGATTGCCATTCCGCCGGACCCGTTGAGCTCCCAGATGGACCAGCGGAATTTCCGGCGTTCAGCGGCGCACCGTACATCCAGCAACCACGTCGCCCTCGCCGGATCGCCGGCGGGACTTGATGCAGGATTGTTGCGCGTCGCGCCAAATTCGCCGAGCAGGATACGGTGGGGGTCGATGTTGTTGCGCGAAGCCCATGCCGCTACACCATTGAAAGCGACATCTATTACCTTGGCGTCCCAACCTTCGCGAAAGTACGTAGCGATTGCGACCTTTGCTGCGATGGATTGCCGGATTTTATCGGCAGCGGAGAAAGCCGGATCTGCCGATATTCGGTCTTGTACGACGCGGATAGCAGCACTCTCTTCTTCCTTGATCACCGGATATGGTAGCGCCTGCACATCGCGCCAGAAGCGCTCCTGCGGCTCCGAGGATTCAACACCCTGATGTGTAAAGAGATGAGGCTCGTAATAGTGGAATGAGAAAAGAACATTGTCATCGCGGAATGGAGCGGGGTCGAGAAGCGCCAACCCCCTCCAACTGCCTCCCTGAGCGCCAGTGACCACCAGGGTCAAGCGCGGAGCCTCCCGTCGCGCGGCCCGATATAGCGCCTCCATCATCATCTGCCAGCGAGCCGCTGTCACCGTGTCATAGCCGGCGGGCGGCTCGTTGACAGGCTCCAGCGCCACGCTCGGGTCGTTCATGTTAGCGAGCAATCCCGCCGTCCGGGAAACCACCGACACATAGGCTGCGAACAGCGGCCTCTCTGCATCAACGAAGATCGTCTCAGGACGATATTGGGCAACCTGCGAATTGGAATGGAAATTGACGATCACGCTCAGATTCCGCGCGCGAAATCGCTGGATCGTTGTCCGCAGGATGGTATCGAGCGCGTCGCGCCGCTCGCCTGTCATCTGGAGAAACGGCCCCGGGTCGACCGTCAGCCGGACAGAATCAAATCCTGCCGCGTGAACAGCCGCAATCAACTCATCAGAAACGTAATGCTCTGCGGTCGCAAACGGCGGCCAAGCATACAAGGACCCGTCAAGCGGCGACACGGACGCCCAGTTCAGCGGCCGGTGCACACCAATACCGCGCTGGAATATCGCGGCGTCAACGGCATGTGCCGCAGTCACTGTCATCGCAGCACATACCGTCGCCAATATGCGCAGAAACCACAGCATCACGAAATCCAGCGCCGGGACCGTGCGGCATGATCGCACATCGTCAACAACATGATCATCAGGATGTCCGCCGATTTAACCGACAACGCATTGTTGGTCAGTGCCAATGCAAAAAACATCACCGTGGCCAGGATGACGATCACTGATCGCCCCTTCAGAAGTGCCCGAAACAGATTGGCCAGCAGCAGCGCGAACAGGATCGCACCGATTAAACCAAACTGGACGGTGAAGACAACGAAAGAGCTTTCGATGAAAGGCAGTCCGAAAATGTCGAGCGCGATCCGCTGAACCCGGGCGATATCCGCACCGAACAGGAACTCTTTCCAGGTAAGGTAATCAAATACGCCGTAGATGCTGACGCGCGCCAGCGAGCTTTGATCGACGAAGCCGCCTTCAAAGCGGCTCAGCGCGCCCGCGGCAAACATGATACCAATGACGGCGATCAGCACGATCAGTCCTGCGATCGCAAGCATCATTTTCCGCTGGATGGAATCGACCCGCGATCGCGCCGGCATAGGCTCGAGGATCAGAAATAGCGCGCATGAAACACAGGCAGCCACACTCGCAATACGCGCTCCGGATGCAAGAGCGCCCACAAACAGAATAACAACGCCCATCAACTTGAACGATGGCCTCCATCGCGCAACGCTGAGAAAGCAGATGCCGACGGCGCACCACTGGCCGAGTTGCAATGGATGATCGGACAGTCCCGTCGGGCGGAAAACATCTTCACCCGCGGCATAAGGCAGCAAGCGGGTCCTGAGCGCGAACTCGGCGATGCCGACGACCGCGCTCAAAATGAGGAACAAGAGGATCAGTTCGCCGAGGCTCGATCGCCACTGATTTGGCAGTGTCATCATGACGAATACAGCCATGCACGCGACGACATAGGTGTCCAGGATATAGCCTGACGATGTGCTCTGACCGCTCACTGAGAGCATGAGAAGCAAGCCGCAAATGCCAGCCAGAAACACGATAATCGCGCGCAGAATTCCGGCATCCTGCGCGCTTAGTTCGATGCGATAATTGAAAAGGATCGCAAGTGCGATCAGGCCAATCCCGTAGAAGGCCGGGTGGATCTTCTCGATCGTCGACCCTTCGATCGTTGTATAATTGACAAACTGGTTGAGAATGAGCGCGTTAAGTCCAATCCTGAACAGGACAAAAACGACGAATGAAATGTAAAGCATGCGCAGCAGAATACGGCTGTCGCTCGGCTCGGTAACGGCGTAACCGGAACGGATCATGGAAAGCTGCGCTATAGTGGCCAGTGAAATTGACCGTAAGCAATCCGCGTTAACAGTTGGCTAACCAAACGGTGCGTATGGGTGGATGTTGGTTTCCGCCATGTGCAGCGCCGCGGTATGCGACGAATGCAAGAAACTCCGAAAATGTCCTCCGTCCGCGTTTTGTGCATCACGCCTTTCGGTCCTTCGGGCAAGGGCGGCATTGACCGGCTTTATCATTATTTTCGCGAATTCATTGCCCAGAACAACGTGTCCGGGATTGATCTACGCTTTGCGCAGTCTCGTGGCGATGCGCGTGGCAACCGCTGGATTGCAACATTTCCACTCATCCTTGCAAAAATCGGATTCGAACTGAGCCGCTTTCGGCCACATGTGGTCCATATCAACTTCGCCACCGGTGGAAGCTTACCGCGCAAATATGCCATCCTGAAACTCGCGAAGGCATTCGGTGCGCGGACCATTGTTCATTTCCACGGCCAGTTTATCGAAGATCAGGTTGCTGCACGCACAGTGCCGGGCCGACTGTTCAGCGCGATTGCCAACCAAGCCGATTGCGTCGTCGCGCTGGGTAAGGTCCATGCAAGCGCCTTCGAGCGGATCGGCGTTGAGCGCGAGCGGATCGCGATCGTTCCCAACGGAATTCCGGATTTCGCAGCCGATCTTTCGCTGCCCAAGCAGGACACCGGCTCGCTGGCAATCCTGTTCTCCGGTCTGCTGACTGAAAACAAGGGTATGCACCTCCTGATTCCTGCGCTCGCGCGCCTTCGTCAGACGACAGAGAATTGGCACTGCACGGTCGCTGGGAATGGTGATGTCCAGCACTTTGTGGACCTGGCCCGCGAGGCGGGGCTCGACAAAAAAATGATTTTCACGGGGTGGATCGAAGCAAGTGAAATGCTTGATCACATGCGCAAAGCAGACGTGGTCGTCCTGCCCTCGCGCACCGAAGCATTGCCGCTCAGCTTGATTGAAGGAGCCTGTGCCGGCGCAGCCCTTGTTGCGACCGACGTCGGCAACGTCCGCGACATTGTGGAAGGTGAAGTTAACGGGCTTCTCGTAGCGCGTGAACCGGAGCCGATCGCCGCAGCATTGCTTGAAATAGCAACCAACCGCGCTCGTTTAGGGGCGATGCAATCCGCCTCGCGTCAAATCTATCAACGGCATTTTACGCTGTCGGCATTCGCCGAGCGGCTTCGCGAACTTTATCTGCAGGTCGCGAAAGCCCCATAGCAGCTTGCATCTGCCTCATGTCATGTGAGGGATGGCCAGCCGCTGATCGATGAATTTGCGCTTTCCCCTGCCCGTCATCGGCAGTTCATCGACAATCTTCAAGTGAATTGTGAGGTCGCCGGCGGCACGCTCCGTCATTCGCGTGAGGTAATCCGAGAAGTCAGGCTGCTGGCCGCCCTCGGTGACCACCATGAGTTCAACCTCGCCGGGAACGCGCTGACAGAACTGCACCTCGCGCGTCAGGTCATGACGGTCGATCGGCACGCACAGACCGTTAAATGGGATGAGTGAGCCGGACCGACTGACCAGATATTCGCTGCTCCGCCGCGGCGCCAGGTGATTCAGAACGAGCCGATATCCGTTACTGGCGTTTGGCAGTTCGACGAGTTGCGCGGCATCGCGTGTGTCGTACCGGATGAGCGGCATACCTCTAAACATCAATCCGGTCGATACGACACGGCCAGTTTTACCGGGCGTGGTGATGGGCTGGCCGTCATCATCGACCAGTTCCGTGTATCCGTAAATCGGATCGAATTCATATGTGTCCGGCTCGCCGGTCCGCTCCACTGCGAACGCGACCTTCTCGCTCAATCCATAGAAAGGCACGGTCGTCGCCTGATCGAAGACCTGCGCGAAGAGATCACGCTGATGGGGGAACAACTCTTCCGAAATCGGAAAGATTCCACGGATCTGCGGCAATGGTGCAGTTCCGGTCCGGAGCAGATACTGAGCGAAAATCGCAATCGCGGAAGGATAGCCGTGAATGAAGCGGATATTCTTTTCGCGAATGGCCGTCAGATAGGACGCCATTGTCGCGTCATCAAGATGAAAAACGGAGAACCGCAGTTCTTTCAACGCCGGCTCGATCTCCATGTGAGAGTTTGTGCCGTCGATCAAATCAAACCCGCGGAAAACGCAGCGCCAGTCATGCGCCGTGAAGCCGGTTCTTGACCACGCATTGTGAATGAATGCGTACTCAATCGGGCTGCGATTGCGGTCGAGCATGATCGACAGCGGTTCACCGGACGACCCATCGGTCGAGGCGCGATCGAGGCGATCGAGCGGAACGGTACACATCTCGTCCCGGTGGTCGAGTACGGTCTGTCGCGAAAGGACAGGCAATCGGGACCATGCCTCGCTTCCCAGCAGTTCGCCTGGCGCGATATGACCAACCACGGGCTTGAGTGTACGGGTGTAGTAAGGCGCATTTCGGATCGCCAATTGAACCACTTCGCCAAGCGCCTGCTGGCGATAGGATCGGACAAAATCTGTGTCTGTCTTGGCGCGTTCAATCACACCGCGCCAATGACGGTAAGTCTTGCCGAATTTGATCGAAGTCGGCACATACTGAAGGAAGCGGCCGAGATGGGCCCGCGTCGATAGCGGCAACCGGACATATGCACCGCGCGCGACGTCTAGAACTGTCATCGGTTTCCCCCTGATTTGGCGAACACGTCTATGTACCGCAGCCGATAAGCAGCCAGCGGTAAATCGGACATTTACCTTAACCGTGCATGGTCAAATTGATGGTTATTCAATCAAAACACGTCGCGATTTATGTGCCGGCCCTGAACAGGGGTGGAGCGGAACGTGTAGCAGCTCTGCTGGCATCCGGTTTTTTCAAGGCCGGCTGGCGCACCACCCTGCTCGTCGATTTCGAGGCGTCCGAAAACCGGGCGCTGATCGATGCCCGCGTGCCAATCCGCGTATTCGGAAGTTCGCACGCCGGTTCCGTGCTCGCTCTCACCGGTTTTCTGCGCTCGCAGAAGCCGGATGTCGTGCTCGCGATCGGCGGCGCGGCGAACGTCAAGCTTTCCGTGGCCCGTCTGTTCGCGGGCGGCCAGTCCCGGATTGTACTTTCGTATCACGGACGCTCCGATGTCGGACGCGGCCGGCTCGGCCATATGTCGTACTCGTTCGCGCCATGGCTGGCGCGACGCGCTAACGCGGTCGTTTGTGTATCCGATGGATTGCTCGATCATCTCCGCGACGACTGGAAGGCGCCGCAGGGCAAGCTGGCGCGTATTTACAACCCGGTATCGGTTGAACACGCGATCCCGGCCAGCCATAGCGACCTAACTCAGCGCCCGCCCGTCGTGCTCGGCGTTGGTAGACTCAATCCGGAAAAGGATTTTGCATCGCTGGTCGAGGCGCTTCCCCGTCTGCACGCAGATGCGCGCCTCGTGATCTTTGGCGAAGGTCCCGAGCGGGATAATTTGCTGGCACGCGCGAAGCAACTCGGCGTCGCAGACAGACTGGAACTTCCGGGCTATCGCGATGACCCATGGCCTTGCTATGCGCAGGCCCGGTGCTTTGCGCTGACGTCGCGCAGGGAAGCCTTCGGCAATGTGGTTGTCGAAGCGCTGGCATCAGGACTTCCAGTGGTGTCGACACGAAGTGGCGGCCCGGACGAGATTCTGGAACGCGGCCGCATCGGCACGCTCGTGGACAATGGCGACATTGATGCGCTCGCGTTGGCAATCAACCAAGCGCTTGCGGACCCCGGAGATCCCGCACCGCGGATCGCGCGCGCGCGCATGTTCGATACTCAGACCGCAATCAGCAGCTATCTCGACTTGTTCAATACGATACTGACTCGGCGGTAGCTGTCGCAGCGGATTGTCCGCGCCAGACTTCCCACGGCCGGTCGAGCATCCGCATCAACGCAAATCCAGACGCAGAGAGCGTTGACGCATAAACCGCGATGAACGTCGCGGTTCCTCCGAACAACATAATCAGCGGCGATTGTCCACCCAAAAGCACGCAGGTGCCAAGGGTCGCGGCCGAGGCAAGGCCAAACGAAACTGTCAGCCCCGCAATGGCGCGCCAGGGAACAGAAAACGGCAACAGGCGCGTGGAGAGAAATGCACTGCCCGCAAGCGAAACGAAGGATGAAAACGCCGCGATCATGGCGGCAGCTTGCGGACCGCCTTGCGGAATCAAAAGCAGCCCGAACAACAGAGAAATGACAGCAGGCGGAGCCATGCTCACGAACTGCTGCCAGTTCTTCTTCGTGATGTAGAAGGCGTTGTCGAAGCAGAAATTTTTCAGGCTTGCGAACAGTGTTGCGAACGCGATCCACGGCATGACCCGCGCAGCCTCGTAGCGGTACGCTTCCGGCAAGACCAGCTCAGCAAATGGCTGTGCAAGCAGCGCAATCCCGGCTGCCACAGCGCCGCACAGCAGAATCAGCGTCAGGATGTTGCCGCTCTGGACGCGGCCGGCCGCTTCTCGCCCTTCAGATGAATAACTGCGGACAAGCATCGGAAACAGATACGGATTAAGCGAGCCGCTGAACAATTCGACCGGCTGTCTGGCCAATGCGTAGGCGGCCGCATAAAGCCCGACGCTCGCAGGCCCAAGCGCGTGATTGAGAATGAAGCGATCGAGCCACCCGACTGTCTGCGCCAACAGCGTGACTGATACGATCGGCACTCCGAACAACAGAGCAGCGCGATAACCCTGACGCGGAAAATAGGGCCAAGGCAGATCGCGGAAAGCCACTGCACAGGCCAGCAATCCCAACACGAGCGTCACCAGGGAAGTTCCCAGCGACGCGGCAAAAAACGTCGATTCAATCGCTAGGACAGCGCCTACTCCGCATCCGAGCGACAGTACTCCCCGCGCGATCTCGACACCGGCGTAAAGCGCATGACGTTGCTGTGTTTGCAACAGCGTCAAACCCAGCCGCAACACGGCGAAAGCCAGCACATAAACAGCGACGGCGACCGTGAACCATCCGGACAGGCTGGGCTGAACGATCGACAGCAGCAGCGCGCCGAACAAGGAAAGCACACACGACACGACGGTTAGAACAAGTGCGCGGCCAAACCTGCCCGCGGATGGCGCACGGTCCTTGCTCTCACTACTAAGTACGAACAGCCGCACCCATCCGCCGGTTGCCATGTCGAGAATTTCACCCGTGACAACGATAAGGGCAAACATTCCGTAATCGTCCATCGACAGCAAACGGGTCAGCACCAGAAGCAGGATGAAGGTCGACAGGCGAGGCACAAGGTTGGCCCCGAAATAGAGGACGACGTTGAGGTTCTTCATCGGGGGCCTGCGTCCGCTAAATTCGAGACCGGCACCTGATCCGGCTGCAGAGCCGGCGAGACATCGTTTACGGGAACGGCGGCAGCCTGAACATGGATCCGCGTGCGGAACTCTCGTGTTTTCAGGTGGTTCGCATAGAAAACGATGCGCGTTGCACTCCCCATGACCCCGAACGCCGGTGAATACTCCGCGCTTTCAAGCGTAACCGAGACGTTTGACTCAGCAGAGACATGCATCAGCATCTCGCCATCACGCGTGACGACAACTGCTGCACCCTCAATCTTTGCCGAACACTTCGGATGAAGCAGAAAACCGATGCTGATCGAGGTCAGCGGTTTTGACGCTTCGTCCCCGGTCGCAAGCAGCTTTTCCGTTACCGTCAACCCGGCGGCGTCGATGCTCACCGTGCGCTCGCACATCAGTCCATAATCGCGAGCATATCCGTCGTGCTGAGCCGAAACATGGATGCCATGGCCGGTCTCGCTGAGACCGAGATGTTTTGATACAGCCTTGCGCCGCCAATTGAATGCGCCAGAAATTTCACTCTGATCTGTGCCATTGATGCAAAGAGTATTATGAGCTGCCGTGCCGCGAAGGCGATCGCGTACGCTGCCACCGGAATGATACAGATATGTTCCGGCATCGACGAGCACCGGCTTTGCGTCGAGATGCAGCATCAGCGACAAGGCATCAGCGTGGCCATGCGCCGCAATCGACAGATAACCGAGCGGGCCATGGTCGAACACAGCTAGCGACTCGCGCCCGCTCATCCTGCCTCTTGAGACCGTATATCCTCCGCGCTCGAACGTACGCGTTCCGGTGCATGAAACGGATGCGGCATCGGGCCCGCCGACAAGAAGATTTCGCAGTTGGGGAGCGCCGTAACCCGCAGCGATATCCCGACGGCCTGTCAAACCCGCGATCCCGCTCACGATCGATGCCACATAAAACGGCTCGTGACCGGCGCCGGACGCTATGACCCGGCCTTCGTCGTCGTCACCGATGCGTGGGTGATGTCCCGCGCCATCAAGCATCCATCGCAAATGTTCGCCGGCAGCCGCGACGCGCGCAATGACGTCATCGGGAAACGGTGCGCCGGCTGCTCTGGCAACAATGAATGCAAGAAGATACCACTCGCAGGTGAATGCGGTGTATGTCGGCGACTGTTCCGCACCCACGCCATCGTGATGAATCTGACGAAAGACCTCAGCAATGAGTGTATCACGGGCAGCCAATGCATCGGTTGCAGTACGTTGCCCTTGCCAAAGGGTTCCCAGAATAAAGAGAGCCGCCTCCTCCGCGATCAGATGATTGTTCGCGGACGAATAGCGCGATGGGAAACGCTTGAGCCAGTATGCATGCGCGGCCAGACAGGCTCCGATCTTGTGAGAAAGCCGCGCGCCTACCCGATCCCGGCCAATCAACCCGATTGTCAGCAGGATTGAAACGACGCGCAGAGCCAATTCGATCCCTGATATCCAGTTGATCCCCTTGAACGGTGGGTTTGCGTCGATCCAGCTCTCGATCACATCGAGCGCGGACTGAGCCAGCTCATCGTCATTTTCCAACCTGGACAGCGCCGCGATCACCGGCACAAATTGCAGGCGGTTGAGCTCCCAGACCAGCTTCACGTCACCGCGCTGGCGATCATGCCGGTAGTCGATGTCGAAACAATAGACGTTATCCGGCCAACGCAGTCCCGATGCGGGATCGAGATGCCAATCCATGTCGCTGGACAGCTTGAAGTCATGACCGAGCGCACGATAGATCCCCGGCGCGGTTGTGGTTGGTGCGACCGATCGCCAAAGCGACCGCGTGTCAGCGTCGATCAGGTGCAGTCGGGTCAAATCGATCGGAAGAAACGGCAGATCTGCTGCTTTAGCCGCAAACCCTGCGTAATCGTAAGACCGCGTCGCGGATGCGCGGCGCTTTCCGGCTTCGCGCAGCCGATGGCCCAACTCCGGGATGCTCATGGCCCGCAGCCGATTGACGTACCATCCAAGTTTACCGAGCGAACCTGCCATATCGACAGACGATCCTAGCGTGCTTGTGGGGTCACAGTGACCGGTGCTTTAGCCTTGGGCCGGTTGGTTTTGTTCTTGATCAGCGCAGCGTAAGCTCCAAGCAACTTCGGCGCCTCGTGCTCCCAGGACAAATTCCGTTCGATGCGCTGCCGACCGAAGGCGCCCATCGCTGCGCGACGTTCCGGATCGTCAAGAAGCTCGATGATCTTGCCCGCCATGTCCCTCGGGTCGTTGTGTCGTGCATAAAGAGATGCATCGGCTGCGGAAACCCGCCCTTCCGTCAGATCAAACTGAACAATCGGCTTGCTCAATGCCATGTATTCCATGATCTTGTTCATGGTGGACTTGTCATTCATTTCGTCAGCCTTGTCCGGGTTGACGCAAACATCCGCCGTGTTGAGCATCTCGAAGAGGTCGTGATCGCTGGCGCGGCCGGTAAACGTGACAAAATCCTGCACGCCGAGCATTTTCGCCAGCGTCTTCATTTCCTCGAGCGCGGGGCCTGCGCCGACAAGTCCGAAATGGATGTCCGACCGCCGGAAATCTTCCACAATGACCTTCACGGCATTTAGCAGCAGGTCGATCCCCTCCTGCGCGCCCATGACGCCGACATAGCCGACCAGAAAGCGGCGGCCTTTTCGCAACAGCGGATTTGGCGGAAGGATTTGAATACGATTGAGATCCGGGCCGGAGCGAACGACGAAAACGTTTTCGTCACACATCCCGCCGCGGGTCAGCGCAATCCTGCGATACGATTCATTCGTGGCAAGCGAGATATCCGCCGTTTGGAACGTCATCTTCTCAAGCAAAACAAGAATCCGGTAGAAGACGTCCTTCCGGCCGAATTTCGATACATAGAGTTCCGGATTGATGTCGTGATGATCGAACACAAACATCTTGCCAAGGAAGAGCTTGAAGAACCCGCCGATCAGAAAGATCGTGTCCGGGGGGTTGCACGCATGGATCACATCGAATCCGCGCGCAAAAAGAACCTTCCAGCTAAGAAAGAATTCGCAAGCCAGCGCCCAGCCATATTCGAGCGGATATCCTGATGCACGCTTGGCCTCAAAGGGCATCCCGTGGCGATGAACGTGAACGCCGTCGATCAGTTCGTAGCTCTTCTGCGCGTTAAACCCTTTCGGGCAGATTACAGAGACGACGCAGCCGGCTTTCGCCATGGTCTTCGCTTCCGACCATACGCGCCGGTCGAAAGGTACGGAGAGATTCTCGACGATGATCAGGACGCGAAGTGGTCGCCCATCCTTGACAAGGCGCGGGTCACCAGTTGATTCCGACATAACGCGCCTTCATGTCTGGAGATTCCCACAGCCGGGCGAGGTCGAGAACGATCTGGTCTTCGCTGAGCATCGGCTCGATGCTGCGGAACTCAGGCGAAGCATTTCCGATGATAATGACGTCGGCCGCGACGACGGTCTTTCGCAACGAGGTCATCATGATCGATCCGATGTGAGGAATTGCCTTCTCGATATACTGCCGGTTCACGCCCGTCAGTGTTGAGAGATTAACGCTCGGATCATAGAGCTTGAGGTTGAAACCCTTGCCGATCAGACGCTCGATGAGCTCGACCTGCGGACTTTCGCGCAAATCGTCTGTGCCCGGCTTGAAACTGAATCCAAGCACGGCAATGTCGCGCTGGCCGAACGCAATAACCTTGGCAATCGCTCTTTCGATCTGATTGCGGTTGCTCGGGAGAATGTTGGAAAGGATCGGAACCTCGACATCGAGTTGACGTGCGAGATATGTCAGCGCGCGCGCGTCCTTCGGCAAGCAGGAGCCTCCAAACGCATAGCCAGGCTTGAGATAGTAAGGCGAGATGTTGAGCTTCGTATCGGAACAGAACACATTCATCAGCTCGTAACTGTCGATGTTCAGCGCCTGGCAGATGTTTCCGATCTCGTTTCCGAAGCAGACTTTCAACGCGTGCCATGTGTTGTCGGCGTACTTGATCATCTCGCTGGCTTCGAACGACACCGTGAAGAGCGGCGCGCGAATTCCCTCGTAGAGGTTCGCAACTTGAAGCGCGGCGCTCGGATCGTCCGCACCGACGACGGTTTTTGGCGGCGCGAAGAAATCGGCAACAGCCGTGCTCTCCCTGAGGAACTCGGGATTGTATGCAACGGAGAGCCCCTCACCGCAGCGGCGTCCGGATTCGCGCTCGAGGATCGGAATGATCGTATTGCGCATCGAACCAGGAATCATCGTCGATCGCACGGTGACAAGGTGATCGCCCTGCTTTTCCCGAAGCGCGCGCCCGATTTCCGCAACAACGCTGCAGACGGTATCGATGTTGATGCTGCCGTTATCGCGGCTCGGCGTCCCGACGCATATCAGCGAGATGTCGGTATCGCGTATCGCCTGATTGATATCGTCGGTTGCCGTCAGGCGTCCCGACCGGACCCCTTGTTGCATGAAGTCATCAAGACCGGCTTCGACGACCGGCGGCTTACCCTCGCGAAAGCACTGGCGCTTGATGTCATTGGTGTCCAGTCCAATAATCGTGTGGCCTGTACGCGAGAAACATGCAGCCGATACCGCTCCAACGTAGCCTAATCCAAAAATGCTGATGCGGCGGGGAGCAGTATTTTCCGGTATGACGGGAGCAATAACCGGCAAGCGGTCGACACCCGCTTGCGCACTTCCCGGAGCGAGTTCGATCAGATCGGAGCCGTCGAGCCATGAATTCATTTGAGCCGCCTCGTCTTTTTTTAGTCCTAGGCTGACGACGGCGAAAGGGAAAGACAATGCAGGATATCATCGCTTGTTAGGCTTACCTTGCCTCAAAATGATTGCTTCGATTAACATTTTGTTAACCTATCGATCAGAACTGGATCGCACGTATAAAATTGGTTCTATAAGCGCCTCAGAACGAGCGTGATTTACGGACGAAGCAAAGCGCAATGCTCAGAACGACATTTCAAGTGCTTGCGTGGGCTTCTATCCTCGCAATCGTGATTGTAACGGACGGCCCGATCGGGTTGCGTCCAATCACTCACTTGCCTGGCAGCGTTGAAAGATTCTTCGCGCTTCTCACGGTTGCGACGCTGTTCACTCTCGCTTATCCGAACAGAATTTCCTTCGTCGGGCTTTCGCTCGTTCTCGCCGTCTTCGTCATTGAGTTTGCACAGGTTGCCTCGCTGGGCCGCCACGCACGCTTGCGTGACGCGGGGGTCAAGGTGCTAGGCGTCTTCGCCGGACTGGCACTCGGCTACTGCTTGCGAGCCGGAATCGAATTGATAAGGACAAGACTCTCGGGCTCTCCAAAAGCGCTTCCCAAGGCCGCAAATCAGTCCTGATGTTCAGGCAACTGCGCATCCGGCCTTGGTGTTATCCCCTCTGCGGCAAACCGCTGTTCGTCCAAGTTTATCAGACCTGGAGTGTATCCCCGCCCTTGAGATGGAGAATTTCGCGGGCTTCATCGGGAGTGGCGACTTCGAGCCCGAGACCTTCGATGATCTTGCGCGCGAGGCGCACCTGCTCCGCATTTGACTCGGCCATACGTCCCGGCGCCGCCCAGAGCGAATCTTCAAGCCCGACGCGGATGTTACCGCCCATTGCCGCCGCCATCGCAGCGATCGGCAACTGGTTACGGCCCGCTCCCAGCACAGACCATACATACTGGTCGCCAAACAGCCGGTCCGCCGTGCGCTTCATGTGCAGCACATCTTCCGGATGGGCACCTGTGCCGCCCTGCAAACCGAACACCGTCTGCACAAACAGCGGGGCCTTCACCAGACCCTGATCGAGGAAGTACTTCAGATTGTAAAGATGCGCGGTATCGTAGCACTCGAACTCAAAACGCGTGCCGCTCCCCGAAAGCTTGCTCAGCACATACTCGATATCCTGGAACGTGTTGCGGAACACGATATCCTTATTTTCGACATGCTTGCGCTCCCACTCGTGTTCGAATTTCTTGAATCGGTTGAGCATCCCGAAGAACGCGAAATTCATCGAACCCATGTTCAGTGAAGCGACCTCGGGCTTGTAGAATTCTGCCGGCCGGACTCGCTCATCGACTGTCATAGTTGGCGAACCGCCGGTCGTGAGATTGACCACCGCATTGGAACGCTGCTTGATGACCTTGAGGAACGGCGCAAACGCTTCCGGGCTTTGATCTGGCTGACCGGTTTTGGGATTGCGCGCATGAAGATGAACGATAGCCGCACCCGCTTCCGCCGCGCCGATGGCCGCGTCGGCAATTTCCTGCGGCGTCACCGGCAGCGCCTTGGACATCGACGGGGTATGGATGGCGCCGGTCACGGCGCAGGTGATGATGACTTTGCGGCTCATTTTTTTGTCTCTTTCTTCTTTTCGGAATCGTGAACTAGTCGCTCTGTTTAGCCTTATGCGCAACCAGCGCCGCGAGACGCTCATTGCGGCGGATCGTCAATTTTGTAACGAGCTCAGGTGTCGGCTGATGCGACCATGCCTTGATGACGCGATCGACGTTGGGACTCTGGTACACTTCAGGTCCGGCGGACGCTGCCGCGAGTTCTTTATAGAACCCGGTGTAGCGCGCGCAATAATCCGGGATACCGCCAGGCGCATTCAGTTCGATCGTCTCGAATGGCCCCAGAAACGACCATCGCAAACCGAGACCATCCTTGACTGTGTGATCAAGGTCTTCGGCGGAGATGTAACCCTCACCGACCAGCCGGAATGCTTCTGCCAGCAACGCACCCTGCAGACGATTAAGCACGAAGCCGTTGATCTCCTTGTTCACCGTGACCGGTACCTGACCGATCGCACGGTAGATCTCGCGCGCACGTGAAATCGCCTCGGGCGATGTCCACGGCGCACCGCAAAGTTCAACCAGCGGCACCAGATGGGGCGGATTGACTGGATGACCGATAAGACAGCGCGCGCGGCCCTTCAGGTTTTCTGTGAAACGTGAAGCCACGATGGCAGATGTGGACGACGCCAGGAGCGTGTCCGGAGCGGCAAGACGATCCAGTTCGGCAAACAGCGCAATCTTGTCATCAATCTTCTCGGGACCGTTCTCCTGAACAAACTCCACATCCTTGAGAGCATCAGCCAGACTCGACGCGACCGAGATGCGCGCCGCCGCGCCTTCCGGATCGTCGCCAAGCCCGTGTTTCGCGAGTGAAAGCAGTTCGTCGTGGATCAGCCCGGGCGCCGCGCTTAATGTCGGGGCATGCGGATCTGTGATTCGCACATTCCAGCCCGCGCGCGCAAAGATTGCGGCCCAGGCGCGTCCTATCAAACCAACTCCGACAATGGCGACGTTTCTTTTATTGGACATATTTTCTTGTCTTTCGCCTTACAACCACAACACCTTGCGCCGCAGGTCGAGATCGTCGCGCAGCGCCTTCGAGGGACCTTCGTGGATGATGCGCCCGCGCTCCAGCGCCACTGTCGTATCCGATAACGCCAGCGCGAGATCGAGATGATGATCGACGATGATGATCGCGACCTCCTTGCGCAGCCGGTCGAACGCCTCGAACAGTTGCTCGACGACGGCGGGAGCAAGTCCCTCGAATGGCTCATCGAGCAGCAGCACTCGCACGTCACCGGACAACGCACGCGCCACCGCCACCATCTGCTGTTCGCCGCCGGACAGATAGTCCGCCGGGCTGTCCAGCCGCTCGCGGATGCGCGGGAAATACTCGTAGACCCGCTCGCGAGTCCAATGCACGCCGTTACCCGTCTGCCGCTTCAAGCCGCCGAGTTCGAGATTGTGCTCGACGCTCATGCCTGCGAACAGGCCGCGCCCCTGCGGTACATAGCCGATGCCAAGCCGCGCGCATTCGGCGGACGCACGCCCGACCAGCTCAGCGTCGGCAAGTTTGATCGACCCGTTTGAGGCCGGCGCAATACCGACCAGTGTCTTGAGAAGCGTCGACTTTCCCGCACCGTTGCGGCCGAGCAGCGCGATGATCTCGTTATTGTGCAGCGTGAAGTTGACGCCGTTGAGGATATGGCTTTTGCCGTAGAACGTATCGACGCCGTCCACAGTCAGCAAAGCGCTGGCCTTTGCCGAGGTTTCGCGCGGCTTTGCGGCCACGGCGGCGGCACCGGAACCGATATAGATTTCCTGGACTTTTTTGCTGGTGCGCGCATCCTCGACAGTTCCGTCGAGCAGCACGCGACCTTCGTTCATCACCGTCACATGGTCGGCGAGTTGGAACACCCGGTCGATATCGTGCTCCACCAGCAACACCGGCAGATCGGCCGAAATGCGCTTGATGATCGCGCCAATCCGCTCGCGCTCAGCGGCGGCAAGCCCCGCAAGCGGCTCGTCGAGCAACAGCACGCGCGGCGCGGTAGCCAGCGCAACACCCATGTCGAGCAGCCGCTGTCCGCCGTAGGACAGCGCTCCCGCCTCCGCTTTCTCGATACCCGCGAGGCCGAGATAACTGATCACCTCGTCGGTCTCGCGATTGATCGCCTCAATGGACAGCGCGTTGGTGAGGGGATCGAACCGGCTCGGGTGGCGCGCCTGCACCGCGAGACGGATGTTTTCGCCGACGCTCAATTCTGGAAACAGATTGGTAATCTGGAATGAGCGGCCGATGCCCGCTTCTGCGATCTCCTCGGGCGAATGACCAGCTATGGGCTTGCCCATCAGCGAGGCCTCACCCTCATCCGGCGGAAACATGCCGGACAAGAGGTTGAACGCCGTGGTCTTGCCCGCGCCATTGGGGCCAATCAATGCATGAAGCGTGCGATCTGCGATGGAGATATTGATTCCCTGCACCGCCTTGATGCCGCCGAAACTCTTCACCATGTCGCGGGCGGCCAGCACCGGGCCTTCGATGGCGGCTTTAGGCCTCAGGAATTCCGGCAGCGGCAGCGCTTCGATCTTGCGCGCAGACATCGCTGCGTCCTCGGTCACCTTCTTGCGGAACGGCGCGAGGAGTTTCTCGCCTACCCCAATGAGGCCGTTCGGCGAGAACACGATGAAGCCGACGAACACGAGCCCGAACCAGAGCAGCCAGTTCTCGGTATAGATGCCGAGAAACTCACGGAACAGGATGAAGAACAGCGCACCGAGCGCGGGCCCGAGGAAACTCCTCATGCCGCCGATGACCACCATGGCGAGCAGTTCACCGGAGAACGCTACCGAAATCGGATCGGCCGACGTCATGCGGTTCTTGTACAACAGCAGGATGCCGGCGAGACCTGTCAGCGCTGCGGACAGCACGAACGCCGCGAGCTTGTAGCGGTTGGTCGGATAGCCGAGAAATCGCGCGCGCTGTTCGTTCTCGCGGATCGCCACTAGCACCGAGCCGACGGTCGAATTGTGGAAACGCCACAGCAGCACCAGCACTGCAAAAGCGATAGCCGCGACAAACCAGTAATAGTTGGTCTGGGAATCAAGATCGAACCCGAAAATCGCCGGGCGGACTATGCCGCCAATGCCGTTCTCGCCGCCGGTCACATCGGTCCAACGGAACGACACGGTGTAAAGCATCGCTGCCAGTGCCAGCGTCAACAGCGAGAAGTAAACTCCACGCCGCCGCAGGATGAGAAAGCCGAACGGCACCGCGACCAGCACAATAATGAGGATGGCACCGAGTGCCGGGCCGAAGAACGATCCCGGCATCAGGTTACGCTGAAGCAGTGCTGCGGCATAGGCCGCGAGCCCGAACCATGCGCCATGGCCGAACGACACCAGCCCGGTGTGACCGACGAGAATGTTTAGCGCCATGCAGGCGATGCCGAACACGACGACTTCCGTCGCCGACGTCGTCGTCAGGCCGAGCGCGATCAGCATCGGCGGCAGCACAAGCAGACCGATGGCGGCAATAACCAGTTGAATAGGAATGCGTTTGAGCATCGCGGGCGGCCTCACTCAAAGCGCGTGATGCGCTCGCCGAACAGGCCACGTGGCCTGAACACAAGCACCAGAAGCATAAGAAAATAGATCGCGGCGGTGGACGCGGCTGAATAGCCAATGCCGACCATGACGCCCTTCACCAGCCCAACCAGCAGCGCCGCGACGACGACGCCCCAGAACGATCCGAGACCGCCGATCACCACCACGACAAAGGCCGGCGTGATGATCTCATTGCCCATGGCCGGATGGATCGCATAGATCGGTGCGAGCAGCACACCCGCCAATCCCGCAAGCCCGATACCGAGCGCAGCAACAGCGGACATGTAAGGCTGCAGGGAAATCCCGAGCGCACCGACCATGTCCGGATTCTGGACGCCCGCCCGCACGACGCGGCCGAAGGCGGTTTTCCGCAGCAGGAACCACAACCCTGCAACGCAGGCGACGGCGATGCCGAGCAGAACAACGCGGTAGAACGAATAGATGAAGGAGCCGATCGCCACCTGCCCGCGCAAATCCGGCGGGATCGAATAGGACAGCGGCGGCGCGCCGAAGATCATGCGCAGCGCCTGCTCCGCCACCATCGCCAACCCAAATGTCAGCAGCAGTGAGAGAATGGGATCGGCGCGATAGAATCGCCGGAACAGCAGCCGCTCGATCACGACGCCGAGCAACGCCACCGCCACCGGCGACAACACAAACGCCCCGCTGAACCCGAGATAGGGTGAGATCACCAGCGTGAGGTATGCGCCGATAGCAAAGAACGCGCCGTGTGCAAGATTGACGATTCCGCCGAGGGAAAAAATCAGCGACAGCCCGAGCGCGATCAGAAGGTAGTAAACGCCGTCGAGCAGTCCGTTCAGAATCTGCTGTGCGAGCAATATGCCGGACATTGTCGTCGCCCCGCGATCAATGGGCCACGCGCCACACGTGTGCCGAAACAAAAGGAAGAGGAAGAGTGCGATCCCCCGAATGCCCCGGAGGATCGCATCAAGTCGGAGTTACGACGGGAACGTACAACTGTTCTCTTCTTTGGTTGCCGCGATGACTTCGAGGTCTTCGTTCGGATCGGGTACGGGACCGCTCGACGAGAAAATGTCCCACTGGTTCTTGATCTGAGCCGCAGGCAGCGCCTTCACCGCATACATCTCGTGCATCAATTGATGATCCGAGGCCCGGAAATAACCCGGCCGTGTTTTCAGGAGATCGAACTTCGCACCCTTCTCGAAGTGCTCGATGATCTTCGGCGACTCCGCCGACTTCAGATCGTTCATGGACTGCGCCACGATCTTGGTGGCGATGTAGTCGCCCCACGCCTGGTTCTCCGGCGGCTTGTTGTATTTCTTGGTGAAGGCGGCAACGAAAGCCTTGCTGCCTGGCGTGTCGAGCAGATGATGCCAGACCACCGGCCATGTGCCGACGAAATTGCCCTTGCCCGCCGCCCAAGCCAGCGCGGTGTCGAAGCCGAAGCCGCCCACCGGATAAGTCAGGCCGAACTCAGCATACTGCTTGAGGAAGTTGGTGATCTGGTTGCCGGCGAGATTGATTACGACGAGATCCGGCTTGGCATCGCGGATCTTGAGCAGATAGGCCGAGAAATCGGTCGCGTCGGTCGGCACCAGGTCGTCGCCGGCAAACTGGCCGCCGTTACCTTCCATGAAGCGCTTGGCGACGCGCAGCAGGTCGTGACCAAACGCATAGTCCGCCGTCAGCGAGTACCACTTCTTGCCTTTGACCAGACCTTCCTGAAGGAACGAGCGGCCCACCGTCTTCACATACATCGAGTTCTGCGACTCGACATGGAACATGTAGCGCTGGCAATCCTTGCCGCGCAGCGCATCGGAGTTGCCGCCGGTGTTGATGAACAGCGTCTTGTTGCGCGATGCGACCTGCGCGATGGTGAGGCACGACGCCGACGAAATCTCGCCGATGATGCAGGCGACCTTGTCGCGCTCGATCATGCGCTCCGCCTTGGTCGAAGCCGTCTGCGGATTGACCGAGTCTTCCTTCAGCAGTTCGACCTTGCGGCCCATCACGCCGCCCGCCGCGTTGATTTCTTCGACCGCAAGATCGGCCGCCATCACGCCGTATTCGCCGAGCGGCCCGAGAAAACCGGTGCGCGGCGTCAGGTGGCCGAACCGAATAACGTCAGTCGATTGCGCGCGCAGGATCGAGGGCGCGGAGAGTCCTGACACCAGCGCGAGACCGCCGGCGGTCTTCAGCAAATTACGTCGCGTGAATTTATCCTTGATCGACATAAGCCATCCTCCCTGTGACGGCCGCGTTTTGCGGCGCTTATTTTCGGCCGGGCGTCGCGCGATTATTGGGCGCTTATATCGCTTGCCGTGATCTGTGATCACACTTAGACTGACAAACGATCCCGAGCTTGTCGAGTCCCATGTTTCGATTTTTTGCACATCCGCAGGACAGAAGGTCATGAACCGCCCCGCCGCGCTTGATCTGGTTGAGCCGCTTGACCGGCAGACTTTGGGCGGACGCACCTATGCGCAACTTTCCGACCTTCTGATCTCCGGCCGGATGGCGCCGGGTGAAAAGATTTCGCTGCGTCAAACCGCGGAAGTCCTTGGCGTCTCCATTATGCCGGTGCGTGAGGCTGTCTCGCGACTGGTGGCAGACGGTGCACTCGAAGTGGCGCCGAACCGCGCGGTCCGCGTGCGGCTGATGACCGCGGCACAGTTTCGCGATCTGACCCAGGCGCGCATCGCAATTGAGGGCCACGTGGCGGCCGCAGCCGCCAGAAACCGAAACAACACCGATCTCAAATCCATCGCACGCGCAGAAGCTGCGATGCGTTCCGAGAGTCGCGCAGCGAAACCGGACCTGCCCCGCGCGGTCGAGTACAACAAATCGTTCCACTTCGCCGTCTATGAAGCGGCGCACTCGGCGACTCTGGTGGACATTATCCGCGCGCTCTGGCTCAAGGCAGGCCCGGTCATCAATCTCGACCTGCGCGCCAATCCCGAACGGCTGGCGAAGGGCGACGCGGTGCGTTTTCATGCTCAGGTCCTGGCCGCCATCAAGGCTGGTGACGCGGCCAGCGCGCGCGAGGGAATTACCGCAGACATCAGCAACGCGGCGGAGGTCATCCTGTCGCGCGGCGGTCTTGCCGAACAATAATGATTATCGTCTGGAGATGGCATGAACCTCGACATCAAGGGATTGCGCGTGCTGGTGACGGCCGGCGCTAACGGAATCGGGCTCGCCATTGCGCGGGCTTTTGCCGGCGAAGGTGCGAAAGTTCACATCTGCGACGTGGACACGGCGGCGCTCGCAGCACTCAAGACAACCGACCCGATGCTGACGCAAACCGCCTGCGATGTCTCAGATCGCGCGGCGGTAAAATCACTATTCGCGGAAGCGACCGCCGTTCTCGGCGGACTCGATGTGCTGATCAACAATGCTGGCGTTGCCGGACCGACCGCCAAAGTCGATGAGATGAATCCCGAGGATTGGGATCGCTGTCTGGATATCTGCCTCACGGGACAGTTCAACTGCACCCGTCTTGCTGTCCCGCTGCTGCGCAATAGCAAGAACGCATCGATCGTCAACATATCATCCGCAGCCGGACGACTTGGATTTGCGATGCGTGCCCCCTACGCCGCCGCAAAATGGGGCGTGATCGGGTTCACGAAATCTCTGTCCATCGAACTCGGCCCGGACAACATCCGCGTCAACGCAATCTTGCCCGGACTCGTCGCCGGAGATCGCCAGCGGCGAGTGCTTGAATCCAAGGCAGAGCAACGCGGCATCTCATTTGCCGAGATGGAACAGACGGCGTTTTCCTACACGTCGATCAAGGAATATGTCACGCCGCAGCAACTCGCTGATCAAATCATCTTCATGTGCAGCCCGAAAGGACGAACCATTTCAGGCCAGGCGATCTCGATCTGCGGCGACACACAAATGCTGGGTTAAGAAGCTATCCGGTTCTCAAATGAATGCTCGGCCTCGCGCTGCGAGTTAAATTTTGCACTTCAAGAGCACCAAGTTCACCGCGCAGAGACGAACCTAGGCTCAGGACTCATTGATCAGAGCCAGAAGATGACTGCGGCGGCGATGCAGATGGCGGACATGAAGGTGTGTGCGCATCGGTCGTAGCGGGTGTGGATGCGCCGCCAATCCTTGAGCCTGCCGAACATGTTTTCGAT
>JAFVHU010000146.1 GCA_017474385.1 Afipia sp. | reverse complement strand
TTCAAAACAAACGCGATCTGTGCCTCGGTGAACTTCGATGCCTTCATGGAACTCTCCTCGCCCCAACAGGGGATCATAATTGGAAAATTCCAGTTCCGATTGGCCTAAACTGGCGGGAGCACGTCAATCATGGGCCAGAGCGAACTTCAAACTGGATTAAGTCCGTGGGGCAAGGTCACGGCAGCAAGCGCTCCCATTGCAGACGTTTGAGGCCTTTGATCTGCTCCCCTAAAACGGACACGCCATCAAGTTCCGGTGCGATCCCTAAATGCCACTCACGATCTGGAACTGCGCTCGAACTCGAGAATATCTCCCGGCTGGCACTCGAGGTAGCGACAGATGGCGTCGAGCGTGTCGAAGCGGATGCCTTTGACCTTGCCCTGCTTGAGCAGACTAAGATTGGCTTCGGTGATCCCAATATACTCGGCCAGCTCCTTGGACTTCACATTGCGCCGCGCCAGCACCACGGCAAGGCTCACTTTGATGGGCATGGCGATCAGACGAACTGGCTGTTTTCTTCAGCAAGCAGGGCGGCTTTTCGCATTGCCCAGCCCAGCGCCGCAACTACACCGGCAAACAGCGCCAGGATCATCACGTCCGAGCTGATCTCAATGGCGATCTGCCTCGGCCCTCCCTCCCAGCTCATTGCCAGGATGAACAGCATGCCCGCCAACGGCTTTACCAATGCGCTCAGCCCGGTGCCCAGAGCAAAGTCGCGCAGCCCGGCAATGCCTTCGGCATCAAACGGCCGCCCCGCCGCGAACTGTACGAGACAGACGCGCAGCCGCAACAAGCCCCAGCTCAGGGGCAAGAGATGCAGTAGCGCCGTGCCGATCGCAACCATCCGCATGCTGGCATCGTGAGCCACGAGCGAGCCGTCGGTCAGCCAGTAGCCGATCGCCAGTGCTGGCAGGAGCACCGCAAGTCCCACAGCCACGACACCCAATGCGCCGAACGCGGTGCGGGTCTGCGGAGACAGCGCCATTGCCACCCCCGATGCCAACCCGCCTGAAACGGCGGGGCTGCTTTGCGCATTCATGTGTCCAACTCCTGCTGGTTTGTGGAGGCGCTTATGCCAGAAAAATTATTGTTTGAGAATAATTAAATACCGATCAATAGTCTTAACTTATTGTTTTAAGATAACGATGGTTCGCGAAATGAACATGAAATATGCCGCTCTCCTCGTTGGAATCTTCCTCGGCATCGGCCTGCCTGCTCAGGCCGCTCCCTCCACCCGCGACGGCGAAATCTCCGTCGCGCAGGTAGCCGAGCTGATCCAGCGATCGTCCAGTGACAATGCCGCCCGCAATGCAGCGATGGCCTACCTTGCGGGCGTGGGTGAAACCACCGGTCTGCTGATAGCCGAGGCCGAACGGCGGACACCCGGGAGTATCACCTGCACAGCACCCCTCGGCATTTCCAGCGACACCGCCTTTGCCGCGCTTTCGCGCATGGACAGGGGAAAGTGGGGCCAGACCGCAGCCACGCCCATTCTCGTCAACGATATGCTGAGCCGCGCAGGCTGCCGCTGGACCCATCGGCACTCCAACGAACGGCTTCCCCGCTAGGCCAGCCCATCTTCTTGTCGCATGTTGCTATGCTAGGCGATTCAGTCTGACTGCGAGATGCACCGGGCCGCAGCTCTCATCATTCTTCGCACTCCTGCCGTCCCAGGCCGGTGTTGAACCTCTATTATCAAAAGCTGCCTGACCGCTTTCCATCCTTATTGTAGCCATTCGCTCTCGCCTCAATTTTGGAGGGCTATGGCGTAGATGTAGTTCTCGGTTTCGTCGGCTTCGGCCCGCCAGTTGTCCCTGACGCGATGTCCTGTGAGATAGCCGCCCAATCATCATGAGCTTAGCGAGCGACGCCCGTTTCTGGGACCGGACTTCACAGAAGTACGCCATCGGCGCGATTGCGGATCAGGCCGGATATGAGCGCACGCTGGACCGGACCCGCGCCCTGTTGGGATCGGGCGACAGAGTGCTGGAATTGGGCTGCGGAACAGGAACAACGGCGCTCCGGCTCGCGGGCAATGTTCAAGACTATCTTGCGACCGACATTTCCGCCGGAATGATCGCGATTGCCAATGAGAAACACGCCGCCAGCCCCATCCCCGTTCTTGCCTTCCGCACCGCGACTGTAGAAGCACTTACACCTGACACGGCACAGTTTAACGCGGTTCTGGGATTCAACTATCTCCACCTGGTCCGCGACCTGTCCGGCACGCTGCGCCGTATCCACGCCTTACTTGCAGCAGAGGGCTTTTTCATCTCCAAGACACCCTGCGTCGGGGATATGAACCCACTCATCCGGTTTGCTTTGCCCGTGATGCACGCGATCGGCAAAGCACCCTATGCAGGCGTCTTTCGGGCGTCGGACCTCAGCCAGCATATCAGTGCCGCAGGCTTCGACATTCTTGCCGCTGAAAACCACGCAACGAAGGGCAACGACAACCGCCCCTACATCGTGGCTCGCAAGAGGTGACCTGAGCCAAGCGCAACCTTCGTCAATCAAGCAAGAAGGAAATCGTTCGCGGTCAGATTGTGAAGGCCGTGGAGCTTGATATCGATGGGGCCACCGAACGTATCCGCACGCACCAACGTGGTATCGGCCGTCTGGGTAATGGTCCGCGAATTGAAATCCATGGGCGTTCCTCCAAAGGGAGTCCGCATGTCGATCTTGTCTATGCCGTCCTGGAAATCGGCGATGACAGCGGGCACGCTCGATGCCTGTGATCGCGCGAATACAAACGTGTCCGACGCTTCGCACCAGCGACACGGACGTCGATTCACCCGCATCGAGCCTTCTCGTTTCGGCGGTGAGCGGAGCCGTGGGTGGTGCCGTTGCCGTTTCCCCTTGGAGGAGCCGTTTGTTGCGCATCACGAGAAAGCCGTGCATGCCGTTCTGGGCGCCTGCGATCTGTTCTCGCGTGACCGCGCTCGCGGGGCCTGAGACTGCCGCGGCCAGTTCATTTTGGTGAGTGGTTTCACGCTGGCAGCGGCACCCCTGGATGTTTGTCGAACCTGTGCGCCAGCCACGACGAGATCGTCGCCGGAATAAATCCGACAAGTCCGTAGAGCAGATAGTGCTTGAGGCCCGTCTCGCTCCCCAGCGTGCCGTACATAATCGCCGTTGCGCAAAATGCAGCGAGACCAGTCATGAACATCCGAAGGACCGGGCCAATTTTCCGAACGTGAAAGAGAATGTCGTCGACAGCACCGATCATCAGCGCCGGGATGATCCCGAACAGGTAGTTGTAGGGAATTGTCATCAGCAGGACCTTGAACAGTTTCTTCAAGACATCGGCCCCGTCCCAGTAGCCTTCCGGCGTTCCGAGAATGAGGAGGAAAAAGCCTGCCACCAATGGTCCTATGGCTGCGAAGATGATGTATCGCTTCATTCAGTCCCCTACCCCTGCCCAGTTCCATGCGTCCGGATCGTCACGGGCAATTTCGGCATATAAGAAAACGAGAAAAGAGGCTGCGCAAGTAGTTAGGTTTCGGACCGTCGCGGCCATAGGCTGGTGCGACCGATATCGTGCTACCCGTCACGTTGTGAGGTGATGCCGGCGCGGCCGGCCGCCTTACCGCGCGCCCTTGAGTTTGCATGACGTGGAGCATGTCGTCTTCACGCCCGCGCTACAGGCCAGACAGACGGCCATGCACTGCTCGAGATTCTTGGGGTCATAGGGGCTGTAGAGCTTTGCTGCACATGCGAGCGACGCTTCAGACACTCCCTGTTTAGGGCTGAACGATTGCAGCGCAATGAAAATCAAAAACAGCAGGCCGACACCAAGAGCCATGAAAATGACCGCGCTGCGGACCACGCGCGATCGCTCCTGTCTTTCAGCCTTAGTCGTGCCACCAATATGACTGCCAGTCACCGGGGCTCCTCCGGCAAAACCAACGCATCGGATGTGGTACGGGTTCCAGGCAGAAGCCGCCTGCGCAGGCGTCAGACAGGCCGCCGTTTTCCGGGCTTCAGCCCCGACTGGCTCTGGTTAATCAATGATTAAAGCGGCCTCCCGGTATTCGCTCTTTGATTCAAATTTTCCGAAACTTTCAGCCGCTACGAATACGTTTCGATCAGGGAGTGAATCCGATGGCTGTTTTCAGAAAAGAATCCCGCAAGCCTCGCCACACCACGCGGCACGACGCGTGGATGCTGCTCGACGGCGGATTTGCGAAGCGCAATTGCACCATCCTGGATTTGTCGACGGGCGGCGCGCGCATCGAGCTCATCGATACCGGGCCGATCGGAAACAACCTCAGCTTGGCGCTAACGGGCGACGTGCGAAAGGTGACGCACTGCCGGCTGATCTGGCGCAAAGACACGATTATCGGCGTGGAGTTCAAGGGACGCACCTGATGCGTCCCGCTACGTCAGTTGCTGACGAACAATGGAGAGGTGGCTGAGTGGCTTAAGGCACCGCGTGCGGTACACGGGCAACCGTGTCGGAGGTTCGAATCCTTCCCCTCTCCGCCATTTGTCCCGAGATGTTTTCGTTGCAAGCAGGCCCGGAATACGATCAGCGGCGGCTATGTTTTTTGCCCGTGGTCGCCGGCTCGACTTCATCGGGATAAGCGCCACGGCGCTGCGCCAGACGCCAGTTGGGAGCGCATGTCCCGTTCAGGCCGCCAGTGCTCGCCTGACATTGAGCCATGGTGGAGTAATCGCATTGCTCGATTGAGCCGCTCCAACCCGACGCATAGGTCATGCAGTAGGGATATTCAGTGGCCTGGGCCGGAGCCTGACCGAGAAAGAAGAAGCCTGTGAGCGCCAACAGCGCGAGATGAAAATAGCGCATGTAATCCTCGATTCGTGTTTGGCCGCATGAGACACCAACGCTGTTCCGGGCTCAAGCCGACGGCGGTTTCGCGTGATCACAGTTCAGCGAGTTGGCCCCATCCTAGGCGGGTTTCAGCACCGCCTTAACCGCGAGCGCGTGTCAATTCGATGCGAATCCTGTTTGATGTCCCGGGCCGGGTTGGGCGTAATCGAAGGAAAACAGTATGGATCTGTCATCGAACGCTGCCACACTCGTTTTTGTTCTTTGCGGATTGCTCGTTGTGCCGGGTACACTGCTCATATGGTCCCCTTTGGTCGGCGACCGCACCGTGCCTCAGCGCCTAGCCAAGATCAGGAGAAGCCGTGAGTGATCCGGAGCAGGACGACCGAAAACGCAATTTAAAGATCGCCGAGAACGAAGCCAAGCGCGAGCTGAAGAGTGACATCCGGCTCACGACCTGGGCGATCGGCCTCGCCGTCGTTGTCGGCCTGATCGTTCTGGCGATCTTTTTGAAAAGATAATTTCCGCCGGTCTATTTGCCGAACGTCATGTCTACGCATTTCAGGACATCCGGCCCGACACCGACGCTCAGCAGAATGCAGCCCTTGGCACTGAGCTTCGTGCTGTCGCTGACCCAGATCGCGGTCCCGCCCGATCCAAAGAACGAATTCGTATTGGGTGGCTCGGTTTCAGTCGCATCGAACTGATAGCTTGAATCGCTCGGGAAAATACGCGCCTTCAATTTGCAATCGCCGTCGGTATCGACCTTGAGAACTTCCTTGTTGTCGCGGGTAACTCCAACGCTCACCTGGCAACGATAGAATTCGGAGGTCTTGGTGTTGAAAATGTAAGCGTATGATTTGCAGGAAATGTTTTGAAGCTTGCCGGCGTTCAGTCCGCGACCGCAGGCTATCCGCTGGTTGCTGCTGAGCTTGATTTCGTCGGCCGCGCTCGCCTCGGACATACCAGCGAATACGGTAAGCGCCAGAACCGGCATAAATCCAAGAAAGAATCCACGAAATTTCGTCATCGAATGTCCCCTATTGCGCATGCATGCCGTGGCGAAAATCCTGCCGGGCGCTGTATGTCCGGCGTAATTCTAATGTAGTTTTTGGCGGTAGGCCATCGGCGCAACCGGGCGTCCATGAGCCATGCGCGGCTGCGACGATCTGTCTGCTTCTGGTCCTACCGCATTTATCCGTGCGCCAGTGCCCGTGTCCGTAGCTGCTCCACCGCGTTCAGCAGGCGGCTTTGGCCCTGCTCGCCGATGGCCGCATCGCGCGCCTCCTGAATGGCATCCCCGAGCTTTGGGAGCGGGAGATCGCCGTCGCATGTCGGTTTGACCAGACGATCGATGATGACATTCCATTCGGCCAAGCCGTTCTGATAGGTATCGCCATGTCCCTTGATGAGGTTGGCGGTTCGCACGATTGCGATGGTCGCTTCCGGCTGCTTCACCAGACTGCGATCGACCATATGTAGCCATCGCTCCACCCACACCCGCTCCAGCTTGAAGCGCTCGGAAAAGGGGCGTGTGATCCGCGCCGCGGCCAGCCATTTCAATCGTTGAAGCTTGAATCGGGCTCTCGAACTGAAACGTAATGTCACGCTCCTGCGTGCCAGCCTTGCCAGACGCAGGCGCTGGAATAGATCGAGAGCAGGCGCAGCCGCCTTCGGCGGAAGCATCGGGATCACCTCATCCCAGCGGAATTTCTCGACCCTGTCGACTGATCCCCGGTCAGGTTCGGCGCTCGGGCCTCCCGCTTCCGTCAGTTTCAATTGTGCGATGCGGATCGGGTCCTCGAAATGCATCCGGTCGGATAGCAACTGCGCGAGTTCCCCCAGGTTGGGCACGTGGTGGGCCGCGGGGCCGACATACCGTTCGATCCGCTCAAGATACGCCAGCGCATAGTCCGGGTCCTGATAATCGATCAGCGAATGGACGGCTTCGCTAACGATGGGGGCCACGTCCGCCGGCAATTGCGGCACCAGCCGCGCCAGCGCAGCGCGTGCGACCCGCGGATTTCGCGTCTCTTCGCCGAAATACCGTTCCTTCAGCAACCGGAACGGTGACGGCGGAACTTTGACTCGAATCTTCACGACGTCGCCTGCGCGCCGGTTTCGGCAAGCTGCGCCTCCAGCTTTCCAAGATTCTGGAAGAGCCGCGCGCTGACCAGCCGCAAGAAGTAGAAACCGAATGCAGGGTTTTGGACGTAGAGTTCCTCCACCTTTTGATAGGTCACGCTGAGGACGATCCCGCCCTCAAGGCACTCAAGCGTCTGGGTCCGTTTATTCGACGGCGACAGCATGCCGAGTTCGCCGACAATGGCGCCGTTCGGCAGTTCGATCCCCGACTCCACCAGCCGGAAGCGTCCGCTGACGATGTAATACATCTCCTCGGCCTTCTCGTACTTGTAGAACAGTATCTCGCCAGCCTTGCATTTCCGCTCGGTCATGAACGGCTTTAGCCATGCCATCGATAGATCGCTGTTGACCGACTTCTTCACTTCGCGAACCAGCAGCAGCATTTCCCGCAGCCGGTAGACGTTCAGCGGCAGCAGGATCATGTGCAGCACCATCACCGGGTAATGATGATGCACGACCGAAAATCCGATCAGGAGGACGTTGGTGATGATTCCGAAGATACGAAGCGGGATCATCGTCCGCATGGTGTAACCGGCCACCACGAACGCGGACGCGATAAAGCCGCCGGCGCCGGAAACGAGTCCTGACATATCCATCGGAATCAACCTGATGCTAAAGGAAATCTGGTATGTATTATGCCGCGCCGCGCCCAGCGCGACAACGGTTCTCGCTGCCGATGCGTTAATCGGACCTCAAGTCTTTGTGCTAAAATCCACGCGGGAGACGCGCTGCCAAAAACATGCGCTCCGATCAAATCTCAATCGATAGCCCTTCCCTTGCAACCACGGTGCCCGGCCGCGCCTTGGCGGCGGCGGCGGCGATGCGGTCCATCTCATCGTCGTCGTGTTCGGGATCGTGGTGAAACAGGTAGAGCTTCCCGACGCCCGCCTCATTGGCCAGCCGGACGGCCTGCTGCCAGCTCGAGTGCCCCCAGCCGACATGCTCCGGCAATTCCTCGTCGGTGTATGTCGTATCGATGACAACAATCGATGCATCTCGGGCGAGCTCCAGCAATGCTGGATCGATTTCATCCGCGCTGAGTTCGGTATCGGTGATGTAGGCCATGGCGCGGCCGCCAAACTCGACACGGTATCCCGTCGCGCCGCCGGGATGATTTAGCGCCGCGGTCATCACCTTGATGCCGGGCCGCGGCGTCAGAACGTCGCCAGGTGCAAAGTCAGTGAATTCGACTTTGCCATGCGCGGCCTCCAGTTCGATCGGAAACAACGGATAGCTCATCAGCTTCCGTACGGTTTCCTGCACCCCGCCGGCGGCCTTCAAATTACCGGCCCAGAGACGCAACCGGTTTCCGGCCATGAAGGCGGGCACGAAAAACGGAAGGCCGATCAGATGATCGATATGGCAGTGACTCAAAAACAAATCGATGTCGGTCGGTTCTGCTTCTTCGGCCAGTTCGAGACCGAGCATGCGCAGTCCCGATCCTGCGTCGAAGACAAGGCGATGGTCACCGCAGCGAACCTCGACGCATGATGTATTGCCGCCATACCGCACGGTATTTGGGCCTGGACACGGAATGCTCCCACGAACACCCCAGAACCGCACGGACATTGTGGTCGGCATGAAAAAACTCAATGAACCCTTCGGGAGAATTGCATGCCGCTGTCATCTTCACCAACACGATACCGCGTACTGTTCACCAAAAAATGGCTTGCCATGCTGGAACGCGATGGGTAGCGCGGCGGCGTTTCGCCTCACCCATCATTTGGTTGTCAGAGCGAAGACGCCGTTCCAGTCGTCCGGTGGCGGGGTTTCCTGGAACGCCTTGATACGTTCGGAATAGAGGTCGTAGAGCATAGTGAAGGTCTTTGCCTCGTCGGCGATGCGGGCTTTCGCAATTGCAGCAAGCGCCCCCTCCCAGTCGCGGCTGCGGTAACACGCCAGCATTTCGATGCATAGATTGCGGAGCCGTTGAAACTGTCCGGAATTTGCAACCTCTTCCCGGCCCGCGATGGCATAAATCACTTCGGGCTCTTTCTTGCCCTTCACGGTGATGAAGTCGAGTTCGAGAATTGCGAACTTGTCCTTGGCGGCCAGCGCGGTCGCCGAGCCTGCGATGATCGGAACGCCGTAGGATTTCGACTGTCCCTCGAGCCGTGAGGCAAGGTTCACGCTGTCGCCCAACACTGAATAGTCGAAACGCAAATTCGATCCCATGTTGCCGACCACGCAGGTCCCCGTATTCAAGCCGATACCGACTTTCATCGGGATGAACGGCTTGCCGGCCTCATTTGCCTCGCGTTCGCGCTCCACGTTCAACGCCTCGATGCGATCGATCATATCGAGCGCTGCATTGCAGGCGTTGATCTGATGCTGCTGATCGTTCAGCGGCGCGTTCCAGAACGCCATGATGGTGTCGCCCATGTACTTGTCGATGGTGCCTTTGCGGTCGAGGATCGAATTGGTGAGCGGCGTCAGGAACCGGTTCATCAGCGATGTCAGGCCCTGCGGATCGCTCTTGAACGATTCCGAGATTGTGGTGAAGCCGCGCACGTCACTGAACATGATGGTCATGTCCCGCTCTTCTCCACCGAGCACGAGTTTCTCCGGCGACTGTGCCAGTTGCTCGACAAGCGCTGGCGACAGGTACTGACCGAAGGCCGAGCGGATGCGGCGGCGTTGTGCCTGTTCGCGGAAATAACTGCTGAACACCAGCACGAGATAAATCGACGTGCTCGCGATCAATGGAAACGTAAAGTCGAGCAGCAGCCGGTGTTCCGAGAAGAAGTACCAGGATGTAGCCACCATGATGCTGACGATGACGGCGCCGAACAGCAGGAGCATGATGGCGCTGAGGATCGGTGCGAGCCAGATGATGGCGATCCCGAACAGGATCGCTGCCAGCAATTCGGCACCGATCGCATAGTTCGGCTGCGACAGCACCGACCGGGTCAGCGCTGCCTCCAGAACCTGCGCGTGGACTTCCACGCCGGGCATCACCGGATCGAGCGGCGTGGTCTTCACGTCCAGCAATCCCACGGCGGATGTGCCGATCAGGATGAGCTTGCGCGAAATCAGGTCGACGCCGGCTTTCCCCTCGAGCACATCGGCCGCGGACACATAACGCGCAGCATCGTGCTTGGCGAAATGCACCCAGAGCTGGCCGTTGCGATCGGTGGGAACTTCAAATCCGGGAACCGCCACGCTCTTCACGCCGGCTTCGTCCGACTTGACCAGAATGGTGTCAGATTTGGTGACGATGCGCAGCATCTCAAACGTCAGCGAGGGCATCAATTCGCCCTGCGCCAGCATGATCATCGGGACGCGGCGGACGATACCGTCGCGTTCGGTGCGGATCGTGAACAGACCCCGCCCTGGAGCCGCCTCCTCGAGCACCGGGATGTTCCGGAGCAACCCTGGGAATTGCAGAAGGAACGGCCGTGGATCGCTGCCCAGTGTCGCCAGCCCCGTCAGCGGCAGGTTCAACTCCGGCTGAGGCACGAATTTCGGCAGGCCGGATTCACCGAGAACGGCGGGTGATTTACGCAGAACGTCCGCAAGCACCTGATCGTTGCTCGGCAGGGCCCGCAGCTTCTTTCGGCTCTCCTCGTCCAGATCGCGGTACGCGTCCGCGGCCAGTCCCGGCGACAACCGATCCGGTTCTGCGAACACAATATCGAAGGCGATGGCGGCGGCGCCGAGATCGGTCAGCCGTTGAATAAGATCGGCCACACGCGTCCGCGGCCACGGCCATTGTCCGAATTGCGCGAGGCTCTTTTCATCGATGTCGATGATGACGACGGGACGTTGCGTGGTCTCGCGCGGCTTGAGGATTTGATATCCATCGAAGACGCGAACACGTAACTCTTCGAGCGGGATCGGATCCACAACCCTTACGCCAAGAAATGCGATCAGCAGGAAAAGGGACAGCAGCCGGCCGTAGCCGAAATGCCTGGCGTACATACGGATACGCGCAACGAACCGGACGCCCGATTTTAATACCGCCCGCATCATCTAGCTAACTGATACCCATCACTTCTCGCGGAATGCGCGCATGAGCTGGTCGCTGAACGGTTTCGCGAGATAGGATATCATGGTGCGCTCGCCGGTTTGCACGAAAGCCTCGACCGGCATGCCTGGGATCAATTTAACGTCCCCGAGCTTCGCCACCTCTTCCGGCGGCAGCGATACGCGAATGGTGTAGTAGCTCTGGCCGGTGCGCTGATCTGTGGTGGTGTCCGGTGAAATCCGGCTGACCGTCCCGTTCAGTTCGGGTGTGGTGCGCTGGTTGAAGGCCGAGAGCCGCAGCAGCGTTTTTTGCCCGATCCTCAATTGATCGATGTCTTGCGGGTTCACCTTGGCCTCGACCGACAGGTTATCGGACTCAGGCACGATGAGCATGATGGCATCGCCTGCGGTGATCACCCCGCCGACGGTGTGGACCGTCGACTGAAGCACCATGCCGTCCTGCGGTGCGCGAATGTCGATGCGGCGCAACTGGTCCTCAGCGGTGACCTTGCGCTCGACGAACTCGCCGATCTTGTCGTTGATCTCGCGCATCTCCTTGGAGACTTCGCTGGAAAGATCCTTGTCGATCTGGATGATCTGTAGTTCGATTTCGGTGATCTTGCCCTTCGCCTGCGCCTTCTGGGCAATGAACTGCGCGCGGTCGCCGTCAAGCCGTGCGGCGTCACGCTCCAGAACCGTCAATCGCGAAATCTGCACAAGATTTTTGGCGAACAGATCGCGGACGCCCACCAACTCTTTCTGAATGAGCTCAATCTCGCGCGACTTGGCATTTTCCTGCGCTTCCAGCCCGCCGATTTCTTCCTTAAGCTGTGCGATGCGTTCCTTGAGCTGGGCCTTCTGGCCGACGCGGCCGGATGAACGGACCTGAAACAGCTTGGTCTCGTTTCCGATCAGCGACCGGACGTCCGGATTAGCGAACGACTCCATCAGTTCGGGCGGGAACGTAATGCGCTCTGCGCCATCCTGCTCCGCCAGAAGCCGCGCCCGGCGCGCCAGCAGTCCGTCTAGGCCCTTGGTGACGATGGCGAGGCTTGCTTTCGTCACGGTGTCATCGAGGCGCACCACGACGTCGCCAGCCTTGACGCGGTCACCATCGCGCGCCCTCACTTCGCCGACGACACCGCCGGTCGGGTGCTGGACCTTCTTGACGTTGGAATCGACCACGATCGAGCCCGGCGCAATCAGGGCCCCGGAAATCTGCGCTGTCGAAGCCCAGCCGCCGATCCCGCATGTCAGCAGCGTGACGACAACGAGTCCGACGATCAGGTGAAACCGGATCGATCCACGCGATCCGGGCTTGTCGAGGCTCTTGAAGATGGAGAGACGCTCCAGCGGCGACAACAGCGCGTTCAGGACTCTGCGGATTTTGCTTTCGGTTCCAGCGAGGGTCGGACCTTTCATGATTGCGCTCCTCCCTTGTCGGAGACGATCTTGATCGCGGGTCCTGGCGTCGCAGGGCGTTGTAGCACCTGGCCGAGAACGGCGTCCTTCGGCCCGAACGCCTGCACGCGTCCGTCCTTCATGACCAGCACGAGATCGACGCTCTCAATTCCGATCGGGCGATGGGCCACCACGACAACGACGCCGCCTCGCGCGCGGACGCCAAGGATGGCTTTGTTCAGCGCCAGGTCGCCTTCGTTGTCGAGGTTGGAGTTCGGCTCATCCAGCACCACGAGGAACGGATTGCCATACAGCGCCCGTGCCAGCGCGATGCGCTGCGCCTGTCCAGCTGACAGCACATTGCCCTGATCGCCGATCTGGGTGTCGTAGCCGTCCTTCATGCCGATAATGAGATCGTGGACGCGCGCTTCCCGCGCCGCCGCGATAATGTGCTCCGGTGAGGCATTGTCCTCAAAGCGCGAAATGTTCTGGGCGATCGTTCCAGCGAACAGTTCGACATCCTGCGGCAGATAGCCAACATGGCGACCGAGGATTTCCGGCGACCACTGATCGAGCGCCGCGCCGTCAAGCCGCACCTTGCCACGCAACGGCTGCCAGACACCGACCAGCGCGCGCACCAGCGATGATTTCCCCGATCCGCTTGGACCGATGATGCCGACGCCTTGCCCGGCCTCGATCACGAAGGTGATATCCTGAGCGACGACCTTCTGTTCGCCGGGCGGGCTGATGGTGAGTGTTTCGACGGTAAGTCTGGTTTTCGGCGCCTCCAGCAGGGTCGGCGTCGCCTGTTCGGGCAACATGCCGAGCAGCCGGTTGAGACGATGCCAACTCTGGCGCGCCGCCACGAACCCTTTCCAGTGCGCGATGGCAAGATCCACCGGCGCCAGCGCACGGGCGCTTAGGATCGAACCCGCGATAATGATGCCTGCGGTCGCCTGCTGGTTGATGACGAGATAGGCGCCGACGCCCAGCACCGCCGATTGCAGCATCATACGCATCACCTTGGCGATGGCACCAAGACCGCCGGCGACGTCGCTCGCGCGCTGGTTGCTGGCGAGGTAGTCGCGGTTGGATTCATCCCAGCGTTTGCCGACGCGGCCGGCCATGCCCATCGCGGTGAGCACTTCGGCATTCCTGCGGCTGGCGAGTGCAAGATCCTGCCGCCGCATCGCCAGCCCGGTTGAGCGCTTCATTGGCTCATGGGTCAGGTATTCGGTCAGGAGGGTCAGTGCGATCAGAATGATCGCGCCGACCAGCGCGGTGATGCCGATCAACGGATGGAATGCAAAACAGATGGCGAGATAAAGCGGCAGCCATGGCAGATCGTACAGTGCGCCCGGCCCCATCCCGGACAGGAAGGAGCGGACGTTGTCGAGATCACGCAGCGGCTGAAGTCCCTCGCTGCGGTTGCCGATGACAAGCGGCATCCGGACGACGATGTCATAGACCCGGCGGCTCAGCATCTCGTCCAGTGTCGATCCGATCCGGATCAGAATGCGGCCGCGGATCAGGTCGAGGATACCCTGGACGACATAGAGCCCGCCTGCCAGCACGATCAGGCCGACCAGCGTGGGGATACTGCGGCTCGGCAGCACCCGGTCGTAGATCTCAAGCATGAAGAACGAGCCGGTGAGATACAGAATGTTGATGACGAGGCTCATCACGCCGACACCGACAAAGGCACTGCGGCAGGCGCGAAGCGCCGTACCCAGCTCGGACCGGGGCGAATGGGCCTGATGTGATGTCTTCGCGGACTGCATCGGTACCTGGCTGTTCGGCTGCTGTCAGGACGCCCAATGTTCATGAAATGGGGTGCTGCGACCGGCCTATCATGCCATGACACGGGCATTTATTGCAGCCGGAAACATGATCGAAGTTAATGTTTCCGGCCCATTCTCAAATCACGCGTGGAGGATGAAATCATTCGCATTCAGGGCGGCAACGCCCTTTACCAGCAACGTATCCGTCGTGCCGTTGATTTGTAGCAGCGTATTGCCGCCGGTGTGATCGGCAGTGGCCAGCAAGGTCGTCAGCGCGGTCGCATCGATGGATGAGAAAGCTTGCAAATCGATCTTGTCGGTGCCGCTCTGAAACCCGTTCGTAATGACGTCCTGATTTGAATTGGGCGCAAACACGAAGGTGTCCTGATAGCTCGTTGCGAAAAATACGTCCTTGTCGGACGTACCTTGCAGGGTGACAGGGCCGGTCCCGGACACGTTGAAGATGAAGTTCACGGTGTCGTGCGTCCCCGCCGCATCGGTAACGGTGAGCGCAATTTTGTCGGTAGCCGGCGTTCCCATCGGCGTATAGGCGATCCCCGTCCCCAGCGCTCCGTTCACAGCAGCCAGATTACCCGAGGCCGGACTGACCGCGACGTTACCGTGATCGGCCGTGGCCGTGATGGTGAAGCTATCGCTGGTGTCAGGATCGGCGACCGACAGATTCGAAATGGTGGTGGTGCCGCCGCTTTGCGCGACCTGAAAACCACCGGTGTTGATTGTCGGTGCATCATCGACACCATCAATTGTGACCGCGATCGATTTCTGAACCGTATCCGGTCCGGACGATGCATTGAATGTGAACGTCGCGGTGACGTGCTCGCCGGCCGCGAGATAGTCGAAAGCCGCCCGATCGTAACTGATTGTGCCGTCCGTCGCATTGAGAGTGAGCAAATCGGCCAGCACGCCGCCCGCCGGCGCTGGACCGCTTGAACTGCCGGCATCGAAGGCCAACGCTCCCGCGTACTGTGTTCGGACGTCGCTCGTATCGACATCCGAGATCGTGACGTGATCTGCGACCGTGACTACTGCGACGTCGGGGATGCCTGTATTGCCCTCGGTGTCGACCGCCGGATCGGTGACGGCAATCGTTGGCGCATCGTTTGCGCCGTCGATAGTGACGGTGATTGACTTCTGAATCGTATCCGGCCCGGACGATACATTGAAGGTGAAGACCGCAGTGACGTGTTCGCCGGCAGCAAGATAGTCGAATGCAGCCTTGTCGTAGCTGATCTTGCCGGTGACGGGATCGAGCGTGAACAGGTCCGCGAGCAAGCCGCCAGCAGGCGCCGGGCCGCTTGAGTTGCCGGCATCGAAGGTCAACGCTCCCGCGTACGGCGTCTTCGCGTCACTCGCATCGACGTCCGAGACCGAAACATGATCCGCGACCGTGACGACGGCTACATCTGGAGTGCCGGTGTTGCCTTCGGTGTCGGCCGCGGGATCGGTGACGGCAATCGTTGGCGCATCATTTGCACCATCGATGGTGACGGTAATGGACTTCTGAACCGTATCCGGCCCGGACGACACATTGAAGGTGAAGACCGCAGTGACGTGTTCGCCGCCGGCGAGATAATCGAACGCGGCCTTGTCGTAGCTGATCTTGCCGGTGACCGGATCAATCGTGAACAGGTCCGCAAGCGAGCCGCCGGCAGGCGCAGGGCCGCTTGAGTTGCCGGCATCGAAGGCCAGCGCGCCCGCATACGGCGTCCTGACATCGCTCGCGTCGACGTCCGAGACCGAAACATGGTCCGCGACCGTGACCACGGCGACGTCCGAAGTGCCGGTGTTGCCCTCGGTGTCGGCAACAGGATTGGTGATGGATATCGTCGGAAGATCATTGGTGCCGGTGATCGTAACGGTGACCGTCTTCGCGACCGATGTGTCGTTGCTGGTATTGCTGTTGTCTTCAACAGTGATCGTGTAGGTCGCCGTGATGGTCTCGCCTTCCGCGAGATACTGGATCAGGCTGGTGTCCAGTGCGAAATCCCAGTTGAAATCGTGATCGCCCGCAGCCAGTGCCGACGAAGGAACCGTCAGTGCAGTCGCGAGCGCAAGGGCCAGCGCCGGCGAGACTCCGGCACTGCCCGCCGCATCGTTGTTGTAGGCGACATGCGTTGTGTGGGTATCCGTCAGATCGGTGTCGGTGAAGGTCACCACACCGGTATCCTTCAAAATGCCGCTGACCGCGCCAACGTCTTCCTTGACCGCCGCGTCGTTGTCGATGACCGAGATGACGGGCTGGTCGTTCGCGGCGCCGACCTGAACGGTGATCTGCTTCGTTGACGAAAGGCCGTTATTGTCTGTGACCGTGACATCATAGATCAGCGTCAGGGTCTGCCCCTTCGCCAGGAAATCGAACAGATGGTCCGGCAGCTTGAATTCCCACCCGACCGAACCCTGATTGTTGGTATCGGTGTTGCTCTCCGACACCGAAGCTGTCACCGCGTTTTTGAGGGCATCGCGGGTTGCCTGCGGAATGTCGTTGTAATCGCCACCTGACCAGATCACGGAAGACGCGCCCGGATGAAGCGCGGCGCTCGCCGTATGGGTGTCCGAGAGATCGACATCGGTAAACGCCAGCGTCCCGGTCGCAACGTCGACGACCGAATTCGGTGCGCCGGTCGTATCGGGAACCTCGGCAACCTGATGAACCGAGGCGTCGGCGGTGAGCACCGGCATGTCATTCGTACCGGTGATCGTGATGGTGACGGTTTGCGTGACGGGAACGCCGTTGTCGTCCTTGATCGTGATCGTATAGACCTGCTTGATCGTCTGACCTTCGGCCAGCGACTGAAGTGTGGGATCGTTGTCATCCAGCGTGAAATGCCAGCCGACGGAACCGTGATTGTTGGTGTCGGTGGTACTCTCCGATACCGGATCGATGGTGAATGTTCCGATTTTGGTTGTCGTCGCGGCACTTCCAGCACCGCTAACAAAGCCCGGCAGGGTCGAGGCCGTCGACGTCAATTCGACAGTCGCGGTGTGCGCGTCGGTCAGATCGACGTCCTGGAATGTGATCGTGCCGTTCGACTCGATGTGACCCGACGCAGCCGGGACGTCTTCCTTGACCGCGCCGGTGATGACCGTCGCAGCGCCCACCACGATCGTCGGCGCGTCGTTGGCGCCCGTAATCGTGATCGGAATTTCGACGAGACCGGTGTCCGGCCCCGATGTCGCGGTGACCTGAATCTTGAAGGTGACGGTCTGGCCGTCATCCAGGAAGTTGAACTGCTCGCGGTCAAAGGAGACGACGCCCGTCGTCTGGTTGATGTTAATCAGCGGCTTCAGAAATGCTTCGCTGAGATAGCCGACCGTGCTGACCGCGCTCTTGATGATAGCGCTGCCGGCGACGAACGGAACTCCGACATCGTAGAACGGTGCATTGCCGATATCCGGATCGTCGATCTTGACGACGTTCTTGAAGAAAAAAACCCTGATCGTCGGAGAGAATGCCTGATCCGCGAAGACAGGGAGCGCCGAGAACTGCGCCTTGGTGTTGTAGAAAACTCTCGGGGGATTCGGCTGACCGGTGACGGGATCAACTCCGACACCCGGGATTGTGATTATTTTGGGTGGCCCAAGGTCTTGCAGCGGTTTGTAGAACGCGAACGGATTGAGGTTGTCGCCGGGCGAGCCAAACCCGTTTTTCTGCGACTTCGGATTGGAGTTATCCGGATTGTAGTTCGGGAAATAAAGCTTGAAGACCTCCTGGATCAAAGTTTTTGAAGCTTCCTGATCCGCGAGCGTCTTGAGTTGTTCGATCGCGGTTGGAGGCTGGCCAATGCCGCTGACCGAGACGTAGGTCACCTGCCCGGCCTGCGACACCGTTCCGATCAACTGGCCGGTCGTCTTGTCGTAGAGATTGTAGGAGCCGGTATGCCCGTCCGGCTCGACCAGCACCGAGAATTTTGTCGGTCCGTCGTTCGCGCCGATTTCCACCAGCACCGCGGTGCCGCGAATACCCATGGTGGCAACCGGCGTCTCGACGCGCATGTTGCCGTTCTTGGCGGTTTGTCCCGCAACGAAGGTAATGGTGCCCTGAACCAGGCTGATCAGCGATGAGTTCGACGATCCGTTCGGATCGAAGATCATCTCGTTGAGCACCATGCGCGCATTCGACGTCATGCCGAACGCGCTGCCGTCAACGAACGTCATGCCGATCGACGAATTCGATCCGGTCTGGACCACGTCGCCTTTTTGAACGGCGTCGCCGATATGCAGCTCAACCGACACGCCGTTCCGGATCACGGCGGCGCTTCCGGACATTTTCAGGACGTGACCGATGGCCTGCCCGGCCTGTGCCGGCGCGGCAGCCTGGGCGTAGTGGACGTGACCGGTGAGCGCATCCACGATGTGACCCCCGAGGGTCGCACCGTCCTTGGTGGCCAGGACTGGCCTCGCTTCACCCTTAAAGTAATTGCCGACGACAAATTTCTGGCCGTCACCTGAAATGATCAGGTCGTTGCCGATCCGCATATAGTCGCCGGAGAACAGCAGATGTGCGTCGGGAACAACGACTTGGTTGTCCGACATATGATGCTGAACGAAATTTTGCTTCGAATCGAAAGAGAATCGCTCTCCGCCCAGTGAAACTGGGGAGTCGTGCGATAACCCGGCATCAAATGGTCCGGAAAAATTCAAACTCAGCCCGCCCGTCTGAAAATTATTCTTAAGAAATTCAGAATTCGCAATTCATAGCATCAAAGACCGCGGCCCCATAGTGAATTGAACTAAACGGCATGGTTTTACACGCCCCTGTTAAGTAAAATTGCACGGTGATGACTTGGTTATTCCGCTACTGTTTTCTAATGTCATGGAATAAAATCGATAATCCATGGTCCTTCGCAAAATCGTCGACCTATCAGCCTAGGCAAATCGAGCCTAAAAGCCACAAAACGGCGCATTGGTAATCGACCGATAACCAATCTATACAGTATAGTTGTCGAAATCGACTTATGATTCTGCGTCAAAAATCCCCTCATTACTGTAAGATTAGGTTTTTATACACCGACACCTGCGCGTTAGCCCTATCTACAATTTTAGACAATGTGGTCAGCGTCAGTTCCGCATATTTGAATCCAAATGGCTGATTAGCCCGCTGTTTAAGCCGTCGAAAAGGGGACGCGCCTAATCCTTGTGACCAGATGATCCGGTCACGAGCATGCATACGTTGCGAGCCGATGTCCGGACAAGGGGCGTCACATGTCGGCTTTCAACGTTCTACGCGCAGGCGCATTGTCATTCATGTTCATTCTCAGCGCCTTGGGCGGATTCGCTCATGGGGCGGCCTATCCGCTGCGCGACACAGCCATCGATGAATCCAAGGCGAGGTCCGGCAATGTTTCAGAGCCGTTCGGGCTTCCAACCTCGATGCTGGCCGACGGCCCTCTTCGCGCCAAATGGGAGGCCGTCGAGCGCGCCATCACGGCTGAATCCGGGATCATCGCCGCTTGCGCCAACGACCCCGGACATTGCGCATCCCAGCCTGCTCTCCGCTTCCTGGAAATCGTGAAGATGGCCTCCGGCCGTGAGGGCCTTGCCCGATTCGGCGAAATCAACCGCGCTTTCAATCTTGCCATCCGCCCGGTCAGCGACCGTGCGCAATACGGTGTCGAGGATTACTGGTCGTCACCGCTGGCCACGCTGGCGGCGGGAGCTGGCGACTGCGAGGACTATGCGATTGCCAAGCTTGTTGCGCTGCGCGCCGCCGGCGTCGCGGCAGAGGATCTTCGCCTCCTGATCATTCGCGAAACCGCGACCGGCGACGACCACGCGGTGGTCGCGGCCCGGTTCGAAGGACACTGGCGGGTGCTTGATAACCGCACTTTCATCATGCTCGAGGACAACGGGTTCGACAAATATCGCCCCCTCTTCGCGATCGACGCGGAAGGCGCGAAACGCTTTGAACAGCCGATGTTCGCGAACGCCGCGCAGATCACGCAGGCCCGCCCGGCCGAGATTGCACCGCGTGAACTCGCCGCCGGTCCCGGAACATCGGCGACCACGTTGAGCGTGGAGAGTTCTGCGTTCGACGAGTTCTGTCAGACCCTCGCGATGTAACCGACATCTGACAAGGTCCGGCCGGATTGGCTCACGGTCCGATGAACTGATCTGTTTCCACCGCTCAGGTTTTGGCGATGGTTTGAATGGTCGCAACAAACAGCAAGGCCGCGATCGTAACGAGCACCCATCCGGGGTTGTCGCACAGCATCGAACCTTGACGGCAGACTTCATCGGCTAAAGCCCAGCCGCGGTTCCGGGTGGCGCCGGCGAGCAGGAAGACCCCGCCCGCGCCCGTGATTGCAAGAATAAGCTGACGCATGGGCCCACTCCTTTCCATCGCCAATGTTCGGCGCGAAGAAGTGAATCAATGCTTGTCCCAATTGTTGAAACCCGGGTGTTTCGCGAGAAAATCAGCCGCGTCCGTGGGCGACCGCCTTGTCCATGGCTGCCCCAATGGCGGCAAACCGATCCTCGACCGTGGTTCGCATCTCTGGATGGGTGAACACATACAGGTCGTTCGCGCGAATCGCGGCCAGGACACGCGCGGCGACGTCCGACGGATCGAGCCCTGACTGGATCAGTTGGGCGATCTGGGCCACCATCATGCCCATCGGGCTTGCGGGGTCCGCTGCTTCCGTCTGACCGTAATGCTCCGGCCGGTTCCGTCCGCTTTCTCCGATGCGGGTGCGGACAAACCCCGGACAGAGAACGCTGACACCGATACCGAGCGGCGCAAGCTGCGGCGCGAGCCCCTCCGACATGCCGACAACCGCGAACTTGCTGGCAGTATAAGGGCTGAAGCCGAGGTCGCCTTGCATTCCAGCCATCGACGCCGTGTTGACGATGTGGCCGCCCTCGCCGTGGGCGCGGATGTGCGGAACGAACGTGCGGATGCCATGCACGACGCCCATCAGGTTGACATCGAGCACCCAGCGCCAGCTATCGAGCTGGATGTTGTCGATACCGCCACCGCCGGCAACACCGGCATTGTTGCAAACCACGTGCACGTTTCCGAACGCGTCATATGTTGCCTTGGCGGCACGCTCGACACTGACAGGATCGGTCACATCGCAGTCGATGCCGCGCACATCCGGGCCGACGTTGTGAAGACTCTTCACCGCAGCAGCCAATGCGTCCGTCTCGATATCGGCAAGCATCACCTTCATGCCCGCCTCCGCAAAGGCCCGCCCGAGCGCGAAACCGATACCACTGGCGCCGCCCGTCACGAATGCTGTCGTGCCGGCGAGTTCCTGCATGCTTCCCCCAATGATTCTTCTTGTTGCTGACGCATCATCTCACAATCGGGTGAGCGAAAACCAGCGATGACGAACGATCAAATCGCAGCCAACAGATGCAACTTTGAAGATGTGTAATCGCGAATGTCTTAAAATGGACACGCGCGAGCGTCTTAATTTGATCGTTATCCGTCGCGTCCGGACGGAACCGCGGAACAGGCGTTGCGGCCGGCGCATTTTTATCGCGGAAGGATTTTTGCCGATGTCAACACGTCTACAAAGACTTGCAGAATTTGACGGCAACGGCGAACCGTCTCCCGATGAGGCGGTTCAGGTTTTATGCGAGGACAAGAGCGGGACCTATCAGCTTCCCTTTGCGTGCCGCCGCGTCAACGGCGAATGGCGTAACAGCGAATCCGGAAGCCTTGTCGAAGCAATGGTTGTCGGGTGGCGGCGTCCCCGAGAAGCACGATCCTGACCGAAGAGCCGCGTTTGCGCAAAAACGCAAACCGGTCTTCGGACCAGATCATGCCTGACAGAACTGGTGCTTACTTCTTCGTCTTGGAGGCGGCGTAACGCGCCTTGGTCTCGGCATTCATCGGATAGAGGCCGGGCAGTTCCGCGCCGTTGTTGACCTCGTTGACGATCCAGCCTTCCATCGCCTCCTGCTCCGGACCTTCCGTCAGGATGAGTTCGAGGAATGCCTGCGGGATCAGCACCGCGCCGTCCTGATCGGCCACGATCACGTCATCGGGAAACACGGCAACTCCGCCGCAGCCGATCGGCTCGCCCCAATTGACGAACGTCAATCCGGCAACAGACGGCGGCGCAGCCGCGCCGTCGCACCACACCGGCAGGCCGGTACCGAGCACGCCCTCAACATCGCGCACCACGCCATCCGTCACCAGCGCTGTAACGCCGCGCTTCGCCATCCGCGCGCACAGAATGTCGCCGAAGATGCCTGCATCCGTGATGCCCATCGCATCGACAACGGCGATGCAGCCCGCCGGCATCGCCTCGATGGCGGTACGGGTCGAAATCGGCTTCGACCACGATTCAGGCGTCGCGAGATCTTCCCGCGCGGGCACGAAGCGCAACGTGAATGCCGGACCGACCAGCCGCTCCTGCCCCGGACGCAACGGACGCGACCCGCGCAGCCAGATGTTGCGGAGCCCCTTCTTGAGAAGGATGGTCGTGATGGTGGCGGTGGTGATCTTCTTGAGCGTTGCGATGGCTTCGGGCGAGAGCGACATATGGGAGGACTCCGGGTGTGGTGTGCCAAGCCTTTTTGCGAAAGCACGGCATCGCGTCAAGACGACAATCGCGTGACCGGTAATGTCCGCTTATGTGTTGCGATAACGCCAACTTATTTGCCATTTAAGCAGGAGTATCGGACAAAAGGCGGTCCATCTTGAGATGTCCGGCCCATCGATGACCGCCCCGCCCCGCATCCTCCCGTCTGGAGATACTGCCCTGGCGGTCGAATTCGGCCGCAGCATCGATCCGGCCGTCAACCGGCAAGTTCTGGCACTCGATCGCGAAGTCGCGAGCGAGGCCGTTGCCGGTGTCCTGGAGACCGTTCCGACCTATCGTTCGCTGCTGGTTCACTACGATCCATTGCTGGTCGACTTCGCGACATTATCGGGAAAGCTGGTGGCGCTCGCGGAGCGGCCCGTTCCCGCGCAAACCAGCATCCGGCGCTGGCGCGTGCCGGTGGTCTATGGCGGCGAATATGGCGTCGACCTCGACGACGTCGCGCGCGTGCACAGCATCTCGACTGCTGAGGTCATCGCGAAACATACCAGTGGCGACTATCGCGTCGCGATGATCGGCTTCACGCCCGGCTTTGCCTATCTGAGCGGCCTCGATCCTGCCATTGCCACCCCGCGCCGTGAGAATCCGCGAACCGAAACACCGCCCGGCACCATTTCCATCGGCGGCGTACAAGCTTGCGTGCAATGTCTCGCCGCGCCGAGCGGCTGGCATTTGCTGGGGCGAACGCCGGTCCGCACCTTTCATCCGCATCGCGATCCAGTGTTCCTGATGGAACCCGGCGATGCCGTCACCTTCCACGCCATCGCGGCCAGTGAGTTTGCTTCGCTCGATCGCGCCGCCGAACGCGGCGAGGCCGTCGCCGAATTGATCGCGTCATGAGCAAGCTCGTCGTCGTCACAACCGGGCCCGCGACCTCGGTTCAGGATGCCGGTCGTTTTGGCGCGCAGCGCTATGGCCTCACCACCAGCGGCGCGATGGACCGCGTGTCGCTGGCGATGGCCAACGCTCTTACGGGGAATTCTCCGCTAGCCGCCGCCATTGAGATCGGACCATTCGGGACCGCATTCACGGCGCGTGATGGCGCGGTTCGCATCGCGCTATCAGGCGCTGCTCGTGTTGCGGACATTGCAGGCTCGCTGTTGCTCATGAATGAAACCGCGCTGATCGCGGAGGGCGAAACGCTCAAGCTTGGCGCCGCGCGCAACGGCGTGTTCAGCTATCTCGCCGTCGAGGGCGGGATTGCGGGTGAACCCGTGTTCGGAAGCCTGTCGGTCAACGCGCGGGCCGATCTTGGCAGTCCCTTCCCCCGACCTTTGCAAGTTGGCGATGCACTCGACGTCGGGACAGCGCTGGTCGCGCCTCATGAGCGCGCGCTGGATACCTTCGATCAGCCGCTGACACCGATCCGCGTTGTCATGGGGCCGCAGGACGACGAGTTCGGCGCGGCCTGCGATGTGTTTCTCAACAGCGAGTGGCGTATCTCGGTCACCAGCGACCGCATGGGCTATCGGCTCGAAGGCCCGAAGGTTGTTCACCCCGGCGGACACAACATTGTTTCTGACGGCGCGGTACATGGCAGCATCCAGGTGCCCGGCAACGGTCAGCCCATCGTGCTGATGGCGGATCACGGCACGACCGGCGGATATCCCAAGATTGCGACGGTCATCAGCGCTGACCTTGGACGGTTCGCGCAGATGCAATCGGGCGCGATGATCCGCTTCAAGGCCATCAATGTTGAAGAAGCTCAGAGCGAGGCGCGGAAGTTGGCCGAATTCATTCAGGCACTCCCCGGCTGCATTCACATCGCGGGCGGCTCAAGCCTTAATCTTGTCGAACTGCAAAAGGCCAATGTTGCCGGCGTTGCGGTGAACGCGATCGACGAACCTTAAACTCGCGCGAGGCTTACCATGACCATCGATCTCAACAGCGATCTCGGCGAAGGCTTCGGCGCGTGGGACATGGGCAACGACGATGCGATGCTCGGCCTCGCCAGCAGCGTCAACGTCGCCTGCGGCTTTCATGCCGGCGACTCCGACATCATGCTGAAGACCGCGAAGCTGGCGAAGGAGCGCGGTGTCAGCATCGGCGCGCATCCCGGCTATCGCGACCTGCACGGCTTCGGGCGGCGGCCGGTCCCCGGACTGAAATCGTCCGAGATCGAAACCATGGTCGCCTACCAGATCGGGGCGTTGCAGGCGGTCGCTGCACTGGCCGGTCACAAGGTCACCCACGTCAAGGCGCACGGCGCACTGTCGAATGTCGCTTGCGCCGACGACATGACCGCGCGTGCCATTGCCGCTGCCATCAGAGCCGTCGATCCAAACCTGTATTTTGTCGTGCTGCCAAATACGGCGCTGGTCCGCGCCGGCGAGGCAGCGGGACTGAAGCTGATCTATGAGGTGTTCGCCGACCGCGCCTATGAGGACGATGCGCAACTGGTGGCGCGCGGCAAAGCGGGATCGGTGCTCCATGACGGCGGTCAGATCGCGCAGCGTGTGGTCCGTATGGTTCAGGACAACGCCATTACCGCTGCGTCCGGAAAGATCATTCCGGTGAAGATCGACACCGTCTGCATTCACGGCGACACGCCGGGTGCGGTCGACATCGCACGCAAGGTGCGCACGGCGCTCGAAAGCAGCGGCATCACCGTCGCGCCATTCAGCTCGCGGCGCTAGCTTCCATCGGTTGCGCGACGTCCATCTGTGCAATCAGCCGCTTCAGTTCCGGAATACACGATCCGCAATTGGTACCGGCCTTGAGTTTCGCGCCGATCTCCGCAGCAGTGCGTGAGCCTTCCGCAATTGCGCCGCAGATCGCATTGCGTCCGACGCCGAAACACGCGCAGACCACGGGACCGTCGTTCGCTACGCCATCGGCGGATTTGCCCGACAGCAGCAGCCGGCGCTGTTCGTCGCTGATAATCTCGGCAGCGAATGCCGCTTTCACCGCGTCCCAGTTGGGTGAAGATTCCGCCGGACCGACGAACACGCAGGCCTCCAGCGTGTCACCCGAGAACTGCGCCGCGCGATAGACGCCGTGGGCGGCGTCTTCATACTCGGCAATGTGTTCAGCTTCGCCCTGCGGCGACAGAAAGGTTGCCCAGGACGAGAGATCGAGATTGCTGGCGATCAGATAGCCATAGCCGCCCGTGACCGCCACGCGCGACCACCATACACCTTTCGAAAACGACATCGGCTTGCGCGACAGCACGAAACCGCGTTGCGCGAACGCGACGGCCTCGATGGCGACAGGCGTCGCCTTGTTTTCCGGCTGACCCGAGAACGGATCGGTGAACGGTGCGACCAGCGCCCCTATCCGTCCCGATGCGGAATTTTCCTCGCTCCAGTGGATCGGCGCGAACAGCATGCCGCGCTGCTGACGCTCACTGATGACAACTTTCAGAATGCACTGACCGAGATCGGTCGCGAGCCGCGCGTAGCCTCCGTCGACAATGTCCGCTTGCGCGGCATCAACCGGATGAATCTCGACGTACGGTTCGGGCAGATGCTGGCCGAGGCGCGGACTAAGACCGGTACGCGTCATGGTGTGCCACTGGTCGCGGATGCGTCCGGTGTTGAGCCTCAATGGGCGCGCCGCGGAGGTTTCCCCGCGAAGCATCGGCACGTCGGGGGCGATGAAGTGTCCTTTGCGATCCGGCGTGAAATATCCGCCCTCGGCGAAGAAACGCGACTGCGGTTCTGTCGTGCCCTTTGCGACCGGCCACATGAATGACGGCATCGCGTCGAATTCGCCGTCGGCAACAGATGCCATCGCCCCGATGTCGAAATCGCGGCTGCCGTGATTTTCGAATGCTGACAGTTCGGCGTGCTCGCGGAAGATGTCGGCTGCGGAGTTGTAGGCGAATGCCGCAGCGTAACCGAGACGCCCGGCGACCTCGCTCATGATCCACCAATCCGCCTTCGCCTGTCCGGGCGGCGGGAGGAACGCGCGCTGGCGGGAGATACGTCGCTCAGAATTCGTCACAGTGCCAGACTTCTCGCCCCAAGCGTGCGCGGGCAGCAGAACATGCGCGCCGGAATTGACGCTGTCGTTGGACTGCACATTCTCCGAGATCACCAGCAGATCGAGCTTGCGCATCGCCGCGCGCACGGCATCCGCATTCGGCAGCGACACAGCGGGATTGGTGCCCATCACCCACAGCGCCTTGATCTCCCCGCGCCCGATGGCCTGAAACATCTGGACGGCCTTCAGGCCCTCATGGGTGGCGATGTGCGGCGCCTTCCAGAACCGGCGCACGCGGTCGATGTCCGGCGGCGTGAAACTCATATGCGCCGCAAGCTGATTGGAGAGGCCGCCGACTTCGCGCCCCCCCATGGCATTCGGCTGCCCGGTCAGCGAGAACGGCGAGGCACCCGGCTTGCCGATGCGTCCGGTCGCGAGATGGCAGTTGATGATGGCGTTGACCTTGTCGGTGCCCTGCGCCGACTGATTGACCCCCTGCGAGTAGAGCGTCACTACACGCTGCGTTCTCGCAAACATCTGGAAGAACGCCGCGACGTCGGATTCAGACAATCCCGTCGCCAGTGCAGTCGCGGCAACGCTGCCGGCAATGCTGCGCGCCTTCGCCAAGCCTTCTACAAAACCGCTTGTATGCTCGTCGATATACGCATGATCGAGCGCACCGTTGTCCGCGAGATAAGTCAGCAACCCGCTGAACAGCGCTGTATCGGTGCCGGGCTTGAGGCCGAGAAACAGATCGGCGTCGCCCGACGTCTCGGTCTGCCGCGGATCGATCACCACAATGCGCGCGCCGCGCTTCTGCTTGTTGGCGATCATCCGCTGAAACAGGATCGGATGACACCATGCCGCATTCGATCCAACCAGCACCAGCAGGTCGGCCTGATCGAGATCCTCATAGCAGCCCGGCACAGTGTCCGAGCCGAACGCACGGCGGTGACCGGCGACCGAGGAGGACATACAGAGCCGCGAGTTGGTGTCGACATTCGCCGTGCCGATGAAGCCCTTCATCAGCTTGTTGGCGACGTAGTAATCCTCCGTCAGCAACTGACCCGACAGATAGAAGCCGACCGAGCCCGGCCCATGCTTTGCGATGATATATTGAAGCCGGTTCGCGACGTGATCGAGTGCATCGCTCCAGGCCACCTGTTCGAACTTGCCGTTCGAGCAGCGGATCATGGGATTCAGTAATCGGTCGCCCAGGCCCAGCGTCTCGCCGAGCGCCGAGCCCTTGGAGCACAGCCGCCCGAAATTGGCGGGATGCTCCGGATCGCCCGCGATGGCCGCGCCGCCTTTGCCGTCCGGTGTCGCGATGACGCCGCAGCCGACGCCGCAATAAGGACAGGTGGTCTTTGTGGGAGCGAGAGACGGATCGACGTTCGTCATGCGGTTCCCCGCACGACAAACGGATCAGAGGTCAGAACGGATGGTAAGAGAGCGTGCCGAACACGATGGCCGCGATCAGCGCGAAGGCGCCGTAGACGGCGAGCGTATGAACGCGATCTTCCGGCTCCGCCTGGGCGGAGGTCGCCCGGGCATGGGCTTCTATTCCAGAGACAACATCGCGCATCGCCGATCTCCAATCGATCACGTGACACGATATTGAATAGCTTCGTCAGCGACTTACAAGGCGAGCCGAGAAAAGACGATAAAGTTGCCCCCGCCCGTGTCGGGAGAGAGAAATATCCTCCCCACGACCCCTGCGGAGAACGAACCGCCTCCGGTGAAACCGGCGATTTGCGCCCTTCCCGCATCAATAGACGTCCTGCTGGTAGCGGCCCTTCTTCTTCAGATCGGCTACGAACGCGATTGCTTCGTCGGTCGACCGGGCGCCGAACTGGGCCGTGATGTCCACCAGTGCGCGCTCGACATCCTTGGCCATCCGCTTGGCGTCACCGCAGACGTAAACGTGCGCGCCGTCGGCGAGCCAGTTCCACAACTCGCGGCCGACCTCGCGCATGCGGTCCTGCACGTAGAACTTCTCCGTGCCGTCGCGTGACCATGCCAGCGACAGACGCGTCAGCAGGCCGGATGTCTTCATCGCGTTCAGTTCGTCCGAATAGAAGAAGTCGTACGCGCTGCGCTGATGTCCGAAGAACAGCCAGTTGCGGCCCGGCGCCTTGGTAGCCTGGCGGTCGTGCAGGAACGCGCGGAACGGCGCGATACCGGTGCCTGGGCCGATCATGATGATCGGCGTGTTCGGATCCTGCGGCAGGCCGAAACCATGCGCCTTCTGAACGTAGACGCCAAGCTGTTCGCCGGGATTGATCCGTTCCGCGAGAAACGTCGATGCCAGCCCAAGCCGCTTGCGCTTGCCGATCACATAGCGCACCGCATCGACGGTCAGCGACAGCTTGCCCGGCGTGGCGTTATGCGACGACGAGATCGAATACAAGCGCGGCTGCAATGGTTCGAGCGCCTCGACGAAAGCTTCCGGATGCGGGCGCACGCCGGAAAACTTCTGCAACGCCGCCAGCACGTCGAGATTGGCGGCATCGCCATCCGGATCGTCGCCGGACGCAAGCGCGCGCGCCTTCTCGCGCTGCGCGCCTCCAGTCACGAACGAGATCAGTTCGAACAACGTGTCCGGTGCAGGCGAGAGCGACACGTCGTTGAGCAAGACCTCGCGCAGCGGCTTACCGCTAACTTCCATCATGTGCGACGCGCCGAGCATCGCGATGATCTGGTCGACAAGGCCAAGATCGTTGGCGGCGAATACCCCGAATGAATCGCCGACGACATAGTCGAGACCGGCCTCGGACAGATCGAACTCGATATGCCAGGTCTCCTTTTCCGAGCCGGGCTTGTTGACCTGACGGCGCGACAGAAACGAGGCGTTCACCGGATTGTCGCGCGAACGGCCGGGCTCTCCCGCAGGAGCAGCAGCAACAGGCATAGTCGGCGCAGCGGCAGGCGTCGATGCGGCAGGTGCTTTCTCAAGGTCCTCGTAAAGGGACTTGAGCATCCGCGCGGTTTCCTTGCCGCCGGGAACGCAAAGATTGAGTCGGGCCTCGGACTTGTTAGCGATCACCTCGGAATAATCGTGACAGTTGTAGCCGCACTGGCCGCAGTCCTGCTGCGCCATTGCCGCCATCATCTTGCGGCGGATCGGGCGGCCTTCGGCGAGTTTCATGCGCTCCGCAATCGGCAAGGTCTGGTCATGCCACGGCGCTTCGCCGTCATCACCGTCGCCCTTCATGACCGCAGCACCCTGCTCCGGCGACAGCGGCGTCACTGCGTTGTCGAGCGATACCAGTCCGGCGAAGAAGCCATTCAGCCACGAACGCTGTTCCTGCGAGAATGGCGCGGTTTCGGGAATGATCTTGAAGTTGGGTGTTGGAGAAAGCTGGTTCATCCCACCAACTCCATTTCAGTCATGCGCTTGAGGGCGTCGATCTCGGTTCGCTTGGCAAAAGCAATAAAGGTTTCATCCTCCGATGCGCGATTGGCGACATAGGCTTTCAGCACGCGTTCGACGGTGCGCGGCGCGTCTTCGGCCTTCACGTTCTGGAACAGCTCGCGCCCCATCGTCGCTTCTGTGCCGAACCCGCCGCCGACAAGTAGATGATAACCGTCGACGGTGTCGCCATCGTCATTGATCGGAACGCGTGCACCGATCAGGCCGATGTCTCCGATGTAATGCTGGGCGCAGGAATGATGACATCCGGTGAGATGAATGTTCACCGGCGTCTCCAGCGGCACCCGCTCCTCGCACCAGGCTGCGATCTCGTCGGCATTCTCCTTGGTGTGAGCGGCCGCGAACCGGCAACCCGTGGCGCCTGTACAGGCGATCAGTCCCGCGCGGAGCGCCGACGTTGTCGTCGCAAGACCCAGCGCCTCGATGGCGGCGGTGACGGTCTTGACGTTTGCATCGGCGACGCCCGATATCAACAGGTTCTGCCAGACCGTGAGGCGGATATCGCCGTCGCCGAAATCGGCGGCGAGTTTGGCTAGTCCGCGGATCTGCTCCGGGGACAAGCGGCCGAGCTTCAGCGCCACGCCGATCCAATTGAGGCCGGTCTGCTTCTGCGGATGCACGCCGATATGCGCGAAACGGTCATAGGCCGGGCGCGGTGCAATGGCCTCTGCCGGGACACGCGCCAGCTTGCGGCCCAGCTTCTCCTCCACGGCGACAAGAAACTTGTCGAAGCCCCATGAGTCGAGAACGTATTTCAGCCGCGCCTTGTTGCGGTTGGTCCGATCGCCGTTCTCGATAAAGACGCGCACGATCTTGTCGGCAACATCGGTCGCTTCCTGCGGCTTCAGGATAACGCCGGTATCGCGGGCGAAGTCCTTGTGGCCGGTGATGCCGCCCAGCGCCAGCCGGAAGTAAATGCCCGGTTCAACACCATGGCCCTCGAGCACTTCGACAGCTTGAAAGGCAATGTCGTTGGTTTCCTCGAGCGTAGCGATGCGCCCTGCTCCGTCGAACGCCACGTTGAACTTGCGCGGCAGGCCGTATAGCGAGCGGTCATTGAGAATATGAAAATGCCATTCGCGGGCATAGCGCCGCGTATCGAGGATTTCCTGCGGATCAATGCCCGCGGTCGATGTGCCCGTGACATTGCGGATGTTGTCGGCGCCGGAGCCGCGCGAGCACAGCCCGAGATCCTGAAGTCCTTCGATGAAGTTGATTGCGTTCTTCGGTTCGATCTCGCGAAGCTGGAGATTGGCGCGTGTCGTCACATGTGCATAGGGTCCGGCGAAATTCTCTGCGAGGTCCGCGACGCCTGCAAACTGCCAGTGCTTGAGGATGCCGTTCGGAATACGAAGACGGCACATGTAAGACGCCTGCGTCGGCGCGACATAGAAGATACCGTAATAGCGCCAGCGGAAATTGTCCTGCGGCTTCGGCGCTTCGTTGTTCTCCGCCTGCTTGACCAGTCGCGGATAGGCATCGAACGGATGCTCGTCGCGCTTGAACTTCTCCTGATCGTTGAGCTTGCCCCCCGCCGCAACCGTGCGGTCCTGCGCCTTGAAGTGAATGGCGTCAGGACCGACCGGCTCGGACTTCGCCGGCGCGGTGGTGCGCGCAACGCGCGAGGCAGAAAGCCCCGATACGAATCCTTCGAGATATCGCTTCTGGTCCGGAGAAAAGTCGCTGGACATATCTCATGCGGCCTTCGGTTGTGCGAGGGCGCGGCCAAACATCATGTCGCCGCGGATCGCTTCGATGGACGCCGTTGTCCTGATCAGTTCGAGGTACCAGAGCGCGTCCTGCGTATCGCCAACCAAGACCGCTCCCTTGAGGCGGCCATCGGCCACCACAAGTTTCTTGTAAGTGCCACGCCGTTCATCATTGAACACAAGCGTGTCGGTGTCGGTTTCACCGAGGAAATCGCCAGCGGAAAACACGCTGACGCCCGAGACTTTGAGATTCGTGGAAACGACGCTGCCATCGTACTGCGCCGGACGCCCTGCAAGATGATCAGCCAGCACGCGCGCCTGCTCATAGGCGGGCTCGACAAGCCCGTAGCATGTGCCGCGATGCTCGGCACATTCGCCGAGCGCGAACACATCCGCATGACCGGTCCGCAACTGATCGTCGACCACGATGCCGCGGTTGACTGGCACACCGGCATTTTTCGCCAGCGCGACGTTCGGCCGGATGCCTGCGGCGAAGACCACGGCGTCGGCGGCGATCATCCGCCCATCCGACAGTTCGACGCCCTGCGTCGTGTCTTCGCCGAGGATCTGCTTGGTGTTGGCGCCAAGGAGAACCTCAATACCCTTGTTCTCCACCAGCCTCTTCAGCAGCGCCGCTGCCGGCGCATCGAGCTGCCGCTCCATCAGGCGGTCCATCAGATGCAGCAGCGTCACTTTGGAGCCGGCCTTAGCGAGGCCATAGGCGGCTTCAAGGCCGAGCAATCCGCCGCCGACCACCACGACGCGCTTTTTCTCACGCGCGAGTTTCAGCAGCAGATCGACGTCTCGGCTGTCACGGAACGTATGGACGCCCGGCAGGTCCGCGCCGGGGACGTTGAGCCGAATGGCGGTCGAGCCGGTGGCGATGACAACCTTCGAGAATGGAACGGCTGCGCCGTTCGCCAGATGGATCGTGCGGTCATTCAGGTCGATCGAATTGGCCGCGCAGCCGTAGGTCAGCGTCACGCCACGGTCGCGCCACCATGACGCCGACCGCAGCTCGATCTCCTGCGACGTGGTCTCGCCCGCCAAGACCGACGACAGCAGCACGCGGTTATAGGCGAGCCTCGGCTCGTCGCCAATCACAGCAATCGCGTAACGGCCAAGTGCGCGCTTCGCCATTTCCTCGACGAAGCGAGCGGCGGCCATTCCGTTGCCAATGATGACAAGAGGTTCGCTCACGTCATGTCCTCACACAATGTCTCGATCAAGCCGCTTCGACGAAACGATGACGCTCATAGAGGAATTCAAGTACGCGCTGCCGGCACTTGAGGTAGATCGGGTTGGAGGCCAGTTCGAGCCGCTTGCGCGGGTGCGGCAGCGGCACCTCCAGCACCTCGCCGATCCGTGCGCTCGGGCCGTTGGTCATCATCACAATGCGATTGGACAGCAGCACGGCTTCATCGACGTCGTGCGTGATCATCATCACCGTGTTGTTGAGCTTCTGATGCAGCGCCATCACCGAGTCTTGGAGATGGGCGCGGGTAAGTGCATCGAGCGCGCCAAACGGCTCGTCGAGCAGAAGCACCTTCGGCTCCATCGCCAGCGCGCGGGCGATGCCAACGCGCTGCTTCATGCCGCCGGAAATTTCGGACGGGCGCTTGTCTTTGGCGTGAGTCATCTGCACGAGGTTGAGGTTATGCAGCACCCATTCATCGCGCTCAGCGCGGCTCTTGGTCTTGCCGAACACCTTGTCGACGCCGAGACGCACGTTGTCATAGACCGTCAGCCAGGGCAGCAAGCTGTGGTTCTGGAACACCACGGCGCGATCCGGTCCCGGCGAGTTCACCTCGCGGCCTTCGAGCAGCACGCCGCCCTGGGTCGCAGTTGTCAGCCCGGCTACGATGTTGAGCAAGGTGGACTTGCCGCATCCGGAATGGCCGATGATCGAAATGTAATCGCCCTGCTCCACAGTCAGATTGATGTCCTTGAGGACTTCGCTCTGGGTCGAGCCGCGGGTGAAGACTTTGTCGACGTAATCGATCTTGAGATAAGCCATTGTCATTCTCCCTCAGCTTGCCTGTGCGCCGCGCGTTGCGATGTTCGCAACGAAGGCGACCATGCGATCGAGCACAAATCCGACGATGCCGATGTAGGCGAGCGCCACGAAGATGTCGGACAGCCGTGATGAATTCCACGCGTCCCAGATGAAGAAGCCGATACCGACGCCGCCGGTGAGCATTTCGGCCGCGACGATGGCGAGCCATGACAGGCCGATGCCGATGCGCAGACCCGTGAAGATGTAGGGTGCCGCCGACGGGATCATGATTTTCCAGAAGAACTCGAGCGGATTCAGCCGGACCACGGCGGCGACGTTGCGATAGTCCTGCGGAATGTTGCGGATGCCGACCGCGGTGTTGATGATGATCGGCCAGATCGAGGTGATGAAGATCACGAAGATCGCCGAGGGATTGCTGTCGCGGAAGGCCGCGAGCGAAATCGGCAACCAGGCCAGCGGCGGAACGGTGCGCATCACCTGGAAGATCGGATCGAGACCGCGCATCGCCCAGACCGACTGGCCGATAATCGCGCCGACCAGCACACCCACCACACTGGCAAGACCAAAGCCGACTGCGACACGCTGAAGCGACGTGAGGACGCGAAGACCGAGCCCGATGTCCTGCGGTCCGGCGACAAAGAACGGATCGATGATCAGGTCCTTGGCATCGGCCCAGATACGGGACGGCGACGGCAGCGTCGCGCCCGGCTTCATGCAGAGGATCTGCCAGATGCCGAAGATCAGCACGAGCATAATGAACGGCGGGATCACACGGGCCGCCACTGCACGCAACTTGGGGAGCAGCGTATCCGTCAGGAAGCTACGGGATGACTTCGGCAGCGGGACGACCGCGGCGCTCGAAGCCGGCGACGGCGCCGGTGTCGGGAGAGTGCTGGTCGTTTTGGCGAGCGGCATGTTCATGAGATTGCCTCGGTTGTGTTAGGTGCGAGGCCGCCCCTGCGTGGGGCGGCCCGCAGTGTCTCAGGCCTCGATACGCTTGATCGACAAACTCTTGAGGTACGCCGACGGGTTTTCAGGATCGAAAACCTTGCCGTCGAAGAAGGTTTCCTTGCCGCGCGACGTGCTGGCCGGAATGTCGGCAGCAGCAACGCCAAGCGCCTTAGCTGCGGACCGCCAGATGTCTTCGCGGTTGACCTTGTCGACCAGCGCCTTGACGTCCGTCGTCGGCTCGAACTTGCCCCAGCGGATGTCTTCGGTGACGAACCAGGCGTCATGGCTCTTGAACGGATAGGACGCGTGGTCCTGCCAGAACTTCATGAACTGCTTGGTGCCCTTCTCGACGCGGCCGTTGCCGTAATTGATGTCGCCGTTGGCGCGGCCGATGATGTCGGCGACCGGCACGTTGAACCACTGGCGCTTTCCGACAATCTCGGACATCTCGGCGCGGTTCGCGGGCTTGTCGCACCACTGCTGCGCTTCCATCACCGCCATCAGGATGGCCTGCGTGGTCTTCGGGTATTTGTCGGCGAACTCGGCGCGGATACCGAGCGCCTTTTCCGGATGCTTCGACCAGACTTCGCCGGTCGAACATGCGGTAAAGCCGATGCCCTGATTGACAAGCTGTTCGTTCCACGGCTCACCGACGCAGAACGCGTCCATGTTGCCGACCTTCATGTTCGCCACCATCTGCGGCGGCGGAACGACGATGGTCGAGACGTCCTTGTCGGGATCGATGCCGCCGGCAGCGAGCCAGTAGCGGATCCACAGATCGTGGGTGCCGCCGGGGAAGGTCATCGCGACCTTCACTTCCTTGCCCTCGGCCTTCTTCTTGGCGAAGGCTTCCTTCAGCGCCGACGAGTCCGCGGTGACTTTCAGATCCTTGTAGTCGTTGGAAACCGAAATGGCCTGCGCATCGAGGTTGAGGCGCGCCAGGATGTACATCGGCGTCGGCACGTTGTTCTGCGTCACCTTGCCGGCCGAAATCAGATATGGCATCGGCGTCAGGATATGCGCGCCATCGATGCCGTTCTTCTCGCCGCCGAGCACGAGGTTGTCGCGCGTGGCGCCCCACGAGGCCTGCTTGTTGACCTCGACGTCAGGCACACCGTGCTTGGCGAACAGTCCCTTTTCTTTGGCGATCACCAGCGCCGACGCATCCATCAGCGCGATGTAGCCAAGGATTGCCTTGGTCACTTCCGGTCCGGCGGTCTGCGCGAACGCGCCGCCAGGGAAATTCAGTCGCGCCGCGGCCAGCAGCGCCGCCGTTCCGGCACCGGCCTTGAGCAGCGCGCGGCGGCTCATCTTGCGGTCCGTCAGTCCCTGTCTGGTGGTCTTGGTCATCGTGTCTGTCGTCCTTTCGACCGTGTCGCTGTTTGACTGTCGTTCAATCGCCCTACGCACAGGTCTCCTTGCCGCCCAAAAACAAAAAGCCGCCAGCTCGAGACGCACCCATGAGGCTCCTCGAGACAGCGGCATTGCTGTTTGGGCCATCGGTGGACCCGGCAGGCCTTCGTCTCGGCCTGCCCCTATCTATTCAAGGATCGTGCCAGCCGCGTGCGGCGCAGCAAATCCATATTTTTCAGGTAGTTGTGGGCGTGCCTTCATATGAAGCAGGCCACAGTCGCGGCCTCTCCAAATGGCAAATGCCCACTTATTGCGCGCCGCACAATAATTAGGCAGTCGGTGCTGAATGCAGAATCGTTGTTAGGAGAGCCGGCGCTTGATGGTCACCGATGCAAGATGCGCAGCGACGTCATTGGCGTCGAACAAGGGGCCGTCAAACGCGCCCACGCCGTCTTGAATCCCCCGTGCGGACGTCTTCGGTGCGCCGAGTGCCGCATCATAGAGATCAGGCCGGAAGACCTTCCTGGCGGTCTCCAGCGCCTCCGGCGAATAGGCTGCCTGCCCCCAGCGAACCATCTGGGCATAGAGCCAAGCCGCTTGTACCGGATCGGGCCGCGCCGCGCCCTCGCGCCCGACCAGCAGATAGCGTCCGCTTTCGCGGAATGTCCCGTCCGGCGAGATCTTCAGACGGCCGTCGAAGGTGCGCTGGATCACCTCAGGATCAACCCCGATCCGTTCCGGCGCTCCCACTATGCGAGAGACCTCGGCCCGGTTATCCGGGTTCTCGATAAAGTCTGCCGCATGGCCATGCGCACGCGTGAGCTTGGCGAGGATTTCCGGATTCTTCTGAGCCCACGTCTCGCGCACCGCGAGCACCTTTTCCGCCGCGCGTTCGAGAATGTCCGAGACGTAATGCAGGATGTGCCCAACGCCAAGATCGACCGCGACCGAGTTCCACGGCGCGCCGACGCAAAAGGCATCGACATGGCCGTTGGCGAGACTGTCCACCATGTAGGGCGGCGGCAGCACCACCAGCCGCACGTCCTCGTCCGGATCGACTCCGCCGGCGGCCATCCAGAACCGGAGTTGGTAGTTGTGGGTCGAGAACGGGAACGTCATGCCAAAGGTCAGCGGTTCGCCGCCGCTCTTGCGACGGGCCGCCGCCACCCGCGCCAGCGCCTTCGCCGTCACCAGTGGACTAGCCGGATCGCCGTCAGCCTCTCCTATGATCGCCGTATATAGAGCCGGCGACACCGTGATCGCGTTGCCGTTCAGCCCGAGATTGAAGGGCGCGATGATCGGCACCTTGACCTGCGACAGGCCGAGCGTCGATGCGATGGCGACCGGCGCCAGCAGATGGGCCGCGTCGAACAGGCCGATATTGAGCTTGTCGCGGACATTCGACCAAGACACCTCGCGCACCAGCGTCACGTCGAGGCCTTCAGCGTCAGTGAAGCCCTTGTCCACGGCGACGATCAGCGCGGCTGCGTCCACCAGCGGGATAAATCCGATCCTGAGCGGTGTACCCGTCATTTCAACAACTCCGCCGCAGTAATGATCGATTGGGCGATTTCGCCGATCTTCTTTTTCTCGCGCATGGCGGTCGAGCGGATCAGCACATAAGCCTCTTCTTCGGTCAGGCCCTTTGCCTTCATCAGCAGGCCCTTGGCGCGATCGAGAATCTTGCGGTCTTCCAGCGCCGACTTGGTGCGGTCGAGTTCGTCCTGCAATTTGGAGAAGGCGTTGAACCGCGAAATGCACAGGTCGAGGATCGGTTTGATCCGCTCCTTCTTGAGGCCGTCTACGATGTAGGCCGACACCCCGGCCTCGACTGATTGCTGGATCGAAGCGGCGTCGCTTTGGTCCACGAACATGGCGATCGGCCGCCGCACCGCGCGGCTGACCTGGAACATTTGTTCCAGGACGTCGCGGCTGGGGTTCTCGAGATCGATCAGGATGACGTCGGGATCGATGCGGTAAATGCGCGCCAGGAGATTGTGCATCTCCGTAATGTGCTCAACGCTGGTAAAGCCCGCGTCGCGCAGTCCCTCCTTGAGGATTGCAGCTCTGATCGGGCTTTCGTCGACGATGACTATCTTGAACGACGAATCCGCAGCCATTCAGTACTCGCATTCCGGCAAAACAACCTTAGCATGCGTTACTGTTTCGCTTAAAGCCTTGTATTTGTGAAGGATCAGGGATAGCTCCTGCGTTCTCCCAACAGGTCGGAAGCAATGGAACAGGGCGTCGCCCCAAAAGTCAGTTTTGTGTCACTTGGATGCCCCAAGGCCTTGGTGGATTCCGAGCGGATCATCACGCGCTTGCGCGCCGAGGGCTATGAGCTGGCGCGCAAGCATGACGGCGCGGATCTGGTGATAGTCAACACCTGCGGCTTCCTCGACAGCGCCAAACAGGAATCGCTCGGCGCCATCGGCGAGGCCATGGCGGAAAACGGCAAGGTGATCGTCACCGGCTGCATGGGCGCTGAACCGGAGCAGATCGAAAAAGCCTATCCGAATGTGCTGTCGGTCACCGGACCTCAGCAATATGAGAGCGTGCTCGATGCCGTGCACCGCGCGCTGCCGCCGCTGCACAATCCGCATCTCGATCTGGTGCCGCCGCAGGGCATCAAGCTGACGCCGCGCCACTACGCCTACCTGAAGATTTCCGAAGGCTGCAACAACCGCTGCACCTTCTGCATCATCCCGAAGCTGCGCGGCGATCTGGTTTCTCGCCCGGCGAAGGATGTGCTGCTCGAAGCCGAGAAGCTCGTCGCCGCCGGCGTCAAGGAATTGCTGGTGGTGTCGCAGGACACCTCGGCCTACGGCGTCGATATCAAGTATGCGACCAGCATGTGGAAAGACCGCGAGGTCCACGCGAAATTCTTCGATCTGTCGCGTGAGCTCGGCGAACTCGGCGCGTGGGTCAGGCTGCAGTACGTCTACCCCTACCCGCATGTCGATGAGGTCATCAGCCTGATGACCGAAGGCAAGGTGCTGCCCTATCTCGACATCCCGTTCCAGCACGCCTCGCCGGACGTGCTGAAGCAGATGCGCCGCCCCGCCGCGCAGGACAAGACGCTCGCACGCATCAAGAAGTGGCGCGAGGAATGTCCGGACCTGACATTGCGTTCGACCTTCATCGTCGGCTTCCCCGGCGAGACCGATTCCGATTTCCAGTATCTGCTCGACTGGTTCGATGAAGCGCAGATCGACCGCGTCGGCTGCTTCAAGTATGAGCCGGTCGCGGGCGCGACATCGAACACGATCGAGAACCCGGTGCCGGAAGAGATCAAGACCGCGCGCTGGAACGCCCTGATGGCGCGGCAGCAGAAGATTTCCGCGCAGCGCCTCAAGCGCAAGGTCGGCACCCGCCAGCAGATCATCATCGATGAAGTTGGCCCGACGGTTTCAAAAGGCCGATCGAAAGCCGATGCGCCGCAGATCGACGGCGCGGTCTACGTCTCAAGCCGCCGCCCGCTCAAGGTCGGCGACATCGTCACCGCCAAGATCGACCGCGCGGATCAGTACGACCTGCACGGGACCGTCGCGGGGTTCTGATTTTTACCTTTTCGCTTCGGGCAAGCGCGACCTCTTGATTTTCTAAGGCGCGCGCCCCAATTCCCGGCGATGAAAGCAAAACGATTCCTTTTCTTGTGTTTTCTGCCGGTGTTTATCGCTCTGGCTTTCGTTGGCGTACCTCTGCCGGTGACAAAGAGGCTTGCCCCGAGTCAAGGGACAGATGCTGAAAGAGAAAACCTGAATGAAGGGCCGGATTCAGAGACTTGATCGCCTTACGGCTTCAGAATCCCCGACCCCGTCGTCACGCGGCTCTCGAGATCGCGATGCGCTTTCTGCGCATCCTTCAGCGCATAGGCGTGGTTGATCGGCACATGCAGCGTGCCGCTGATGACGGCGGCGAACAGCGTGTCCGCGCCCTCCATCAGTTCCTTTCGCGTGCCGACGTAGTCGTTGAGCTTCGGCCGTGTCGCGAACAGCGAGCCGTGATTATTCAGTTCGGCGATCGAGAACGGTGGCACCGGACCTGACGCGTTGCCGAACGACACAAACAGACCACGCTTCCGCAGCGACTTCAGCGATCCGGCGAACGTGTCCTTGCCGACGCCGTCGTAGACCACGTCGCACAATTCGCCGCGGCTGATCTGCTTCACGCGTTCGGCGAAATCTTCCTGCTTGTAGAGGATGACGTGATCGCAGCCGTTGGACAGCGCCAGCTTCGCCTTCTCTTCAGTCCCGACAGTTCCGATGACATTCGCGCCCAGCGCCTTCGCCCATTGGCACGCAAGCAGGCCTATACCGCCGGCTGCGGCGTGGATCAGCACGCGATGGCCGGGCTCAACCTTGAACGTTTTGAACAGCAGGTACCAGACCGTCAGCCCCTTGAGCATCAGCACCGCGGCCTGCTCGTGCGAGATGTGATCCGGCAGCTTCACCAGCTTATCGGCGGGAATGTTGCGCTCGGTCGCGTAGCCGCCGAGATTGAAATAGTACGCCACGCGGTCGCCGGGATGGAAATTGGTCACGCCCGGTCCGGCGGAGATCACTTCACCGGAGGCTTCATTGCCGACAATGAACGGCAGGCTGGGCGCCTTGTAGAGTCCGGTACGGTAGTAGGTGTCGATGAAGTTCAGACCGATGGCATGCTGGCGGATGCGCACCTCGCCGGGGCCGGGCAGAGGCACGTCGACGTTCTCATAGATCATCACTTCCGGACCGCCCACCTGATGGACGCGCACAGCCTTGGTCATGGTTTCTCCCGGCCTTTTCTCAAGCAATCTCAACCGGGAGCGAAGTCCATCGGCAGCAAATTGTCAACGCGAACCAAAGCCGCTCCCGATCAGCCTTTTTGCAGGCTCGCCCGCTTCTTGCGATTGCGCTTGGCCATGATGTTGAAGGCCTCGACCGCCGCCGAGAAGCAGATCGCGACGTAGATGAACGCGCGCGGAATGTGAAAGTGGAATCCGTCCGCGACCAGCGCCACGCCGATCAGCACAAGGAACGCGAGCGCCAGCATCTTGGTGGTGGGGTGCTCCTTCACGAACGCAGCAACCGGCCCGGACGAGACGTACATCACACCGACTGCGATGATGACCGCAGCGACCATGATTTCGATCTCCTGCACCATGCCGATGGCCGTGATGATGGAGTCGATCGAGAACACGAGGTCAATGACGATGATCTGCATGATCACCCAGAAAAATGCGCTTGGCGTGGCTTTGGCAGTCTCCTCGACGTCCTTGGCCTCGACCTCGGCGTGAATTTCGTGGGTCGCCTTGGCGATCAGGAACAAGCCGCCGACGATCAGGATAATGTCGCGCCACGACAATGCGAATTTGGCGACCGTGATGACCGGCTGGGTCAGGCCGATCAGCCAGACCAGAATGCTCAGGAGTGCGATCCGGAAGACCAGCGCCAGCGCGAGGCCGATCTTGCGGGCGCGTTCGGCCTGCGCGGGCGGAATGCGCGACACGATCACCGACAGGAAGATCACGTTGTCGATGCCAAGCACGATCTCGAGCGCCGTCAACGTCAGCAGCGCAGCCCAGGCTTCGGGGCTCGTCAGTAATTCCATCATGCGCGGTTTCCACCAAACAGTCTGATCAGCACGTCACTCAGAAGAATGTAGGCGCCGATGGCGCACAGCCCGGCGGTGACCCACCACGATACCTCGAAATTGGCGGCAATCGCGATCATTGCCAATATCGCCCAGATCACCAGCAGCGCGATGTTCAGTTTGCGGAATCGCGCGGTGCGCAGTGGATGCATCACGTTGAACGGCACGAAGGTCAGCACGACCAGAACGGCGAGCGCGATGCTGCCGACCGCAGGCGGCGGCTTCAGAAGGAACAGATAGAACGCCGCGCCATTCCACAGCGCCGGGAAGCCGCGGAAGTGATTGTCGTCGGTTTTCATCCGCCGGTCGGAAAAATACAGCGCGCCGGAAATGACGATGGCGGCGCCAAGTACATATGTCGCCAGCGGGATCAGCAGGCCACTTGCGGTGATCGCATAGGCCGGCACGAACACGTAAGTCAGGAAATCGACCACCAGATCGAGCGTGTCGCCCGACCAGTTCGGCAGCACCTCGCCGACATTCAGCCGCCGCGCGATCGGCCCGTCGAGCCCGTCGATCAGCAGGGCTACCCCGAGCCAGCCGAACATCGCGGCCCAGTGTTCCCTCACCGCCTCCAGCATGGCGATCAGCGCGATCGCACCACCCAGCGCCGTAAAAATATGAACGCCGAATGCGCGCATGCGCATTCTGGCGGGAAACGGGGGCTGGTCCTGCGGGCCGGGCTCGCTCATATGCTCTCGTGACTAACAGGATTCCCGGCATTTTGCATATCCGGTATCGCCTCCTCACTTTGTGACAAAGCGCGAACCGGATTTGCCTTAAATGCCCATCAGGATGACAACCCGAAATCCATTGTGACACCGGAAAAATCCGACCATAGATACCCCATGACCGAGCCCCGACCCGCATCGCCAAACCATCGCACCGCCGTCGTGGGCGGCGGACCTGCCGGGCTGGCCGCAGCCATCGCGCTGGCCCAGGCCGGTGTCGAAACGGTCTTGATCGCACGCCGCTCGCCCTATGCCGACAACCGGACCACGGCCATGCTCGGCGGCTCGGTGGATTTCCTGCAATCGCTGGATGTCTGGCGGCGCTGTGCCGATGACGCGGCTGCACTGTGCACGATGCGGCTGGTGGACGATACGCGCCGCCTGATCCGCTCGCCTGAAGTCAAATTCTCGTCGGACGAGATCGGCATGGAGGCGTTCGGCTACAACATCGAGAACCGTCTGCTGATGGTCGCGATGGAAGCGCGCGCGGCCGAGTTACCGAATCTTGTGCGCATCAATGATGAAGCCCAGTCGGTCGTTGCCGAAGAGTCATCGGTTATCATCACGACCAAGGACGGTCAGACACTCACTGCAGACTTGGTGGTCGGCGCGGATGGACGGCATTCGCTCTGCCGGGAGGCCGCCGGCATCGGCGTCAAGCGCCGCGACCTCGGTCAGTCGGCGTTGACCTTGAATGTGACGCATACGCGCCCGCACGGAAATGGCTCGACCGAATTTCACACCGAGTCCGGCCCGTGCGTTTTCGTCCCCCTGCCGGGCGAGCGCTCGAGTGTCGTCTGGGTGGTGAAGCCGGACGAGGCCGTGCGGCTAAAGAATCTCGACGACCAGGCGCTCGCCCTCGCCGCCGAGCGGCAATCACATTCGATCCTCGGCAAGCTGACCATCGCGCCCGGACGTCACGTGTTTCCTCTGGCGATCGAGAATCCCGATCATCTCGCCGCGAAACGCATCGCGCTTGTCGGCGAATCCGCGCATGTACTGCCGCCGATCGGCGCACAGGGTCTCAACATGGGCCTGCGCGACGCCGCTGATCTCGCGGAGATCGTGCGGGACGCGCTCTTGATGGGCGCCGACCCCGGCGACGGTGCGGTGCTGCAACGCTACGCCCGCGCGCGGCGCGCCGATGTGTTCAGCCGCACCTTCGCGGTGGATATGGCAAACCGTACACTGCTCAGCGATTTCCTGCCGGCGCAATCGCTGCGTGCAGCCGGGATGCATGTGCTGAACACCATCGGTCCGATCCGCCGCCTCGCAATGCGCGAGGGATTGTCGCCCTCTTGGCGGGGGCGTTAGCCGAAACCCACGAACACCGTGGCTTCTTCAACTGACCTTCGTTCAGACACCACCGCATTTGCCGGGAAGTTTTCATCCGGCCATCCCAATGCGATGCTTTTCATGATGACCTGGTTGTCAGCTATTCCGGCATGCTCACGGACCACCGGTGACTGCATAATGCCCTGGCTGTTGATCACAGCCCCCAGTCCTCGAGACCAGGCGGCATTGACCAACGCGGTTGCCACGGCGCCACAATCGAAGGGCGTATCGTCGCTGCCGTCCAGCACGCGATCATAAGTCACGATGATGCATACAGGCGCGTCGAACTGACGGAAGCCGCGCAGAACCCAGTCCTGCCGCATCTCCTTGTCATCGCGCGCGATCCCCATTGCAGAGAACAATTGCTTGGCGACGCCAACCTGCCTGTCCCGGTGCTGACCTGCGAATGCCTGACCTGTACGGAATTCGCGCGATTGCGGCACGCCTGCCACCATCCGCTCGGTATTGCCGGTTCGGATTCGATTGAGCGGCTCGCCGGTGATGATGTAAAAATTCCATGGTTGGGTGTTCATCGACGATGGAGCGCGCATCGCCAAACCGATAATTTCCTCGATTAGCGCCTTGGGCACCGGGTCTGGCTTGTATCCGCGGATGCTCCGGCGGCCGAGGATCACGTCATCGAATAGCATTGGTCTGGAATCCTTGGGGTGAGACTGCTGCTGGTTGGATATTTGCGGCTGATCGGCCTTCATGCAAGACGCGAGGGTGGATAGGCGGTATGTCCGCCTTTGACCCAAGGCCGCAATAACACGTCAGCTATCGGCCGCATTTGTCGCGAAGCGTTGTTCTCAGCGAACCGGCACCAAATGAACGCGGTCGATCGTTCCGCCGCTGGCGGCAAAACTCTTCATCGCGGCTTCGATCAACGCATCAACCTTGGCAACATCAAAGGCCGGGGCGGCGGCATTCAATTCCAGATCGGTTTCGACGACCAGCACCGTCTCCACGCCGTCCTTGTCGATTTCAATCGTCGTCCAGATGCTTTTGGCATTGGGATGATTAATCGTCATCTGAGTGCTCCCTGCGTTCCGCCGGAGCATATCACAGCCGTGGTCCTTACGGGGGGGCCCGCCCGGCGGCGGACGCCGGGCCGCCGATGGCCTGAAGCCTGCCCCTTTACGGAAATATCACGCCGTTCTTGATCATCCACATCACGCTCGTCAGCGTCACCACGGACACGAACGTGCCGATCAGCACCAGCGTCGACGCGGGTTCGATCCAGGTGTCGTACTGACGCGCGATCACGAACACGTTGAGCGCCGGCGGCAATGAGGCCAGCAACAGCGCGGTCGCGGCCCACTCCATCGGAAATGGACCGAGCAGCATCAGCAGCCCGAGTACGATCAATGGGTGCAGGATCAGCTTGACCGCGATGACGCCCGGCACTTCCCATGGCACCCGCTCGAACGGGCGCAGCGCCACCGTCACGCCGAGTGCGAACAGCGCGACGGGTGCCGCTGCGCTTTGGAGGAACTGAAACGTGTTGTCGAGCGCCACAGGCACCGGGACATGGAATGCCGCGACCAGCGCGCCGAAATAGGACGCGATGATGAGCGGATGCAGCAGGATCTGCCTGGCGACAAGCCCGATGGTCGGCAGAAGCGGCCGGCGCTCACCGTCGGTCAGCACCATCAGCAGCGGTACGGTCGTAAACAGAAAGATGGTGTCGAAACAGAAGATCAGCGCCACCGGCGCGGTCGCCTTCGCGCCGAGCGTCGCGAGCGCCAGTCCCGGCCCCATGTAACCGATGTTGCCGTAGCCGCCGCCGAGACCGGCCATCGCGGATTCGCGCATCGAGAGCTTTGCGATGAACTTCGCGCCGAACATCGACAGGAAGAACGCGCTCGCGGTCGCCAGCGTAGTGGCGATCACGAACGGCGGATTGTTCAGTTGCTCGAACGGCGTCTTTGCAAGCGTTCTAAAGAACAGCGCTGGCAGCGACACGTAGAGCAGGAAAAAATTCATCCACTCCAGGCCGGCTTCCGGCAGCCGCTTATACTTCCCGCACGCATAGCCGATGAAGATCAGCCCGAAATACGGAAGGGCAAGATTCAGAATATCGATCATTGGGATACGCTTATTATGCCGCGCGGCAGCAGAGAACCGACTGCGGCGCAGAGGAGACCCTCACCCGCCCGATTCATGGCCTAGCCCCTAGCATCGGCCACAATCATGGTCTATTCGACGGAGGATGATAAAAGCGCGCACCGCCAAGTTTCAGATCGGCCAGATCGTCCGCCACCGGATTTTCTCTTTCCGTGGCGTGATTTACGATATCGATCCGGAATTCAACAATACGGAAGAATGGTGGCTGTCGATTCCGGAAGAGATGCGGCCCCACAAGGATCAGCCGTTTTATCACCTGCTGGCCGAAAATTCGGAATCCGAGTACGTCGCGTACGTGTCGGAACAGAACCTGCTGCCTGACGAGTCAGGCGAGCCCATCCGGCATTCGCAGGTCGCCGAGATCTTCGTCAAGGACAAATCCGGCAGCTATCGTCCGCGCAATCCGTCGCTGAACTGACGGTGCTCCGGCCTAGGCGTGCTTCCGCCCGTCCCGCTCCTTCACCAGCGCTTCAAGCTCCTCAGTCTGTTGCGCGATGCGATCGGCATTGCGCTCCTCATTCTGACCGCCAGACACCGCCGCCGCCTGCTCGATCAGTTGCCGGATATTGTCCCGCGCGATGGCGATGCGGTTCTCGAGTTCGGGAAGCGAGAGTGCGCTGTAGTCGGACATGAAGTTCTCCTGTGGCCGCGCAATCATGCAACGCTCTTTTAGCCCTCGCGGCAATTATGCCCTTTCCTTCGCCAACAAAAAAGGCGCGCATTGCTGCGCGCCCTTTGTTCGGTATGGAGACCGCGTTACTTCGCGGCGGGATTGGCGGGCGGCGCCGCGCTTTCCAGCTTCTGGCGGGCTTCCGCCGCGCGCTTCTGAAGCTCTTCCTGCAACTTCTTCTGGGTCTCTTCGAAGACCTTCGGATCAGTCGGCGGGCCGTCATAGGCCTTGGCGAACTCGGCGAGCGGAAGCGCCAGCGTCAGCGGCGCGCCGTTGGCGTTGATCGCCTGCACAACGAGATTCTGGCCCTTCTTCATCTGGCCCAGCATGTCGGGGGTCACTTCGTAGTCCGACATACAGCCGTTGGCGAAGCAGATCACGTAAGGGCTCTGCAGCGGCGCATTGGCGTCGACGATGATGCGGGTGCCGTGCACGAGCTGCATGCCGAGCGGCAGGGTGACGCGAAGCAGCTTCTTCGGCTCGCCTTCCGGCTCGATGATCACGGCGGCGACGACAGGCTGGCCGGATTCGATGCGGCCGTCCTTGCCGGTGAAGCACACCTGCTTGGCGTTGGCGTCCTGACCCTTCATGCAGAACTTGGTCCAGGGCTGATAGATCAACTGCACCTGCTGGTCGGCAGGAGCCTGCTGCGGAGCGCCGTTGGCGGGAGCCTGCTGGGCAGCAGGAGCCGGAGCTTTCGGCGCAGCCTTAGGCGCAGCCTTGGGCGCGGGAGCAGCCTTCGGAGCCGGCGCGCCAGGCGCTGGCGCGGGTGTCTGAGCCTGGGTGCCGGAAATGGTAGCAGCGGCCAAAAAGGCGCCGGCAGTCAAAGCGGCGAACACCCGGCCGCGCGGCGAGGCCTGCGCGGCCAAGATACGGAAATTCATTGTGGAAAACCCTTTCTGAACCTTAACGCCCGCTCCCGCTCGGGGCCCGGATGCCTGTTTGTTCGGCGGCTGTCTCGGAGCCAATTGAGGCGGATACGTGACAGTGCCCGCAGCCTTCCTCGAATAGCCCGCCTTCAATACAACGGCGGACGAAAAGATCAATGCCAACAGTGATATTTGCGGGTTGCAACCCGCATTATCACGGCCGGACGTGGTAAATTTTCGCGTGAAGTCAGCCGAATCAAACCGGGTGCCATCCGCGGTGCGCCGCAGCCCTCAGAGCTGGGCGCGGAAACTCCGCTGTGCGGTGCTGATCTGGGTCGGACTAAACGCGACACAGCTCCAGGCTCAGCCTGCGGCCCAGCGGGAACTGCCGGTTCCGGCTAATGGCATCGCCATGCACGGTACGCCGGCCCTGCCGGCGAACTTCGCCCACATGCCGTACGTCAATCCCGACGCGCCGAAGGGCGGACGGGTCATCTTTGGCCTCCTGGGCGCATTCGACAGCCTCAATCCGTTCATCGTGAAAGGCATCGCGGTCCAGCAGGTCCGCGGCTACGTGACCGAAAGCCTGTTGGCGCGCGGCCACGACGAACCTTTCACGTTGTACGGCCTGCTCGCGCAAACCGTCGAGACCGACAACGACCGGACCTATGTCACGTTCCGGCTGAATCCGCTGGCGCGCTTCTCCGACGGCAAGCCGTTGCTGGCGGCGGACGTGCTGTTCTCGTGGCAATTGATGCGTGACAAGGGCCGTCCCAATCACCGGCTGTATTACGCCAAGGTCGAAAAAGCCGAGGCGCTGGACGAGCGCACCGTGAGGTTCGATTTCGGCGGCGCGAACGACCGCGAACTGCCGCTGATCCTCGGCCTGATGCCGGTCTTCCCGAAGCATGCAATCGATGTCGCGACCTTCGAGGAGACCTCCCTCACCGGCCTGATCGGCTCCGGCCCCTACCGTGTCACCGGCGTCCGCGCTGGCCAGAGCGTCATCATGACGCGCAACCCGGACTATTGGGGCCGCGATCTGCCGATCAACCGGGGCGTGTGGAATTTCGACGAGGTTCGGCTGGACTACTATCGCGAAGCCAACGGCGCGTTCGAGGCGTTCAAGCGCGGTCTCTACGATTTCCGGATCGAGAATGAGCCGCTGCGCTGGCACGAGGGTTATGACTTCGCTGCCGCCCGCAGCGGCGAAGTGGTGCGAGATACCGTCAAGCCGGGCACGCCGCAGCCATCCGAATACCTCGTGTTCAACATGCGCCGTCCGGTGTTTGCGGACATCCGCGTTCGCGAGGCGCTGACGCTGCTGTTCGATTTCGAGTGGATCAACCGCAATTACTTCTTCGGTCTGTACGGACGCTCGGCCGGCTTCTTCGCAGGCTCCGAGCTGTCCGCCTACACGCGCCCGGCGGACGCGCGCGAGAAGACGCTGCTTGCGCCCTATGCCGCAAGCATCCGCCCCGACATCATGGAAGGCAGCTATCGCCTGCCGGTCACCGACGCGTCCGGCCGCGATCGAGCGTCACTGCGTGCGGCACTCGCCCTGCTGGCGCAGGCCGGATACCAGCTCGACGGAACGGTGCTGCGGCAGAAAGCCAGCCGGAACCCGCTGACGTTCGAGATCCTGGTCACCACGCGCGATCAGGAGCGCATTGCACTCGCTTATTCCCGCGATCTCAAGCGCGCCGGGATCGACGTGTCGGTGCGCGCGGTGGACGGCGTGCAGTTCGACCAGCGCCGCCTCGCCTTCGACTTCGACATGATCCAGAACCGCTGGGACCAGTCGCTGTCGCCGGGCAACGAGCAGGCATTCTACTGGGGCAGCGCCGCTGCCGATAATCAGGGCACCCGCAACTACATGGGCGCGAAGTCCCCGGCCGTCGACGCCATGATCGCCGCCCTGCTCGAGGCGCGCGAGCAATCCGGCTTCGTCCCCGCCGTCCGCGCACTCGACCGGGCGCTGATCTCGGGCTTCTACGCTATCCCGCTTTATAACGTTCAGCAGCAATGGCTCGCACGGTGGAATCGGATAGAACGGCCAAAGGCGACCGCGCTCACCGGCTATCTGCCGGAAACGTGGTGGCACAAGCCGGGTACGAAAACGCCGTAAGCCAAAGATTGATGCAGTAACGCAGTGAGCGAGACCTTGCAGACCGCGCCGACCTCAGCAGCGACCTCGTCCGGCGCGCCGCTGACGCTCGACGATCTGTTTCGGCGCACTGTACTGCGCCAGCCCGACGCCGTCGCGCTGATCGACCCGCCGAACAAGCACCGCGTCACAGGTACCCAGCCGCAGAAATTGACCTTCGCGCAAGCCGATCAGGCCGTCTCCGCCATCGCAGCGCGCTTTGTCGAAGCCGGGTTGCCGCCGGGCTCGATTATCGCCCTGCAAATGCCGAACACCGTCGAGTTCGCGTTGACAGTGCTGGCGGCGCTTCGTGCCGGTCTGGTGGCGGCGTTGCTGCCACAGCTTTGGCGGCAGTCGGAATTGACCGGCGCGCTCAACCGGATCGGAGCGCGGGCACTCGTCGGGGTCAGCCGCATCGAGATCGTTGATCATGCCGAACTGGCTCTGAACGCCGCAGTAGAAGCTTTTTCGATCCGCCATGTGTTCGGCTTCGGCAACGATCTGCCCGAGGGCATGACGTCCCTCGAAATCACAACGAGCGGCATGAATGGCTGGCTGCCGCCCGCGCCGCCGGATGCGCGCAGACCGGCGGTCATTACTTTCGACATCACGTCGGATGGATTTCGCGCGATCCCGCGCAACCATCTTCAACTCATCTCCGGCGGTCTGGCGATTTTCCTTGAAGCCGGCCTGCCGCAAGGCGCGCGGCTGTTGTCCGCGATTGCTCCGGCGTCCTTCGCCGGTTGCGTATCGTCTGTGGTGACCTGGCTTCTGAGCGGCGGATCGCTGGCGCTGCATCACCCGGCGGATTTGCAGATTCTCGAACAGCAGATCGTCGACGAGCATCATGACACGCTGATCGCACCAGCTCTGCTCGCGCATCGGCTGGCGGAGAGCGGCACACTTGCGCGGCCTCAGGTCGCGATCAGGAACGTGATCGGCCTCTGGCGCACGCCGGACCGCGTGATGGCGAGCGAGGACTGGCGGGATACCGGCACAACGCTCACTGACGTCTATCTGTTCGGCGAGATCGGATTGTTCGCCGCCCGGCGTCTCGCCGACGGCTCGCCGGTGCCGATCACGCCGGGATCGTTCAGCGCCCCGCGCGGTGCGGCAAGCTCGAAAGCCATCGGCGAGATCATCGTCACGCCAAAGGCGACACTCGCGCTGCGCGGTCCGATGGTGCCGGTCGCCGCTTATCGTCCAGCGCCGGGAGAGTCTCTGGTGGAGACGTCCGCTCCCGACTATGTCGATACGGGATACGCCGCGCATCTCGATCGGACGACGGGAGCCATCGGCATCACTGCACCGCCCGTCGGTATCGTCGGTGTCGGCGGTTATCGTTTTCTGGCGCAGGATCTCGAGTCGTGGGCGAAACGGCTCGCAGCGGGCGCGATGCTGACCGCGTTACCTGACCAACTCAACGGCTTCCGCCTTGCCGGACGCGCTGGCGACAACCGCCGCGCGCGCGAAGCGCTTGGCGAATTGGGACTTAATCCGCTCATGGTGGACGCCTTTCGCGACCGTTCCAGCGGAACCTGAATCACTCATTTCATCGATTGCATTGACCTGCCATTAACAGCCGCGGCCTAGGATTCGCGCGCTGCCGACGTTCGGCTGTTCCACACGGTTCCTGTGAGTCACGAATACCATGTCGCAGCAAGGCCCGATCGTCACTGTCTCAAATCGGGAAGGCCGGACACTCGCCGACGCGATCGCGCAGGTGAAGACGTTTCCGCTGGTGGATGTCTCCTGGGCTGACGCAGCGGACGCCATCGCAAGGCTGCGGCCGGCGGCCGTGCTTGCCGCCGACCTCGATGGTCACGAGGCCGCATTGGCCAATCTGGCAAAACAGGCGGCGCAGGCCGATCCCTACGTGCCGGTTCTAGCCATCGATCCCGGCACAGTGTTGCCGCAAAATGTTCTCCCGTTCACACAGGCCGGCCGCAATGCCGAGCGGCTGGTCAGTCGGCTCAACGCTGCATTGCGCGTGCGCGCCCTGCACGTCACGCTGCTGCGCCGTCTGGCAAATGACCGTTCGACCTCGACCCGCATGCCGACGAGTGACCCGATCGACGACGCGACCGTTCTCCTGATCGGACGTGGCGCGGGCTATCCTGCCCTGTCGGTCGCGCTCGGTGAGCAGATGGGTGTCGTCGGCGCGCTCAGCATCGAGGCCGCCGCCAAGCATCTCAATGCGCGCGAGCTTGACGGCATCATCATCGGCGACGGTTTCACCCTGCGCGTGCTCGACGCCTTCCTGACTGTGCTGTCGGAAGACTCCCGGTTCCGCAATCTGCCGGTTCTGGTCGGAAGCGGATCGGGACTGACCACGGGCTACGATCTGCCCAATCTCGAAATCTCCAGCGGCGATCCGCAAACCGTCGCGGCCCACGCCGTTCCGCTGATCCGGCAGCAGGCGTTCGAGTCCCGCATCGCCCGCGCGCTGAAATCGATCGATGTCGGCGGCCTGCTCGATCCGCGCACGGGATTGCTGAACGAGGACGCCTTCAGCCGCGATTTCGAGACCGCCGTGACCGACACCCAGACACGCGGCGCGGGACTGTCAGTCGCCCGCATCTCGTTTGTGCAAGGCTCGATTTCAGAACGTATGCGCCTCGATGCGGCGCGCATTCTCAGCCGGCTGATGCGGCGGATGGATTTCGCAACGCTGGATGAAGAAGGTGCAATCGTTGTCGTGTTCGCCGAAACCGACCTGCGCAATGCACATGCCATCGCGCGGCGGCTGACCAGCGTTTTGAAGCACACCATGTACAGCACCAAGCGCGACCAGCGGCTCGATCCGCAGGTCACGCTGGCGACACTGATGCCCGGTGACACGGCGGCTGCGATTCTCCGGCGGTTACAGACCGAAGCGCATCGGGCGGCTTCGTGATGGTTCTGCTGATTGGCCGTCAACTTACAACATTCGTAGCGTGTCATTGCCGGGCTTGACCGGCAATCCATCTCCATGAAATGTCTTCGATGTCCAATGGATCACCGGGTCAAGCCCGGTGATGACAAATCGATTTGTTGAGGTTTGCGCGGGAACCGTCTACGCCGCCTTCTTGCCTTCGGCCAGATTGGCGAGATCGCGCAGGATCGTGGTCGTGCCCTCGACGCGTTCCTCCGCCGTCTCCCATTCCTGGAAGAACACCACCTTCATGTCCGGGCGGACCTTGGCGGCCTTGCCATGGCGGCTGATGAAGAACATAAGCCGGTCCGGGTGCGCAAATGAGTTGTCGCGGAAGGTGATGACCGCGCCCTTCGGCCCGGCATCGACCTTCTCGATGTTGGCGCGGCGGCAATAAGCCTTGATCGCCGCGATCTTGAACAGCCAGCGTACCTCATCCGGCAGCGGGCCGAAGCGGTCGCGCAACTCCGCGCCGAAGTTTTCGATCGCGTCGTCGGTGTCGAGATCCGCAAGGCGGCGATACAACGACAGCCGGATCGAAAGATCCGCGACATAGTCTTCGGGAATGAGCACCGGCATGCCGAGCGTGATCTGCGGCGACCAGCGGTCCGCGACGGGCTCGGAGATGCCCGCCTTGAGCGACAGGATCGCCTCTTCCAGCATCGACTGATACAGCTCGAAGCCGACTTCCTTGATGTGGCCAGACTGTTCTTCGCCGAGCAGATTGCCCGCGCCGCGAATGTCGAGATCGTGTGACGCCAACTGGAAGCCTGCACCGAGGTTGTCCAGCGACTGAAGCACCTTGAGGCGGCGTTCTGCCTGCGCGGTGATCTTGTGCGTGGACGGCAGCGTGAACAGCGCATAGGCGCGCAGCTTGGAGCGGCCGACGCGGCCGCGCAACTGATAAAGCTGGGCAAGACCGAACATGTCGGCGCGATGAACAATAAGAGTATTCGCGGATGGAATGTCGAGGCCGGACTCGACGATCGTGGTCGAGAGCAGCACGTCGTACTTGCCGTCGTAGAACGCGGACATGATGTCCTCGATCACCGTCGGCGGCATCTGGCCGTGCGCGACCGCAACCTTCATTTCCGGCACATGCTTGTCGAGGAAGTCCTTCACCTCCGCGAGATACTCGATGCGCGGGACGACATAAAACGCCTGACCGCCGCGATACCGCTCGCGCAGCAGTGCCTCGCGGATCATCAACGGATCATGCGGCGCGACGAAGGTGCGCACCGCGAGACGATCGACCGGCGGCGACGCAATGATCGACAGCTCGCGCACGCCGGTCAGCGCGAGTTGCAGCGTGCGCGGAATCGGGGTCGCGGAGAGCGTCAACACGTGAACTTCGGCGCGCAACTGCTTCAGCCGTTCCTTGTGGGAGACGCCGAAGTGCTGTTCCTCGTCCACGATCAAGAGGCCAAGGTCCTTGAACTTGATGCTCTTGCCCAGCAGCGCGTGGGTGCCGACGATAATGTCGATCTTGCCGTCGGTGAGATCCTTCTTGACCTGTGTCATCTGCTTCGGCGCAACAAGTCGCGAGGCCTGCGCCACGTTCACGGGGAAACCCTTGAAGCGTTCGGTAAAAGTTTTCGTATGTTGACGCGCGAGCAACGTGGTCGGCACCACGACGGCGACCTGCTTGCCGTCCAGCACCACGGCGAACGCCGCGCGCAGCGCGACTTCCGTTTTGCCGAAACCGACATCGCCGCAGATCAGGCGGTCCATCGGACGCCCGAGGTCGAGGTCGTGCAGCGCGGAATTAATCGCGCCGAGCTGGTCCTCGGTCTCCTCATACGGAAACCGTGCGCAGAATTCGTCGTAGGTGCCCTGATGGACCGGAAATTTCGGCGCCTCATGGACATGACGCTCGGCGGCGATCTTGATCAACTCGCCCGCGATCTCGCGGATACGGTTCTTGAGCTTGGCCTTCCGCGCCTGCCATCCGCCGCCGCCGAGTTTGTCCAGTTCGACGTTGGTCTGGTCGGAGCCGTAGCGCGACAGCAGTTCGATGTTCTCGACCGGGAGAAACAGCTTGGTCTCGTTGGCGTAGTGCAGTTCGAGGCAGTCGTGCGGCGCGCCGCCCACCTGCAACGTCTGCAAGCCGACGAAACGTCCGATGCCGTGCTCAACGTGGACAACGATGTCGCCGGTCGCCAGCGACGTCACTTCCGAAATGAAGTTATCGAGCTTGCGGCTGGCCTTGCGCGGACGCACCAGGCGATCGCCAAGAATATCCTGCTCGGTGATGAGTGCGACGGTCTCGGTCTCGAAACCGGATTCGAGGCCGATCACCGCCAGCATGGTCTCGTTGCGCGGCGTCGCCTGCACCGCGCGCCAGGTGTTGACGCTGGTGGTGTTGAGCAGCTTGTGATCCTTGAGCATGCTCGCCATGCGGTCGCGCGAGCCCTCGGACCACAGCGCGACGACGACTTTCTTGCGAGCGGCCTGTAAGCCGTTGATATGCGCGACCACGCTTTCGAACACGTTGACCTTGGTGTCACCGCGCTCCGGCGCGAAGTCGCGCCCCTGCCGCGCGTCGACATCGATAATGCCCTCGCCTTCTGGCAGGGCGAACGGGGTCAACCGCGCCAGCGAACTGTCGCCGAGCAGTGAAGTCCACTCCGCCTCGCCGAGATAGAGCCGATCCGGCGGCAGCGGCTTGTAGATCGCCCCGCCGCCCGGAGTATCCATCGCCTCGCGCCGTGCCTCGTAATAGTCGTTGATCTGGGTGAAACGTTCGCGCGCGGCATCTTCGGCCAGCGGCTCCATCACGATGGGCGCTGCGCCGAGATAATCGAACAGCGTGTCCATCCGCTCCTGGAACAGCGGCAGCCAGTGCTCCATGCCGGGATGCTTGCGGCCCTCGCTGACGGCTTCATAAAGCATGTCATCACGATCCGGCGCACCAAACTGCGCCACATAGCCCATGCGAAAACGCTTGATCGTTTCCGTCACCAGCTGGAATTCCGACACCGGCACCAGATCAAGCCCGCGCATGTCGAGCAGCGTGCGCTGGGATTCCGCATCGAAGGTGCGGATCGATTCCAGCGTGTCGCCGAAGAAATCGAACCGTACCGGCTGGTCGAGCCCCGCCGGAAACAGATCGAGGATGCCGCCGCGAACGGCATATTCACCCGGCTCGCGCACGGTCGAGACACGGTTGTAGCCGTTGTGCTCGAGCCACGCCGCGATGTTGTTCATCGGAACGCGATGTCCCGGCGCAACAGACAGCGCCTGCGCCGCCACCACATCGCGTGCGGGGACGCGCTGGACGATGGCATTCACCGTTGTCAGTACGATCAGCGGCTTCTCGCTGCCCTGAAGGCGCGACAGCCGTGCCAGTGTCGTCAGGCGCTGCGCCAGAATACCGCCATGCGGCGAGACGCGGTCATAAGGCTGGCAGTCCCATGCCGGAAACTGCATCACCGGCAGGTCGGGCGCAAAGAATTCCAGCGCGCGCGCCAACTGCGCCATGCGCGGGCCGTCGCGGCAGACCACGGCAAGACTGATCGCAGGCGGATTCGGCTTTGCCGCGACCGCGCGCGCCATGTCCGATACGACCAGCGCCTCTGCGCCCTCGGCGACGTTCGACAGCGTCAGCGCATGGCCGGCGCGGAGCAGTTGCGCGGGCGACCGCGTCGGCGACTTCATGTGCGCTGGCCTGCGTCGAGGAATTGCTTGATGCGCACGAAGATGCCGTTGGCATAATCCGGCGGGAGCGGCTTACCGCCGCTGAATGCTGCATACAGATCGGGATCGGGCAACTCGATCAGACGTTCGAGATCGGCAACGTCCCCGTCGCTCAGATCGGCAATCCCGGCGTCGGCGAAGCTTCCGAGGATCATGTCCATTTCGCGCGTACCGCGATGCCAGCAGCGAAACAGCAGCCGCTTGCGCCGGTCGTCGAGGCCATCGCTCGATCGTGTCGTTCCCGTCATGTCCGTCACCTTCTCCAACGCAAAAAGCCCGGACGGTGCCGGGGAGGCTGATATAGCTGCCGGAAATGGGGCTGTCAGTAACTTCCTGTGCACGCATGCCGTGCCTGCACGTCATGGCGCGCGCTCTGCCGTCATTGCGAGGAGCGAAGCGACGAAGCAATCCAGTTCTTTATGTATAATACAAAGGAGTCTGGATTGCTTCGCTTCGCTCGCAATGACGAAGGGTGGCGATTCGGCCGAACCGATCACCTTAGGTCAGCGATGCGCCCGTCCCTGCTCAATCCCCTGTTCGCACCCGTCACGAGCCTCACAGGCGTGGGGCCGAAGCAGGACAAGCTGTTTCGCTATCTGCTTGACCGCAGCGAGACGCCGCGGCTGGTGGATCTGCTGCTGCATCTGCCGACAAATGTGATCGACCGCCGCACGCGGCCGACGATCGCCGAGGCTGTTCCGGGGACCGTGGTGACGCTGGAAGTCACCATCGACCGTCACCGGCCGGCGCCTCCCGGCCGCTCGCGCGCGCCGCATCTGGTCTACGCCAGCGACGAGACCGGCGATGTGGTGCTGACCTACTTTCGCGCCAAACCCGAGTATATCGAAAAGCTGCTGCCGAAGGGCGAGAAGCGCTTCGTCTCCGGCACCGCACAGATGTTCGACGGCACGCTGCAGATCGTGCATCCCGACCGCGTGGTCGACGAGGAAGGTCTGGCCAAGCTGCCGCAGATCGACACGGTGTATCCGCTGACCGAAGGCCTCGCCATCGGCTCGATTCGCCGCGCCATGGCGCAGGCGCTGCAAAAGCTGCCTGAGCTGCCGGAATGGATCAGCCCCGAGGTGCTGCGGCGCTGCAAGTTTCCGCCGCTGAGTGTCTCGCTGCACCATGTCCATGAACCGGCCGAACTCACCGACATCCTGCCGCAAAATCAGTTCTGGTCACGGCTCGCTTTCGATGAGTTGCTCGCGGGACAACTGGCGCTGGCGCTGGTGCGCGCGCAGCTTCGCCGTCCTGCCGGTGTGCGCAACGCCGGCGACGGGAATCTGCGGCACAAGATCATCGATGCCCTGCCCTATGCGCTGACCAATTCGCAGCAGGAGGCGGCAAAGGCCATTGCCAGCGACCTCAACCAGCCGATCCGCATGCTGCGCCTGCTGCAAGGCGACGTCGGCTCAGGCAAAACTGTTGTGGCGCTGCTCGCCGCTGCCGCCGTCGCCGAGACCGGCAAGCAGGCGGCGCTGATGGCGCCGACCGAAATTCTCGCGCGCCAGCACATCAAGACCATCGCGCCATTGGCGGAGCGCGCCGGAATGCGCGTCGCCATTCTCACCGGCCGGGAGAAAGGCAAGGAGCGGCGCGAAATCATTGCAGGACTCGCGGACGGCGAAATCGATCTGCTGGTCGGCACCCATGCGCTGATCCAGGACGACGTGATCTTCAAGGCGCTGGCGCTCGCCGTCGTCGATGAACAACACCGCTTCGGCGTGCGTGAGCGCCTGGCGCTGACCGAGAAAGGTGACGCGGTCGATGTGCTGGTGCTGAGCGCCACGCCGATCCCGCGGACGCTGGTTCTCACTTACTTCGGCGACATGGACATCTCTGAATTGCGCGAGAAGCCCGCAGGCCGCCAGCCGATCGACACCCGCGCTGTGCCCAACAGCCGCATCGGAGAGATTGTCGACGGCATCGGCCGCGCCATCGACGGCGGCAAGCTGGTCTACTGGATCTGCCCGCTGGTCGAGGAGTCAGAGGCCGAGGGCATCGAGCACCTGACCAACGCAACGAAACGGTTCGAAATCCTGCAAAAGCGGTTCGGTGATCGTGTCGGCCTCGTCCACGGCCAGATGAAGGGCACGGAGAAAGATCGCGTCATGGCGCAGTTCGCTGCCGGCGAAATTCAGCTTCTGGTGGCGACGACCGTGGTTGAAGTCGGCGTCGATGTCCCCGCCGCCACCATCATGGTGATCGAGAACGCCGAACGCTTCGGTCTGGCACAGTTGCATCAGTTGCGCGGGCGCATCGGCCGCGGTTCCGAAGCCTCCACCTGTCTGCTGCTCTATAGCGAGCCGCTCACCGAAATGTCGACCGCACGACTGAAAGTCATCCGCGAAACCACGGATGGCTTCCGCATCGCGGAGGAAGACTTGCGCCTGCGCGGCGAAGGCGAAGTGCTCGGCACCCGCCAGAGCGGCCTGCCCGGCTATCGCATCGCCCGGCCCGAGGTCCATGCGCAACTGATCGCGCAGGCCCGCGACGAAGCCGTGCGCATCATGCAGGACAACCCGAAGCTCAAGGGCGAGCGCGGCGAAGCGCTGCGCTGCCTGCTCTATCTGTATGAACGCGACGAGGCGTTGCCGCTGATCGGGGCGGGCTGATTACGCCAAATGCCTGGCGACAAAGACGCGCCCCGCCGTCCACAGTGCGCTTGGAATCGTGGGAGCACCGATCATGGTCATGGTCAGTATGCTCAATGCGAAATTCGCGACCCACCACCGCCACTCCGGGGTGCGGAATCCCAGACCCGAACATGCAATGTTCACGAAAAACGCCGCGTAAGCCGCGATGGCCGACAGCGACACGCTGCCATGTCCTGCGATCCGGAGTTCGGTCACGGCCGTCACAACAACGCTGATCAGAACGACCGTCCAGACAAGCGATCGCGTTGTAATGGCGCGCATGGGTATCGATCTGCCTGTTACTTGTTGCTTGCTGCCCGAATGACGCGAAGCCAGTCCATCTTGCCAGGTCAGGCGTCTCGGATGCCTTCGCCACGAAGCTACGAGTCGTCGAAATTTCCATCGTCAAGCCTCGTCGATGTCTCACCAAAGATGGTAGAAAACTCCTCGTGCGCAGCCATCACTCGCTGGCGACTCAAATCAGTCCACAAACCGAGGGGCTGGCCAAATCTTACTCTAAGCCTGTCTGGGTGTTTGGGATTCGGTTGGGCATTTATCCTTACCGACATATGGCCGATTTTAGCTCTAAAAATGTTTTGTTTTTCGCAGGCATAGGCAATGAAACCGAAAAGAGCACGTGCTTCTTCGAGAGAAAGGTCAACCGTTGTCACCTCTCCCAGTCTGCTATTCAACTGAAATCTTGGACGAGGAAAATTGAGACAAAGATCGTAATCCGAGTCCGTGAGTTCAATTCGCTGAAAATTCTTGTCCTCTGACATCACTCGTTCGGCCGATGCTCGAACGGTTCTGTAGAGAGCTAGAAAGAATGCTCTAAACCTCAAGGAAACCCACTTAGCACCGGCCCGAACTGCCACCAACATTTATGCCAGTCCGTTAGACATACCTAATCCACCTTCGCAGGCGTTTGCGACGCGGTCGCGACGCGCGCGGCATTGGCCATCTCGGCCAGCGCATTGACCTTCTTCTGCACGTCGCTGCCCGGCTGCACCACACCCGCCGACATGATCAATGTCGCGGCGGCGTCGGTGCTCATATCGACTTCGATAAGCTTCGACTTCGGAACATAGAAGAAGAATCCGGTCGTCGGGTTCGGCGCACATGGCAGAAACACCGAGATGAACTCGTCGTTCTGCGGAAGCTTCGTTGCGATCTCCGTGCTCGGCGGCTGGGAGATCAGCACGATCGACCACATGCCCGGCGACGGAAACTCCACCAGACCGACCTTGCGGAAACTCGATCCGTTGCCGGAGAACAGCGTCTCGAACACCTGCTTGAGGCCGCGATAAATCGCGCGCACGACCGGCATCCGGCCGAGCAGGTTTTCACCGAAATCAACGAGCGTTCGTCCAATCAGGTTTGCCGCGAAGAATCCCAGCATCGTCAGCGCAAAGAATGCAACGATCAGTCCATAGCCCGGCAGGCCGAACGGCAGATAGGTCTCCGGACGATAGGCGATGGGCACGAACGGCCGCACGATCCCATCGACCCAGGTCACGAACCACCAGATCAGATAGATCGTAATCGCGATCGGACCGGCGATGATCAGGCCGGTGAGGAAATAGCGGCGCAGCCGCGCCATCGCGCCGCGCGGCACATCCGGCGGCGGCACGGGCGGGACACCTCCCGGGATCATGTTGGGCGTGGTCTCATTCATCGGCGAGCCAAATCATCCTCAAGCGAAAACGCTAAAACGGCGCGTATTCTGATCGCAAAACCGGTGCCCACTTTTGCGGAATACGCGCGGGGAACACCATCGCAAATCATTGCGACACCACTGTATCAGACTTTTCCGGGCGCGAACGGCCCGCGCTGCGACCGTTTGTCTGCCCGCGCCTTACTCAACCGTCACAGATTTGGCGAGGTTCCGCGGCTGGTCGACGTCGGTGCCCATTACCACGGCCGTATGATAGGCCAGCAACTGCACCGGGACCGCGTACACCATCGGCGTTACCGTGGCCGGCATGTCGGGCAGGATAATCGTGACCAGCGAGTCGACGGTGGCTTCCTTGGCCCCCTTCGCGTCGGTCATGAGGATGATCCGGCCCCCCCGCGCCGCGACCTCCTGCATGTTCGAGACCGTCTTCTCGAACACGCGATCGTAAGGCGCGATCACGACCACGGGCATCTTCTCGTCGATCAGCGCAATCGGGCCGTGCTTGAGTTCGCCGGCGGCGTAGCCTTCGGCGTGAATGTAGGAAATTTCCTTGAGCTTGAGCGCGCCTTCCAGCGCGAGCGGATAGTTGGTGCCGCGGCCGAGATACAGCACGTCCTGGCTCTTGGCGATGTCGCGGGCGAGTTTTTCGATCTGCGGTTCAAGCGCCAGCGCCTGCGTCATCAGGCGCGGCACTTCGATCAGTGCATGAACCAGCTTGGTCTCATCGGTCTCGGAGAGTTCGCCGCGCGCCCTGCCCGCCGCGATCACCAACGACGCAAGCGCGGCAAGCTGGCACGTAAAGGCCTTGGTTGAGGCAACACCGATTTCAGGTCCGGCCAGCGTCGGCAGCGCGGTCTCGCTTTCGCGCGCGATGGTCGACGTCGGCACGTTGACGATCGAGATGGTGTGAAGGCCCTGCGACTTGGCGTAGCGCAGCGCAGCCAGCGTGTCGGCGGTTTCGCCGGATTGCGAAATGAAGATCGCAAGATCGCCCTTGCGCAGCGGCGCTTCGCGGTAACGAAACTCCGAGGCGACGTCGAGTTCGACCGGCAGCCGCGCGAGGCGCTCAAACCAGTACTTCGCAACGAAGCCCGCATAGCTTGCGGTGCCGCAGGCTGTAATCGACACGCGCTGAATGTCTTTGAAGTCGAACGGCAGCTTGACCGGCATAGCCACCTTCTCGGTGGCCATGTCGACATAGTGCGCCAGCGTGTGGCCGACGACTTCGGGCTGCTCGTGGATTTCCTTCGCCATGAAGTGGCGGTAGTTCGCCTTATCCACCAGGGCGGATGCAGTGTTGTGCTTGACGATCTCGCGTTCGACCACGGCGTTCTTGTCGTCGTACACGGTCGCATCGGCGCGGGAGAGAACGACCCAGTCGCCGTCATCGAGATAGCTGATGGTGTCGGTGAACGGCCCGAGCGCAATGGCGTCGGAGCCGAGATACATCTCGCCGTCGCCGTAGCCAACCGCGAGCGGCGAGCCCTTGCGCGCGCCGATCATCAGGTTTTCTTCGCCCTTGAAGATGAAAGCCAGCGCGAACGCACCATGCAATTGCGGAAGCGTCGCCTTCACGGCGTCAGCCGGCGACAGGCCTTTGGCGAGATACGAATTGACGAGATGTGCGACGACCTCGGTATCGGTCTCGCTGGAAAACTTTGCGCCCTGCGCTTCGAGCTGCGTGCGCAGGTCCCGGAAATTTTCGATGATGCCGTTGTGAACCACGGCGACATTGTCGGTCGCATGTGGATGCGCGTTGTTCTCGGTCGGCTTGCCGTGCGTGGCCCAGCGCGTATGTCCGATGCCTATATGCCCCGCCAGCGGCGAGGACTTCAAAACCGCTTCGAGATTTTTCAGCTTGCCCTTGGCGCGGCGGCGATCGAGCAGCACGCCTTCCAGCGTGGCGACGCCTGCGGAGTCGTATCCGCGATATTCCAGCCGCTTGAGAGAGTCGACCAGTTGCTCAGCGACCGGTCCCCGTCCGAGAATTCCTACAATTCCGCACATGCGGTTCGATGTCTCCAGCCCGCCCTGATGCGGCCTTATGTACCGAGGAATAACACAATCCCGCCTCAACAATTGTTGCGGATTGAGACAGGGTAAACCGTTAACGAAACCAGTAAGGTAGGACGTAGTGCCTTACTTCTGACTTTTGGGCTTCCGATTGAGCATTTTCATGTCGCGGAAGCGCTTTACCCAGCCTTCGCGAACGGTCTGATCGCTGCGCTCAATGGCCAGCGAATCGTCCGGCACGTCGCGGGTGATGACGGAGCCAGATCCGATAAAGGCACCCGCGCCGATCTTGACCGGCGCCACAAGCGACGAATTCGAGCCGACAAAAGCCCCGGCGCCGATCTCGGTACGGTGCTTGTCGAAGCCATCGTAGTTGCAGGTAATGGTGCCTGCGCCGATGTTGGCGTTCTCGCCGATATGGGTGTCGCCGATATAGGTCAGGTGATTGACCTTGACCCCAGCCTCGAGGTCGGCGGCCTTGGTCTCGACGAAGTTGCCAATACGGACGCCCTCGCCCAATACCGTGCCAGGCCGCAGCCGCGCATAAGGACCGATGGATGCGTTCTTGCCGATACGCGCGCCGACGATGTTTGAGAACGAATGGATTACCGCGCCATCGTCGATCGAGACGCCCGCACCAAACACCACGAACGGCTCGATAGTTACGTCCTTGCCGAACGTCGTATCCGCTGACAGGAAAACTGTTTCAGGCGCGATGAGGGTGACGCCGGCATCCAGCGCCGCCTGCCGCAGCCGTTGCTGCATCACCTGCTCCGCTTCGGCGAGCTGGGCCTTGGTGTTGATTCCGCGCACTTCGTCCTCACCGGTTTCGATCACGGCGGCGCGCAGACCAAGCTCCCGCACGATCGTCACCGCATCCGTCAGATAATACTCGCCCTTGCTATTGCCATTGCCGATGCGGTCAAGAATCTTCAGCGCAGTACTGCCCGCAAATGCCATGACGCCTGCGTTGCACAGCGTGACGGCGCGCTCGGCCTCACTGGCATCGGCCTGCTCGCGGATCGCAACCAGTTGTCCGCCTTCCACCAGCAACCGCCCGTAACCGGTGGGGTCGGCGGCGCGGAAACCCAGCACCGCCAGCGCCGCACCGTCTTTCAACGCGGTCCGCAATCGCTCAAACGTCGCAGCATCGATCAGCGGCGTGTCGCCGAAAGCGACCAGAATATCGTCCGCCCCATCGGCAATGGCTTCGCGTGCCGCCAGCACGGCATGTGCAGTACCGAGACGCTCCCGCTGTACGAAGGTTTTGGCGTCGGGGCGCGACCGCTTGATCTCATCGACTACCGCCTGATGATCTGGGCCGACCACGACCGCAATCGTATCGTTCTTGCCGCTGGGCGCGGCCTCAAGCACATGGGCGATCAACGGCCGCCCCGCGATCGGATGCAGCACCTTCGGCAGGCGGGAACGCATGCGCGTGCCCTCGCCCGCTGCAAGTACGATCGTGAGGGTTGTTCTGCCAGACATGCGTTTTCCCTATACCGCACGCGAAGGCGCGCCGGGGCCGTCTTACCCGAGAGCGCCGAGGGACAAAAGCGTTTTGGACATTCCCGCCGCGCGCATAGACCCCAGCTTCTGTTAATCTTTACGCAATGATTCGCAGGGCCGCGGGAGGGCCCGACAGTCGCATGGCCAAGGATCGTAACCAATTTCGTGACGATTTGACGGAGGATGACGGTGCCGGCTGGATCAATCGTTTTCTCGCGGAGGAGGATGAACTCGACGGGCGTTCGATGTGGCGTCTGGCGTCCTGGGGCGTCGGCACGGTCGGAGCGCTGATCGTTGCGATCCTCGCGACGCGGTCACCGGCAGCGATTAACCGCGATCAATTGGCATCTGCCGAACTTGCGCGACAATCCCAGCAGGTTCAGTGGATCGCAAAGGAAAGCCAGAACAAGGCGCGTGAATTGGCTGCGGCCGTCGATACGCTCAACGGCGATCGCGACCGCCTGTACGCGCGCGTGACCGTGCTTGAGCAGGGGCTGGACTCAGTGACTGGTGCGCTGGCGAGGCCTGCCCCGGCTTCACCGCCTGCGGCGTCACCAGCGGCGGCGGCCCCTGCGCAGGCAGTTCTTCCACCCGCCGCTGAGGCTGATCCCATCGGACCCGTCAAACCAGCCGAGGCGAAAGCCGAACCCGTGGCGCAGCTTCCAAAGATCGCACCGGTCGCCACTGCGCCGGCATCACCATCTCCGCCCGCCAAACCGGCCGAGCAGAAAGCCGAGACGTCCGCGACCGATCAACCTCCCGCTCCGACCGTGACCGCGGCTATCGCCCCGCAAAACCCTGCACCGGTTGAGATGCCGTCAGCAACTATAGTGCGCAAGACGGAGTTCGGCGTCGATCTCGGCGGCGCCAATTCGATCGAAGGTCTTCGCGCACTTTGGCGCGGTGTGACCAAGGGCAATTTACAGCAGCTCGCATCGCTGCAACCGATCATCGTGGTCAAGGAACGTCACGACGGCTTGGGAATGCAATTGCGGCTTGTTGCCGGACCGCTGTCAGATGCGGCTGAAGCTGCGAAGGTCTGTGCGGGCGTGCTCACCGAGAGCAACCGCGCCTGCGAGACCTCGGTGTATGAAGGCCAGCGGCTCAGCATGATCAGCGAGAAGCAGCCGGAGGCAAAGAAGCCTGAAGGCCAAGGTTATCGCTCGAAGCGTCGGAGCAAACAGCGCAGCGAGCCAGTTGAAGAACGGCCCAAGACGTCGGCCTTCAGTTCCTTCTTCGGTAACAAATAACCGCTCAACTTTTGTGCCATCCGGGTTGTGTCGCAATCCGTTCCGAACCATATTCTGCGCATGAAAAAAGAGCCGTTCAGACTGACCCCCTATCAGGTGCAATGGATTCTGATCGTGGGATTTCTCACCATCGGATACGCACTCTATCTGCGTTACATGGCCATCGAATTTGCGCAGGTTCGGCTCGAATGCGAGGCCGGTCTGCAAACCTTGCTGTGTAAAACTCGACTGACGATGACCTATCTGTTCAAGAACTATGTGTTCGGAATAGCCGCGCTGGTCATCGCGATCCTGCACTTCATCCGGCCGTCGATCGTCACCCTCACCGCCGGGCTGATCGCCGTATGTTTCGGGATCGTGCTCTACAATATCGGCCTGTCGGGTGTCGCGATCGCGCTGCTTATTCTTGGGTTTGCGCGACCCGCGCCCGCGACAGCGTAAGCGCCAGAAGCAGATACAATCCGCAGGTCCATAGCGACTGCCAGTTCGCCGGCCCTTCGTTGAACCCGATGTAGACTGCCGAGAGCGCGAGAGCGCCCGCAAAGACGGATTCGGCAATCGGGCGCGTGCCTTTTGCCGGCCTGTTGAGCGCGGTCAGCAGTACGAACGGCACAACGGCCATGGTCAATGCCGCGAACTGGAAGTCGCGGTAGCGCGGATCGAACACGAAACCGAGCGCGGTCTGGGTAGCCAGCACCGTCGTGATCAGCAGCACGATTCCGAGAATGGTCTGCATGCGTGAGCTCGTGCGGTACTCTCGCGGCCCGATAAGTTCCATGAATGTCGGAAGACTGCGTCCGTACATCACGGTGTTGGCGACGACCAGCGGCGATAGCACTGCAGCACCGAACAGCAGGATGCCGACGGTCCAGCCGCCGATACCGAGGCTTTCGACGATCAGCTTGTCGTACGCCACACCGAGAAGCGCACCGCCGGCCGTGGCGCAGATCCCGACAGTGAGCCACGAACTCAAGTGCGGCGACCAGGGCCTGCGGCGCAGAGTCAGCAGTGCCACGCCAAACACAAGCACCGAGAAAATCATGCCGGCGCCGGCATAGATCTTTGCGCGCGGGAAATTGGTGATCGGTTCGCCCGCAGGGTATTTCAGGTCGCGGGCGCCGTCGGCGTCGAACAGGCCCCAATGGCCTCCCACAGTGCCTTCCCACATCCGCTTCCAGGGCTGGTCATAGGCCTCGATCAGATTGACCCGGAATTTCTCCTGACGGGCAAGCTGGAGGATTTCGGACACCACCCGGGCTTGATTGGCCCGCGACGGCAGCGCGCCTTCACGCATGCGGCCCGCGCTTGGCCAGCCGGTTTCGCCGATCAGGATTTCCTTGTTCGGAAATGCAACCGCCATCCGCTTGCGGATCGTGTCGACGTGGTTCGCCGCATAGCGCGCGCGAATCGGGAAGTCTTCCCAATACGGAAGGATGTGAATCGTGACGAAGTCGACGGCGTCGTAGACGTCGCGGTTCTTGAGCCAGAATTCCCACACATCGGCATAGGTGACCTGGAGAGCGCCGACTTTCGATTTGACGTAGCGAATATTCGCCGTCAGGTCGGCTGCGGTCATCTCACCGCGCAGAAGCACCTCATTACCGACGATAACCGCACTGATAACGCCGGGGTATTGCTTGGCGAGCCCGATGGCGGTTTCCATCTGCGCGCGGTTGTCGATGCGGTTGGTGCCGATCCAGATCCCGAGCATCACCTTGAGCCCGGCTTTTTGGGCAAGCTCCGGAACCCGCTCAAGACCATTGCCGACCGAATAGGTACGGACGCAATCGGTCACCTTGGCCAGTTGGGCCAGATCCTGCGCCATTTGCTCCGGCGCGATCACCAGTCCGGGCTGGAGCGGGTTTTGCCCCCCGCGGAACGGCGCGTAGGACACGCATTCAAGCTTCGCCGCAGGGTCGATCGGCGCGCGCGCCAATACGATCGGCGTGGCTAACCACCACCAAACTGCGGCAATAGCGCTCAGGGATATGACCAGAAGGGCCAGCGGCGTACGAAGGGAAATGGGTTCCGTCCTCCAGGGAGGCACGTCGATAACCGGTCGCCGCCGGTCTGCCAAGACCCCTGCGCGTGGCTGCCCCCGATCTTCTCGTCGCACACCCTTACCAAGAGCGCATCAAACTTCCGCCTTGCTGGACAAAAACGTAAATGTCCTTCATGTGAATCAGGCAGTTGCGGTAGAGGCAATCTTCTGCCGCATTAGCAGGGCATCTGTGTGGGCGCGGCGCGCGGCCGTCTGCACGCCATCAATCGGGGATTTCATGCTTCGGGTTCGTACCGGGTTTCGAGTTGCGGTTTTTCAGCGAGTAGCCGTTCCGGCCATCGCTTTATTTGTCGGGATCGGAGCCGCAATCGCTCAAAGCGGTGACCTCCGGGCCCAGGACACGGCCCCCAAACAGGCGGCTCCAGCGGACGCCGCCAAGGAAAGCAAGCGTAAGGCCGACGAGTTCGTCGAGGCGGCCCAGGCGATCAACGGCCCCGCCGGAAACCCGGAATGCGTCTGGCTTGGCCGCCGCGTGGTCAGCCTGATGTGGCGCGACGACCTCGATACGGCGTTCCGCCATCTTGACCTCTACGAGCGCTTCGGCTGCCCCGGCGGCCACATCCAGGCCACCTTCCGCTGTGTGGTGCGGTTTGGCGCGACCATCGACCCCAAGGTCGCCGAAACCCTGACCGGCCGGGTTCACGCCTGCTGGATCAACCCTGCCTCCCAGCCACAAGCAGCCGCTGCGTCGCCACCACCGGCGGCCCCTGCTGCGGCAGCGACACCGCCAGCACCTGCGGCTGCGCCAGCTCCGGCCGCACCTGCCAAGTAAGCACCACAGCGCTTGCGAAACAGGAACGAACCGATCCCCTATTCATTGGGTATTCATTCGGTTTCGGCTACGCCCTCAAAAGGCCATGTCGCCATATGAGTTGTTAAGCCGCGCAGCATAGATAAGCTGCCACACACGCTGCCGAACCGAGGGGACAGGTTCGCGATCCTGCCCGTTTGGCCCCGTATGGTTTTCCTTGATGCGCGCCATCGTTGCTGTCCTGTTCTGCGTTACTGCTATCCACGCGGCCATCTGGGGCTTGCTGAGGGATGAGCAGAAAGCCCCCGACTTCAACGGAATGTTGCCGAGCGTGTCCTACGCCCCGTTCGAGGGAACCGGACACCCGGACGTCGACAACATTCCGAGCGCCGAGAAGATTCGCGCCGACCTGAAAAAGCTGGTTCCGCTGACCAAGGCGATCCGCCTGTATTCGTCGACGGGCGGCGTTGAACTCGTTCCCGCCATCGCCAATGAATTCGGTCTCAAGGTCACCGTCGGCGCCTGGATCGACAAGAACGCCGAGCGAAACGAACGCGAGATCGCCGCCGCCCTCGAACTCGCCAAACGAAACAGCAACGTCATCGGCATCGTGGTCGGCAACGAAACCATCTATCGCGGCGAGCAGAAGGCCGCTGACCTGATCGAGTTAATCCAACGTGTCAAAAGGCAGACGAATGTTCCAGTGACCACTGGTGAAATCTGGAACATCTGGCGCGACGACCTCGAACTGGCTGCCAGGGAAGGCCGCCCCTCGCTGGCATCGTCGGTAGACTTCATTGCCGCACACATTCTGCCGTACTGGGAAAACTTCACTGACAAGCAGGCCGTCGACCAGGCCATGTATATCTACGGCCTGTTGCGCGACACCTTTCCCGGCAAGCGGGTGGTGATCGCCGAATTCGGCTGGCCGAGCGCCGGCTACAATCTCAAGAACGCCTTCCCCGGCCCCTTCGAGCAGGCCTCCGTCCTGCGTAACTTCGTGACGCGCGCCGAAGCCGTCGGAATGGACTACAACATCGTCGAAGCGATCGATCAGCCTTGGAAGTTTTTCGAAGGTGGCGTTGGACCTTACTGGGGCATTCTTAACGCATCACGCGAACCTAAGTTCGCCTGGATCGGGCCCATTGTTGATCCGGATTACTGGAAAATAGCAGGCATCGCCCTGCTGGTCGGTGTGTTGCTGTCGCTGCCGATCCTGCGGCTCGCCCACCCCACCGTCCTGCAAGCGGCTGTGCTGGCCGCTGCGGCGAACGGTGTCGGCGCATGGTTCGCAACCGTGTTTGCCTACTGGAACACGCACTACTTCGTCTTCGGGTCCGCCTTCGCGCTGACCTTGGGCCTCATCCTGCTGGTGCCGCTTGTCCTGATCGCGATGGCCCGGATCGAGGAGATCGCGACCATCGCATTCGGACGCAAGCCGACGCGCCTGATCTCGGCGGCGGTGCCCTCTCCGTCCGAAAGCTACGCGCCCAAGGTCTCAATCCACGTGCCGGCGTATTTCGAGCCGCCGGAGATGTTGAAACTCACGCTCGATGCGTTGTCCCGGCTCGACTATCCGAATTTCGAATGCGTGGTGATCATCAACAACACGCCCGACCCGACTTTCTGGCAGCCGATCCAGGATCACTGCCGCGCGCTTGGCGAACGCTTCATTTTCATCAACGCCGAGAAGGTCGAAGGCTTCAAGGCCGGCGCGTTGAAGATCGCGATGGCGCGCACCGCCGCCGACGCTGAAATCATCGGCATCATCGACGCCGACTATGTCGTCACGCCGGACTGGCTCAAGGATCTCGTCCCGGCTTTCGCCGACCCACGCGTGGGGCTGGTGCAGGCCCCTCAGGATCATCGCGACGGCGACCGTTCGCTGATGCACTACATCATGAACGGCGAATACGCCGGCTTCTTCGACATCGGCATGGTGCAGCGAAACGAAGCCAACGCCATCATCGTCCATGGCACGATGTGCCTGATCCGCCGCGCGGCGATGGACATGGCGGGCGGCTGGGCCGGCGACACCATCTGCGAAGATACCGATCTGGGCCTCGCCGTCATCGAACACGGTTGGGTCACGCACTACACCAACAAACGCTACGGGTACGGCCTGCTGCCGGACACCTACGAGGCCTTCAAGAAGCAGCGCCACCGCTGGGCCTATGGCGGCTTCCAGATCGTCAAGAAGCACTGGCGGCGGTTCCTGCCCAATGCGAGCAGGCTTTCACCCGATCAGAAGCGCGAGTTCGCGCTCGGCTGGCTGAACTGGCTTGGCGCGGAAAGCCTCGGCGTGGTCGTTGCGATCCTCAACCTGATCTGGGTGCCGATCGTCTCGTTCGCCGATATCGCGATTCCCGACAAGATTCTAACCCTGCCGATCATCGCGGCGTTCGTCGTGTCGCTGGCGCACTTCCTGACGCTCTACAGGTTGCGCGTTCCGGTGAAGGTCGGCCAGATGCTGGGCGCCATGGTTGCGGCGATGTCGGTGCAATGGACCGTTTCTCGCGCCGTCGCCAATGGCCTGATTACAGACCATCTCCCGTTCGCGCGCACCTCCAAGGGCGGCCTGTCGCGGATGTCGGTGGAATTCCAGGCTTTCTGGGAGGCCGTGATCGGCATCCTCCTCATCATCGGCGCCATTGTGCTGGTTGCGTTCAACCAGAAGGAAGTTCGCGAGATCAATATTTTCGCCGGCGTGCTTGTGCTCCAGAGCCTGCCGTTCCTGTCGGCCGTCGCGATCGCTATCCTCGAGAACTCGCGGATCAACGCCTTCGGCTTCTGGAGTTCGTCAACGGTGCGCGCAGCGGAATTGATCGGTCTTCGCCGGGAAACGACGCCGACGAACATGACGGTTCAACAACCGGTCACCTCGGACGTCCGTTCGGATATCAACTGACTGCTGGGACGCGGTTCGTAGGCAGGCTATCACGCGTGATGCCCGCAATGGCGTCAACTACTTGATGCTGACGAATGCGCCCCATGCTGCGGCTATTCCCGCCCCCACCAGAACATAAACGGGGTGTTGGCAAAACGTGTCGCCGTAATTGCACATCGTCTTTCCAAACCGGCCGAGCTGGTTGTGATCAGCCGCGTAGAAGAGCCCGGATAGAGCAACCAGGAGACCGGCGACGTAGTGCATTCTCGTTTGCCCTTCGTGCTGCCTTGCCAGCCGCGCGCGGCGGCACTGTCACGGCAAAAGCGCCGTGCTCGCCGACTGTACTGGGACGAAATATGATTCGACAGGGTTTCATGGTGAGCGCGGAGGGACTCGAACCCTCGACCCCATGATTAAAAGGGCGACCTCCGCATAGTGCATGGCGTTGCAGAGCGTTCGCAACAGTCGAAAATACTGCCCCAAATCTCCGAAAAGTTGATATAATTCAGTTACTTACACGGTGCAGCACGTTGCGCCGTGTTTCAACGTGTTGCAGGCGTGGTTTTGCACCTCGTTTGCACCTAATCGGCGTGGGGGCGCGTAATGCCAGCGAAGCGACTGACGGAACTCTCGGTGTCCACCCTCAAACCGTCGCCTAGAGGTCCGGTCGATTACTACGACGCAGTCGAACGCCGCCTCGTCCTTCGTGTCGGAAAGACTTCAAAGGTCTGGCGGGTCGTTTTTCGCAATTCCGGTGGAAAGATACGCAGCGAGGGCATCGGTCGTTGGCCGGAACTCGATGTGAAGAACGCCCGGATTAAGGCCGCTGCGTTGAAGTCCGCCGCCCGGGAACGCATCGAAAATCCGCCAGTTCCGCCCGAACCGTCCTTTCGCGAGATTGCCGAGGGCTACCTCCAGCGCAACGTCGATGCTCGCGGTCTGCGCTCCGCTCGCCAAATCCGACGGTACGTCGAAAACGTCCTGAACCTGGAATTCGGAGACCGGCCCTTCGTCAGCGTCAGGCGGGGCGACATCGTTCGCTTGCTGGACCGGATCGAGGATGAACGCGGTGCCGGTGCCGCCGACGGAATTCTTGCCGTTATTCGACAGATCGCATTTTGGCATCAAGCTCGGGACGAAGCCTATCACTCGCCGATTGCGCGAGGTATGCGACGTACCCGTCCTGCAGAACGTCGCCGCAAGCGGATTTTGACCGACCTTGAAATCCGCACCATGTGGGAGGCATGCGACAAACTCGGAGTCTTCGGTGCCCTGACCAAGACCCTGTTGCTGACGACGCAACGCCGAACCAAGGTCAGCACAATGAAGTGGTCGGACATCGAGGACGGAGTTTGGACCATTGCGGTCGCCCACCGTGAGAAAGGCACCGGCGAAAAATTGACGTTACCGAAACTCACCCGCGACATCATCGAGGCTCAGCCTGTTGTCGATGAGTGCCCTTATGTTTTTCCAGCCAGCCGCGAGGGTCGCCGCGATGGACCCGGTCAGGATTTCGGCAGCTTCTCGGCGTTCGGTCAGAACAAGGATGCGCTCGACGCAATCATGCGCGAGACGATCCCCAATATGGCACCGTGGATATTGCACGATTTGCGACGCACAGGTCGGTCGCTGATGTCGCGCGCTGGTGTCCGATCCGAAATTTCCGAGCGCGTCCTCGGGCATCAGATAATTGGTGTAGAGGGTGTCTACGATAGGCACGACTATATTGAGCAGCGGGCGCATGCCCTGAAGAAGCTGGCGGCTCTTGTCGCTCGCATTATCAATCCTCCTGCGAACAATGTTGTCCGGATCGAGCGCCGCGAACTGGCGTAATCGCGCTGTGCCGCGGATGGGGACGTCTTCAGCAGCATGACGCACAAGTCCCCCTGTTTTCCCCCGTGCCGCTGAAAACCGCTTATTTCCGATGTGTGCGCCGTATTGCATTTTGAAATCCCCCGATGATAAAATTCACGCAGGCCGAGAGATCGGTGGAATGCGTTGCGGAGTGATCAGGTCCTAACCCTGTCTCTCTCATACACCGTCCGGTACCAGCACGCCCCGCGCGGACCCTCATCAACGGCTCGTCACAAGCGAGCCTTAGTGAATGAGGAATTCGCGTGTCACAGGTACAAACGACTAAATCGCAATCGAACCCCGATAAGCCCGTGCGCCTATATACGCGGAACCAAGTCCGCGAGATGTTGGGTGGTGTTTCGCGTCATACACTTTGGCGCCTAGAAAAAGCGGGCAAGCTGCACGCCGTTCACCTCAACCGTCGATCTGACAAAGCTCGAGTCTTTTATCGACATAGCGAGATCATGGCGCTCGTCGGGAGTGATGCAGATGCCGAAACGTGAGCAGCAGCCTACGCGTGCTGTTTATGGACGGCTGCCCATTGAACTCGTCAGTTCCGCGCATCCCGATCTTGATCCCCTGACGCTCGCTGTTGTCGCCAGCATATTGACCTCGGCTGCATTCGCGCGAGGTAATCAGCTCCATGCTGATGCATTCGCGGGAGGAGCCGAAAAGATCGAGGCTGAGAAAGAAGCCGCTGAACAGTTCAGGGAAGACTGGGAAGAGACCAACAACCGCCGACGTTCGGGTCAAGCCGCACACGCACCGCAGCGATACCACACTTTCACGAGCAAGACGCCCTTCAAACCGAAGAAGTTCGGCATGGCTTTGAAACGTGCGGGCGAACTCGGATATGAGCAGCGCAAGAAAGAACTTCGGAAACGACCCGCACCTGAAATTGTACGGATCGAAATTACGAAGTCTGCATTGCTGCGTCGGGCGGGCCTATCGGCAGATGCCAAAAACCTCGGTCGCCTCGACAGCATTCTGATGACGCTGACCAAGCCGTTAGTCATGGGCGATCGAAAGAGATCGCCGCTGCTGAACAGCGTTCGGAAATTATCATCAGGCCGACTCCGCATGAATGTCGCGGGCGAATGGCTAAATAACCAGTTCAGGAAAATTCCGCTCCCATTACCCACCCGATCACGGGTTGCAACATCGCTTTATCTGTTTCTCCATTTCATCAGGATAGGCCCGACGGTCACCGAGCACATCAGCGAGCGGTCGTTGTACGCGAAGCTCCTGATTGCCTCGCCAGATGTTTGGGTGTGCCGACAGTCGTTGAAGCGCGCACTTGATGTAGTGAACCAGCACGTCGCCAAGCTCGATGCTGTCAAACTACGCAAGCATGGCATTAAATTGCCGGCGGCCTTTGACGTTCTCACAATCGATCGCTCGCATATACGGTTTACCGCGATAGCTCAGCCAGGTCGCAACGAGTTCAGCGGTCGCTTGAACCAGATCAGGAATGGAAAACGAAACCGTCCATCGCGCGACCGAGTCCGCCTAGATGTCGAAACCGACGATATTGACTGGGCCGCTTTGGCACTGCCGGGGGAGACCGCGAATGGCGCGCGACATAGGCACCTGCGTGCAAAGCAGATCGCCGTCGATAATTTAGACCGCGACGAAATCGTCGAGTACCGGCAACGACAGCGAACTGAGGTCGGGCAACTGTGATGTTTTCAGAAAAAAGGTCGGGCAACTGTGATGCGGATGCGAAACAGGTCGGGCAACTGTGAGGTCAGGTCGGGCAACTGTGATGCTGGAACTTGGAGAAACGCCTGCGAGACATACACTGACTGCGTTTTTGTATCGCCCTATTAGATAGACATGAAAGAAAGACATGTTCCTAGAAAGAGAAAATCAAAAGATGTACGCGCTTCGCGCGGTCTTTTCCTTCGGACTTATCGAGAAAGACTGAAAAGGAGATCTCATGAAAAGAGAGCGAGTTAGAATTGAGACGAAGAAACGCGGCCGACCAGCTCGTCCCTTTGTTTACAAGCCGAGAAACGCGGTTAGCACCTCGCTATCACGAGCAACCATAGATGCCCCCGAACCCGCCGACCGCGTATTCGTGAACATCCTCGAAGAAATCAGGATCGCCGCCGCCGCCGAACGTGCTGGTTGGGCCAAACTTGAACGATACCTCGCGAATGGCACCGTGCCCGCGCGACCGCGCATTCGCATCAGAACATAGGAAGGAAAAACAAATGAGCCGATGGGGGCACGACCGCGACGACGATACCGACGGCAAACCACTCAAACACCTAGTACTGGCAGAAAAAGCGAGACAACGAGTCAAAACTGATCCGTCACCTCGTAACCGCCCCGATAAGGAGAATGAACGGGAGAAAACGTCGGAGACACCCGCACGCAGCTACGTCGAGAAGTCCGCGACCGCTATCAAAGACCGCATTAGGGAGTTAGTACTGGATGACCCAACACTGCGCCCCGACGACATTGCGAAAGAATTGAAACGCAGTCACGCAGCCCCAGTGTCAAACATCACGATCTCGAACATCAGAGCCGAGTTCAGAGGCGCATTGAAGTTTCTCAAGGCCCGAGGACTTCTGAAACGCATCCCCGAATAACGGAAGATGGGGCGACGAAACGGGGATCGACATACAGGGACCCCCGATCACGACGCAGACGCACACAGCGCGCCCGTACCGAAGCATAGAACCACCCTAGACATCCCCAATCAGGGACGTGACCAACAACAATAGATAGAGCCTGCCAGTCACCGGCATAAGTCAGCGCAAATCGAACCTGTCAGTCTCGCATGGTGGATAGTTTCAACCTCGACTGACGCGCATCGCGAATACGCAGAAACGATCAAAAATTCCCATCAACCAAACAAACCGTGCCCGTCTATATTAGTTTGATCATGTCGCATCACATCGGAAAAATGACGAGTGAAGGCAGTTTCATGATCCCGGATCATGGGGTGGCGACCAACAAAGCCCTCCCGCAGTGGCAGTCAGCACTAATGGATTGACGCTTAGGTGCAGATTGTGCGCAACATCACATCGCAAACAACGGCAAGTATTCGATGCGAAACAACATGCACGCTAGTGTGAAGTCCGAAACCTCGGCGAAGAAGAGCAGAAGCCGCATCACAAACGGGCGATCGATGTTCCCGCGCACCGTTGACGGCCAGAGCATCGATATGCGCGGTCGTTGGACGCGTCGATTGCGTGACCTCGTTTCGGCCTACACCAGCGACGCAGGCGGCACCGACAACATCAGCGAGGGCCTGCGCTCGATCATTCATCGCATCGCGAGCCTTCAAACCCAGATGGAACGCATCGAGTCTCAATGGGCAGTCGATGATGGCGAGGCCACACCGGCATCCCTCGAACTGTATCAGCGAACCGCGAACAGCCAGCGCCGATTGATCGAGACCGCTGGTTTGAAGACCCGATCAATGAAGACGGTACCGAGCCTGCAAGATCACCTCGCATCACGATACGGTACTCGGTCGCGCGTCACCATCGATCACGAGGACGATGACTGATGGGCACTCGTCAACGCATTCGGATCAAACCCGACGTCGACAGTACCCCCTCCACACCACGCCCTCGGGAACGAGTTAGAATCCATTCCACACCACGGATTCAGTCAGGCCCGACACTCCTAGACTGCATCAACGATCCAGACTTGTTCACTCCGTGGTTTAAAGACCGCACGACGTGGTCTGCATGGATGGTGTTCATCGCGGCCCTGTTCGCGCTTCCTATGTCGGACGAACAGTTAGCGACATATCGCCTTCATACTGGCCGTAACGCGCCGCCGGATGTCGTCGCCTCGGAATCTTGGCTTGTGTGTGGTCGCCGCGCCGGTAAGTCATTCGTCCTCGCGTTGATCGCAGTCTTTCTCGCCTGCTTCCATGATTATTGCCAGTACCTGGCCCCAGGCGAACGCGGCACAGTCTTTGTGATTGCCACCGACCGCAAGCAAGCCCGTGTGATCATGCGATATGTCCGGGCACTATTGCAGCGGGTGCCGATCCTCTCGCGCATGATCGAACGTGAATGGGCCGAAGGGTTCGATCTCAATAATAGTGTGTCTATCGAGATCGCGACTGCCTCGTGGAAATCGGTCCGCGGATTTTCATTTGTTGCCATTTTGGTCGATGAGATCGCGTTCCTATCGACTGAGGAAACTGCGAATCCCGATTATGAGATTCTGAATGCGCTACGACCGGGTATGGCGACCATTCCCGGTGCCATGTTGCTTTGCGCATCATCGCCTTACGCTCGTCGGGGTGCCTTGTGGGATGCACATCGCACACATTACGGCAAGGACAACGACCCGGTGCTGGTCTGGCAGGCTGACACCCGTTCAATGAATCCGTCGGTACCGCAGTCCTTCATTGACGCCGCCTATGCTGCCGATCCAGCCTCGGCATCTGTGGAGTACGGTGCTCAGTTCCGCTCGGACATCGAAGCGTTCGTTTCGCTCGACACGATCATGGCTTGCGTCAGCGACGGCGTGCATGAGCGTGGTCGCGAGGCCAAAGCGTCGTATGTCGCCTTCATCGACCCGGCTGGTGGCTCCGGCAAGGACAGCTTCACGCTCGCAATCGGGCACAAAGATAAGACGACCGGCCTGTTTGTTGTCGATTGCATCCGAGAGACCAAGCCCCCGTTCTCGCCCGAGTTGATCGTTGCGGAATATGCCGCCTTGCTCAAGTCCTATGGCGTCAATAAGGCCATGGGCGATCGTTACGCCGGTGAATGGGTCCGCGAGCCGTTCAAGAAGGCTGGCATCAGTTATGAACCGGCGGCCAAGCCGAAGTCCGACCTGTACCGTGATGCATTGCCGCTGATCAACAGCAAGCGTGTCGATCTCGTCGATCACGATCGGATGATCCAGCAGTTTGTCGGTCTTGAACGTCGCACAGCCCGTAGTGGCAAAGACTCCATCGACCATGCCCCCGGCGCGCATGATGACATCGCCAACGTCGTGGCGGGTCTGCTCGTGAGCATCGGCACCAAGCCATACAACGGGTTCGATACATCGTACCGATGGGTGACGTCCAATGCAGAAGCTGAAAACGAAACTTGGCGGACCGCGCGCATCCAGCGGTATTTAAACGGCGGAGTATTCCGATGACAACGAACTCGAAGATGACGACCGCGTATTGAAAGACGGCCAAGCCATCACCGTCAGAATGAACCTGATGGACAGCGCGCTCGATGCAGTTCAGCGCGCGATCATAGCTGCTCAGCAGTCTGAAACGCGCCATGTTCCCGGCTCGTTGCCAATGACTGACGCTGACCGGACCAGCCGCGAAAAGCTGTACGAAGCCCGCGACAAGAGGCTGACTGATGCTTGGAAAAGCCCGCCACCCCTCGACCCAGCCCAAGCCAAGACCGCCATCGTCCCCGCGACAAGTGCCGAGCGATACGCTGCGCGCGATGCCCGGCTTGAAAACGCATGGAAGTCAGCATGAACACGAAAGCGGACACCAGCAGGCTCCCCAAACGGGCCAAGCTCAAGATCAACGGCATGGTTGACGCGGAGACCGACGCTCAAGCACGCCTGAATACAACGGTCGCCCGCATCGCCGGACTTTTTAAAGTCGTGAGGGTCAAGGGCGGTGAAGACAGCATTCGGGACGAGCAAGAAGAAATCGAGCGGTTGCAAGCGATCCAAGAGCAGCAACAGCGTCGCCATCTCGAACTGGCCAACATCAACATGAAGGTTCGCAGGTATCTAATGGAGTTGCCGCCTCACGCAATGCTTGAAGACGCGCCACGCGAAAAGGTCAGCCCTCGTAAAGGCGAGTCCCCGCTCGATGCCATCAACTGCGGCCCAGGGACTTGCCGAGCATCTCGGGTTCGCTCCAGCCCAGGATGCGGCATGCCCCGCTGTTCCAACTGGTGACGATGCCTCGTTCGTCCGTACTGATGATGGCCGTGTCAGTTGCGCCGTTGACGATCTGACGCCACTGGGCGGCGGTGATTTCACCGGGCGCGCTCGCAAGCTCGTCAACTTCGATCATCGATGCTCCTGACATCTGCGGATGCGTCTCCGGACGGCAGGACACCGACCGGTCCGTTGCTCCAGACGAACTCAGCCGATCAAGGCTGGCGTGAGTTGCTCGACGTTGTCTGACGGCCCGACGCCTGCAGAATTACCCTTGCCCAACGCAGCGCGCCAGCGGCCAGTTCCCCGCATGTCGGGTGCTATGGGGGGACGAAATTGCGTCTAGATCCAAAAAACTCGGGAACAAAAATCGTGAGGCCGGGGACGAAGCGGGGGTCACCAACTTATGGCATGGCGGTGCTCCTGACCGTAATCCTTCATGGGTGGCCGGCCCGGTGCTGGTCGTCAACTTTACAGGCTCGCCGCCTACCCGGCTGCGTGGGCACCGATTCCGTCGCTCGCTCCGGAGCTGACTAGCATGGCGACCTTGTCCAAAAGCTATTGGTTTACAGCATCGGTCTCTGACGGCTTGACGCGCCTGCCGTCAGTTCCTCAATCGGGCCCCGAGGTTTGACACGTCAATCACCTTGGAGACGTTTCGGCGTGACGGTGACGAGCCTCTACACCCTCGTCGAATTGGGGATCGTTATCGCGTTCATGTGAGGGACGGCGGGCTAATTCGTTGTCGGCTCTGGGTCGTCCGTCGAGCCGGAAGTCGGCGGTGTCGCATCCGAGCCGGTCTGAGGTTGGGCTTGGCCAGCCTCGTCCGCCGGAACTGCATCGCCCGATACGGTCGGAGCCTCCTTCGCCGCTTCGGCGGCGTCCAGTTCGCTTTGGTAGTCCGCAGCCATCTTCGCGAATCGCTCCCGATCGGCGTCGGCGGTCATGGACTGCGCGAAACGCTTAGCTCGGGCGATCTGCTCAAGCAGAAACTCCTTGCTTCTAGGCATAGGCATCATCTCGCTTCGATGCTCTGTCCCACAAACCAATGCCCGGCGCGCGGTTTTGTTACATCCGCAGCAAGATGGAATCGATTATAGGATTGTCGCTAAAATCGGCTGGAGCGGATCGAGACCGAGGCTCAGACGGCCGGCGATAATCACGTCTTATCGCGACGCCTCTCGCCGAGGAGGTTGGCGTATACGCCACCGGTCGAGAACTGCCGCATCACGTTGCAGACTTCTCGCGCCCACCGAACAGCCGTCTCGGAGGACAGACTTGACTTAGCGCACGGGCCAGCTTTCGCCGGCGGGTGTCACGCGCCCTCTTGCGCCGCCGCTGACCCAGCGCGCGAGAGCCCACCGCACCGGCCCCGTTTAGATACCCATCTTTTTGCGTTTTGCGCTGCCCCAAGCCCAATCAGAGCGAGACTGATCACGCGGCGCGTTGCACGCCGCGTAGTCGCTGTTCGAGATACTGGTCAAGTGCATCGCGCTCTTGGTCGATGCGTCGCTGGAAGCGCTCGCGCTCGACATCAGATATCGTGGAGTCGCGCAGCCAGCAGTAATAGTCGATGACCTTCTGGTGGCCTTGGATAACGAAGGCGTCCACGTCAAACATGGCAGCCCTCTTTGGCTGCAGCCGCGGCCGGCGGCAAGGTAAAGGGAAATGTCTCTTCGGAAAGAGCTGCCATAGCGGCCTGCTCTTCACTCAGGCGGCGCTCAATATAGGCGCGTTCAAGGTCCGTGAGCTGTGTTGCAAGTAGCCTGCGGTAGCGATGGACGTTGTTGCGGTGGGCGCGCAGGCGGGCCAGATTCTCATCAATCATGATCGCCTTCTCCTGACGGTCGTCGTGCGTTCCTTTGCGAATTTGGGGTAAGCCCCGGCGAAAAATTGGGAGGTTACCCGGCCCAAGTCAAGCCCCTTGGGCGGCCCAAGAAACGCTTAACCAACCGGCCGCCGTTGCCACAAAAAATTTCTGGTCTCCTCTTGAACTTTTTTGCCGGTTGCAGATTTTCTTGGTCGCCGCAGACATTGCGGCCGGGGCGCCCAATGGGCCCCGAAGTTGAGGCGGGCGCCGGAAGGTGTCCGGCGCCAGCGCGTACCCAACTTGCTCTTTGGAGGATTTGGCTATGAGGTATGATTGGACTCCCCTGTGGAGGTCGACCATCGGCTTCGACCGCCTGTTTGACGTTCTCGACGAGGTCCAGCGGACCGCCGACGAGACCTATCCCCCCTACAATATCCAACGGCTCGACGAAGACCGCTTCCAGATTTCGGTAGCGCTCGCCGGCTTCACGCCGGACGAGGTTGCCCTGACGGTGGAGCAGAACGTCCTGACGCTGGAAGGCCGCAAGGCCGAGAAGGAAGAGAAGACCTTCTTGCACCGCGGCATCTCGACACGCTCCTTCAAGCGCCAGTTCACCCTGGCCGACCACGTCGAGGTCAAGGGGGCGCGCTTCGAGAACGGGCTATTGATCATCGAGCTACAGCGCGAGGTGCCAGAGGCCATGAAGCCGCGCCGCATCGCCATTACCGGCGTCGGCCCAGGCAATGTGAGCCAGATCGAGGCCAAGGCCGCCTGACCGACCTGCGGCTTGGGACCGATCGCCGCCGCGCGGCTCTGCCCGCGCGGCAAAGCTTCAACGAGCGGGCCGTCTCGCGTCATGGGGCTATCACATTATGCCCGATTGCTCCGCGCGCGGAAGGACAAGGCGCCAGTTCATATCGATGTGATCCTTGGCGCACGGTGCGCACTGGACGTAACCTGCGCTCAGCCGAGCGTCGCGCGCCGGCCTGAGCGGGCGGTTTGGCTCGCGCCCTTCCTCCTCGCTGCTGCACGCCATGTAGTCGATGATTCAAACGGGGCTGTGTACAAGATTGCGGGCTGACTCCATGACTGACATTGCACAGTTGAATCAGGGTCGTTTCTATTGGGTCCTCGTGCGCTCGAGCACGAAAGATCCACAGTGGCAACCCGCACGCTTCACCCACATTGTCAGCCACGGCACTGGCGCGAGCTGGGACTTCATCGGCTTCAACGGCGACATCGGTCACCACTTCATCGAAGTCGTCGACATCGGCCCCGAGATCATCGACGATCACGCGTCGCCCGACCCCATCCCAATGCTAGCGACTGAACCGGCGCTGTTGCGGCCCGAGCACGGAGCCGAAAGCAGGACCTCGCCCGAGTCGCCGGCAGACAGACCTACGGCTACGAAACGAAGAATCGATGACGCGTGCTGCCGTGCCGATTGAGCGTCTAGTGTTTCCTATCGATTTCGAATGCGAACCGAACGTTCATCACGGGGCCGGCATCGTCGCGCACTTCGATTGCCAGTGAATGACTGTCAGAGCCTGCAGAGCACCGTGCCGCATCCCAAGCGAAGCCCGCCAGAGCGCGTGCAGCTTCTTCCTGCACGGCCTCAACATCCAAGAGCTCCAAACCTTCCTCATCGACGACTAGGGTCTGTTGGGATTCATCGGGAGTTTATCACGGCTGCGTCCACAGCGCGTCTCGCGATCTCCGTGTCACCTGGCGTCGAGGTTCAATCGTCACAATTCTCGCCGGCTGGACGTAACTTACTATGGTCCATCGACCGCCAGCATCTTTCCCGGACCGTCAGCGCGGACTCACTGGATGAGTGACGTCGACGCATTATTCGACTTCTGTTGCGGGGCGACTCTAACCATCACATTCGACAGCGAGCCATTGCGTTGTACAGTCAGTTTGAGCTCTTGGCCGATCCGGGCGAGGCCCACAGTATTGCGCAACTGCGCCGCCGAACGCACTGGATGATCATCGACCATGGTGACTACGTCCCCCTTGCGGAGGCCAGCTTTTTCAGCAGGAGAATCCGGCGAGATGTCAGCGACAACAGCGCCGCCGTTGCGTCCCTTCTGAACATCTTGCAACGATATGCCGATGCGGCCGCGCTCGACGCGCCCTGTCGCGATGATTTGTTCCATCACCCGCCGCGCCATATTAACCGGGATCGCAAAGCCGATCCCGACATTGCCGCCAGCCGGCGAGATAATGGCTGAGTTGATACCGACCAGTTCACCACGCAGGCTCACTAAGGCACCTCCAGAATTGCCCGGGTTGATCGCGGCATCGGTCTGGATGAAGTCCTCATAACCTTGCTTGCTGAGGCCGGTGCGCCCTAGCGCGCTGACGAGTCCGGAGGTAACTGTCTGGCCGAGGCCGAAGGGATTGCCGATCGCAAGCACAAAGTCACCGACTTCGAGCGTGTCGCTGTCTCCAAAAGAAATCGCCTGCAGTCCAACGGGGTTCTGGATCTGAAGCACCGCGACATCCGTTGGCGAATCCTGCCCGACGACCTTTGCGGAAAACTTTTGGTTATCCTTCGTCGTCACCTGCACAGTTGAAGCGCCCTGGACGACGTGTGCGTTCGTGAGTACGTAGCCGCGCTGCGCATCCACAATGACACCTGAGCCGGTGGCGTTGATCTCTTTCTCGAGCTGCTTCGGGACGTCAAAGAACTCGCGAAAGATTGGATCACGGTAGAGCGGATTATCCTCACGCACTCGGCCATGCACGGAAATATTCACAACCGCTGGAGTCACCTGGCGAACCAACGGCGCGAGGGTGGGGACCGGGCTGCCCCTCTTCAGATCAGGCATCTGCGCGGTCGCAAGATGACTTCCCGTCAGCGTCAGTACGAGAAATCCCAACAATAGAATGCGGCTCGTTTTCACGACGTGGACTCCGGCTGCACTTGCAGGGCGATGATCGGGATGGCCCACGCAGCAACCGCGTGGCTGAGCAACACGAGCGCAAGCACCGTCTGCGTGAACATCAGAAGGACCTCCGCAGCGCGGCGGCCCAAGGCCGCCGCAGCCGCATCGGAACGCCGCCACCGCGGGGCGGGTCATCGTCATCGCCGTCGAGTTGGCGTAACGCGGCCAATATGTCGGCGAGCCGAATGGTATGACCCATACCCGGTATTTCTCGCAGGGCGGGACAGGATTCCACCACGTACATATCGGAGGCCCAGGACGACAGGATGATTCGTTTCTCTGGCGCGGAAAGCGTGTCGTCGTTCAAGACCTCGCTCGGAGAATCGTAATGGGCTGCCGGGTGGAAAAGGGGATGAATGCCATTGTCGGTGTTGATGTTGGTCATGCTCGTTCCCTCCTTACACTCCTTTCCAGGGGAGACGGATTCGATGATGGGGCGGCGCGGTCAGCGCCGCCCCTATGGCTGCTTACTGGGTGTGGATCGCGATGCGCTTGACGCCTTCTCGCGGCTTGTCGGACTTCGGCAGTGATACCGTCAGAACGCCGTTCTTGAACGACGCCTCAGCCTTGTCCTCCTGCACGTTGTCCAGCGATATCTGGCGTTCGAAGGCTCCATAATAGCGCTCGGTAAAATACTTGCCTTCACCGTTGCGCTCAGCCTTCTTCTCGCCGCGGATCGTCAGGACGCCATTGGCGATTTCAATCTGGACGTCCTTCTCCGTCATGCCGGGCAGTTCAGCCGAGATGGTCAGCGTCTTCTCATCGTCGCTGAGCTCCACCTTCGGCCAACTCAATCGCCCCTCCATCAGCGGCGATAGACTCGTGCTGCCGAAGCCGCGAAACACGTCGTCGAACAGACGATTCATCTCGCGATGCAACGTGAAGAAGGGATCCAAGTTGTCGCGCGCAGGCGCAAGCTCCTGGTTCTTTGTCCAGGGAATAAGATCACGAATAGCCATGGTTTCTTCTCCTTCGTTCATGAGGTTGGAGTGCGGGCGTGCGGTTGCGCGCCCACGCTCTAATCCTTGCTGAGTCGACCAAGCGTCTAGGCTGCTCTCTTCTGGTCGATCTGCGGCGAAGAAGAAGTGCCCGCGCCGATCTCGATACGACGCGGCTTCATAGCCTCTGGGACCTCGCGGACGAGGTCGATCACCAACAGTCCGTCCTGGAAGGACGCCTGCTTCACCTGCACGTAGTCGGCGAGATTGAACACCCGCCGGAACGGCCTGGCTGCAATGCCCTGATAAAGGTACTCGCGCGCATTGCCGTCAGGCTTCTTGCCTTCGATGGTGAGCGCGTTCTGCTCGGCCGTCACGGCGATATCGTTGACGCCAAAGCCGGCCACGGCCAAAGAGATCCGGTAATGATCCTCGCCGAACCGTTCGATGTTGTAGGGAGGATAATTGTCCTCGTTGGTGTGGCGTAGCGAGCTGTCAACGAGATCGGCCAGGTGGTCAAAGCCGATGGTGGAGCGCCACAGGGGCGCGAAGTCAAAGTTAGTCCTCATAACCAAGTCCTCCAAAAGAGCAAGATGGATACGAAGGAGCGCAGGACACCGGTCCGGCGCCCAGTTCAGTCAGCCGGACCCGATCTGGCGTCCGGCACCGCGGCTAGCGGCAAAACAGAAACTAGAAAAATCAGCTTGAGTTTCAAGGGGGCCTCAGAAATTTTTCTGGCACCCCCCGAGCCCGCATCACTCTTCCGGCTCGGGGCGAGACGACCGGCGCACGATGGCTCCAGCTTCATTACTTTTTTCGCGGTGCAAAATGAAAGGCCGGTGCTTTCGTCAAGGCGCAGACGTCAGGCGCGGCCTCTTCCGATCGTCCTAGGCAAGACAGCGCCGTCGGAAGGTGGCAAGAGCGCCGATTGGCGTATTGCGATTACTTCGGCGGGCGCGACCCGCGCAACGTCAGGTCGCGCCGTATTGAAGGCTCAGCTCACTCTCGGCAGGCCGCGCTCATAGCCGGATGGAATTTGGAAGAGCCGCGGTTGGGGATCGTCCGGCAATAGCAGGGTATCGGTTTTGAATACCGGAGCGCTAGGTTTCCAGCTCATCCAGCGCATCGATTCCAGATAAGGAATGGGCGGAAGCGGCAGCAGGTTGCCAGACCTGTCGAGCGCCAGCTTGGGCGTGCTATCCATGCCCCAAGCGCCTAGCGGCGTAAGCATGGTCGCCAATGCGATGGCGCCTGCGACAATTCTGCGGATACGGCTTTGCGACTTCTCGGCACGAGCGGAGCCGAGTGCGGGATTGCTGATCATCTCATCCTCCTATCGTTGAAAAACTGAACCATGCGATCGTCAGAAGGCTGAGGGCGAACATGAGCCAATGCAGTACAGTCGCCCCGCTCTTGTGCGATCGTGATTGCATGCGTGTGCTCATCTGAGGGCTCCTTGGTGTTTGTGCGTCCTTTCTCCTGGTTGTGGGTAGGAAAGCCCGGCCGTTGACGGCCGGGCTCGGTGTCGATCAGAAGTCCATGGGCGGCGCGGCGGCAACCGGTTCGGATTTCTTCGGTTTTTCGGCGACCAGCGCCTCCGTGGTGATCAGTAGAGCCGCAACGGACGCCGCATCCTGCAGCGCGGTGCGGACGACCTTGGCGGGATCGATCACGCCGGCCTTGACAAGATCCTGGTATTCGCCAGTTGCGGCATTGAAGCCCCAATTATAGCTGGAGTTCTCAAGCAGCTTGCCGACAACCAGCGAGCCGTCCTCGCCGGCATTCTGCACGATCTGCCGGGCTGGCACCTGGATGGCGCGACGTACGATGTCTATGCCAGCCTTCTGGTCGGCATTCGACGTTTTGATGCCGTCAAGCGCCTTCAACGCGCGCAGCAGCGCGACACCACCGCCGGGCAGAATGCCTTCTTCGACCGCCGCCCGAGTCGCATGCATCGCATCATCGACACGATCCTTGCGCTCCTTGACCTCAACCTCGGTCGCGCCGCCGACGCGGATCACCGCAACGCCGCCGGCGAGCTTGGCTAGCCGCTCCTGCAGCTTCTCGCGATCGTAGTCGGAAGTGGTCTCCTCGATCTGCGCCTTGATCTGAGTGACGCGCGCCTCGATGTCCTTCTTGGCGCCGGCGCCATTGACGACGGTCGTGTTTTCCTTGTCGATCACGACCTTCTTGGCGCGGCCAAGCATCTTCAGCGTGACGTTCTCGAGCTTGATGCCGAGATCCTCCGAGATCGCCGTGCCGCCGGTGAGGATCGCGATGTCCTCAAGCATGGCCTTGCGGCGATCACCGAAGCCCGGTGCCTTCACGGCCGCGACTTTCAGGCCGCCGCGCAGCCGGTTGACAACCAAGGTTGCCAGCGCTTCGCCTTCAATATCCTCGGCCACGACCAGCAGCGGTTTGCCGGACTGCACGACGGCTTCGAGCAACGGCAGCATTGGCTGCAGGCTGGACAGCTTTTTTTCGTGGATAAGGATATAGGGATCTTCGAGCTCGACCCGCATCTTTTCGGCATTGGTGACGAAATAGGGCGATACATAGCCGCGGTCGAACTGCATGCCTTCGACCACCTCGAGTTCGGTATCGAGGCTCTTGGCTTCCTCCACGGTGATAACGCCCTCGTTGCCGACCTTTTTCATGGCATCGGCGAGGAAGCGGCCGATCTCGGTATCGCCGTTGGCGGAGACGGTGCCGATCTGCGCGATCTCCTCATTGGAGGTGATCTTCTTGGCATGCGCCTTCAGGTCCTTGACAATGGCCTCGACCGCAAGATCGATGCCGCGCTTCAGATCCATCGGATTCATGCCGGCAGCGACGGATTTCGTGCCTTCCTTAACGATCGCTTGGGCGAGCACGGTGGCGGTGGTGGTACCATCGCCCGCGAGGTCATTGGTCTTTGAAGCGACCTCGCGCACCATTTGCGCGCCCATGTTTTCGAACTTGTCCTCCAGCTCGATTTCCTTGGCGACGGTGACGCCGTCCTTGGTAATGCGCGGTGCGCCAAAGGATTTTTCGATCACAACGTTGCGACCCTTGGGACCGAGCGTGACCTTCACCGCATTCGCCAGCGTATCTACTCCCCGCAGCATTCGCTCGCGGGCTTCCGTAGAGAATTTCACGTCCTTGGCAGCCATTTGCTTGCTCCTTTCTCTTAATCACTGTCAGCTTGCAATGTGATCAGGCGGCCTTCTTGACTGAACCGGTCTTGTCGAGCACGCCGAGAAGATCGCTCTCCTTCATGATCAGATAATCCTGACCGTCGATCTTCACCTCGGTGCCGGACCATTTTCCGAACAGCACACGGTCTCCTGGCTTGACGTCGATCGGGATAAATTGGCCCTGCTCATTCCTGGCGCCCGGGCCAGAGGCGACGATCTCACCCTCCTGCGGCTTTTCCTTCGCGGTATCGGGAATGATGATGCCGCCGGCGGTCTTCTCCTCGGCATCGATACGGCGCACGAGCACGCGGTCATGCAATGGACGGAAATGCATGCACATCCTCCTTGTCAGTTCAGCGATGTCCAAAACCGGGTCCGGGAACCGGCCCCTGGGCGGAAAACTACCTAGGAAGCAGGAAAAGGCCCTTCAAGAGGCGGACGAAAAATTTTTGTCACTCGCGGCCCCGGAGTGCCAAGGCATTACTGCGCGTCAGGCGCGGGCTTCACCATTCGTCTTCAGCCTGGCCAAGCACCTGCCCGTCTCGGCGCGGACCGCATGAAACCACCCTCAGGCGGGACATTGCACGGAACGGTAGCGGTCGCCGTGGTGTTCATCGTCGGAAGGACCAGGCATTAGCGTATCGGCCTTTTCTCCCGTCTGGGGGCAGGTAAAGGTGATTCGCCTGATCATCTGCGCTGAACTTGAAAACCTGAGTAAGGTTTCAAAGATGGTGCTCTGATGTCTGTCGCTGAATTTGTAGTCACGACCTTTGCCACCCTATTTGTGGCGATCGGGCCCGTCGACACGGCGATCGTGTTCGGAGGTTTGACGGGTGGTGTACACCGTCCCGAGCGGTTTCGCTTGGCGGCGCGCGCAACGCTGATTGCTGGCGGGGTTCTATTTGGATTTGCCCTCTTCGGGACGGGGTTGCTTCGCGCTCTCCACGTCTCACTCGAGGCCTTTCGTTTTGCGGGAGGGGTCCTCCTGCTATTGCAGGCGGTTCAACTGATCTTCGGCCATTCGGCCGGCCTTTCGACCCTGACAGCCGGAGAACGGCGGGAAGCCCTTGAGCCCGGCGATATTGCGATCTTTCCTTTGGCATTTCCGGTGATAGCCGGTCCAGCGGGGCTGACAGCCGTAGTCCTGCTTATGGGACAGGCAACCGGCGACCTTACAAAATCTACTGTTGTTCTCGTGTCCATGCTTCTGTGTCTATTGCTGACTTATCTCGGAATGATCTTCACTGATCTCCTGCATCGTATCCTCAAGACGACCGGCTCGAATGTCATCGCCCGACTTGCTGGCGTGATCCTGGCGGCCCTGGCGTCACAGTTCATCTTCGACGGGATCAGGGACGCACGCCTCTTCTGCGGCTAGTTAAGAGATACATCCTCGGTTCGTGGAGATGCCCGATCTTCACCTCTCGCTGGTTCAGGCGATTGAAATTAAGCGGCATCGCTCCAGGTTTATTCGCGGGGCCCCTGGCGTCACGGGAGATCGTGAACGAGGATGAGCTATGAGAAGATTCTTGGTGACCGCCATTGCGCTTTGGATGGCTTCTGAATTGCACGCCAAAGAAGGGAGTTCTCTGCGCAACGCGCGCGGGTCGGCGGGGACGACGCAGCAGGTCGTTGTCGATTCCGGCGAGCCGTCGCGAGGCAGTGCCCGCAGGACGGGCCAGCAGAACCGCGAGAGTCGTGACTTCTCGGCTGAGCGGATGGTACCCGACATCTGCACCGGCTGCTGACTCGCGTACCGCCAATCAGCAGCCAGCGAGCCTCTTCTACAACGATGCAGGCTGAACTGCTCCTGTTGCCGTTAAGCGAGCGGAGATCTTCGCTCTGAGGCGCTGAAGCGCGCGCTGTTCGATCTGCCGGATTCTTTCGCGCGACACCTGGAAAACCGCTGCCAATTCATCGAGCGTTTTTGGCTCTTCGGTGAGAAAGCGAGCTTCGAGAATGGAACGCTCGCGCGCTGACAATTCAGCCAGCGCCTGATCGAGAGCCGTCTTCTTCTGCTCCCGATCGCCCCTCTCCAGAAGCAGGCTTTCGGGGTCTGGACAGGGATCGGCCAGCCAATCTTCCCATTCATCCCCTTCGCCGGCAACGCTGAGCGGGGCGTTCAGTGAGATGTCGCCACGTATCCGGCCGTTCATCTCCATGACCTCAGTTTCTCCCACCTGAAGATGTTCAGAGATGTACTTGACGTGTTCCGGCGACAGATCTCTCTCTTCCGGCGCACCGATGCGACTCTTCAGCTTGCGGAGGTTGAAGAACAGTTTCTTCTGCGCCGAGGTGGTTCCGAGCTTGACGAGCGACCAGGATCTCAAAATGTACTCCTGCACCGACGCCTTGATCCACCAGGCGGCATAAGTCGCCAGCCGACACCCTCTTTCCGGATCAAATCGCTTGATAGCCAGCATCAGTCCGACATTGGCCTCCGAGATCAGGTCCGCGATTGGCAGGCCGTAACGCTTATACTGCAATGCAATCTTTGCGGCGAGCCGCAAGTGACTTGTCACTAGCTGATACGCAGCATCGCGATCGCCGTCATCCCGCCAGCGTTGGGCATACCTGATTTCTTCCGATGCGGAGAGCAGCGGAAACTTATGAATCTCCGTCAGATACCGAGAAAGACCGCCCTCCGATCGGATGGCGGGAAGCGCTGCGGCAAATGACATGGTTAGCCCTCCTCAAGCCTGCACGCCCCTGACGCGGGCTTGATCGAAGCACGATCAGGCTTGGGACGTGGTAGGCAGTGGTCAATGCTTGAGATGAGCCGGGCTAGTCGCCAGGCACTAAAGCGCTCATGTTCCATATCCAATTCCTCGAGCTATCGCCAAATTTTGGTGACGGCGGGGCCGGTCAGGCGGCGGCGGTTGTGGGCTGACGGTCGATCGGCTTGGCGATGACCTCAATCCCGTCGGCGAATGTCACACCGAGAACGAGTTTTGGCAACTGGTTATGACCGTCGAGACGGCGCCAGCTTTTCTGCGCGCCCTCGACCAGTTTGAAGACCATCGCGAGCGCGGTCTTGTTCGACAGGCAGCCCTTCGATCGGATGGTGCGGTGGCGCACGGTGGCGAAGGTGCTTTCGATGGGGTTGGTGGTCCGCAAGTGTTTCCAGTGCTCGGCCGGGAAGTCGTAGAAAGCGAGTAGCGTGTCCCGATCCTTGGCCAGGCAGTCGGCCGCCTTGTCGTATTTCAGCGTGTAGCTCTCGATGAAGGCATCGAACGCCAGCTCGGCGGCGACCTTCGTCTCGGCCATCCAGATCTCCTGCAACGCGCGTTTGGCTTTCGGCTGCTGGCTCTTCGGTAACTTGGCGAGCACGTTCGCGGTTTTGTGCACCCAGCAGCGCTGCTCGCGCGTTTTCGGCCAGACCTCGCCGGCCGCCTTCCAGAACCCGAGTGCGCCGTCGGCGATGACGAGCTGTGGCGGCACGTCGAGCCCGCGCCGCTTCAGATCAAGCAGCAGATCGCGCCAGTCGTGCGCGCTCTCGCGGGCGCCATCGGTGAAGCCGACCAGTTCCTTGCGGCCTTCCGGCGTCGCGCCGATCAGCACCAGGATGCACTGCTTTTCGTCCTCGAGGCGGGCTTCGAGATGGATGCCGTCGGCCCAGATGTAGACGTAGCGCTTCGCCGACAGATCGCGCTTCTGCCAGGCGGCGTGCTCGTCGAACCAGCCGTCCTTCAGCCGGCCGATGGCGGATGCCGACAACCCGGCAGCATCCTTGCCGAGCAGCGCCGCCAGCGCCTCGGAGAAGTCGCCGGTCGAGATACCCTTCAGATAAAGGATCGGCAGCAGCGTCTCGATCGACTTCGACCGGCGCATGTAGGGCGGCAGGATCGACGGCGAGAACCGGATGCGGCCGGGATCGCCGGCGGCGGCCGCTCGGTCGCGCACCCGCGGCTGGCGGACGGTGACCGGACCGATACCGGTCATCACCTCGCGCTCCGGCAGGTGACCGTGGCGGACCACCCGCTGCTGGCCCTCCTGCGTCCTCAAATCGGCATGCTTGCCGAGAAAGTCCGCGACCTCGGCCTCGACCGCCTTGGCGAGCAGGGCACGGGCTCCGTTGCGCAAGATTTCGGTGAGTTGATCGTCGAAGAATCCTGGCTGAATCAACTGGATGACGTTATCGTTGGACACGGCATATCGCTCCTTCGGTGGAGAAGTGGAGGCGTCAAGCACCCCCACGATATGCCGCCTTCCCGATTCCCGCCGTCACCAACTTTCGGCGATAGCTC
>JAFVHU010000145.1 GCA_017474385.1 Afipia sp. | reverse complement strand
CGGACGGCGGCGTAGACTTCCACGGCAAACATTCCCGGCCGACCCCCTAAAGGGACCAGCCTAACCACTGGACGGTTTTTACTCCGCCCGCACCCGCATCACGCCGGCGCTCCGTGGCCTACTTTGTCACCGCCGCGCACACTTCTCGTTGATCTCGGCGCTGAGCAGATCGCCGACGATGCGCTGGGGCTCGTGCTGGCGCTTGACGGCGGTGGCCATGATCTCGTCGAAGGCTGCCTTCATGCCGTAGAGCTTGAGCTCACCCATGAGGTCGAAGAGTTGAGTGCGTTCCATCAGATGGTTCTCCTGAGGTTGTCGTAGCGGGCACAATCGGCGATCGGTGCATGACGTAGCTCCAGCGCATGCGGTGTGAGGATGTTGGCTGGTGGCGCCGGATCGCGCTGGCGAGCCAGGATGTTGAGAACGACATCGGCGGAATGGACGCCGTGGGCGAGCGCCTCGGCGCAGGCGGCTTCGACGGCGGGCAAGCCGTCGGTCAGCACCGCGTTGAGGATATCGACCATCTGCCGATTGCCGTCGGCGGCGGATGAAACGAGAGTCTGTGTTGCCGTTTACGGCACAGCTGCAGCAATGCACGGTGGCGATGGAGGCGTGCTGTGGGGCGCATCATCTTGGCCGGCAGATCGCTACACAAGGCCACGCTGTACGACTGATGTCAGCGGAATATGTCCGCCCCTATGTCAAGGCGCAAAAGAATGACGAGCGAGACGCGGAAGCGATCGCAGAAGCAGCCACCCGGCCGACAATGCGCTTTGTAGAGATCAAGAGCGAGGCGCAGCTCGAAGTGCAGTCATTGCATCGTGTCCGCGGGCGATTGGTTGCGGAGCGGACAGCATTGATCAACCAATTGCGTGCGCTCTTGCTGGAGCGTGGCATCACTGCGCCTCAAGGGCGACGCAAGGTCGAGCGGCTGCTTCCGGAGATTTTGGCGGACGAAGGTAACGGTCTTGGACCGCGTCTTCGGCGGCTACTTGCGGACATGCGCGAGGAATGGCGGGACATCGACCGGCGCATATTGGAGTTCGACCAAGGCTTCTGGAGCGGGCGCGGGCAACGGAGACGACCCGTCGGTTGATGGGGATTCCGGGGATCGGGGTCCTTACGGCGACAGCTCTTGTGGCAGCGGTCGGCAATGCCCGCACGTTCACCCGTGGCCGAGACCTCGCGGCGTGGGAGCTCGATGACCGCGGGCTGCTGCCGAGTGGGCGGCAGACGTCGTCGTTGACGCGTTTCTTGGGTCCGCGGCGATCATGTCCGGGGGTGGGCCGATCTGCTCGGCCTTCGTGATCGGTTGCTACGGTGAGCGCTGGTCGCGCCTCCATGAAGTCGAGAATGCCGCGGCCCTTTTCCAGGACGCGCTCCCCGCCGTTCAGCCTCTCGATGAGGCCCTACGAAAAGATGCCGAGACCGGACACACAAGCGCACGCCAACCTCTTGACCGAGTGGCGGCCACTGGTCACCATGATCGCCACGTCACGCTTAAGGTCGACCATTGTTGCGACTCCTTGCGCATAACTGACCGGCACCTTGAGTACGGCAACCTGAAGTGGCTGGCCAACCCCTCGCGCGGCGGGGGATGCTACCATGGCAGCGCCTGACAAGTCGACGAGCGCACCGGCGTCGCCAAGGTTGAGCGGCACCTCCGCATCCTCGACTGGGGCGGCAGGCAATCGCAGCCTTTTTTGATCTAGGTCAATTTGCGATTTGGCCGGTCTGTTTTATTCGCACCATCCCAACCCGGAGAAAACAGATATGATTACCCGAAGCCTACTGATTGCGACTACCGCTCTTTCGCTCATCGCGCTGCCCGCAATCGCTCAGACCAAGAAGACCGACACTGAAAAGAACGGCCACCACTATAGCGGCGGACCCAAGACCGAGTCCCATCACATGGGCAAGAAGGGTACCGGCGCAAAAACCGGAAAATCTGGACCCAGCGGTAGCCATCATTACAGCGGCGGCCCGCGTGAGCCCCACCACATCGGGCCGAAATAAATCGGAACGTAATAGCAATCTGCTCGCGACCTACATGCGTCGCGGGCAGGCCGTTTCAGCCTTCGTTGTGGCTCCAAGGAATTTTTGGGCAGCAAAGTGATCGCGGGGCGGAACGGTAATGGGAGCAAGGCCCCACTCTCTGAGCTTCCTATTGCCTCGGAAGCTTGGTGTGCGAGAAACCTCACTTGAGCGTCGCACGGGCCGTGAATTGTACCTGATCGGCCGACATGGGCAGGCCAATTGATCTTTCGGTTGGCAAATTCACGATGCGCGGCATCGTCGTTTTCGAGGGCGGCTCAGCGCCGAACGCATCAAGCCGCACCTGGTCGATCGGCCGGACTCCCACATCGATTTCGCGTGCCAGCGGTGGCTTGCGCCGAAGAGATCAGCCGACCGGCTGCTTGCCGATGAAGCGCATGAAAGACCTTGAGCCGTCCGGCCCGAACAGCACGACCGTAAAGGATTGCGGCTGCCCACCCTCCATGCCGGGGGATCCGATCGGCATGCCCGGCACGGCGATGCCTTTCGCATTCGGTCGCTCGGACAGCAGCCGCCGGACGGCCTCTGCTGGCACGTGCCCCTCGAGCATATAGCCGGCGACCTCCGCGGTGTGGCACGCAGCCAGGGCCGCCGGGATGCCAAGACGGGCTCGCACGGTCTTCAAGTCGGCGGCCTCCTCGACCCGCAACGCAAATCCGGCGTCCCGAAGGTGTTGTACCCAACTCGAACAGCAACCGCAGTTCGGATCCTTGTGCACGACAACCATCGTGTCGTCCGCAAACGCCACGGCGGCGGGTGCTCCTAGGGCCGCTGCGGCCATCAATCCGACGAGCGATCGGCGTGTCATCCACGCGCTCTCTACCATCTTTGTCTCCTTGACTCCCATACGGGGTCCTCCGCCACTCTGATCGCCCCGCTCTTTGAAGATGTTCGAGTCATGCTGCCTTTGGGCTCTCGCTCTTGTCGTCCTCCCACAGCCGATCAGTCGATTCCTCGCCTTGAGGCAGACCCCGCCCTTTCACCAGACCGAAGATGGCCGGTATCACGATCAGCGTCAGCAAGGTCGAGGAGATCATGCCGCATGGGCGAAAAGAAATAATCGCGAAGAAGGCGCGGGCAATCTCAAGATCTGGTGCGCCATGAATGGCGCACCATTTTTCCCGCCGGCACCGGTCGCGTGTTGAACGACGTCATTTGACGACGATCGTCCCGGTCATTCCCGCCTCGCGATGACCGGGGATCAGGCAGGCATATTCGAACTCGCCGGCCTTGGTGAACTTCCAGACGATCTCGCTGGTCCTCTTCGGAGCGAGTTGCCTTCCGTTCGGTTCCTCATGCGCCATATCCGGGTGCTTCTTCATTTCCTCCGCGTGTTTAAGATTGTCTGCGGTGCTTGCCAAGACGAATTCGTGCTCGAGCTCGCCGTTGTTTCGCAGCACGAATTTGATCTGGTCGCCCTTCTTGATCTCAAGCCGCACCGGAACGAACAACATCTTTCCTTCCGACTCTCCCATCGTCACCTGAATGATTTTTGCGGGCTTCTTCGGATTGCCCGGCTCGCCGGCGGAGAATGTTGCGCTGTGGCTGTGGCTGTGCCCGGATGGCCCTTCGCCTGCCCAGCCACCTGCTGAAAGCAGTGTTGCGGCGACCAGTACGATTCCGCTCTTGGTCCAATTCATCTCTTAACTCCCCTTCGCGTTTGGTGTCTGGTTCGTACCGATGCTGACTTGATCGTCGGCCGGTTTCATCTCAGTCGAACTTTGCCTGAAAGGTTTTGCCGTCGGGACCCGTTAGCTGCACAACCCCTTTGGGCTGGTTTGGCAACGCGGCCGTCGCACTGCCGGAAAGACGCGCGCCGTCGACGGGCGCCAGCACGACCCGCTGGGATTTGCCGTCGACAACGAGGATGGCCGTTCCCTTGAGTCCCGATATCGCCACAGGTTTTTCGCTCGCGTCGCTGATGAACACATCGACGGTGTCGGATTTCACGACCATTTCGACATGGTATGATCCCGCGTCGGTGATACGCCCGCCATGCTTTCCCTTGGCTTCATGAGCCCAGGCCGCACCGGACCAGGTGAGAGCTCCGATCAATAGCCATTTTGCGTACATCTTTATTCTCCGTTGCTGAGGTCAGAAGGCTTCGGCTGATGAGGTTCCGTGAGCTGGATCCGCGGACGCTGCGGCATCCCGCCGCAATCGTTCGAGGTGCTTTTCTCCGTACCTCAGGAACAGAACAGGCGTAAGAAACGTATCGAGCAGCGTCGCGCTGATGAGGCCGCCGAATATCGTGACGGCCACGGGATGAAGAATTTCTTTACCCGGCGTTGCCGCGTCGATCAGAAGTGGAACGAGCGCGACGCCTGCCGCCAGCGCCGTCATCAGCACGGGAGTAAGCCGCTCGAGACTGCCGCGGATCACGAGATCGCGTCCGAACGGCATTCCCTCCTGCAGCGCCAGGTTGATGTAGTGGCTGATCTTCAGAATGCCGTTGCGAGCCGCGATGCCGGTCAGCGTGATGAATCCAACCATGGACGCGACCGAGAGCGGTTGACCGGTCCACCAGAGCGCGATCACCGCGCCAATCAGGGCGAGAGGCACATTGCCCATCACGATCAGGGCGAACCGCACCGAGCGATAGCGGTTGTAGAGAATGGCGAAAACCAGCGACAGCGACAGCAGCGAGAGGATCCCGATGGTCCGGCTCGCTTCCTCCTGCGCCTGGAAAGTGCCTTCAAGGCGCGTATAGAAACCTTCGGGCAATTTTGTCGACGCGATCACCTCCCTGATCGATTCGACGATTTTTACCATGTCGGCGGTGCCGTTGGTGTTGGCCAGTACCACGAGGCGACGGCGCCCGTTTTCGCGCAGAATCTGGTTCGGCCCCTCGGTCTCCTTGATGTCGGCAAGCTGCCTCGCCGGAATCCATCCGGCCGGGGTTTCAATGAGAAGGTCTCCCAGTCTTTGCGTCGTCCGAAGCCGGTCCGGTAGCCGCATGGTGACGTCGAACCTGCGGTAGCCGTCGACGACACGCGACACCACCCGCCCGTTCGAAAGCCGGCTGAGCTGCTCGATGACGACCGCGGGCTGCACCCCATAGAGCGCGGCGCGGCCGTAATCGACGCGGATTTCGAGCTGAGGGATCAGAACCTGCTTTTCGACCTGAAGATCGGCGAGCCCGGGGATGCCTGCCATCCGCGTTCGCATCATTTCTGCGGCCGCCCGCAGCGCGTCCAGATCATCGCCAAAGATCTTCAGTGCAACCTCGGCGCGGACCCCGGACAGCAGATGATCGAGCCGATGCGAGATCGGCTGACCCACGTTGATCGAGGCCGGGAGAACGGCGAGTCGCGAGCGAATGTCCGCGATCACATTCGTCTTGGTTCGCGATGATTTGGCGAGGTCGACATCGATTTCCGAGGAATGCACGCCTTCGGCATGTTCATCCAGTTCCGCGCGCCCGGTCCGTCGCCCGACTGTTTTGACCTCGGGCACCTCCATAATGAGACGCTCGGCAATCAGGCCGACGCGACTGGATTCAGCGAGTGAGATGCCCGGATTGAAGAGCATATTGATGGTGAGCGTGCCTTCGTTGAACGGCGGCAGGAAGGCGCGAGGAAGAAGAAACGCGGCGAACCCCGCTGTCGTGACGGCGAGGAGCGTTATGGCCATCAACGCGCGCTGGTGGCGAAAGGCGCGTTCGAGTAGCGCAGCGTTACCGCGCTTGAGCAGGCGCACCAGCGCGCTGTCGCCATGATCGAGGCGTTTCAGGTGCGGCAACATGTAGTAGGCCATCACAGGCGTCAGCGTGATCGAGACTGCGAGGCTGGCGAGGATCGAGATGATGTAGGCTTGGCCCAACGGGGCGAACAGCCGGCCCTCGATTCCCGACAGCGCGAACAGCGGCACGAACACCAGGACGATGATCGCCGTCGCATAGACGATGCCGGACCTGACCTCCTGCGAGGCCGATACGATCACATCGAAGGCCGATCGCGGGTGTTCCAGAGCCCGGTTCTCGCGCAGACGCCTGAAGATGTTCTCCACATCGACCACGGCGTCGTCGACCAGTTCGCCGAGGGCGATGGCGAGACCGCCCAGCGTCATGGTGTTGATGGACAACCCAGCGAAGTAGAAAATCGTGGCCGTGGCCAGGATCGAGACCGGGATCGCGGTCAGCGAGATCACCGTGGTTCGCCAGTTCAGGAGGAATGCGAACAGCACAATGGCGACGACGACGCCGGCTTCCACGAGAACCTGTTCGACGTTGCGGATCGACGTCTCGATGAAGTCGGCCTGGCGGAACACGATCTGGTCGGCCTTGATGCCCTGCGGGAGCGACGCCGTGATCTCCTTCAGAGCCCGCTCGATCTCGCGTGTCACTTTGATCGTATCAACGTTGGGCTGCTTCTCGACGGATACGATGACGGCCGGCTTGCCCATGAAACCGGCTTCGCCGCGCTTCACCTTGGGTGCGAACTCGACCGTCGCAACCTGGCGAAGAAACACCGGCCCGCTATTCACCTGCGCCACGACCACGCCGCGAAGGTCGTCCAGATTGGTGGTTCGTCCGATATTCCTTATCAGGTATTCGCGCGCGTGCTGGTCGGTGAAACCGCCGCCGGTGTTGACGCCGAACTGGGTCAGCGCCTGTTCGACCTGCTCGTAGGTAACACCAAGACTACGCAACGCAGGCGGATTCGGCGCGATGCGATACTGGCGGACCTCGCCTCCGATGGGGATGACCTGAGCAACGCCCGGGATCGTCAGCAGGCGGGGCGAACAGTAAAGTCGGCGGCTTCGCGGACTTCCATCGCGGACGCCGTGTCGCTCGTCATCGCGACAAGCACGATCTGCCCCATGATGGAGCTGATCGGCCCGATTTGCGGCACCGTGTTTGACGGCAACTGCGCTCTGACCAGAGAAAGCCGCTCGGCGATCTGCTGCCGGTTGCGATAGATATCGGTACCCCAGTCGAACTCGACATAGACAATCGAGAGCCCCACGCCGGAAACGGAGCGCACCCGCGTCACCCCGGGAACGCCGTTCATCTGGGTTTCGATGGGAAAGCTGACGAGCTGCTCGACTTCCGGAGGCGCCAATCCCTCGGATTCGGTCATGATGGTGACGGTCGGCTTGTTAAGGTCCGGGAAAACGTCGACCGGGAGCCGGCTGGCGCTGACGATTCCAAGCAGCACCAGAATAGCTGAAGCCGCCAGCACCATGAGGCGATTGCGCAGCGACTGTGTGACGAGAAAGCGAAACATCCGATGTCCTCCTCAGCGTACCTGGCCAAGCAGTTCGGCGCCTTGAACGACAAGGCGCTTTCCCGCAGCGAGCCCGGTGGCAATGAAGACGCGATCGCCGTCGAGCGGTTCGACCCGCACCGGGCGCGGCTCGAAGCGTTCCGCCGCGACATGCTCGTAGACGACATCCTGGCCGTTGGCATTGCGCACCAGCGCTGCCCGGGGAATGGCGAAACCCGTCTTTTCCTCATCCGTCGTGGCGAGCACCGTGACGAACTGTCCGGCGCGAAGGCCTGCGACGTCGCCCTCCACCGCGAATTGAACCGGGATCGATTGATTGCGGCCGGCGAAACCGGCGCCGCGGAAGGCGAGCGGATAGGTCCGGTCGTTGTTCAGCCGCGCCACCGCACTGTGGACTCCGGGAAGTGAATCGAAGCTGAGCGCCTCTACCCACAGACGGGTGGGATCGACGATATGGAAGATGACCGCATTCGATTGGGCCATCTGGCCCGCGACGACAGTGCCTTCGGCCACGATGCCGTCTACCGGCGCGATCAATTCTTCGGGTTCGCGGCGCGACTTGTCGAGTGAGCCTCGCCTGTCTTTCAGTCCCTGCAGCTCGGTGCGGGTGTCCTCGAGCTGAGTGCGAGCAATAGCTCCACTCGGTACAAGGGTTTCGTATCGCGCCAGCCGGCGCTCCACGATGGAAATCTGCTGGTCCAGTTCACCTTGCCGCTGGCGCATATCGGAGGCGTCGATGGCCTGCAGCGGAGGCGTCATATAGGCGAGAACATCCCCTTTTTTGACGGGGGTCCCCAGCCGCGGAAAACCGTTCGGCGGAGGCGAAAGACGGCCTCCGATCGACGATTGAACAAATCCGCTGGCATTCGGATCGGGGATGATCCGGCCCGGCAATTCGAGCGCGCTGCGATGCGCGGCCGATTCGATTCTGATCGTGCGGATGGCCAGAATTCGCTGCGTGCTCTTGGGCACGAATACGCTGCCGTCGGGCAGCCGCTGCGCCAGGTCGCGCACCGCCGGAACCGACGTTGCCAGCGTACCATGGTTCTCACCCTCATGGGCGCGCGCCCCACCGTTGAACATGGCGAGCATCCCGGCAAGGATCAGGATCATCGCGGGCCGGCTCCTTCGCCACATCAACGTCATGACGACCATTCCCGCTGCAAAGCCGCCGAGTCCTGCCATCAACGCGGTCGGGACATTGCGAGATGACAGCTCCCGAATTTCGCCTGCCATCGCCGGTATGGAGAGTCCCGAGGCCGTTCCGGCATTTCCGCTCGAACCGTCCGGCGGGATGGTGAGCGTAACGGGCAGCAAATCCGCGATCCCGTCTTTGGTGACCGTGAAGATCAGGTCATAGGCCCCCGGTTTCGCGGACCAGGGAGCGCTGAGCAGGTAAGGCTCGTTGGCGATGGCGCGTGCGGGTTCTGGGCCTGCCGGCGTTTCGACTTCAATCGTCGCGCCGTCCACCTGTTCGTTGGTTGCAAACCGGTCGAGATAGATGACGAGTTCACCGGCACGCGCCATCGCAACCAGTTCATAGAGTTCCGAGACCGCTTCGGCGCGAGGCGCAAGATTGGCGATCACTGCTGCCGGGGGCGGCGCGCCGTGGTCATGACCCTCATGGGCCAACAGCGATCCAGATCCCAAAAAGGAAGCAAAGGCTGCCGCGAAAATTGCGGCACGAAACAACGAAAACATGAGGCATTCCTCACCTGATAAGAAGCTTCATCGCGCGGGGGGCCTGCGAAACAGGACCGCGGCGATGTCATTTGCTCAGGCGAAGAGGCGAGGGGGTTTGCGCAGGCCTTGAGGGTCTACTTCCCGAACGAAAATTAGGCGTGCAAAATCCATGCGAAGCGCGCACGCTTTGGGAGGAAGGTCGGGCGAAATCTCCACAAGAGCGGCTCCGCAGCAACCCGTGCTGGTTCCGCAGCAGCCAATTACGCAAGCACCGGAGCCGGAAGGTGCGCCCCGTCCGTTCTTGACTGTCGCTGGCTCAGCTTGGGCTTGCGCGACCGCGCGCGGCAACCCGGCCTCCGCGGAGGAACTCGAACTCGCATGCGCGGTGCCAGCCGCAGTGCCATGCCCTTGAAGACTGTGCTCATCAGGTCCGCGCGAATGACCGACATGGGCATCGGCCGCAACGGACGCGAATTGAACGACGATCAAAAGAATTGCCGCCCCAAAAATCCGCGAAAGCCTGCCGGTCGAAGTCATGAGCAGCTATTACTATACGGTTCGAGCGAAAGGAACAGTGGTTCAAATTACGCTAAATAGATGGTCACAACCTTGATCTTGATCAACGATCGGACCGCCCGATGACGGCCATCAATTCCGCGATCTTCTCTCGCTGATCGGTCTTGTTGCCGCTGGTGATCGCATGTTCGACACAATGCGAAACGTGATCTTTCAGCACTTCCTCCTCGACGCGCCGAAGTGCGGCCCGCGCCGGGTCACGATGAGAACGAACTTCTGCGTCTCGCCGCCACCGTCGAACAGGCCAGCGAGCATCCCCTCGCGGACGCCATCGTCCGCTCCGCGAATGACCGCAAGTTGGTCCTGAGCAAGGTTGAGGACTTCGATTCTCCGACCGGCAAGGGCGCCGCAGGCAAGGTCGATGGCAAATCCATCCTTCTGGGCAATGCAAACTTCTTGGCGTCTCTGGGTGTCGCGACACAGTCGCTGGAAGCGGAGGGCGAGCGCATGCGAGGTGAAGGCGCCACTGTGATCAACATGGCAGTCGACGGCAAACTGGCCGGGCTGTTCGCGATCGCGGACCCGGTCAAGGCGTCGACTCCGGCGGCGCTGAGGTATCTGAAAGCAGAAGGCGTCAAGGTGATCATGCTGACCGGGGACAACCGCACCACCGCCATGGCCGTCGCACGGCAGCTCGGGATCGAGAACGTCGAGGCCGAAGTTCTTCCGGACCAGAAAAGCGCGGTCGTTGCCAGGCTGCAGAAGGCCGGGCGGATCGTGGCGATGGCCGGCGATGGCGTCAACGACGCCCCGGCCCTCGCCGCTGCCGAAGTCGGTATCGCGATGGGCACCGGGCCGATGTCGCGATGGAAAGCGCGGGCATCACCCTGCTGAAAGGCGACCTGGGCGGCATCGTCCGCGCCCGCAAGCTGTCGGAGGCCACCATGAGCAATATCCGACAGAATCTGTTTTTCGCGTTTATCTACAACGCCGCCGGCGTCCCGATTGCCGCCGGAGTTCTCTATCCGACATTCGGGATACTGCTCTCGCCCATCATCGCCGCCGCCGCCATGGCCCTCTCGTCGGTGAGCGTCGTCGGCAACGCGTTGCGCCTTCGCGTGACGAGCCTTTAGCGTCTAGCGTCCGTTGGCGAGGCGCAAAAAAGCCTGCATGACACATGTCATGCAGGTCATGCAGGTCATGCAGGTCATGCAGGCTTTTTACGATCGGAAGCGGGGCTGGCTACTTCCTCTCGCTTATTGAGGCGGATTAGAACGAAATGCAGGATGAATTTTTGACGTACATCAAACCTGAGCGGTTTTTTCGGCGGAATAGATTGGCGGGCTCTTCACCAGCACGCCCGGAACTGTAATCGATGACGCTGTTTGTTCCGTCGCTAGAGCGAGATTTGCGGCTCGATCTTTTTCGGGGATTGGCGAATTGGGCCATCTTCTTTGGCCACATTCCCGGCACGGCGCTGGCATGGTTGACCTCGCGTAACTACGGATTCAGCGATGGGGCCGATCTGTTCGTCTTCATTTCGGGCTACACCGCCACCCTGGTTTTCGGCAGGATGATGGTGCAACGCGGTTTCGTCATCGGCACTACACGACTGCTTAGACGGGTTTGGCAACTGTACGTCGCACATGTACTTCTGTTCATATTCTATCTCACGTCGGTCCATTACCTGGCGCACCGCTTCGACATTCCTCACCTGATGGACCAGTTCAACGTTGCGCATTTGATGGAATTCCCGGTTGAGACGCTGACTGAAGGGCTCCTCTTAAAGTTCAAGCCGCTCAATCTCGATGTGCTCCCTCTGTACATCGTCTTGATGGGAGCCTATCCGCCGGTCCTGTGGCTCATGCTACGGCATAGAAACTGGGCGCTCGCCGGATCGCTGCTGCTTTATTTTTCCGCCAGATTTTTTCATTGGAATCTGCCCTCTTATCCGTCCGGTGACTGGTTTTTCAATCCGTTTACGTGGCAACTGCTGTTCGTATTGGGTGCATGGCTTGCGGCTGGGGGATCCCGGACCGTCCGTCCCATCGTGACTGACCGGATCCCTTTGGTCCTTAGCGTCGCTTTCCTGCTGTTTGCGCTGGTGGCAACGCTCGCGACGCTTATTCCCGAGTTGGACGTCCCACTTGTAAGTCAACTGACGGCGGCATTCAGACCCAACGACAAGACCAATCTTGCTCCCTATCGGGTCCTGCACCTTCTCGCATTGGCCCTTCTTGTCGTGAGGTTTATCCCGTTCGACTGGTCGGGACTTCGCTGGCCGGTATTCCGTCCCGTCATCAAGTGTGGCCAACAATCGCTGGAGGTATTCTGCGTCGGGGTTTTTCTTTCGTTTGTTGCTCACTTCGTATTGGACGCCACATCGAACGCTTTCTATGTCCAGATGTTGGTAGGCACCGCTGGCCTGTCCATCATGACTGGTGTTGCCTACTATCGGTCCTGGTCGAAGAAGATCGATAAGCTCGCGATCACGGCGCCGCAAAGGCCTATGCCACCGACGGGGGGTGCAGCACCTTCTCCGCTCGGCCATGGCTGCGGAAAGCACGCAAGAGCCAAGGAGCCGAAATGCTGACTTCCGAGCTCGTCCTCAGCATGGAGGCCAGGGCCATCGTACTGCATACGCTCCATTGGATTGCGTCAATCGTGGAGGTCCTCGGGGTCGCAGTCATCATAGGAGGCGTGATCGCCGCGAGCATGTGGTCCGTACAGCAGATGTATCGGGGTGAATGGCACGGCGCTTTCCGGTCCTATCGGGCGAATCTCGGGCGCGGGATCCTGCTCGGCCTCGAATTTTTGATCGCGGCGGACATCATTGGCATGGTCGCCATCGTGCCGACTTTGGAGCGGCTTGCGGTTCTCGGCTTAATCATCGTTATACGTACGTTCCTGAGCTTTTCGCTTCAGATCGAGATTGACGGCCGGCTGCCTTGGCGGCGCGAGCGCGCGGAGGCGAGCGACCGGACAGACGGCGGCCTGTGACCGCCAGTTTGTTGCGGTACCACGGGTGGCGAGCGCTCGGCAGTTGAGCGCGTTAAAGGCGATCCGCAACGCCGCCACGGCTAGGAGGAGTCGACACGACAATCCAGTAAGCCGAACAATCATCAGCGACAGACCCGTTTCGGTTTTTGACCCAAATCAAATCTCCGGACGGCCGTTGGGTTAGGGTTGCGGATCGCCGCTACGGCTCTTCGATCCGACGCATGCATGGAGAAATAGGATGAGCACGTTCCACACACTGATGCGCGTCGCATCTGCGCTGGCGATCCTTGCTGCACCACATGCCGGCAATTCGGCAAACGGCCAAACCCCCACCCGGCTTCTTCTTGCGATGGACGACATGAAGCCGATGCAGCCGGATCCGATGGGGAAGCCGGGCAGCATGACGCCGCCGGCGGGTCAGCCTCAAAAGGCGGGACAGGACCGTATGATGATGGACGATCGCATGAAGCCACCTGCGCAAATGCAGGAGAAGTGCCAAGGCTCGATGTGTCAGCCTCAGAACGGCATGATGATGATGGAGAAGATGATGCGGGGCCACATGGGCTCCATGCCGGGTATGGGTGCCACCTCCGGCACAACGGACGTCACGGAGCGCATTGAAGGAAGGATCGCCTTCCTGAAGGCAGAACTGCAAATCACCGATAAGCAGCTGCCCGATTGGAATGCTTTGGCGGAGTCCCTTCGGTCGGGACGGCAGCATTTGGTCAATGCCCGCAACCTTCTTGTCTTGGACGACAAGACGAATTCCGCAGACCGGATCGAACGTTATGAGCGCCACCTGGCCGAACGACTTGAGGCCGTGAAGTCGGCCCGAACGGCATTTACCAGGCTTTATCCCACGCTGAACGAAGCTCAGAAACAGACCGCTGATACGATCCTGCTGCCGCTGATCGCCACGTTCTGATAGAACCGGCTGGTGCAGTCCATGCCAGAGCAAGTGGCGCGTATCTTATTGGCGGCAGGCCTCCTAATCGCATGGGCTCACCCAACCCTCAGTGATCTCGACCAAACTGGCAACACCGCTCCGGATATTACTTCGGCAGCGTCGGGCCTCCCATCGGGCTTGATCGGATCAGGCGGACCCCGTAGCGATGATCGACGCAGAGCGGTCGTTGCGCAGGCCGCTGATGGGCATTCTGAGCACCACCCGAAGCGCGGGGCGAGCACCCCCGACGCACCTGCGATGTCGCCGCCAGCCACCCCGCCGACTGCGCAGAGCAATTCACCTGTAGGCAGCCCGAGCCCGGCTCAGTCGATGCCTGGCATGGGCTCGGGCGCCCCCGGCGCGGGTGGCGCCATGGGCGGTATGATGGGCGGGTGCATGGGTGCGGGATGCATGGGCGCCCCCCGCAAGGAATTCTACGCGTCGCTGATGGCGATGCCGAACCTCTCTCCGGAACAGCTCCAACGCATCGAAGCACAGGCGCGCGCATGGATCAGCGCTGGTATCGAGGAGATAGCCAGTGCTGAAAACGCACTTCGCCATGCGAACGCTGCAGGAGACACCATTGGCGCCGAACAGGCCACCTCCCGCATGCGCGACGCGTTAGCTCAGGTGAAGAGCGGCAACACGATCCTTCGATCGCTCGCCGAGGGAAAGCTGCCGCGGCAAATCGCGCTGGACTGGTTCAAGGGAGAGATGAACCTGGCGCCGGATACGGCGATGCAGGATCCCGTCGGCCCCCTCGGTCTATCTTGGTTTCACCTGGTCACGATGGCGCTGGTGAAGGCGTTCGCGGTGGCCATGCTGGCGATTTATCTTTCCAGAATGCGCCGGGCGAACGCCTTGATCGATCGGTTGACGAGCACCCGACCCCCGCCCGCTACGCCGGCCCCTACGGCACCGGCATCCCCAGCGACGGGCTCTCCTGCGACGGCCGTCCCCGGCGCTGCGGGGACTGGCCCGGCATCATCGACCTCGACGGCGCCTGTCGGCTCACCGCGCGCCGGGCTCTGGAAGGGCCAACTGAGGGTCGCCGCCATATTCCGCGAAACCCCTCAGGTGAAGACGTTTCGGCTAAGAGACCCCCAGGGGGGACCGATTCCGTTTTGCTTCACCCCGGGGCAGTTCTTGACGTATTCGGCCGAGATCGACGGCAAGCGCGTCAGGCGGTCCTACACCATCGCCTCTTCTGCCGCCCAAACCGCTTACGTCGAGACCACGATCAAGCGTGAAGAGAAGGGCGTCTTCTCCGAATTCATGCACGACCAGATCTCCGAAGGAGACCTCATCGATGTGATAGCGCCTTCGGGCGTCTTCACTTTCACCGGGGCGGAATCGGACAGCGTCGTCCTGATTGGCGGCGGTGTGGGGATCACGCCGCTGATGGCCGCAATCCGTTACCTCGCAGACACTGCTTGGATGGGGGAGATCTACCTCCTCTATGGGGCCAAATCGACCGAAGAGTTCATCTTCCGCGACGAACTCGAACATCGTCAGCGAAAGATGCGCAATCTGCACGTGGCCGCGACGATGGCACGCAGCGCGGGAACCTCCTGGATGGGGGCCGAAGGTCCGATCCACAGAGAATTCCTGATCCAGTCGGTTCCCGACATTGCCAAGCGTCGTGTTCATTTGTGCGGTCCGCCCGGCATGATGCAGGCGATGAAGAAGCTTCTGGCGGATCTCGGCGTGCCCTCGGAGCAGGTTAAGACGGAAGCCTTTGGTCCCGCATTGGGCGCGGTACCGCCTCCAGGCTTCACGGAGGTCGCCGAGATCCGGCCGGTCGCCGGCGCTACTGCGGCGGCGGGGACACCGCCCCTAGATGCGTCTGCAATCGGTCCGGCCACCGCCTCGCTCCGGTTTTCGAAATCGGACAAGGTCGCCCCGCTGCCGCCCGACAAGAGCGTGCTCGAGGTCGCCGAATCCGTTGGCGTTCCGATCGACTATTCCTGTCGTGTCGGGGTCTGCGGCGTTTGCAAGACCAAGCTTCTGGAAGGCAATGTGACCATGGAGGTCGAGGAGGCCTTGACGCCGGAGGACAAGGCGGACGGCATCATCCTGGCTTGCCAAGCGAAATCGATCGGCAATCTGGTCGTCGAGGCTTGAAATGAGCGAGAACGAACGCCTGACGGTTGGCGCAGTCCTCACCACCCTGCTTTTTCTGGTGCCTGCGTTCGTCCTTCACAGTTCGCCGCGGTTTGCCGGCAGCCTGTCGGGCTTTGTGCTTGGGGCCGCTGCGGCCGCCCTGATGCTGTCCCTGTTGGTCTATCCGGTCGCCAAGTACAGCATATCCTTCAGATCGCTGATTGCGCGGCTTGCATCGATGCGGGCGCTACTCGCCTTTCACGTCTACGCCGGCGTCTTCGGCGCATTCCTGGCCATCCTGCACACCGGACATAAGTATCAGAGCCCGCTCGGCGTCGCCCTCCTTGTCAGCATGCTCCTGGTGGTCGTCACCGGGTTCGTCGGCCGGTACTATCTGCCCCAGACGTCGATCGAGCTGCGGGAGGAGCAATCCCGGCTGGCCACCTTGCGGACCGCATATGATCAAACGGCGTTCGCTCTTGCGGACAGGCAATCGTCCGACGGTGAGGCGCCGCCTCTCCGCGATTCGATTGCGCAGGGTGTGCCCATGCTAAGACTTGTGGAGAGCATTGCCGATCTCGAATACGCCATCGGATCCCGCGAAGTGGTGAAGAGAATGTTCATGCCGTGGATCGTCGCTCATGTGACCACTGCAATCCTGATGTATCTGCTGTTGGCGCTCCACGTGGCCGGCGAGATCTACTACGGGCTGCGGTGGATATCGTGAAGAAGCTCGGTCTTTGGTACACTGTGCTGATCACGATCGCCGTCGTGGGCGGCGTGGCCGCCGTGGTTTCTCTCTACCGATCGGGATCGGCTTCGATACCGGGTTGGCAGGCCGCCTTCCAGCCCGGCCCCCTTTCCGAAAAGCACCGCTTCCTGACGGGAAACTGCGAATCATGCCACACGCCGACGCGGGGCGTAGAGGCAGCCGCTTGCATCGGCTGCCATTCGACCGCCGCTGCCGACCTCGGCAAGCAACCGACCGCATTTCATGCCGTCGTTCAGGACTGCCGCGGATGTCATGTGGAGCACGCCGGCGCCGTCCGTCCGACCAAGATGGATCACGCCGCACTTCTTAGAATTGGCTCACATCTCAAACTAGGCGAGTGGGGTCATCCAAGCGTCCCCCGTCAAATGGTCGACGACTTGAAGGGCTTTCTTGGATTGCCGGTTTCACGGTTGGCCGAAAAGAACGGGCTGGATTGCGCAAGCTGTCACAGCAACCGCGAGCCGCATCGGGATCTGTTCGGCCGGGAATGCGGCAACTGTCATGAGACCGCCAGTTGGCGAATTGCAGGGTTCCTGCACCCCTCGCCGGCTTCCAAGGACTGCGCGCAATGCCATCAGGCGCCGCCAAGCCACTACATGATGCACTTCCAGATGATGGACAAAGGTATCACCGGCCAGGAGCACGCACAGGTCAACCAGTGCTTCCTGTGCCATCGGACGGATTCTTGGAATGACATCAAGGGCGTCGGCTGGTTCAAGCATCACTGAGTAAAGAGACTCTCGACGCTTCCGGTGCCCACTTCTTCCTGGCGCTCGACTTGTTGCAGGCATTGTGAAGCATCCGAAACGAAGGATCCCGCCATGCAAGACCACCCGGTCAGCCGGTTTCCCGTGCCAAGCGTTGACGAACTACCCGACGACATACGGTTGCGGATTGTCAGCGTGCAGGAAAAACTGGGCTTTATTCCGAACGTGTTTCTGACCTTGGCACACCGCCCAGACGAATTCCGCGCCTCCTTTGCTTATTTCGACGCGCTGATGCTGAAAGATAGCGGGTTGACCAAGACAGAGCGGGAAATGATCGTTGTGGCCACCACCGCGATAAACCACTGCGTTTATTGCGTCGCGCATCATGGTGCTATCTTGAGACTTCGTGCCAAAAACGCACAAATCGCGGACTCAGTGGCTCTCAATTACCGCTGGGCAGATCTGTCACCGCGGGAGCTTGCGATGCTCGACTTCGCCGTGAACGTGGCGACCACTTCTCACGCGCAGTGCAATGAAGACTTTGAAGCGCTTGATGAGCACGGTTTCAGTGATGAAGACACTTGGGACATTGGCGCAATCACGGCTTTTTTTTGCTCATGGCAGCCGGATGGCCAACTTAACCGCCATGCGCCCCAATGCCGAGTTTTACGCGCTAGGCCGCAGCCAGTCCGAACAACATCATTAGGCTCAGGACTCATTGATCAGAGCCAGAAGATGACGGTGGCTGCGATGCAGATGGCGGACATGAAGGTGTGTGCGCATCGGTCGTAGCGGGTGTGGATGCGCCGCCAATCCTTGAGCCTGCCGAACATGTTTTCGATCTTGTGCCGCTGGCGATAGAGTTCGCGGTCATGTTCGATCGGCTTT
>JAFVHU010000144.1 GCA_017474385.1 Afipia sp. | reverse complement strand
GGCGTTGTGCTTCATCTGCAGACACAGCTCGGCATGTCCGCGGCGGATGTCGAGGACCTGCTCTACCGCAAGTCGGGACTGCTGGGCGTGTCTGGAATCTCCAGTGACATGCGCACGCTATCGGACAACAGCGGCCCTGAGGCTGAAGAAGCGATCGAGCTTTTCTGCTGGAGAGTCGCGCGCGAGGCGGGCGGCCTCATCGCTTCGCTCGGCGGGCTCGACGCCTTCGTGTTCACCGCCGGCATCGGAGAGAACCACGCCGATGTGCGCCGCCGGATCTGCGAGCGGCTCGCCTGGTCCGGCCTCTGGATCGACGAATCGGCCAATCGCGGCAGCGCTCTGCGCGTATGCGTGGCCAACAGCCCCGTCGCCGTCCTCGTCATACCCACCAATGAAGAGCGGATGATCGCGCTTCATACACTCAACGTCGTTAGAGAAGATCATTCATAGAACCGTTCATCGCCCGGCGCTGCAAGCGACGTCCCTTTTTGGACATGGACCTGTCGTAGTTAAACCATAAGATCGCCAAGCGACGATGCGAGCACCCGCTTGACCGCATCAATCCTGACAGGACGGGGACGCATTCTCTGGTAGGATTCCGCCCACGCGCCGCGAAATTTTCTCGGCCGCAAGGGACTGAGTCTCTGGCATGAGCCACTCCGGCCGGAGCCTCCGGCGTCGGTCCAGCGGCGCGCCGTTCGCTGCTGACGAACCGCGTACGATCGGCGGAGGTTCGGTGAAACCCCAGTGCAACTTTTACAGCTATCCAGACGGCATGATGGCCTAGAATGTGATTGCACGGATGATCTGCTCGTCAGAAGATCCCGGTCGCCTTCTTTTGTCTCCCTCGTGCAAAATAATGAATAATAGTGAGGTCGCGGTTACCAGAGGGTGCGATCTCTGCTTAGAAGCATTTTAAGTAAAGAAGGACGTGAGGGTGACCGAAAAACTTCGCTTGGACATTCCGATCCTGCTGCCGGGCGTCCCCGACACTGATGACGCGTGTGTAGCTCGGCTGACATCGGAGATCCAGGGGCGCGAAGGGGTCGAGGAGGTTCATGTCGCGGCCGCCGGCCCCGGCGAGCCCGCTCAGCTCTGCATCCACTACGACCCCAGCGTCGTACCGCTTCCACGCATTCGCGAGCTCGTGGCAAGCGCCGGAGCCAGGATCACCGAGCGTTTCGGCCATGTCCTTTGGCAGGTCGAGGGAATCGCTCACCAGCGTAGGGCGCGTACGGTCGCTGATCGTCTGCGTGCAGTGCCGGGCGTGCTGGAGGCGGAAGCGAGCGCCGGCGGGCTGGTGCGTGTCGAGTTCGACCGGACCCGAGGTTCCGAGCAGGCCATCCGCGATGCGCTCGCCGGGATGGGGGTCACGGTGACCGGACCCATCGCCGCCCGCCGGCCGGCTGCGAAGCCTGATCGCGTCGACAAAGATCAAGTGGCCGATGCTCATGCAGGTCATGACCATGGCGAGCACAGCCACGCACGGGGAGAGAAGGAGCACGACCACGCGCATGGCGGTCTTCTCGGGCCCAACACCGAGCTGATCTTCTCCCTCGCATGCGGCGCTATGCTTGCGATCGGCTTCGCGATCGAGAAGCTCCTGCCCGCTGCCCCCGGCTGGTTGCCGACCACCTGCTACATCGCCGCCTATTTCTTCGGCGGCTTCTACACGCTGCGCGAGGCGATCGACAATCTGCGCCTCAGGAAGTTC
>JAFVHU010000143.1 GCA_017474385.1 Afipia sp. | reverse complement strand
CCGCCCGGTCGCCTCGCGCTTTCGGACACTCCCGCTGAACGCGAGCGACTTAAGCGAAACTCCCAAACGGGACGACCTCGGGATGCCCCCCTCCGTCGCTTCGATGACCATTGCCCAACAGTCGTGATCAAGCAACAAAGGACCGCCTTGAAACGGTGCTGTTCCGGCCGTTTTTGGGGAGGTGTTGCACAAATAGCACGCAAAAATTCCAGCGGAACCTGTTCAAGTGACTGATAATACTACTGTATTCTAGTTGCCCTAAAATGTTCCCCTGAAACGCCCATGTGGCAACGCACACGGCCGCAACACTCCCCTCACCTGTGAATTGTCGAATCGCAGACACGGAAAAAGCCTGCGTTGCCTGCCCTTAAGCTCACGGGATTCGGGACAACAGGCCGCTGTGATGCCCGTATTCCCTCGTATTAGAGGCTGTCACGACGGTCTTGGAACCCCGAACCGGCCTCTGAGCGGCGTTGCGGCTGCCGAAGACATTATAAGGTGAGACAAAGAACTGCCGCCCGGACCCCATATCAAAGGCTAAGTTCGGGAAAAGTCTGCAGCGACTTGCGGCGCGTGACCGCGTAAGGCATATCGAGCCTGGGGAGACGTGGCCGAGCGGCTGAAGGCACTCGTTTGCTAAATGAGCATACCTTGAAAAGGGTATCGAGGGTTCGAATCCCTCCGTCTCCGCCACCCGCATTCAAGTCATCGATGTAACTGGACGAAACGCCGGCGGACGTCGCATCGCCGCGAGATCACCCAGCACGACGGGAAACGTGCAGAGCGCAAATATTCGGCCGCCGGAAGCAAGGGCGGCCCACTTTGCGAACGACAGAAAACTGAAGCGCAGCGCGACAGCACGACCGCATCGAAAGTATCGATGAATGGCCCACTTCCGCGCGAGTCGCCTTAGTGCGTCGCCATCCATGCACGGGCTTCACGCTGGGCGGTTGCGATCTCGACGTCCGACATCAGGCCCGCGATTTCCCGGCGCAGCGGAATGGCGTCGCCCCGGCCCTTGAGGGCGGCAAGGTTGAACCACTTGTGCGCAGCGACCAGATCGATCAGGCCGCCGCGGCCAGTCGAATAGATCATTCCGAGGTCAAACAGCACGTCGCCGTTCGCCGTGGCCTCGATCGGCATTGCGCTGCCGGTATCAATCGTTCCCTGAAACATCCTGGCTCTCCGATTCTCGCCGCGCGGTGGCGGCTGCCAATCCCCTGCCGCGGCGAGCGCGGCTCCTGTCGTTATTCTGTTTGACGCGACCGTTGCTTTTGTTGGCGCGTATTCCGCAAAACCGGCTTGCCAATCCCGCGGAATACGCGTTCGCCGTTTGCCGGCTTGTTGGGATCATCATGACTCCTAAAATTTGAATCGCTGTTTAAGCATCGCGATGAATCGAACGTGAAGACCACATCGGCCCGGCGCGCGTCGAATCTTGAGAAACCCGCTGTTTGCAGGGCTTTCCCGATGGTCGTGAAAATCGATTCACCATCGTATTTGGCAAAGCAATAACCACGGCATGAGCCGGCTTCACGCATGCGGCAATATTCGACCATGCCTCAGCGATCCCACGCGACCGGTCGCGGTGGGAGTATCGGGCAGCAGACATCATGCGTCGGCCGCGGCCTCAACGTCAGGAGATGGGTCTGGATTTCGGATGACTGCCGCTGCATGCGCCGGAACGGCGAGATCGCGCGGGTCAAAAAAAACGAGGGCGTCGGTGAACACGTCAGGACTGAGATTTCACCGGCGTAACCCTGCCGGGAAACTGCGAGGTCATCCCCCGCAACGAACGAAGAGCTCTTGAACTCTTCTGCCTGACCGGTTGGCCGGGCCGTCTCGCCTGATGTCTCGCCGACACCCTCTTTCGTCGACCGGAGCCGCCGGTTCAAATCTGCGCTTGCGAACAGAATAGTCTGACGGCTCT
>JAFVHU010000142.1 GCA_017474385.1 Afipia sp. | reverse complement strand
GGGCAGATGTGTTCGACTACATCGAGCGGTTCTACAATGCGACCCGACGTCATTCGACGATCGGATACCTCAGCCCTGTTGAGTTCGAACGGAAGCTGGGATTAGCTTAACTAGCCGTCCACTAAACCGGCAGCAGCTCACCCCTCCTCGCTCCGAACATCGGGAGATGCCTCCCTAAATGCTGGAATGCTTCGAACACCGACTTCGCTTGCTGCGCGAATAAACTCGGGGCTTTGCAAAAGATCTCTTACTTTAAGCAAAACAGCATTTACACAAGCTTCGGTCCTTTCATCCTTCTGTTCTGCTATTTTTCTTAGTTCTGCGCGATGCAACTGAGCTTTTGTTCTCGCCACTAAACGCCTGTTCGCCCTCATGTGCTCTTCCTCGCGCAAAGCTGAAAGAACGGCTCCAGCGCTTCTGAGCGAAACGATTCAAGGCGCTTGTAATTTAAGCCACTTACAGTCAACCACGTGCCGCGCGGTAGATAGCAATACGGCAAGGTATAATAGTCCTTAATGCGCGCATCATTATCGACCCTAGCGACGATGAGTAAATCCGGCTTCTGGCGAGATTTGTAGCTAAACCTCCAATCATTGTACTTTCGCTTAGCGAATTCCCTCGCGACTACGATCGCGATGGTGAATTCACTGTTGACGGTGAAAAGACTGCTCCAACGGATAGGACTGAACGTTCCACCGTAACTCCTGATTCTATCCCCCATCAACTTCGAGATCGATTGTCGCACATTCATGTTCGCAGAGTGATGCGCCCGCCCGCGGAAGCCAATTAAACGGTACGCGGCTCCAATGCTACCAAAATGGTACTCAAATGTTTTCCGGCAGGGTGACTGCTCACAAGCATCTATTTCATAAATTGTAAGCCGCTTCTTGGAGCACCAAATCGACGTCAGAACGTCAAGCATGAAATTTTTCGGATACCGCCTCGAATTACTCTGGATGCGTTCACCCGCATCGTGAAATTGCTTACGGGAAACGATTGGTTCAAATGCGCCAATCTTTCTCACCCACTCGTGCTCCGCATTGCGAGACGGATTTGCACCGAGCTTCTGGGACGTTCTGTTGTAGATGCTATTTCCGATATATTTTTCGTTTATCAGAAGCTGCCGGATCATGTAGTAATTCCACAATTCTCCATTGACAGATGGAACATTCTCAACGTTCAACCTATCGGCAATCTGCTGAGGTCGCATTTTTTCATCAATGAAGAGCGAATACACACGATGCACGGTCAGCACTTCGTCCGCCGGGCCTGGCACCAGAACAATTCTGTCTGTGGCGATACTTTTCCGCTCGCCGTGCGCCAGCACCATCTTTGGATTACCGCGCTCATCGATCAAGCGACGACGAAGACCGTATCCGGGAGTTGATCCATTTCTATATCCAAGACTAACGATCCTGCATTGCCCCGCAAATACCTTTGCAGATAGCTCACGACTAAATTCTCCAGCCATTGCCCGCTTCAAATTCTTCAATAGCGAGGCAGCGACACTTCCATCATTAGAAAACTGCTCGGCGCAGTATTCGACGTTCACGCCAGCTTCTCTGCAGATGAATTCGTAATGCGCGCTTTCATCATTATCTTGAAAGCGGCCCCATCGACTCACATCGTAAACGAGGATCTTTGTGAAATTGACGCTACCAGCCACCACATCGCTTAGAAGTCGCTTGAGACCCTCTCGCCGATCTATTCGAAGTCCGCTTTTTCCGACGTCTTCGTAGCTCCGAACAATCTCAATTCCGTTTTGCGCTGCGTAAAGCGCAATTGCCGCCGCCTGATTTTCAATGGAGTATTTTTGCAGGTCGGTAGACATGCGAACGTACTGCGCCGCGCTTTTGTCGTTTAAAGACATTCGCGCAGTAGAACGAGTGCGTATGAAGTAGAAGGAAATTAACTCATAAAGAATGGACGACAGATTTCCTAAATAGCAATCTGTAAGGCTCACCAAGCTCAACTCAGTAGCTCAATCCAAAACCGAAGTTGACGATCGATAAGAGCCCGAGTCGAACATTTGCGGCACCATCAACCCAACTTGAGGTCTCCCCCGCGCGAGGTACGCCACAACAGAGCAGCGGTTTCTAGCGGGTCTATCTTTTGCGCCTTCCACCATAGCTCTTCTCTACCTACCTGGTGATTTTCTCTGTGATGTGCGCGGCAGAGTGGCACCGTGAACTCATCGCTAGTTTTCTTTCCCATCGCGCGAGGTTGCGCAAACCGCAAGTGATGCGCGTCGGTCGGTGTTCGCTCGCATATCAAGCAAGGTTTAGATGCGACAAAGCGCAGGTGGTTTTTGTCTCGAAGACGTCGTGGCTCGCCAAGCGCTAACTCGCTTTTGTCAATTTTCAGTGCGATACTGTTTGAAGCAGCGGATGGATCGTCCTCAGTTGGTCTTCTATTCTTTGCGACTCGTTTTATTCTTGTAGTTTGTTGCTCAGTGTTCTTTGGGCCCTTGCTATGCAACTTTGACTCGTTGAGCGAGTCAGCCAAGAATTCTGGCGCCTCTTTTTCAGCCAGCTCCGTCATTCTTCTGGCGAATAAATCTTCGATTGATTTCGATTCGTCCGCAGAAAGATGGTTTTTCGCTTGCAGAATTTTGCTTGCGATCGAAGTAAGATTCTCGACGTTTGTACACGCCTCGATATCAGACTGTATCGCGGATATCGATACGAGCGGTTTTGGCGACTTTGCCGAACCCGCAGACATGGTCTCCGTCTGGGCGGAGATTGACCGAGAGGCCTGATGCGAAATGCTGTCCTCGCGTTTGGTCGACCCCCCACTGATATCAGGTTGGGAATCCGGAGCGTCGAGATCGTCCTCTCCGGCGATGCCCACTAGGGTGAAAAGCGCATAACGGCGCGCGTAAGTGAGGGCGGCTCCCATTCTTCGTGGTGCGGATGCTTCAGATAGCGCACAGACCGGCCAATCAGAAGCAATCCACTCACCCGATGTGTGCATCAAAATTGTGGTGAGGTTGATCAATCCATTTGCGCGATCAATATCTGTTGTCTGCGCAACTGCAATCTGCTGTCCACCCAACGTCTTGCGTACGATTTCAAGGCCGCTAGCAAGCGGTGCATAGCGAAATGTTTGGGGATTTTCATCTCGGTTAATGTGATTGATCGTTCCGATCATAGATTTTTCGGGATTCGACAACTCGGTCTGAGCCTTGGCTAATGCGGTTGCGATGGCAGCTACACTTTCGCTACAGCGATGCATGATCGCTCTCCATTTCCATCAGATCGAAACTAACCGCGCCTGATTTGGACCGCTTCGCTCGAATACCATGGCCCATGGCTTCCTTGGCATCCTCCGGCATCAACATCTTGAGCTCACTCTTGGCTCGCTCATGATCGAGGTGGGCTGCTCGAGTTTCGAGGTAGAGGGAGGCAAACTCCGCCCATGAGTTTGAAGCATTCATATCGACAACGCGAATGGCCTCGATACGCGGCTTCGGTGGTTCGCAATCAAATAACGCGGGCGGCTCCCCGCTTTTGACTGCGCGCCAAAAGGCCTTCTCAGCGGCTATTAAGACAGTTTGGTAAATCGGATCGGCTTCGATCGAGAGTTCGATCCATTTGCCGCCACCATTGATGATAGAAAGAATCGATTTCTTTGTGTTCGCCACCAACATGTTGTGTTGGAGTTGGGCCATGTGCTTCGCCGCCGCCGCCGCCTCCGAAAACGACCAGGGCAACATGAATTTGGCTTCGAATACCGCGCCAGTCGCCTCAACAATCCCATCCAAGGTGGCCGCCATCCAGGTAAATGTCCGGTGGATGGTGTGGCGCTGGACGGCTATGACGCGGTGCCCCGACTGGCGCTCAAACCAAAGCCGATTGAGGTCTTCGGTAACGAGGCCCAATTGCACAATAAGTTCACCGGAGAGATCTAACCCGCCTCCTTCACCTCGTTTCTCCTTCCACAAACGGATCAGCGCCTTCTCGTCCTTACCCATAATGACACGGGCATCTGAGCCGCCGATAAAGTATCGTCTATCGTATCCTTTAGATTCTTGTTTACTTGGCATCTTCGGACCCTCGATCGATTCGATACTAAAAGTATCAAAATGAGAATCCTGTGTCAATACTAAAAGTATCAACACGCCAAGTGAAGGCGGCGAGAGCCCTTTTGAACTGGTCTCAGCAAGATTTGGCAGATGAAGCAAACGTTTCAATTGCCACCGTTAAACGATTGGAATCGGATGATGGTGATCTGAAGGGCCGCGAAGAGACGGCCCGCAAACTACGTGCAGCGCTTCAAGCCGCTGGGATCGAATTTCTTGAAGGAAGCGCCGGTACCGGCGTGCGGTTGCGCAAATAATCATCTCTGACTGCGATAAAACGCGGCCGCTCGCGTTATTGCTTGTCGAGCCTTATAGCCGACAACCGAGAGCCGGTGTCCGTTTCCACAGCGGCGCGCATGCTGAGATCATGATTCAATCGTGCCAACAGCGGTGCTTGTTCGCGCGGCATGATCAGCCACGCAGGTGCAGCAATCGAACCCAAGTCCGCTGGATCAACGCAGCGGATCGGCCCTGCCCTCATATAGAAGAGCTGGTTCGTCGCGAGGTCCGTGCAAAACGCGGGTGCCGGATTGGCGCGGATCGCGCGCTCGATACTCTGACCTGCGATCCGTGAACCTCCAAACCTGTCAGCGAATAGAGGCAAGACCGCATTCGCAAGCACAATCTGGAAAGCGGTCAATACACATGCGATCGCTACAGTCATACGCCGCAGCCACGCATACTTCGTTCCCGCAATTGCGTCCCACGCGAATCCGGCAAGCACCGCGATCGCAGGTGCGCACGGCATGGCGTAGCGGCTGTTCGAGCCTGGCCAAACCACCACCGCGATGGTGCAAAGGCCGGCATAGAGCACGAGCGGAAGTGCGACGGGTGGGATATTCCATTCCGCGTCTCTTGCACGCCAGAGCAAAGGCACCAACAGGATCGCCGGCATCAATTCCGCAACGAGGTTGAGAAAGACGTGTGTGTTTCGAACGAAGTAGTCGGTGACATTTGGGACTGAACGCAAGCGTGCGTAGCTGATCCATGTCGCTTCGTCGCCGGGCCGGTACACCGCTGCGGCCCATGCAATCGTTGCTCCAGCAGGGATCAGCAAACAGACGAACAGCCCAGGAACATCGCGCCATCGGCGTGTTACGACGACATAAGCCGAAACGCCGAGCGCAAAATAGCCGACCGGCTGCGGTCCTTTCGCCATGGCAAGGACCGCAAGCAGCAACCCGCATCCGATCCAGCGCCACCAACCGACGTCACTGGCCTCAACGCCGTTCCACCAGACAACAAAGGCGGCAAACGAAAACAGCGTCACCAGCGTATCCGGCTCGGCGATCGCAAGCTTCTGCAACAGCATAGGTGAAAACATGAACAGCAACGCCGCGAGCAGCGATGCGTTCAGGCTCGCGTAGCGCCGCGTCAGCGACTGAACCAGCAGCGCAGTCAGCACCACTGCAATCATCGCAGGCAGCCGCGCGGAAAACTCGTTGACCTCGCCCGTGACTTTCGAAACTCCGGCGATCAGCCACGGCAGCAGCGAGGGCTTCTCATTCCAGCGAACTCCATAGACCTCGGGCTGAAGCAGGTTGCCGTTGGACAGAATGTCCCGCGCGATCTCGGCATTCGTCCCTTCTTCCCAGATGAACGATCGCACCGAAAGGTTCGGAAATACCGCGATTGCCCAGAGACAGATGATCAGCAGGGGGACGGCCCCTCGCCTTGTCATCAGCGAGGACAATCGTGCGGTCATGGTTTGCATCTCAGCGGGTCGTACGCGGCGGAACAAGAAGCCCGGTAATCCGCGCCGGGACGCCTGCTGACCCCCACCACTGCGGCTGGACAACGAAATCGAAGCTGATGGCCCCTGGCGCGGCCGGCGCGACCTGATGCTTCAGCCAGACCTGACAGGTTTCCTCGTCCGGAAGGCATATCGTCGCCCAGCCCTCCCGCAGCGCAGCCTCGGACGGCGTTTGCCAGACGTATTGCTGGTTGAAGGGAATGACGAAGGCAGGATGGTCTGGGGCGTAGAATGCAAGAGCCATTGCCAGTTTGTCGCCGCTGACGGTTTTCAGCGGGCCGGGCGATACCTCACGCCAGCGCTTCATTACCTCGGCCGCGGCGGGACTGTAGTAATTGCGCCCCTCGCTGAACGGATGCCGGTTCCGGTAATAGGCGTGCGCAGGCGCCAGCAGAACCGCGATCACGGTCAGCGCAAGGACGCCCGCGGCCAGCCTCCGTGTCTCGGTCCGATCGACAGGGAATCTCGCCGCGCAGACCGCGACCAGCACGAACACAAACAGCCCCGGCGAGGCCCAGACAGCGCTCAGCGAGTTTCCGAGGATCAGGCTGACCGCAGGCGGGGAAATGATCGCCCCGATTGCCACCAAAAGAAGCAACAGCAGGCCCGGATCCAGCGGCCTCAGCCCCTTGAGATAGTCCCCGGCTCCGGTGCGGATCATGACGGCCCAGATCAGCCCCGGCAGAGCCAGAGTGGCTGCGAGCCCCAGCAGGAAGGTCAGGCCGGACAGGAAGGCGCGGCCCGTGGTGAGGCCGCCATGGGTTGCCAGCGCGTAGCCAAAGGGACTGACCCCAGAACTCAGCATCCAGTGAATGTGAGGCGCCAGGAGCAGCAGGCCGGCGCCAGCGGATATCCAGGGCGCCGGTGACGCAAAGTAGGCCCGGCGCGCCGGGTGACAGATGGCGGCGAAAACGAAGCCGAACACCAGGAACACGGAATAGTACTTTCCGAGGATCGCCAGAGCACCGGCCAGCCCCGCTGCCACGGCCCAGCCGGCATGCCGCGTCTCAAACGACCGCAGGAAGCAATAGATCGCAAGCGGCCAGACTGCGAACAACACCGAGTTCGCATTGAAGCGCTGCGCCTGGAATTGATAGACCGGCAGCAGCATGAGCAGCAGCAGGACGATCGCGCGCTTGTCGCCTTTTGCAAACCGGCGTGTCGTAAGGTCGATGATCCAGAGCGCAACGGCGGAATTTGTCATCGCCAGAAGGTGAAACGACCAATCGCGGACCGGGAAAACCATTGTCCACGCGTGGGTCACCCAGCCCATCAAGGGCGGATGCTTGGCGCCGCCCCAGTCCAGCGTTCGCCCGATTGCCCAGGCTTCTATGACGTCCGGATGCAGATCCGCGTTCAGATACGCAATGCCAAGAAACGCGGTCCACAAAATGACGAAGAGCGCAAGGAGAGCCGGAATCCCCCAGCCTTCCTCCACACCGTCAAGCCACGTATCGAGAAACGAGGCCATGGCGGCGTCATCTCACCTGCTGCGGCGGCGTTCAGCCGCGGCCCCTAGCCGTATCCGACTATTCCCGTGAGGGTCAATACGCGCAGAACTTCTGAGTTGTCCGGGCTTGGGAGGCCCGACACGCGGCTTTGATTGCTATATTTATCTCCGCGACCGACCGCGAATCTATACGGCATCGAGGCACACTAACGTCATGCCCAGTGAGGATCATTCCCGCCTACGGCGCGGCCCTGCGCTCGCCGTTCTTGGGCTTGCGCTTCTGCTGCCGGTGCTGCTCGCCATCATCGTCTTTCCCACCGCGATGTACGATACCCGCGAGTTGATCGCGTGGGGCCGCGAATTTCCGATCGTCACACCATTTCATCCTCCGATGATGGTCTGGATTGGCGGGATCGTTGACAGGCTCTTCGGCACGTCCGCCGCGGTCATGATCCTGACCGGACAACTCTTGATCGCGGTCGGACTGGTTTATTTCTATCGCACCCTTCGGCTGGCCACGACGCGCGACAACGCCCTGCTCTTCACGTTCCTGTACGGCACATCGTCCTACACGATCTTCGCGCCCCTCTCCTTTGCGCTCAACGCCGACATCCTTCAGCTCACATCGTGGCCCGCTGTTGTCTTTCACTTTCTTCGCGCGGTCCAATCCAATCGCATGCGTGACTGGATTGCGTTCGGCTTCTGGTCGGCCGTGGCCGTGCTAACAAAATACAATGCTGTGGTTCTGTTCTTCGGAATGGCGAGCAGCATTCTGCTTTTGCCAGCCTGCCGGCAGGTGTTGAAGCGTCCCGGTTTTTACGCTGCGATCGCCACGGGCGTGGTGCTGATCCTTCCTCACATCGTCGCCGTCCTGAGACATAGTGCTGCGTTCGAATATGGCCTCGACCATTTCGACTTTCAAAATCCGCTCTCGCAACGGTTGGCCGGTGTTGCGGAGCTTCTCGCGGGTTATCTCACCTTCGCAATTCCTGGATATTTGATTATCGCGATCGGCCTGTGGAAAGGCTTCCTGAAAATCCACGTCCCGGAGCCCGATCAATCTTCCGCGTCCCGGTTTCTGCTTTTCACGACGGTGTCTGCACACATCGCCCTCGTTGTCCTGGTGATGATCACCGGGCTCAACTTTCTGGCGCGGTTCGCTGCGCCCTACATCATGCTGACGTTCCTCGCCGTCGCGCCACTCATGGAATGGAGCGAACGCGGCAAAAGCTGGGTTAAGCGCAGCGTGGTGCCTTTCATCGCCGGACTTTATCTCGTCGCAGGCATCGCCGTTGCCGTGGTCTTTACGACATTCGCAAGCCACAGCGCGATGCAGGAGCCCACCGCTGAAGCAGCGCGTCTGATCCTCAAGGATTGGGACAGCAAGTACACCTGCGGACCCGCCTATTTCGTCGGCGGCCGGCAGACCACCTATGGAGTCGGGATCGAAGCCGGACGTAACGTGACCGCGCTCGCTTACCGGGAAATCGCCGGCGCAACCTGGTACGACGACAACAAGCTTCGCAAGGGCGGTGCCGTCGTGATGGACACCGATCCCGAATTCAAGGAGCGAATGGCGAGATTCCTGCCGGGGAAAACTTATTCGGCCGAGAGCCGAGTCACTATTCCGCTCAAGCGAACATGGACTGGAAAGCAGTTCACCTTTCCCTATCGTTTCATCGTGCCACAGGGATGTTTACACTGAGGCCTGACTGAGATGCGTCGATAAATCCTCTTCAGCAGAATGGCGCAATTTATGCGCTCCGCGATCCCGTCGACGCTGGCCGAACAATACCGCGAGACCTAACAGGGTATACGCGAACGTTACGCAGTCCCTTGTCAGGCGGCCTTGCCAAGCTAGCTGCGGCCCTCTAAACCGACCTGCAAACGGGCTTCTATATATTCCATTCGGCGTATTGTTCCCATGAAAGTCGTTATACTCGCAGGTGGTCTCGGTACACGTTTGGCCGAAGAAACCACGGTGAAACCGAAGCCGATGGTAGAAATCGGTGGCCGGCCGATTCTCTGGCACATCATGAAAATCTACAGCCACTATGGGCTGACCGACTTCATCGTTTGTCTCGGCTACAAGGGCTATGTCATCAAGGAATACTTCGCCAATTATTTCCTTCATATGTCTGACGTCACTTTCCATATGGCCGAAAACCGCATGGAAGTGCACCGTGAAACCGCGGAGCCGTGGCGCGTTACGCTTGTCGACACCGGCGAAGAAACCATGACGGGCGGCCGGCTGAAACGGGTGATGCCTTATCTGCGTGACGAAGAGGTCTTCGCACTGACCTATGGCGATGGTGTCGCTGACATAAATCTCGCCGACCAGCTCGCATTTCACCGCGCCCACGGCCGCAAGGCGACAGTCACTGCGGTGCGGCCTGCGAAGCGGTTTGGCGCGATTGCGATCGAGGGGGACAAAGTCGCATCCTTCAAGGAAAAACCCGACGACGATGGCGGCTGGATCAATGGCGGGTTCTTTCTCTTGTCCCCCTCGGTCGGCGATCTAATCAAAGGCGATGAAACCGTTTGGGAGCGCGAACCGATGGAAGCGCTCGCGAACCATGACCAGCTTCGCGCCTTCACTCATCACGGCTTCTGGCACCCGATGGACACCATCCGCGACAAGACTTTCCTCGAGGATGAATGGGCGAGTGGTCGGGCAAAGTGGAAAAGCTGGTGATCCGTTTAATCAAGCAAATGCGCGTCGATTGATCTCGTGGATTCCGGTGCTAGCGCCAACATATGCGGACGGTCTCGTCGGTCTAGACCCGGCGTATGTTCTTGACACGGGTTGCCGTGACGGCGGTGGACCTTCTTAAGGCAGGTCGAGGACCTCGGCAGTGCGCGCATTGATCGAAACAGCGTGGCGCAGGTAAGCGCCAGAGCGGAACGCGAGGAAAGATTTCAACAGCACGACGAGCGCGAGGATCGCGCGTTCATCGTCGCGATGAAGCCCGGTCCGCCCAAATGCTGCACTGTGCAGAAATGGCCGATTATCCATGAAGGTCAGCCAGTACAAATAGTCATAACCCGCTACCCCCCAAAAGGCGTCCTCCCAATCGATAGCAATCGGCCGTGCCCCATCCCTCATGATGTTCTTCGGCCCGAAATCGCCATGACATAGTGCACGCGGTAGCGCGCCGAGTTTGTAGCTGAGCCCCACCAGTATCTGGTTCAGCTCGGCGCCTACATAATTCTCTAGCAACCCAGCATCCGAAAGCAGTACAACGGCGCGCAGCCCGCATGCGATATAACGTTCAAAATCCCACGACGGCGCGAGACTCGCCGGCCGGTAGCCCGTCAATCGTTCGATGTTGCCTCGTGCCAGTTCCTCTGCTTCATCGGCATTCATCGGCGCTCGCAGTGGGGCGAGTTCCGCCATGACGAGGCAGAGCCGGTTTGTCCCATCGGCCGCTTGCACCTCGAAGCGGTCGATGATCACCGCATCGCCATAGAGTCGAAGCAGGATGTCGGCTTCTTTGGTGAGGTTGGCGCGGGCCTGCGCAGCTGACATATGAGTCTTCACAAAGCGGCGCGTGCCCGCGATGTCTGCATGGAAGCAGACACCCAGCGTTCCCTCAGTGGCTGGCTCTATCCTGCCCGTGCCGCCGAAGGCGTGAAGATGTTTCTCAATCGCAATTTGCAGCGCGTTGTGCTCGACCGGCCTTTCCGGCTGGCCGGTATTTGACTCGAAAAATTCAAGCTTGCTCAGCATTATTTATAAAGAGAGCTCAGGTAGTCGATCCGGTCGTAGCCGAAATGACGCGCGAGGGCTGCTGTGCCTTGGGCGATCTGCTCGCGCTCCTCGTTCGACAATTCCTTGATGACGTCCTCGTTGTACTGCTTGGTGCTCTTGAGAACCGTTCCCCAGGGCGCAATGGCATCCTTAATCTCGGCGGCATTCCAGCTCGGATAGAGCATGGTTTCAGCAAACGGAACGCCGATGAACGCGGCTGCGTCGGTCATGAACTTGGTCTTGTCTTCGACGAGATCCTCGTAGCGGAACACACGCACGTTTTGCGGATACATCTTCGCGAACATCTCCACGGTCGAGTGGTAGACGTTCCAGGTGATGAGATACTTCGTCAGCGGCTGCGGGAACGGACGGCGCTTCGTGTCGCGATAGGCTGAGAACGGATTGCGCACGATGTGCAGAATGCGGATGTTCGGAAAGTCGCGGACCATCCGATCGGCATCGATGCCGATCGCCGGCGAATAACCCATATAGACCATGTCAGCTCGCGGCCTGGTGTAATAGTTCTCCCAAGCGGTGAAGGTCGATCGGAAGAAGGCTTCAATCACCTGCCTGCGGCGAAACGGCGGTTCGCCAAGGAGACGGACAAATTCCGCAAGCCTTTTCTTTTCGTCAAGCACGCAGTCGGCATCCTTGAACTTGGAACCGTTGCGCTTGCGCAGAAAGGTCTTCATCTCTTCGTCGATGATCTGTTCGTAAAGTTCGGCCGCGGTCAGACCTTCCGGAAACTCGGGATAGCGGTATTGGACACGCTCCACCGACGCGAGGAAATCGTTAAAATTGCGATTACCTAACTGCGATTCAAACGGATAGACGAGGATATCGGGATGACCATCGAAATGACGGTGGGTGACGTTTCCGCCGTGCTCGAAGCCCGCCGAGATCATGGCCAATCTGAAATCGCTCATTGTCAAAACGTCCTCTATCATTCACTGAAGCCGCGCTTCCATACCTGCGTGCGGCAGAGATAATCCAGTGCGGCGGCGGATTGGGCGACCATGAATGGCGCGCCGATGCGGTGTGCTGATCCCTTGGAACATTGCTGTCGGTACTGTCCGGTTGGGCCGGATATAGCGACGCCGCTTTATATTCTGCAAATGGCCGCGTGCAAACCCTTCATCGGCGTGGAACGATGCAGGAAAAAGCGCCGAGTAACGCCGGGGCGGTTGACGCCGGATCAAGGCGTTGACGAACCGGCATCGTAGCTTTAGACGATTCCCATGCGTATCCTTGTGACCGGTGCGAGCGGATTTCTGGGGTCCTATCTCGTTGCTGATCTGCTCGAGCAGGGCCACGACGTAGCCGTTTTGGTTCGTGGCGACACACCCTGGCGGCTAGCGGATGCGATCGACCGCATTACCCCCATCGCTGGATCCCTCGATGACGTGACGGCGCTGCGCGATCGTCTCAAAGCGTTCGCGCCTGATGCCGTCGCTCATATGGCCTGGCGCGGCGTCGGCAACATGGATCGCAACAGCCCTCTGCAGGGCCGCAATGTCTGGGACGCAGCGGAATTGGCTGCGCTGTGCGCTGAACTAAAGGTTGCAACTTTTGTGGGCGCTGGTTCACAGGCCGAATATGGTCCGCTCAATAGGCCGATTGCACCTGACGATACCACCCTCCCCACCACACTTTATGGGAAAGCCAAGCTGGCCGCCGGCTCCATGTGCGAGCAGATCGCCGCCGAGGCGAGCATGCGCTTTGCGTGGCTGCGTATTTTCTCGACTTACGGTCCAAGGGATCACGAATATTGGCTGATCCCGAACTTCATCAAGACCGTGGCAAAGGGCGAGCGAATGTCGCTCACCGACTGTGAACAGCGCTGGGGATTCCTGCATGCGCGCGACGCTGCTGCCGCCTTCCGCATCGCGCTTACCGATGCGCGGGCGAGCGGATATTTCAATGTCGGTCATCCCGACGGTCCCACGCTGCGCGATACGTTGACCCGGCTTCGCGACTTGATTAATCCTGACGCGGTTTTGGGGTTTGGCGACATTCCCTATCGTCCGGATCAAGTAATGGTCCTTCAAGCGGATGTCGCACGGCTGACCGAACTCGGCTGGAAACCCCGCATCAACATCGAAGATGGGCTCCGTGAAACAATCGCCTGGCACCATGCTTCCAAACGCAATTAATACGCGGGATTTCGCCGCGCGCATCCGCGCACATGCCTTACGCATGGTATTTCGCGCCAAGGCGTCTCACATCGGCAGCTGTCTGTCGATGGCCGACATTCTCGCAACGCTTTATACGCAAACGATGCGGATCGATCCGTTGCGACCGAGTGATCCGACTCGTGATCGCTTTATTCTAAGCAAGGGTCACGCCGCTGCCATCCTCTATGCGACGCTCGCCGAGCGCGGCTTTTTCCCGATCACAGAGCTTGAAAGCTATTGTGAAAGTGGCTCGCGCCTCACGGGTCATGTCAGCCATGGAGTGCCGGGCGTCGAGGTGTCCACCGGTTCGCTGGGCCATGGACTGCCAATCGCAGTTGGCATAGCCCTCGGCGTGCGCGCGCAAGCGTCCGGTGCGCGCGTGTTCTGCCTTCTCAGCGATGGCGAGTGCGACGAAGGCTCGAACTGGGAAGCAATCCTGTTCGCCCCACACCACAAACTCGACAATCTTGTCGCGATCGTGGACTTCAACAAAATACAAAGCTTCGGCCGAGTATCGGAGGTGCTGGAGCTCGAGCCTTTCGCCGACAAGTGGCGCGCCTTCCGCTGGAACGTTGTCGAGGTTGATGGACACGACGTCGACGCGTTGTCGCGCACGTTCGCCGAGCCCGCCAAGCTCGGACAGCCCACCGTGGTGATCGCGCATACCATCAAGGGCAAAGGCGTGAGCTACATGGAAGACAAGCTCGAATGGCACTACAAGTCGCCGAGCGATGAGCAGCTCCAGCAGGCACTCGCGGAGCTCAAGCTGTGAGAACCACATTCATCAAGACGCTGACCGAACTCGCCGATCGCAATCCTGATATCTGGCTGCTGTGCGGCGATCTCGGCTATTCGGTGCTCGAACAATTCGCCACGCACCATCCAGATCGTTACATCAATGTCGGAGTCGCGGAGCAGAACCTCGCCGGCATGGCGGCCGGCCTCGCGCTCACCGGCAAGACCGTTTTTATCTACTCGATCGGCAATTTTCCGACGCTACGTTGCCTCGAGCAGTTGCGTAACGACGTCTGCTATCACGGCGCGGACGTCAAGGTGGTCGCGGTCGGCGCCGGCTTCGCCTATGGCAGTCAGGGTTACACGCATCACGCGATCGAGGATGTCGCCGTGATGTCGGCGCTGCCCGGTATGGAAGTATTCGCGCCGTGCGATCCGCTCGAGGTCCGGCTCGCCACCACGCTGATCGCTGCGAGTGGGCAACCGTCCTATCTGCGGCTCAGCCGCGCCGGTGAGCCGGTGCTGCACGAGAGCGAGCCCGCGGACCTGCGTAAAATCTCGGTGCTTCGGCAGGGTAAGGACGTGACATTGATGACCAGCGGACCCGTGGCGTCACTGTGCCTCGACGCTGCCAAGCAACTGGCGGCATCCTTCATCGAGGCTGCGGTCGTCACCGTCCCCTGCCTCAAGCCGCTCGATGAGACGGGTGTTACTGATCTTGCGAGTACCGGCCGCCCGATCGTCACCGTGGAGGAACATATTCTGCGCGGCGGTTTATTCACGGCGGTCGCCGGATCATTGGCATCACTGCCAGGCCGCCCACCTGTAGTCGGACTGGGCATTCCGGAAGCCGCCGGCAAAATTTCTAAAGCCGGAGATCGGGACACGCTGCTCGCGGAGGCTGGACTATCAGTTCGCGCGATTGTCGATAAGGTGCGCGGCGTCGTCGCATCAACAGCACGCCGCTGAAGCTTCCATCACTCGCGAGCTGCGTGATCCGAACGGGTGCCGCGGTCCCCTGCCCCGAAAACATACTTGCGGCTCAAGACAAATGTCAGCACAGCGACGGGCAGGATCAGACACGACTGCGCCACGATGGGCGAAAGGCCAACACGAATGAGCAGGCCGAGCGCCAGCGCATTGACTGCATAGGTCACGCCGTAACACGCGACGAACGGCAGCAGACAGCCCTTGTCCCGGAAAACGAGCCAGCCGATCGACTGAAAATTGAATAGAATGCCGCTGATCGTCGCGAGCAGCAGCGAAATTTGCGGATGCAGCCCCGCGAGGAAGAGCGCAGCACACACGCCCTGGCCGAACAGGGTGTTGAGAACCCCGACGGCCAGGAACCGAAAGAACTGCGGCGTCAAGCGATCGGCGGCCGATATCCGCACCGAATCTCCATCAAACTGTTCGCCCGCGCGCATTTTGGCGAAGAGCGGAGTGAGGAAAAGCTGTGCCAGAGCGCAGCCACATTGTAAATAACCCCATCTGGTAGATATCCCAATTTGCGGCCTACGGGCCCGCGCAAGAGTTCCGAGGACGCGGCTGACCATGAAAACGATCTCAGTTGTGACGCCCTGCTACAACGAGGAACTCAACGTGCAGGATTGCTACGAGGCGATCCGGCAGGTCTTTCGCGATCATCTACCCGGCTACCGGCGCGAGCATATTTTCTGCGATAACGCCTCGACGGACTCGACGGTCGAGATCTTGCGCCGCATCGCCGCCGAGGACAACGATGTCAAGGTGATCATTAACGCGCGAAATTTCGGACCGCTCAAGAATACGTTCAACGGCGCGATGACGGCCTCCGGCGATGCGGTGCTATTGTTCCTGCCCGCCGATCTGCAAGACCCTCCAGAACTGCTGCCCGACTTCGTCAAACTCTGGGAGCAGGGCTACGAAATTGTCTACGGCATTCGCGCCGTGCGCGAGGAAGGCTGGCTGATGCGCAAGACGCGCGGGCTGTATTACCGGATGTTGACCCGCTTCGCCGAAGTCTCGGTGCCGCCGGGCGTGGGCGACTTCCAGCTTGTCGACAAACGCGTCCTCAACGCGATGCGGCAGGTGCGCGACTCGTATCCGTTCATGCGGATGATGACGTTCGAGTGCGGCGGTAAGGCAGTGGGCGTGCCCTATACCTGGCGTGCGCGGGCCAAGGGCCTATCGAAGAACCGGCTGACTGCGCTGTTCGATCAGGGTCTCAATGGCCTTGTTTCCTTCACGACGGCACCGCTGCGGCTCGGCCTATTCGCGGGCTTTATTCTGTCGCTGCTTAGCCTCGGCTACGCGTTCTTCAATCTCATTCTGGGGTTCGCGTTGCGCGGCAACATCGCCGAACCCGGCATCATGACCATTATCGTCGCCCTGTTCTTTTTCGGCGGCGTTCAGCTGTTCTTCATGGGGATGATCGGAGAATACATTCTGGCGATTTATGGACAGGTACGGGAAAAGCCGGCGGTCTTCGAGCGCGAGCGGATCAATTTCGGGCCGAAGGATTCTTAGGCTAATTTTTCTTGAACGTCGAAACTTGATTCCACGCGCGTGTCTGTTCCCGACTGTGGTTTTATGGAGTATTTTCTTCTGCTTCACGGCGCGTTGAAAGGTTGATAGAAATGCCTTCTGGGCGAGCTGTCCGGATCGGACTTGAAACGGATTTCCTGAACGGTCCGATGACCGGAGTGGGAAATTATTGCTTCCATCTTTTGACGGCGCTGATGGCAAGCCACCCGGACTTTCAGTTCTCGGGGTTTTCCCAGCTAACGTGGGAACCGTTCGGCCTTGAGCACTTGCGTCAAGTCGATCGTGCTTATGGCAAGACTGACCTGTACTTGGCTGCGCCCACCACTCGTTCAAAGACGCGACAAGTCCAACAATCGCTTCGAGCGGCAGCTGCTCGTATCGATCTCGCGCGACGCATTTATCGACATATGCGCATGGCGCGGTTTCGGCAAGGCGACACGCTCAAGAACCTCAGTCTATTCCACGCCTTTAAGTATCTTCCCCCGGTTGATCTCGCTATTCCGATTTTACCTGTAGTTTACGATCTTTCATTCGTGAGGTTTCCCGAAACCCATCCCAAGCAACGCTTGCAAGAGCTTGAACGATTGCCAGCCGTCGTTTCGCGCGCACCGTTTGTCCATACGATCTCCGAATTCAGCAAGGCTGAGATCGCCACTGTCTACGGGTATCCCCGTGAGCGAATTGTCGTTGCTCCTCCAGCCGCCAGCGCGATCTTCAGGCCACTTGGTCAGGAGATCACGCAAAAAGACATCGCTTCCTTTGACGTCGTTCCGGGCTATTATTTTCTGGCGGTTGGAACCCTTGAGCCGCGGAAAAACCTCCGCACGCTCATAACTGCTTATTCTGGACTCTCCTCCCGGATACGCCGCCGCATTCCGCTTATTATCGCCGGCGGGGCCGGCTGGGGCGATCTCAAATTGCCGTCCTCCGCGGATCGCATGATGAGCGATGGGAGCCTGCGCTTTCTGGGCACGGTATCCAACCCGATACTGCGCAGTTTGTACGAAGGCGCGCGAGCGCTGCTATTTCCATCAATATATGAAGGCTTTGGAATGCCCGCCGTTGAGGCGCTGGCGTGTGGCACGGAGGTAGTTCATAGCAGCGGCACGTCAATGGACGAAATTACCGAAGGAACATCTCGGAACGTGCCACCGATGGATGTTACCGCCTGGACTATCGCTCTCCAGGACATATCCGAAAATCCCATGCATGGCGCGGGCGATCGTGAACTCAGAATAGCGCGATCGCGAAGGTTCAATTGGCAGCATAGTGCAGAAGCAATCGGGCAACTCTACAGAAACTTTCCTGAACCGGCGATTAGTTTGAGATGAACCTGCAACGGCACGCATGCTTCTGTAATATCCAGCGAACCGGTTTGACCTGATTGACGATAGCGATGCATCCTGATTCTGAGAAAAAAAAGAACAAACCTCTCCCGATTCTCGTGGCCGAACTCCCCGAAATCTATCAACCCATTTTTGGACATCCAGAACTGTCGATCAAAGTCTCGCGATCGTCCGACGATCGTCTTGCGCATATATTAGCCGCTCACGATGCGCTCAAAGCGATGCTCAATCGGCCCATTCGCGTGCTTGATCTAGGCTGCTCCCAAGGATATTTCAGCCACCACCTCGCCTCTCACGGCGCTGTAGTGCACGGGATTGACTTTCTGAATGCAAACATCGCCGTTTGCCAGGCGCTCGCCGACGAGCGCGGAGATGCCATAAGCATTTTCGAAACAAAAACCATCGACGATACCCTCGCAGAACTTAAAATGGGCGAATGCGACCTCGTTCTTGGATTAAGCGTTTTCCATCACCTCATCTACGAGAAAGGTTTTGAACACGTCAGAGAAATATATCGCGGATTGGCGCGAAAAACACTCGCATGTTTATTCGAACTCGGTCTTGCGGAAGAGCCCCTATATTGGGGCCCATCGCAACCCGCATCGCCTCGACAACAGCTCGAAGATTTCGCGTTTGTTCATGAAGTCTCCCAGATCGAAACCCACCTATCTCAGATTCAGCGACCTCTCTATTTCGCAAGCAACGAGTGTTGGTTTTTTGGCAAGGCCGCGGGAGTATTCGACCGCTGGACGACGGCCTCCAACGAATCGGCCGGTGACACACACGAAGGCACGCGGCGCTTCTTCTTCGGTAATGGGTTGCTCATAAAGCAATTCCGTCTCGATCATGCCGTGCGCGGGCACTACAACGACAATGAATGGCGAAACGAGATCGAGTTTCTGCGTACGCCACCAAGAGGTATGGACCTTCCGAAGCTAATAGAATTCGGCAAGAATTCGACAGACGCATGGCTCTTGCGAGAAAGCCTACCCGGCGAAAGTCTCGACCGAAAGCTGGCAAAATGTGCGACAGACTATGATCCACACAAGGTCTTGCGAGACATTCTTCAACAGCTTGTAAAGCTTGAAGCACACGATCTTTATCACAACGATGTTCGCACCTGGAATGTCCTGATCGACACTGAAGGACGAGTATCCCTTATTGACTATGGCGCAATCACCAAAAGCCGCGAGGACATCGATTGGCCAAACGATGTCTTTCTCGCTTTCCTAATTTTCTTGAGGGAGGTTGTTTGTGGCGAGGCAGCGAACCCTGCCCCGCGATCGCCATGGCTTGATCCTGATGCACTGCCTGAACCCTATAGGCGCTCCGTTTGGAAAATGCTCCAACTACCGAAAGAAAAATGGAGCTTTGCAGAGCTGGAGAAAACGCTAGCAAAGAATGAGGGGCGGCTTCAATCAACTACTGCGCCCGCAGGCGTCTCAAGCATTGTTCAAGTTTTCCAACACAAGTATTCCCAGCTTTATAGTCATATCGCGTCTCTTGAAACAACTGGTGCGGCGCAAAGGGAAGAGGCTGCAAGGCTTTCAAAACTTCTGCAGGTATACCAGAGTGAAGCTACTGCCCTGAAAGAAGAGCTGAGCCTGACGACGAGTGCGCTTGCAACTACCCGTAAGGCACTAGCGAATGAAGTTGCGTTGAGAAATGACTTTCTAACCAAGCGCGATTCCGAGTTGTCGCAGATGAGAGACCAACTCACCAAAACGGACGTTTGGGCAAAAGCGCTTGAAGCGGATGCAAAACAGCTTGAGGAAAAGGTCGCTGCGCGGGACCGCGAGCTAGCTACAGAGCATTCACGCTCGGCGGACCTCTCACAGGCTTTGGCCAGAAACGTCTCGTGGGCGGCCTCCCTGGAGGAAGATTTGATCGAAAGTAATGCGCGAATGCGAGCGATTTATACCTCTTCCTCGTGGCGGTTGACCGCTCCTATGCGAGGCATTCGCCGCACCGCTCGCTGGATGACAGCTGGTGCGCGCGCGTGGATTATGCTTAAGTCGGACTCGCGCCCGCGTCGTATAGTCCGACGCGCAGTCAACCGGCTTTTCGACGTTATCCGATCCCGTCCCCGGCTCCTCGGTCTGACAAAAGCAATACTCGTGTTGGCGCCGCCTCTGAGGCAACGGCTTCAGGCCGCAGCCGATCCGATGAGGCCGTTTATGACGGCGATCACTCCTCCGCGGTGGAGTGGTAAAGTCGAACACATTCCACAGCCCTATGATGTGAAGCTTGTCTATAACAGGCTTCTTCATGCAACCAAATGTGTCGGTGAATCCGATTCGCTCGAACTGCAAACGGACAGTTCCAAGCCGAGGTTGGCTTATTTGTCACCTTTGCCGTCAGTACAAAGCGGGATCGCTGACTTCAGCGCACAGTTTCTCCCCAGTCTTTCAGAATATTACCAGATCGACGTTATTTCATCACAAGGCGCCGTGAGCGACGACTGGATCCTGGCCAATTGCTCTGTGCGAGATGTTGCTTGGTTTGAACGGAATGCGCATCGGTATGATCGCATCCTTTATCACTTTGGAAATTCTAATTTTCACGGTCACATGTTCCCTCTACTGGAGAAGATTCCAGGTGTGGTCGTGCTTCATGACTTTTATCTTGGTAATGTTGTTGAGTACCTACAAACGCACGGTGGCTGGACGAACTTCTGGACCACCAGATTGGTTCATTCACATGGATACTCAGCGATTAAATTACTCTTGACTTTGGAAAACAGATTGGGAGCAACCTGGAATTATCCAACTAATTTCTCCGTGCTTGACAATGCCCAAGGCATCATTGTCCACAACGAGCACGCTCGTAAACTTTGCGCAGAATTTTATCCATCCTACGATGCAAATGACTGGAAGGTTCTCCCGCTAGCCAAATCACCCAATAGCGCTACCGGACGAGAGATTGCACGCATCAAGCTTGGTCTGCCGCAAAATGCCTTTTTGGTTTGCTCATTTGGTTTTGCCCAGAGCACCAAACTTAATGATCGCTTGCTCAACGCATGGCTAGCGTCGTCCCTGGCAGACAACGCCGAGTGCTATCTCGTTTTCGTGGGCGGTATCTCCGAAGGAGCCTATGGCGAAGAATTGCAAAGAAACATACGCTCTCTCTTGACAAGCGGGCGCGTTCAAATCACTGGATTCGTGCCGTCGGAAACCTATGAAGACTACCTTCAGGCGGCCGATATAGCCGTGCAATTGCGAGCGCAGTCGCGAGGCGAAACCTCGGCAGCCGTACTTGACTGTCTGGCGCACGGCATTCCAACAATCATTAACGCGCATGGATCGATGGCAGAGTTGCCCCATAGAGCGACTATTTGCTTGCAGGATAACTTCAGCGACGATGATCTTACAAACGCATTGAATGATCTTTGGAGCAATGAGAGCCTTCGCTCCAAAGTTGGCCAGGCGGGACAGAAGCTAATTGAGGAGTGTTATGCGCCGGGCCTAGTAGCAAAGAAATATTTCAATGCAATCGAGAAGTTTGCGAGTACGAACCGGATCGTCGACAGCTTCCCTTTGCTGGTCGAATACGCGCGAAGCAATACCTTGCAAACTTCAGATACTGAGAAAATCCTCGACCACTCTCGTGAATTGCGACGACACACGCCAATTAAGCGCGCCGCGAAGAGACTCTTCGTCGACATCTCTGTTATCGTGAATAACGACTTCAGAACTGGCATTCAAAGGGTGGTGAGAGCCCAATTGATAGAATTGCTGAAATCTCCGCCCCTGGGTTATCGGATCGAACCGATTTGGCTCCACAACGACTTTGGTACATGGCGCTATCTTTATGCACGAAACTACATGCTTGGAATTTTTGGGCTCGCGCAAGACATGCTCTCAGACGAGCCCATCGAAGTCGGCGAAGGCGATGTCTTTCTAGGAGCCGACTTCTTTACAGCAGGAGTCATTGGAGCGGCGAGGTTGGGGCTTTATGATGAATGGCGCGCCCGAGGTATAAGGATTTACTTTACCGTGTACGACATTCTTCCTTTAACGTTACCTCACCGCTTCCCAACATTCGCTGAGCCGATTCACGCCGAGTGGCTATCGACAATTGCGCGTGTCGCGGATGCCTTGGTTTGCATATCGGAATCCGTGGCGGTCGAAACCCAAAAATGGCTGATTTCTCACAAAATATCGACGTCAAGCCAGCTTGCCGTCGTCTCCTGCCCGTTGGGCGGAGACATCGATGCATCCTCGCCCACCTTAGGACTGCCTGACGATGCCGCAACAACGCTCGACAGCATCACGAGCAGCAAATGTTTTCTGATGGTTGGAACGATCGAGCCTCGAAAGGGTCATCTTCAGACCTTGGATGCGTTCGAGGAACTTTGGCAAGGGGGCATAGACGTCAAATTGGTAGTTGTCGGTGCTAGGGGGTGGAAGGGCTTGCCGGACAATGAAGCACGCAACATTCCACTCATTATAAAGCGATTGAAGAACCATCCGGAACGTGGTCGCCGCTTGATCTGGCTGGATAGTGTTAGCGACGAGTATCTTGAAAAGATTTACGCCGTATGCGTCTGCCTAATCGCGGCCTCAGATGATGAAGGATTTGGACTTCCGCTCATCGAAGCTGCCCGACACGGCCTCCCCATAATCGCGCGAGATATCCCGGTGTTTCGTGAAGTAGCTGGCGACTTCGCTGCCTACTTTAAGGGAAGTGAGGGTGCCGATCTGGCCGAAGCAATTCGGTCATGGTTGGATTTACGCGACAGCGGATGCTGCCCCGATTCTAGCAAGATTCGATGGCTGACATGGGAAGAAAACGTCAAGCGATTAAAAGAGATTCTTCTAGCCAGCGAATGCGCCAAGCACGACTGTATCGACATTCCTTCATAACGCTGCCGTGGCGGCTGTCGTTATGAATCAACCCTCGATGCGGCACGGCTTCTTTACTTCTAAGGCCTCGCAACATTCTCTATGAGAATGTTCTGAAGCCCGATACCCATCCTGCGCGTATCAGCACTGTTCAGTCCAAGAGATTTTGGGCTGATGAGCGGCGTGGTTGACACGAATGATATTTCGGTTGGCATATCCTCAGTAATAGCGCTCGCTGGAATATTCGCGATCCGGCTCCCACCAGATTTTTCCGCTGTAAAGCCCCAAGTCGCCACCTTAGTACCATTCACGCTCACATCGAAATCACGCTTTTCGTGACCTGGAGGCAGAAAGGCCCCGACGGTCGCCGTTAGCAAATAGTCTCGTTTTTTCAAATTCATTTTCACAATTGGAAGTTCGCTTCCCCAGACCCCCCATGACTCCGGGGAGTGCCAGCCGGTGGCAAGGTAGCGGGTGCCATCGTCGCCAACACCAAACTTGATGGGATTCCCCATTTTCATTTCTGCCAAACATTCTGCAGGAATGGTCGAAAGCCCCTCCTTCGCGCCGACCGCGCACTTGATGGTGATGTTGTAGACACCCCACGTCAATCGTCGGGTATCGGTATTCAATCCAATCTCAAACGGTGATTTTGGATTATCGAACCTGATTTGTAAATTAAGCTTATCGATGCAATGCGCGAGCGGAATCACGGCCCTGATGGTCTGACGGCCGCGTCCTGACAATTGCATCGGTATCTCGGGGCCACCATTGAGGTTAACACTGGCGTGATCGGTGAAATAATCCGTGAAAGAAAGAGGAATCAATTCAACCGCAAATTCAATGTCGCGGCAAATAGGTTGAGGAAGTATGCCGGCTATACTCACATGTTTACCTTCAGCCCATCGAAAATCACCGTCCGTGTTTGGTGTCCACCCATATCCAAGAAAAGGTCGCGCATTGATGTTGGGTGAGAGCACTTGATCTAAGGGTATTGTAGGCGCAGTTATGGAAGTACCCATCTTTGCGATCTTTGCCGCGATTTCTCCTTTGCCGCAAACGAAAGCGACATCCAAATCGCGACATTCAGCATCCCTCAATCTGCTTGTCGCTGCGAGAACCCGAGCGGGAGATATCGATCGCTTCATCATAATCAGCAATGGGCGCTCGGCATTTGCGCCGAACGGCTGGTGCTCAAATTGAAACGCCCGCTCAACGCACAGCGGATCTCCTCTATTTATGTAAGCGCCGTCAAAGGGACGGTTCAACCGAGCGGCGATTAGCTGAATATCAAGAATGGGCTGAAAATCCTGACGATTGCTACACAGAAAACCAGGTTCGAAAAGTACAACGTCACTTAGCTTCACTAATTCTTCGAAGCTCGACTGGCTCGAAATCCTGGGACTTGCTGCACGACCCACTTCCTTCATTTGCGGAAACACATCCAACGCCTGAAGAACCAAAGCAGCCAAAACAAGCGCTAATGTTGCAGCCGGCCGAAATCTTCGGGCCAGAATAGTGATGGATCCAAACAGAATGCAGAATGCGACAGGCCAGAAGAAACGTCCGCTAGAACGGAAAGTCGATGTAATTCGATCAATGATGGGGAGCTTATGAAAAGGAATGGAAATCAGCTTATAAGGACCGGCATAAATTACGTTCGAAAGTGAGAACAGAATAAAAAGAACCAAGATCAGAAAGAGGAACGGTCTGGCCTTGATGATACCTGAAATATCCCGCCAGCCAGCACAGAGTGCGATCAATACAAGCAGAATCACACCAGCTCCGAGATAATTGAAACCTTCGTATTGGCCTCCAGTGCTATCTGCGAATATAGGTCCGAAGGAAAGCAGACTTCGCTCGGGCAAAATCGGCGATAGCAGATTCATTGAGTAGATGCCGAAGCCACCTGTCGTAGGTAGGCTCCCGCCTTCAATGAGCCCGGCAAAGAAGGCGCAGAACAGAATGGAACTTAGTAAAACACCACAGCAAAGTGCCGCAACCTTGATTGTGATGCGGCCCCGGAACCAGGCGTCAAGTAAGCCTGCCAACAGCAACGATGAACTCATCGCAAGCAAGTATGGGTTGATCCATGTGATCATCCCGCCAGCGACGCAGACCAAGATCAATTCAGATGGGGACGATATCCTCACGAAACGGAGATAAAATAAGATAGCGAAAACGACGAAGAACTGAGCAACAAGTCCGATGTGTACGTAGCGGAATATGAATTCCGGCAACAAAACAAACAGAAGTGAGGCCAAGCAACTGGCCAACACGGGTACTCTCAATTCACGCAAGGTTAGAAAGGCAGCAACTGCCATCAGAATGTATGAAAGGAGAAGCCAAAGACCAAAGTAAGGAAAGAGAATGCCAGAAACCTTGTAAATCGCTTTAAAAAAAACCGCGAGCACCGGTATCGCATCGGAGTAATAGATATTCGCGCCGCCAGGAAAATTGCTCAGTTGAGTATACAGAACGGGCCACGACCATCTATCGTGCGCGAGGGCGTAGAAGCCAATCAAGCTGGTACCGTTGTCACCTGCAATACTGTTCCAATAGCGCTGCGCTCCGAGCAACATGTCAACGGGGAAAATGAGAAACGCGATCATTGCTCCGCTCAGGGCCGCAAAAAACAGTGCAGCCGCGGAACGGCGCCGAAGTGTTGTCATTGTTGTAGCTTCTCTCTCAAAGTGCGGTCGCGGCGGGCCTTGCGCAGATAGAGTCCTTTACCACCAAATACGGAGCCAGCTGTTCAACGAAGTCGGTGGCACCCGTAGCGAGATAACGCACCTCAGGATAGCTCAATGCGTTTCAGGCCGTCTCGCCATTCATCGATCTGGCCGAGGGTAAAATCATGCATTGAGCCCGGCAGATTTGAACCCGGCGGCGTGTTGGCATAGTGAGCACGATACCATTCTGCCGTCTTTTGAATCATGGTCGGGACGGTCCAGGGCGAGCGCCAATCCAGTGCATTGTGTGCAAGCCTACTATCCAGTGCGAGAGCACGCGCTTCAGGCATTGGTTCATCAAGATATCTGAGATCAGGCCGCGACCAATGGGTAGCCAGAAGGTCCGTGACCTGTCTGACGGAATACTGAACAGGATCGGCGGGGCCGAGGTTCCATGCACGTGCAAACGGGCGTGGATCGTCGGACAAAAGTCCAGCGGCCAGCATCGCGTAACCCTGAACCAGCGCCAGCACATGCTGCCACGGACGCGTGGCATCAGGAAACCGAAGGGTCAAAGGATTGCCTGAGACCAAAGCGCGCACAAAATCTGGTATGAGCCGGTCTTCGGACCAGTCCCCCCCTCCGATAATGTTTCCGCCTCTCGCCGTTGCGATGTAAGGCCCTTTTCCAGAACCCGAAAATGAGCTCGCATATCCCTTGATAATCATCTCGGCCGCGGCCTTGGATGCGCTGTAAGGATCTTTGCCGCCCAGCGGATCATTTTCGCGATAAGCCCATTCCCATTCACGATTGTCGTACACCTTGTCGGTCGTGATGCAGACGACACCACACGCCGACGGTGTGAGCCGCGCCGCTTCCAGCACATTGGCTGTCCCCATAGCATTGACCGCGAAGGTTCGTCGCGGCTCACGATACGACAGGCGGACAAGCGGCTGGGCCGCGAGATGAATGACGATGTCCGGCTGAAACGTCTGCATGGCGTCATGCAACGATTCAAAGTTCATGATGTCGTCGTAGACCGCCGGAACGTCGGTACCAATCAAACTGAAGAGTGGCTGAGTGCTGTCAGGCAGCAGCGAATAGCCGAACAATTCGACCCCTGCTCGCGACAGCCATGTACAAAGCCAGCTCCCAGTGAACCCCGAGTGGCCCGTCACAAATACGCGTTTGCCGCGGAGCTTGGTTTCAAAAGCTAATACCATTGTGTCACTGATGCGTCCGCTTCGTCTCAACAAATGAGCAAGGATGAAGCCGGCCATCTCTGTCGTAAAGCAACTATTGAGTCAACCGCAGGCCCAATTCATTGCATATTCTTATGCTAATCAGACTTTCATAGTCGCTTCAAACGCATCGATGACATCCGCTGACGATCCGAACGCTTGTATTTCTCCGTTGTTGAGCCACAACGCCTTGTTGCACCATTTGCGGCAAACCTTGAGATTGTGCGAAGCCAGCACCAGAATGCTCGCATTGCTGATCAAGGCGTTGATGCGCCCTTCCGCTTTGGCAAGAAAACCCCCGTCGCCAGCCAAAATCCATTCGTCCATCAACAGAATTTCCGGCCGAAAACTTGTTGCCACCGAGAACGTCAACCGTAGGATCATGCCCGACGAATAAGTCCGCACCGGCATGTTGAGGTAATCACCGAGCTCGGTGAACTCGGCGATCTCTGACATCAGCTTCTCAATCTGTGCCGAGGGCAAGCCCAGCAACAAGCCCCGCAGCCGAATGTTATCATACCCATTGAGATCCATGTCCATGCCAAGACCGATGTCGAACATCGGCGAAATGCGGCCCTCGACAGTCACGGTTCCGGAAATAGGTTCGTAAATTCCCGCCATGACGCGGAGCAGCGTGGTTTTCCCCGCGCCGTTCGCACCGACCAGCGCCAAACGGTCGCCGGTTTCGATCTTCAGCGAGATGTTGCGCAGTGCATCGATGGTGATGTGATCGTTTGCATCGCGGGCGATCCGCCCCGCGGAGCCAAGTGAAAGCAGATTCTTTTTAAGGGAACGCGATCCGGTTTGATAAATCGGGAATGAGACGTAAACCCTGTCAAGGCCGAGAGCTGTTTCTGACATCGCCTAGACCCAATATGAGATACGTGCCCGGAAGCGAATGAAGAAGGCGGCGGCGGCCGCCAGATTGACCGCCGTAATGATGCCTACCGCTGTATACGACTCCAACGAAGGCAACTGTCCCAACAATGGTCCGCGGACAATCTCGATCAGATGATGAAAGGGATTGAACAGCAGGATAGCGGAACGCGACCCAAGAATTTCAGGCTTCCAGATGATCGGAGTGACGTAGAATGCAATCTGGGTAAGGCTCACGATGATCTGCGGAATATCGCGGAACCTCGCCGAGATAATGCCAATGTACAGGCTAGCGAGAGCGCCGTTAAGCACCAGAAGCAAAAGCCCCGGAATGGCGTAAAGAAACGTTTCCGGCCAGACCTCGTAGTAGATCATGACGCCCAGATAGATGACGGCATTGTGGGCGAAGACAATGACATTGCTCCAAATGAACCGATACAGGTAGATCGAGTATGGCAGCCTGATTTGCTTGACGTAGGATTCGGCACCAGTGAACAAGGCGCCAGCATTGTTCAGGACCGTATTGATGAAATTCCAGATAAGCAGACCCAGACAAAGGAACGGCATAAAATCGTTTATGGGAGTCTTGAATATCTGCGAATACACAATACCGAGCGCGATTACCATCACGGCCATGCTGACAGTGAGCCAGAACGGTCCGAGAAACGACCGCCGATAACGTTGCAGAATATCGTTCCAGCCCAGCTTTCCCCATAACGGCCATAGCTTCGCACCATCGAGAACATCGCGCATCGCGAGATGCAGCCGTGCGCTTCTTCGTAAGAGATCAGCCATCATTAACAACTTATCTCAGAAATTTGTTCAGCCGCTGAAGAACATATGGTCATTACAGAGTCGCGCTCCGCGGTTTATAGCACTTCGCCAGCCATCGCTCACCGAGTCGATCGGCGTCGCCGAACGGCGTCTCTATAGACGTCTTGCATGCGCGACAAAAACAACGGCTGGCTGAATTCAGCATAAGCGCGTTCTTTTCCCGCTGCGCCTAGCCGGGCGGCGAAGTCAGGCTGATCCAACAAACGGCGAAGTGCTTCTGCAAATTCGACCGGCTGGCTTGGCGGAACGGTCAACCCCTCCCGGCCGTCGCGCGCCACGTTCGGCACTGCCGTCGCAAGATTTGTGTTCACGACGGGTTTGCCGGCAGCCATCGCTTCCAGTTGAACGATCCCAAACGCCTCGGCTTCCGTCACTGAGGGGAATGCCAGCACCTTGGCAGCATGAATGTACTGTTTAACTTCGTGCGGATGAAGGACGCCCAGAAATTTCACCCGATCAAGAATGTCGAGTTCTGCCGCAAGTCTGTTGAGATCGGCCTTGAGCTGACCTTCCCCAATTATAACCGCGTAAGCATCGACGTTCTGCATTGCGCGCAGAAAGACCTCATAACCCTTGTAACTGACGAGCCTGCCGACCGCGACCACAAGCCTCGGGTGTTGCTTTTGCAAGCTATCGACGACTTCTCGCTGCGCTGAACTCAATTCCCCCCAGTACGTTACGTCGCATCCATAAGGAATAACGACGCACTTGTCGGAAAAATCCTTCAAAAAGGGGGATTTCTCGACGATAGCCTGATCGGAAACCACAATCGTATCCGCGCGCTTCAGTGAGTGGCGGATGAACGGCTTTAACAGTCGCATCAGACGAAGACGACCGATCACTTCCGCATGCCAGTGAACGATAAGAACCGGCTCTTTTGGCATCAGCAAAACTCCCAAATCCGTTAACGGAAAGGGAGCATGGTGAACGACAATGTCAGAGGCCTTTGCCCGCTTGACGAACCTGAACGGGTAAGCTGGAGCCAGCGGCGTCGACATAGCCATCCCGATGGATGAGACGGCCTCAACTTCCACTCCTTCGAAACTATATTTGCGTGCGAAGCCGCACTCCCGTGCAACAAGGATCTCTGTTGTAAAATCCGATCGCGAGAGTCTTGCCAGCATCGCTATGACAGAGGGAATGCCGCCATAAGCGCCCGGTAGATAAACTTTGTAGGCGTGCAGAACCCGCATCAGCATTCAACGCTGCGGTGACCTATAATGGGCTCTCCGCTCAGTGGCGCGTTGCTCTGGATGAAATTGATCTGCGCCTTGACCATTATGGAAACAAGTTCGCGAAAACCGATCTTTGGCCGCCAGTTCAGCACGGAGCGAATCTTAGCAGCGTTAGCGTGCGTATAGTGACTGTCGACTTTTCGCAGCAGACCTGGATCGACACTGACATGGTCCGTCCATTTGTGGCCAACCAAGCTGAATGCCTCGTTGCAAAATTCTTCGATCGAGTGGTCTTCACCAGTGCCGATAACGTAGTCATCCGCCGTATGGTGTTGGACGATTAACCGCATCGCCTCCACGTAGTCACCTGCAAAGCCAAAATCACGCCGAACGCTCAGATCTCCCAATGCGATTTTTCCATCGCGCAGTATCGGCTGACCTCGTTCGTCAGTCTCGGATGTATGGGTCAAGCCGACCGAGATTGCGGCCGCAGCATAGGCAATTTTCTGCGACACAAACGAAAGAGGACGCTGCGGGCTTTCGTGATTGAACAAAATCCCCGTCGAAGCGTGAAGACCGTATTGCGTCCGATATGCACCGATGATGCGATGGGCATAAAGCTTCGCAGTACCGTACGGAGATTTCGGAACGCACAATGTCTGCTCATCCTGGACGCGGTCGGCACTGTCTCCAAAAATCTCAGACGATGAAGCCTGGAATAGCCGGCAGCCTGGTTTGTGCTTGAGCAACAGTTCGCAAATCTGCTGGGGCAAAAATGCATTCACTTCGGCTGTCTCCCGCGGCAACCCCCAGCTCAAGACTGGTCGAGAGATTGCAGCAAAGTTGTAGATCTCGTCAGGCATCACGCTCGCAATTAGCGAATCAAGAAAGTCGCCATCGGTCGGATCGCCGACATGCCAATGCGTCCCATCCTGATGAAGATTCGGATGTGTTTGGCGGCGCGACTGAGCGTGTACGACGCACCCCTGCTTGCGGAGTAAATCGATAAGGTAAAAGCCGTCTTGGCCGGAGGCTCCGGTCACCAGTATTTTTCTTTTCACAGCATCCCCATATTCCGGACCCACTATAGCGGCAGCAACCTCAATCAGACATCAAAAAAACGTCTTTGAGGGCCGCCCGCTTGGGTAGTAGTGGCCGGTGATGCATCTCTAATTTATTCGTTATAATTGAAATGTTTAAAACCATGCTGCTTCACGAGCTCGTCTCGCTGAGCAACCTTCAAATCTTCTCGCATCATCTCTGTCACCAATTCGGCAAAGGATGTCTTCGGTGACCATCCGAGTTGACGATACGCCTTCGCAGGATCTCCCAAAAGCGTCTCGACCTCGGCTGGCCGGAAGTAGCGCGGGTCGACCTCGACAATACATTGTCCCGTGGCCCTATCGTATCCCTTTTCATTGACCCCCTCTCCTTCCCAGCGAATGGCGATGTTGACTTCCTTCGCAGCGACTTCAAGGAATTCGCGAACTGAGTGTTGTTCGCCTGTTGCTATGACGTAATCCTCCGGTACGTCTTGCTGCAGCATCATCCACTGCATCTCTACATAATCGCGGGCATGCCCCCAATCGCGAAGCGCATTCAGGTTCCCTAGATAAACCTTCTCCTGAAGACCAAGTTTGATACGAGCCAGTGCGCGCGTGATCTTTCTGGTGACGAATGTCTCGCCGCGAATTGGTGATTCATGATTGAACAGGATGCCGTTGCAGGCAAACAGCCCGTATGCCTCGCGATAGTTCACCGTAATCCAGTATGCGTATAGCTTCGCAACCGCATACGGCGACCGAGGATAGAAGGGCGTCGTCTCCTTCTGAGGTGTTTCCTGAACAAGCCCATACAGTTCCGAGGTCGAGGCTTGATAGAATCGGGTTTTTTTCTCAAGTCCGAGAATGCGGATCGCTTCAAGAATACGCAACGGGCCGAGCGCGTCGGAATTTGCCGTATACTCCGGCTCCTCGAAGGACACAGCAACATGGCTCTGCGCCGCGAGATTGTAGATCTCGTCAGGCTGAACTTCCTGAACGATGCGAATAAGGCTCGAGGAATCGGTCAAATCGCCATGATGGAGCGTCAGGTCGTAACCCTTGTCGTGAGGGTCATGATACAGATGATCGATACGATCGGTGTTGAAAAGCGACGTACGTCGCTTGATCCCGTGCACAGAATAACCTTTGGATAACAGCAATTCCGCTAGGTATGCCCCGTCCTGGCCAGTAACCCCGGTTATCAGTGCCGTCTTTTTCATCAACTCGACTTTCACTCATTTCACAAACCTGTCGCGTTTCTGAAGACTATAACTTCTTGAAAACGCAAACAATTTTAAGGCGCCCCACGGCGCTGCCCCAAACTACTCCTCCCTGTATAGACAATCTTCTCGCCAAGATCAGTACTTTTGCACCCATTTCGAGAGGGAGCTTTCGAGACGAAAGAGTTATCTCGTCCGCAGAGCTGCCACACGGTTGAAGAGCCCGTTGACTGCGCCCAGCAGATTTGCCGGCGCATCGATAATCACGCCCCGCACAATCATCCAGAAACTCCCTGCACTTACCATCGCCAACAAGAGGTACTGAGCGGGAATCGCGAATGGTTTGGACGTGGATGCTGTCGAAAGACCGAACCCGGCGATACGCAGCACGAGTATGCCAACAATAAGAACCGCTATGGCAAAGTTACGATTTTGACGCGTGGTACGAGGTGCGCCAAGGATGGCGAATGCCATCAAAATGAAAACGAAGGGATAGATCGGGGCGAAAATCCGATCATGCAATTCGGCCCGGAATTCGCCGGGAACCCGCTTGAAGATTGGATCATCAGGCGGCGGCGATATCAAATCCCCCATCGATCTCTCGCGCGGGCCATAGGTCACGCTCTGAACGACATTGGAAAACTGCGACAGATCGAAGGCGTAGCTGTTGAACGCGACGAGCGCAGGATCCTTCTTGCTGGTTTCGAAGCGCTGAAGGTTTCCGTCCTGAAGGATCAGGAACGAGCCACGCTCGTTCTTCTGAACCGTGCCGCGATCCGCGAGAATATCGATGCGCTCTGCCGGATTGCGCTGATCGTCGATAAAAATCCCGACAAGGAGTCCTCCCGGTTGCCGACCTTGAATTCGGATCGTCAGCGGGCCCAGTTTCTGAAATTCACCGGGACGCAGGATGTTGGTGAGCACGTCAGCACCGATCTCCGTCTGCCATCGCCGCAGGGCGCGCAAACATTCCGGCGCGAAATAAATCGAAAGAAAGGCGACAAGCATACTGACCACGCAGGTCGCAAACAGAAACGGGCGGAGAAATCTGCCCGGCGAGAGACCGGCCGCGTTCATCACAATGATTTCGGAATCTGTCGCGAGCCTGTTGAGTGTGTGCATCACTGCGATCAGCAAAGCGATCGGCGCGATGATCATCGCCAGCAGCGGGATAGCCAACCCCGTGACCCCGAGAAAGACCAGTATCGACTGGCCCTGCCCTGTCATCAAATCGATGCCGCGCAACGCCTGCGTGATCCAGATGACCCCCGTCAACGAGACGAGAATCAACAGGAACGCCAGCAACGTCGTTCTCACGATATAGCCGTCGATTGCGCTCATCCAACTTCCGGGTACAGTCCGATTCGAAAGCGGCCGCGGCCGCTCGATGGGGTTATCATCTTGACCTATATCGCATATTTTCCGCTGTTCGCACCTAAAAACAGCGCCGTCGAGGACTAATGTACGCCGCAATAAAGCGAGAATTGGCCGATGTCTGGCTCGGCTTCTTCGTTTGGACCGGGCCAAATCGGCCACTCGCACAGGCCGCGCGGCAGAAAGGCACGGAAAATTTCGCAATTATTGCGGCCGCCGGATTGCCCTGGTCAACATCCCTTACATCGGCCTGTGGGCTGATCTTTCTGCTCGGCTTTCTCAGCACGGTAAAACCCGCTGCGTTCTTTAGCTCACTCAAGCACCCTGCGAGCCTGGCGGCGTTGGCCCTGTGTTTCGTTGCCGTGCTTGGCGTCTTTTGGGCCGATGGCATGTCCTGGCCTGAGAGGCTTCGCGGATTGACCCCCATGGCGAAGCTTCTGGGAATCCCGATACTGATCTACTACTTCAGCCAGTCTGATCGCGGCAGATATGTCTTCTACGCTTTTGTCGCCTCCTGCATCGTTTTGATGCTGTACTCGTGGGTTGCTCTGTACTGGCCGGCTCTTTCCATCCACTACAAGTCCGACCAGCCCGGCGTCCCCGTGAAAAACTATATCGACCAAAGTCAGGGCCTGGCGTTTTGCGCGTTCGCACTCGCCGCTGTGGCGGTCGAAGGCTTGCGGCGGCAGCAACGGGCAATCGCACTTTCGGCCGCGATAGTCGCTACCGCGTTGCTGGCCAATCTTGCCTTCGTCAACGTTTCGCGGACCGCCCTCGTGTACTGTCCCGTCCTCGCGGTGTTTTTTGCATATCGCTACCTTGATCGCAGACAATTCTGGATCGCATGCCTCGCCCTCCTTGTCGCTATCGCCGGGCTTTGGACGGTTTCTTCAAACCTGCAGCACAAAGTTTCAGCAGCATTCAGCGAGTATCGCGCCGCTCAAAAGGAGCCAGGAACCACGTCTGTGGGGCAGCGGCTGGAGCTATGGAATAAATCGATCGAACTCTTCAAGACGGCTCCCATCATCGGTCACGGGACCGGATCAGCCAAAACCCTGCTGACCCGCGACATCCCGAAGAGAACCGGCTCACCCGCGAATGCAATCGGCAACCCTCACAATCAAACCCTTCTGTTTGCTATTCAGTGGGGGCTGCTTGGCGTATTGGCGCTTTACGCAATGTGGAGTGTTCATCTGCTGACGTTTCGTGGCGAAGGGATCATCGCATGGATCGGTTTAGTGGCAGTCGTGCAGAACATCCTGAGTTCGCTTTTCAATTCGCATCTGAGCGATTTTTATCAGGGCTGGCTCTATGTTCTTGCCGTCGGGATTGCTGCAGGGACGATAACGAAAACAGCATACCCTCAAGGAGTATCTGCTGTTCTCAGCCTGAATCGTTCTTGAACGGCCTAAGTGCGCGTCAGCGTGATGTTGGCACCCTTGAATTCCCCACCCGTCGAGCGGATGACGACCGACTGGGAGTTGCCGCGGGTGTTCAGCACGAGGTCCGCAGAAAACGTACCGGCACTCACCACGACCTGAAAGCGTCCGCCGGATGTCGCCCCCTGGACGTCGCCGCTGACATTGCGGGTCGCCTCACTCCAGGTCCCGGTCAACTTGCCGCCATCGGACACGACATTGCTCGTGAGTTCGATCTTGTAGCTGTCGCTTGCACAACGCAGCGTCTGCTGGAGGGCATTGCCATCGCTTCTGACGGAATAGGTCGCCCGGCAGCGGATGGCCTCCTTGGCCCCGCCTTCGAGCGATATGGACCCCTTTCCTGACCATACGCCTGACATGCCGGCGAACGGCTGCGCCGACTGGGCCATCGATTCCACGGAGACAAATGACAACCCCAAAACGGCAGCGACGACCAGCCGCCGGCTGATTGATTCAAACGAAAACATTGTACCTCACATGTGGACAGACCCGCGTTAGAAGCGAGCGGGGACGGAAATCCGGATCGCCTGCACAACTTCGCAGGAGCGACAACAGTTCCCCATCATCGGACCGGAATAAGGGTGAATTTGGACAACCAAGGTTTCTGAACCGGATCAATCTCTTGTGAAACTGCTGCTGATACAGGCAAAGTTGAAATCATCGGGATCACGATAAGAACATTCGATTCACGCGCCGCCAGGAAGGAAAACCCGTTGACCAGCCCGCTTGCCGCAAAAATCGCCCGCGAATACGGAACGCCGGCACTCGTCATCGATATGGATCGCGTGGAGCGCAACATCGCGCGCGTTCAAAAAATCTGCGACGACGCAGGCGTCGCCAACAGGCCTCATATCAAAACACATAAAAGTCCCTTCCTCGCTCAGCTCCAGATCAAGGTCGGCGCAAAGGGCATTACCTGCCAGAAACTGGGCGAGGCGGAAGTGATGGCCGAGGGCGGGATCGACGACATCCTCATCAGCTACAACCTGATCGGCGATGAAAAGATGGCGCGCCTTGGTGCCCTGTTGGCAAAGACGAATGTCACGGTCGCCGCAGACAACCCGGTCGTCATCGCCGGGTTACCGGCTGCGGCAGCGGCCGCTGGGCGCGCCCTGCCTGTCGTGATCGAGTGCGATACCGGCCGCAAGCGTGCCGGTGTCGAAACACCAGCCGAAGTCATCGCTCTCGCCGGCCAAATCCTCAGCGCTCCGGGGCTCTCGTTCGCGGGGCTCCTGATGTATCCAACCGAGACAGGCTGGAGCGAGGCCCAGCGATTTTACGACGAAGCTCTGGCTGGCCTGCGCCAACTGGGCCTCGATCCCGCGATCGTCTCGACCGGTGGATCGCCAAACCTGAAGAACGTCGGAAAGCTCAAAGGCGCCACCGAGCACCGGCCGGGCACCTACATCTACAATGACCGCATGCAGGTCGCCGCCGGCGTCGCGACGTGGGACGACTGCGCCCTGCACGTCTACTCCACTGTGGTCAGCCACGCCGCGCCGGATCGCGGCATACTCGACGCAGGCTCGAAAACCCTGACCGCCGACACAGGTGGGCTCGACGGCTACGGCCTGATCCTCGAGCACCCCGAAGCCAGGATCGCCCGCTTCGCAGAGGAGCATGGCTTTCTCGACCTGACAAAAAGCAACACGCGGCCAGCAGTGGGCGATGTGGTCCGCATCGTACCGAACCATGTCTGCGTCGTAGTGAACATGAGCGATGAAGTCGTGATGGTTCGCGGCGACGAGATCGTGGGCATCCTCCCCGTCGCAGCGCGAGGCAAGTTGCGATAGCGACGTCTCGCCGTCAGATTTGCAAGCCGTTGAAATTTACCTCAGTCCCGGTAGGGGCCTGACGTGATCCTGCCAGCCAGTCGCGATTGGAAAGATACCAGCGCACGGTTTTGCGCAGGCCGGATTCAAAAGTCTCCTGCGGCGACCACCCCAATTCGCTCTCGATCTTGGAAGAATCGATCGCATAGCGGCGATCATGCCCAGGCCGATCCTGAACCGAACCTATCTGCTCGCAATAGGATTCCCCGTCCACGCGCGGGACCTCGGCGTCGAGCACAGCGCAAATCGCGAGAACGATATCCCGGTTGGTTTTCTCATTCCGGCCTCCGACATTGTAGACCTCGCCCATCCGGCCCGCCTGCAACACCGTCCGGACCGCGGAGCAGTGATCGGCAACGTAGAGCCAGTCGCGGCTGTGCATCCCGTCGCCATAGATCGGCAATTGCTTGCCGCTCAACGCCTGAATGATCATCAGCGGAATGAGCTTTTCCGGGAATTGGTATGGTCCGTAGTTGTTGGAGCAGTTGGTAGTCAGGACCGGCAGTCCATAGGTTTTGTGCCAGGCGCGCACGAGATGATCGGCGGCTGCCTTTGAAGCCGCGTAGGGACTGCTTGGGACGAACGCATTTTCTTCCCGGAACGGATCTTGCGAAGGCTGCAGTGAGCCGTACACCTCGTCCGTCGATACTTGAAGGAAACGGAACGCCCTTCCCTCTTCACCCCTTAACCGCTCCCAATGATCTCTCGCGCATTCGAGCAGTTTAAATGTGCCGACAATGTTCGTGTCTATGAACTCAGCGGGATCACGTATTGAACGATCAACGTGAGACTCCGCCGCAAAGTTCAATATCGCCTGCGGCCTCGCACGTTCCAGAAGCGCCCGGACCAGTTCGGTGTCGCCAATATCGCCGTGGATGAACTCGATCATCGAGTCCGGAGAGATCGCACTGAAATTGTCGAGGTTACCGGCGTATGTCAGCTTATCCAGATTGATGATCGGTGCTTTTTCAGTTTTCAGCCAATCGAGAATGAAGTTCGTTCCGATAAATCCTGCGCCCCCGGTCACCAGGATCGGGCGCTCCTTGTCGTGAGAATTGATGGACGAAACCGTCATCTGGAATTTTCGCGCAATTGCTGCGAGCCACGCGTGTATGTCGCCGGCAATTAACAGACAACGCTACCCATGTATATCTCGCGCGACCGCCTTTGGGCGAAGGCGCTCATCTGCCGGCGTCTTCGATGCTGCGAAGGCTTTTCCCTATTCCGTGTAACGTCAGATCAGCGTCCGCTATATCCGCGCGAGAACATGTTCTTGAGTTGAACCAGGAACGTAAACACCCACGCGAGTGCGTAGAGACCGGCCAGCCCCAGCGCCGTCCTTCGGTCCATCAGCGACAGCCCCGTCCAATACCAGACGCGGTAGATCCACAGCCCCGCGGTCGCAACGCCGAGAAGGCAAATCAGCAGCTTGATGCCCTGGCTGTTCGCAACGCCGACCGCGGCGAAGAGGAGTGTTGCCGGAATGAGGAACATCTGGCAGGCGGAAATCAGCGTCTCGTTCATGAAAGCTCCCGGCGAATCGCCCGGAGATTCTAGCTCATTCGCTTGTCAGGAGCCTGAATGGTCGGAGCGAGAGGATTCGAACCTCCGACCCCTAGTCCCCCAGACTAGTGCGCTAACCGGGCTGCGCTACGCTCCGAACCGTGCCACGAGGCACCGATCCTGTAGCCCCGTTCGCGCCGTGGTGCAAGAAGGGGCTGCCCCGGGTCGGAATGCCTTCATTCCAAGGCGGACCAGCCGACAAACCCGCCGGTACCGAGCGCCCTGCGGCCAAGGCAGCCTAACCGTCCTTCAGGACCTGATCGATCAGCGCCCGCGCGCCGATCAGATCGTCCAGCGCCGCCTGAAGCTTGCCGCGATCCATCGGCCTCGCATTTTTCCGGATATTCGGCGGAGCATAGGCCTCGGCACCGGATGGCCCGTTCAAGGGAACCGGTTGCACCGGCTTCGGCATGACCGCTTTCGGCGGTGCGATGTCCGCGAGCGGAGGCCCGAGGTCACGCAGCGACAGTGTGGACGGATAGTCCTCTGCGTGGGCATCAGGCTCGTCGGCGGCGAGTTCGTCCTCGATGTCGATCTCGTCGGCTGCCAGGTGCGGAGCGTGCTCGTCCTTCTCCGGCCCGAACGACGGTCCATCGAACAACGCGGAGGCATGATCGGCCGACCCGTCGGTCAGACTCTGGACCGATTTCACGCCATGCTCGCGCAGAATGCGCTGGACGCCGCGGATGGTGTAGCCCTCGCCGTAGAGCAGACGACGGATACCCCGCAACAGACTGACGTCATCGGGGCGGTAATAGCGGCGTCCCCCGCTCCGCTTCATCGGCTTGATCTGGTTGAAGCGCGTTTCCCAGAACCTCAGGACGTGCTGCGGCACATCAAGGTCATCAGCGACCTCGCTGATTGTCCGAAACGCATCCGGCGCTTTGTCCAAAATGCTGGCTCCCCGTTGAAAGCCGCCGTCCTAGGTCCGTCTTCGTCCTAAGTCAGTCAGTCGTCGGCGCTATCGGCGCTGCCGCCACCAGTGCCGTTGCCGTTGATACGCTGCTTGAGAATCGCTGACGGCTTGAACACCATAACCCGTCGCGGAGAAATCGGCACTTCCGTTCCGGTCTTCGGGTTGCGGCCGATACGCTGGCCCTTCTTGCGCACCATGAAGGAACCGAACGACGACAGTTTCACCGTCTCGCCCTTCTCGAGGCAGTCGGTGATCTCTTTCAACACCAGCTCAACGAACGCAGACGACTCCGTGCGCGACAGTCCTACCTTTTGGTAGACGGCTTCGCACAGATCAACTCGTGTGACTGTCTTCCCGGTTCCGGTCATCGCCTGCCCCGCTCACGGCGAAAAATTTATGTTCTGAAATTATGAGCTTAGCGACCGAGGGTCAACCATGCTCATCGATGCAACAGCATGAAATTGTTTTCAATTATCGACAGACTTTAGCAAAAGACTCACCAGCGCAATAGCGCTGATCCCCAGGTGAAGCCGCCGCCCATGGCTTCCAGCATCAAAAGATCGTTCCTCTTGATGCGCCCGTCGCTGACCGCAGCCGCGAGCGCCAGGGGAATCGATGCCGCCGAGGTGTTTCCGTGACGATCAACGGTGAGCACCACTTTCTGCGGCGCAATATGCAGCTTCTTCGCAGATGCATCGATGATGCGCTTGTTGGCCTGGTGCGGAACCAGCCAGTCGATGTCATCCGCCGTCGTACCCGTCGCCTCAAACGCATCGACGATGACATCGGTGATCATGCCAACCGCGTGCTTGAACACTTCACGGCCTTCCATCCGCAGATGGCCGACGGTCTGAGTGCTCGACGGTCCGCCATCGACGAACAACTTGTCCTTGTGACGGCCGTCGGAACGCAGGTGCGTGGTCAGGATGCCACGGTCGGCGGAGGTTCCCGCCTGCGGCTGAGCCTCAAGCACCACTGCGCCCGCGCCGTCGCCGAAGAGCACGCAGGTTCCACGGTCGTTCCAGTCCAGGATGCGCGAGAAAGTTTCCGCCCCGATCACCAATGCCCGCTTGAACGCACCGCTTCGCAGAAAATTGTCGGCAGCCGCCAGCGCGAAAATGAAGCCCGAGCAGACCGCCTGCAAATCGAATGCAGCGCCGTGGTTGATGCCCAGACCGTTCTGGATCGCAACGGCCGTCGCCGGGAAGGTGTTGTCGGGTGTCGAGGTCGCCAGCACGATCAGGTCGATCGACTGCGTGTCGATCCCGGCATTGGCGATCGCCGCCTGTGCCGCCTTCAGACCGAGATGCGAGGTGAACTCACCCTCCGCCGCGATATGGCGCTGCTTGATGCCGGTGCGCTGAACGATCCATTCGTCCGAGGTGTCGACCATCTTCGCCAGTTCGGCGTTGGTCAAAACGCGCTCCGGCAAGTAAGCGCCATAGCCGAGCACAACCGAACGCATCACAGTCACGAGACAGCCTCCTGCGCGTTGGGCACGATCGAAAGAGCGTGGCCGTCGCGGTTGAGTGTTTGATTGATCTTGGGCAGGAGATCGTAGCGAACCATGTCATAGCCAACGTCAACTGCCGACGCAAAGCCCTCGGCATCGGTGCCGCCATGGCTCTTGATGACCACGCCGTTCAACCCGAGGAAGACGCCGCCATTGACCTTGCGGGGGTCCATCTTGTCACGCAAGGCGTTAAAGGCGCCGCGCGCAAAAATGTAGCCAAGCTTGGAGCGCCAGGTCCGGCTCATCGCGCTGCGCAGATACTCCGCGATCTGCCGTGCCGTTCCCTCGGCGGTCTTCAGGGCGATGTTGCCGCTAAAGCCTTCGGTGACGATGACGTCGGCAGCACCCTTGCCGATGCCGTCACCTTCGACGAAGCCTATGAAGTCGAGCTGCGGCAGGTTCATTGCCCGGAGCAGCTCGGCGGCTCCGCGGACGGCCTCGACGCCCTTCACTTCCTCGACGCCGATGTTGAGCAGACCCACCGTCGGCCGTTCGAGATCGAACAGGACGCGCGCCATGGCGCTTCCCATGATGGCCAGCGACGCGAGATGCCGGGCATCGCCGCCGATCGAGGCGCCGACGTCGAGCACAACCGACTCGCCACGCACGGTCGGCCACACCGCAGCAATGGCCGGACGGTCGATGCCGGGCATCATATGCAGGTGTAGCCGCGACATCGCCATCAGCGCGCCGGTGTTGCCGGCGGAGACGGCGACGTCTGCCTCACCCTTTTTGACGGCGTCGATTGCCAGCCACATCGAGGATGACTTGCGGCCCCGGCGCAGGGCCTGGCTCGGCTTTTCATCCATGCTGATCGCAATGTCGGCATGAAAGACCCGCGAGACGGCTTTCAGCGCAGGGTGAGAATCAAGCTGCTCGTTAATCAAGGCGCTGTTGCCGAACAGCAGAAATTCGACGTCGGTGTGCCGCATCAAGGCGAGCGCTGCGCCCGGAACAATCACCGATGCACCGAAATCGCCGCCCATGGCGTCAAGCGCGATTCGAACCTTTTGAGGCATAAGCGTCCCGGAAACCTGATCGTTGCGGCCTCGAAGCAACTGGCCGCGAGCTGAAAGCCATCGTTGCGACAGCGGTAGGCGGAGGTCTTCGCCAAAAACAGCGCAGCCCCAGCCGGGCAGCGACAATAGCGTTTTT
>JAFVHU010000141.1 GCA_017474385.1 Afipia sp. | reverse complement strand
GAATTCGTGCCGTTGTGCCAGTCGCTGAAAGTCCGCCAGCGAACGGCGAAGCCTGACGGCCGCGAGGTCATCGTCGCCGACATGACAGTGTCGTTTCAGCTTGTCCGCGAGAGATTTACAAGCCGGGTGACGCTCGATCGTCCGGACCTGAAAATCATGGTCGAATATCTGCAAGGTCCGTTCAGCAAGTTCGAGAACCGCTGGACCTTCGAGGCGAAATCCGATGATGCCTGCGTCGTCGGATTCTTCATCGCCTACGAGTTCAGGAGTCGGATGCTCGCGGTGCTGATGGGCGCGATGTTCGACGCCGCTTTCCACCGTTTCGCCGCGGCGTTCGAGAAACGCGCGGATGCGGTCTATGGGCGGCCTCGCGCGGGCGCTTCTTGAGCGGCGGCTGCGGTCCGCGCGCCATCTCCGTCAGCATTTTCAGGGCTTCAACGACCGACTGTTCGCGGACATTGCTGCGGCCGACTGCACCGAAGCGGCATTCCTTGTGAGCGATGCGGCCGTCGCGTGCGGCAACCGCCAGATGCACCAGTCCGACAGGCTTTCCGGGCGTTGCGCCGCCGGGACCGGCGATGCCTGTGATCGAAACCGCAAGATCGACATCGGCGTGTTCAAGCGCGCCGAACGCCATCGCAGTTGCGGTTTCCTTGCTGACTGCGCCGAATGTTTCCAGCGTCGAGGTCTCGACGCCGAGCATCGCGTGCTTGGCTTCATTGGAATAGGTGATGAAGCCACGATCGACGACGTCGGAGGAACCGGGAATTTCGGTCAGCGCCGCTGCGGCCAGGCCGCCTGTGCAGGACTCGGCGGTCGCAATGGTCAGCTTGCGCATCCGGCACAGATCCAGCAGCGAGCGGGAGAGGGCGCGAGTGGCGCTGCCGCTCATGTCAGTTGCTCCCGCCGTTCGTATCCCATGGAAGACGGATCGTCGCGCTGGCGGTTGCAGCGATGCCTTCCTGGCGACCGGTGAAACCAAGCCGCTCGCTTGTGGTTGCCTTCACGGCGACGCGCGACTGCGGAAGCCCGGTGATCTCGGCGATTTTTGCACGCATCACATCGCGCAGCGGGCCGATCTTCGGCGCTTCGCAAATCATCGTCACTTCGAGATGTGCGATCCGCCCGCCGCGCTTGCCGACGAGCTCGACGGCATGTTTCAGAAATTGGTCGGAGGCCGCGCCTTTCCACTTCGGGTCACTCGGCGGGAAGTGCGAACCGATGTCGCCATCGGCCAGCGCGCCGAGAATGGCATCGACGATCGCGTGTAGTCCAACGTCGCCATCCGAATGGGCGAGGAAACCGCGATTGAACGGCACGCGGATGCCGCACAGCATCAGGTGGTCGCCGTCGGTCAGCGCGTGCACGTCGTAGCCGGTGCCGGTACGGATATCGCCCAGCATGGCGCCGAGCCGCGCTTCCTCGCGTGCGAAGTCTTCCGGAGTGGTCAGTTTCATGTTGGCAGCATCGCCTTCAAATGTTGCGACGGTCAATCCCGCCCATTCCGCGATCGCCGCGTCATCGGTGAAATCGTCGCGGCCTTCGCGCGCGGCACGGCGATGAGCCTCGAGAATGGTGTCGAATCGAAACGCCTGCGGTGTCTGCGCGATTCTTAAGTTCGCACGATCCGGTGTCGCCTGGATGGCACCCGTTGCATCCACGACCTTGATGGTATCGGTCACCGGCACGACGGGAATCGCTGCACCCGTGATCAGCGCCGCGTCGATGGCGCGCGAAATCACCTTGTCGGTGACAAATGCGCGCGCCGCGTCGTGAATGAGAACGATGTCCGGCGCGTCACTCGCAAGCGCCTCAAGACCGGCGCGAACCGACGCCTGCCGTGTCGCGCCGCCATTCACCGGCGGCTGATATTTGAGATGGCACACCGCCTGATCGAAAATATCGGCGTCGTCCGGATTACGGACCGGCTGGACGGCAAACACGCCCGGATGAGTACAAAACGGCTCCATCGCCCTCGAAAGGACGGTTTTTCCGCCGATTGATCGGTATTGCTTGGGGCCTCCGGTCCCGGCGCGAAGTCCGCGGCCGGCAGCGACAATAATGGCGGCAGTCCGTTTTTGCGTTGGCATGAGTATTTGACGACCGTCAGAGCAGGGTGGCTGAGCCGATTGTTGGCAGCTTTGGGTGCTGCACTTACCATATTCGGGCAGGGAACAGCATGATTCCGCAACCCTGTGAAGAATTTGGAAGAATTGTTGCGCCGCACTTGCAAGCCTCCCGGAATTGGCTAAAGTGTAGGCATGATCTCAAGATGCTTAGAAATTAAGCGACGAGCTCTCCGCAACGAGGCGGGGTTCGGCAAAAAGCGAAAAGAACAGTGATCGGTATGGCTCCGGTACGTCAGGCAACACTGACCATTGGCGATATCGAGGTCGCAAATCGCGTGCTTCTCGCACCCATGTCCGGCGTGACCGATGCTCCGTTCCGCCGCATTGCTGCTGAGCTGGGAGCCGGGCTTGTCGTCTCGGAAATGACCGCCAGCGATGATCTCGCCCGGGGCCGTCCGATGTCGGTCCTGCGCTGCGAGGCAACCGGGATCGGCCCGCACGTGGTTCAGCTCGCTGGCTGCGAGACCCACTGGATGACCGAAGGCGCGAAGATCGCGGAAGCTGCCGGCGCGGACATCATCGACATCAACATGGGCTGTCCTGCGCGTCACGTGACAGGCGGCCAGTCCGGCTCTGCGCTGATGCGTGACCTCGATCACGCGCTTCGTCTCATCGATGCCACTGTTTCCGCCGTGAACGTCCCGGTGACGTTGAAGATGCGGCTTGGCTGGGACGACAAATCTCTCAATGCGCCCGAACTGGCGCGCCGCGCCGAGGCGGCGGGCATAAAAATGATCACCGTGCACGGGCGCACCCGCTGCCAGTTCTACAAGGGAAGCGCCGACTGGGCCGCCGTGCGGCCGGTCAAGAACGCCGTGACGGTGCCAGTGGTCGTCAATGGCGACATTACGTCGTTCGAACAGGCGGCGCTCGCGCTCGACGCTTCCGGCGCAGACGCGGTCATGGTCGGGCGGGGTGCGCAAGGTCAGCCGTGGCTGCCGGGACAGATTGCGCGCCGTCTCGATGGCGGCGCACCGGAATCCGAGCCGCATCTCAGCCAACAACTGGAACATGTCTGCAATCTCTACGATCAGGTCGTCGATCACTACGGATCGCGCATCGGCTCGCGTCATGCACGCAAGCATCTGGGCTGGGCACTCGATGTTGCCGCGAAGGGCAGCGCCGCATCCGCGGACGCCCTCAAGCGCTGGCGTCAGACCATCCTGACAGCGACAGATCCAGCTCACGTCCGCCGCTCGCTTCACGATGCTTTTGGCGAATTTTCCTGGAGCGCTGCTGCATGAGCAACGTCGCCGAACAACGCGTTCCACAACTCGCCAACAGCGATGCGATTCTGAATGCGCTCCCCAATCCGGTGATGCTTGTCGCGCCGGACGGCAAGATTCTCGATGCAAATATCGCGGCGGAATCGTTCTTCGAGACGTCGATCCCGCATTTGCAGCGGCAGATGTTGCGCGAACTGGTGCCGTTCGGCAGCCCGCTGCTCGCGCTGATCGATCAGGTGCGCCGCACCGGCTCGGCCGTGAATGAATACAAGGTCGATCTCGGCACGCCTCGGATCGGCGGCGATCGTCAGGTCGATCTCCATGTCGCACCGCTCAGCGAGCACCCCGGGCATATTGTGGTGATGCTTCAGGAGCGCACCATTGCCGACAAGATGGACCGGCAGTTGACCCATCGCAGCGCCGCCCGTTCGGTGATCGCACTGGCCGCGATGCTGGCGCATGAAATCAAAAATCCGCTGTCTGGCATTCGCGGGGCGGCGCAATTGCTTGAACAGGCGGCTTCGCCGGAAGACCGCACGCTGACGCGCCTGATCTGCGATGAGGCGGATCGCATCGTGACGCTTGTCGATCGCATGGAAGTGTTCGGCGACGAACGCCCCGTGGCACGCGGACCGGTGAACATCCATTCCGTATTCGATCACGTGAAGCGGCTCGCGCAGTCGGGTTTTGCGCGCAATATCAAGTTCGTCGAGGAGTACGATCCGTCATTGCCGCCTGTGCTGGCCAATCAGGATCAACTGATTCAGGTGTTCCTGAACCTTGTGAAGAACGCGGCCGAGGCCGTCGCGGATATCGGGACCGATGGTGAGATTCAGTTGACCACGGCATTCCGGCCGGGTGTGCGCCTCTCGGTGCCAGGCAAAAAGTCCAGGGTGTCGCTGCCGCTGGAATTCTGCGTGAAGGACAACGGGCCGGGCGTACCGGACGATCTGCTGCCAAATCTGTTCGATCCATTCGTGACCACCAAGCCGACCGGCAGCGGTCTTGGCCTCGCGCTTGTCGCCAAGATCGTGAACGATCATGGCGGCATCATCGAATGTGAATCCCAGCCGCGAAAGACAGTTTTTCGTGTGCTGCTGCCGATGTTCAACGCAACCAAAAACAACAATCACAACCACAGCAATAGCGATGGGCGCCCGGGAACGCTCTCGCATGCCTCACAGACCGCAGATGAGGAATAAATAACAATGCCCGTAGGTAGCATACTTGTCGCTGACGACGACACCGCAATCCGAACCGTGCTCAATCAGGCGCTGTCCCGCGCCGGATATGAGGTGCGGCTGACGGGCAATGCGGCCACGCTCTGGCGCTGGGTCAGCCAAGGTGAGGGCGATCTTGTCATCACCGACGTTGTGATGCCGGATGAGAACGCCTTCGATTTACTGCCGCGGATCAAGAAGATGCGCCCGAATCTGCCGGTCATTGTCATGAGTGCGCAGAACACTTTCATGACTGCGATCAGGGCATCGGAGCGTGGCGCCTACGAATATCTGCCGAAGCCGTTCGACCTCAAGGAATTGATTGCGATCGTCGGCCGCGCACTGTCTGAGCCGAAAGAACGCCCGACGACAGTCAAGGATGAGGGCGAGTTCGATTCCATTCCGCTGGTCGGCCGCTCTCCGGCGATGCAGGAAATCTACCGTGTGCTCGCGCGCCTGATGCAGACCGATTTGACGGTCATGATCTCCGGCGAATCCGGGACCGGCAAGGAACTGGTGGCGCGCGCACTGCATGACTACGGCAAGCGCCGCAACGGTCCGTTCGTTGCTGTGAACATGGCCGCTATTCCGCGCGATCTCATTGAATCAGAATTGTTCGGACATGAGCGCGGCGCGTTTACCGGCGCGAATGCCCGCGCGACCGGCCGGTTCGAGCAGGCCGAAGGCGGTACGCTGTTTCTCGACGAAATCGGCGACATGCCGATGGAAGCACAGACCCGCTTGCTGCGCGTGTTGCAGCAGGGCGAATACACGACGGTCGGCGGGCGCACGCCGATCAAGACCGACGTGCGGATTGTCGCCGCCAGCAACAAGGACCTCCGCATTCTCATTCAGCAGGGTCTGTTCCGCGAAGATCTGTTCTTCCGCCTCAACGTGGTCCCGCTACGGCTGCCGCCACTGCGCGAGCGGATCGAGGACTTGCCCGACCTGATCCGGCACTTCTTTGCGCTGGCGGAAAAGGACGGCTTGCCGCCGAAGAAGCTCGACGCGCAGGCGCTCGAACGTCTCAAGCAGCACCGCTGGCCGGGCAATGTGCGCGAACTTGAAAACCTCGCGCGCCGCCTTGCCGCGCTCTATCCGCAGGATGTTATTACCGGCTCGGTCATTGAGGGCGAACTGGCGCCGCCCGCCGTGGTGTCAGGCGGCAGTATGCCGCAAAGCGTCGACAACCTCGGAGGCGCGGTGGAGATGTACCTGGCGTCGCATTTTGCGGGTTTCCCGAACGGGCTGCCGCCGCCGGGGCTGTACCATCGCATCCTGAAGGAGATTGAAGTTCCGCTCCTGACAGCGGCGCTGGCCGCCAATCGCGGCAACCAGATCAGGGCCGCAGACCTCCTTGGACTGAACCGGAATACCCTTCGCAAGAAGATCCGGGACCTCGATATTCAGGTCTACCGCAGCGGCGGCTAGGAGCGTTTTCGGCTCGGCCAAGCGCCTGACAGGTCATCGGGTTCCCGAATTTGGGCTTTTGCGACCGCGTGGCATTCCGGTGACGGGGCCGCCTTTGGCGCACGCCGTCCAGCCTAGAAAACGTGAATGGCGTAATTCGTCACGGACAAACGCCTAGGAAATGTCGCAATCCAGCAACATTGTGATATGATTGCATCACTGGTCGGGGCACCCGCCTCGTACCGGCTAAACCGGCCTGACACGATCCCCGCATGAGCGCAGCAGAGGCGTCGGCCCAAACCCTCGACCCGTCGGTTGCCGAGCCTACCGGCCGGCCGTGGCATCGGCTATTGGCGCCGTTCGCAGTCGGCCTGGCGCTCCTTTCGGCATTCCTGACCTTCGTGGTGCTGACCGGGCTGACCCCGATCGCGCCGACCCACGAAATCGTCGTCACGTTCCTCCTGATCAACGGCGCAACCATCCTGCTGCTGCTGGCGATCATCGCCCGCGAGGTCTGGCAGGTCGTTCAGGCCCGCCGCCGTGGCCGCGCCGCGGCGCGGCTGCACGTCCAGATCGTGAGCCTGTTTTCAGTGATCGCGGTTTTGCCGGCGGTGCTGGTTTCGATCGTAGCCAATGTCACCATCGATCGCGGCCTCGACCGGCTATTCTCGGTGCGTACCCGCGCGGTGATCGAGAATTCGCTGATCGTCGCCAACGCTTATGTCTACGAACATGCCCAGCTTATTCGCGGCGACATCATCGGCATGTCAAATGACATTGCGCGCGCACGGCCCCTTTATGACCAGGACCGCCAGACCTTTCGCAACATACTGACGTCGAGCGCGACCTCCCGCAATCTGCCCGGCGCTATGATCATCGACAAGGATCGCAACATCCTTGAAACGGCGGCCACCGGCATCCGGCAGGATTTCCAGACTCCCGCCGCGGATTTTCTGAAGAACGTCACCGAGGATGAACCTCAGATCGCCGTCTTTATCGAACAGAACTACGTCGCTGCGGTCATTCGCTTACGCGCGTTTCAGGATAGCTTTCTTTACGTGGCGCGCATTCTCGATCCGCGTGTTGTTGCGCAGTTGCAGCAGACTCAAGCGAGCGTGAAAGAATACGCCGAGCTCGAATCGAGACGCTTGGGAATTCAGGTCGCCTTCGCCCTGATGTTCACTGTGATCGCGCTGACTGTGTTGATGTCATCGGTGCTGATCGGTTTGAATTTCGCCAACTGGCTGGTCGCGCCGATCCGCCGGCTGATGAGCGCGGCCAATCTCGTTTCTACCGGCGACCTCCATGTTCAGGTCCCCGTCATTAAATCCGAAGGCGACCTCGCCAATCTCGGCGAAACATTCAACAAGATGACTCAGGAGTTGCGCACACAGCGCGATGATCTCGTGAATGCGAGCGGTCTCATCGACAGCCGCCGCCGGTTTATTGAAGCAGTGCTCTCATCGGCAAGCGCCGGCATCATCGGCGTCGATGGCGGCGGCAAGATCGCCGTTCTGAACCGCTCGGCGGAAAAACTGATCGGACATTCGGAATCGGAAGTGATGGGCAAAGCGTTGTCCGAAATCGTTCCCGAACTCAATGAACTGATGGCCACGGCGCGCAGCAGTGCGCAACGGCTGTTGCAGGGGCAGATCGAAATCAGCCGCGACAATATCGAGCGCAATCTTTCGGTGCGCGTCAGTTCCGAGCAAACCGGGCAGTCGAACGAGAGCTACATCATTACACTCGACGACATCACCGAACTGGTAACCGCGCAGCGAACGTCGGCGTGGGCGGACGTCGCCCGCCGCATCGCGCATGAGATCAAGAACCCGTTGACCCCGATCCAGTTGTCCGCCGAGCGCATTCGCCGCAAGTTCGGCAAGGTTATCACGGAAGACCGGCCCATTTTCGATCAGTGCACCGACACGATCATTCGTCAGGTGGATGACATCCGCAAGATGGTGGACGAGTTCTCGAAATTCGCGCGCATGCCGAAGCCGGTTATCGAGGGTGAGGACGTCGCGGACACGGTCCGTCAGACGGTCTTCCTGATGCGGGTGGGGCATCCTGACGTCGATATCGAAGTCGACATAAAGCAGGAGCCGATGCACGCGAAGTTCGACCGGCGGCTGATCTCGCAGGGGCTGACGAATATCATCAAGAACGCCACCGAAGCCATCGGCGCGGTCCCTCCCGGAGAGATCGAGCGCGGACACATCGATGTCATCGCTGTACGCGAAAACGACGATATCGTGATCGACATTGTGGACAACGGAATCGGACTGCCCAAAGAAAGCCGTGCGCGCTTGCTTGAGCCGTATGTGACCACCCGCGAGAAGGGCACTGGCCTCGGTCTCGCGATCGTTGGCCGCGTTCTCGAAGATCACGGCGGGCGTATCGAACTGAACGACGCATCCTCCCTTCGTCCCGGTGCACGGGGCGCGTGGGTGCGGATGAGATTTTCTGTCTTCGGCCAGGTGAAAGACGCCAGGGTCGAGGAAACACACGAAACAAAAACAGAAGCCGTAACCGGCGATTGATAGAGCGGGCGTGATTCATGGCGAATGACATTTTAATCGTCGATGACGAAGCTGATATTCGGGATCTTGTCGCGGGTATTCTCGACGACGAGGGTTTCAAAACCCGTACAGCGCGCGACAGCGATACCGCGCTGTCGGAGATTTCGGGCCGTCGGCCGAATCTGATTTTCCTCGACATCTGGCTTCAGGGCAGCAAACTGGACGGCTTGCAATTGCTCGAGCAGATCAAGGTGAATTACCCCGAAGTGCCGATCGTGATGATCTCGGGGCATGGCAACATCGAAACGGCGGTCGCGGCGATCAAGCGTGGCGCCTACGATTTCATCGAGAAGCCTTTCAAGGCGGATCGGCTGATCCTGGTGGCGAACCGTGCGCTGGAAACATCGCGCCTCAAGCGCGAAGTCCGCGAACTCAAGCAGCACGCGCCGTCGTCTGGTACACTGGTGGGCCGTTCACCCTGCATGAACCAGTTGCGCCAGACCATCGATCGTGCGGCCAAGGCCAACAGCCGCATCATGATCGTCGGGCCATCCGGCGGCGGCAAGGAGCTTGCCGCGCGCACGCTCCATGCAATGTCTAGCCGTGCCGATGGGCCGTTCGTCGTCATCAATGCTGCGGCGATCACGCCGGAGCGCATGGAAGTCGAGTTGTTCGGGATCGAATTGTCCGACGGCGAGACCGGCCGCAAGCCCGGTGCGCTGGAGGAAGCTCACGGCGGCACGTTGTTCATCGACGAGATCGCCGACATGCCCCGCGAAACTCAGAACCGGATTTTGCGCGTGCTGGTCGATCAGACGTTTCAGCGGGCAGGCGGCACCACCAAGGTCAGCGTCGACGTTCGTATCGTGTCATCGACGGCACGTAATCTTGAAGTCGAGATTGCGGAAGGAAAGTTCCGCGAGGATCTCTACCATCGTCTTTCCGTCGTGCCGATCCGTGTCCCGCCACTCTCGGAGCGCCGTGAGGATATTCCCGACCTCGTCGAGTATTTCATGGACCAGATTTCGTCCGCGACTGGTTTGCCGAAACGGCGGATCGGTGAGGATGCGATGGCCGTGCTGCAATCGCACGTCTGGCCGGGCAATGTCCGGCAACTGCGCAACAACGTCGAGCGCGTGATGATTCTGGCGGGTGGCAATGCCGAGGCGGCCATCACCGCGGATATGCTGCCGCAGGATGTAGGTTCGATGATCCCGGCCATGCCCACAGGCAACAACGGTGAACACATCATGGGTCTGCCGCTGCGCGAGGCCCGTGAAGTGTTCGAGCGCGACTACCTGATCGCGCAGATTAGCCGTTTCTCAGGCAACATCTCGCGCACGGCTGAGTTCGTGGGAATGGAGCGTTCTGCCCTGCATCGTAAGCTCAAGGCGCTGGGTGTAGGCTGAACAGATGTCCCGCATTGCCTATGTGAACGGCCAATACCGCGACATGCGGGACGCCAGTGTGAATATCGAAGATCGTGGCTATCAGTTTTCAGATGGTGTCTACGAGGTTTGCGAAATCAGGGGCGGCAAAGTCGTCGATATGCCGCGCCACCTGACGCGGCTGCAGCGCTCGCTGCGTGAATTGCGCATCGATATGCCGATGCCGCTGACAGCGCTTGAAGTCGTGATTCACGAAACCGTACGGCGCAATCGCGTGATCTACGGTATCGTTTACTTGCAGGTGACGCGCGGCGTAGCCCGGCGCGATCATGCGTTTCCGGTGAAGCCCGTCAAACCGGCTGTGGTGGTTACCGCGCGCGGTCTCAATTTCCAGAAGAACCAGGACACCGCCGCAAAGGGGATTGGCGTCATCACCGTTCCCGAAAATCGCTGGCCGCGAGTGGACATCAAATCCGTGTCGCTATTACCCAACGTGCTGGCGAAGCAGCAGGCGCGCGAGAATGACGCGTACGAGGCTTGGTACGTCGATAGCGATGGGCATGTCACCGAAGGGTCATCGAGCAACGCATGGATCGTGACCCGCGACGGCAGAGTCGTCACCCGATCGGCGGACAGCGGCATTCTCGCCGGCATCACACGGGCTGTGCTGACCGAGGTGCTTGCAGCGCTCCAGATCAAGTTCGAGGAGCGCCCTTTCACCCCGGCCGAGGCTTATGAGGCGGCCGAGGCATTTGTCACCGCGTCCAGCCAGATCGTCATGCCCGTGGTCCGGATCGACGGTCACAGCATTGGGGATGGCAGGCCTGGCTCCATTTCCATGCGTTTGCGGGAAGAATTCCACCGATTTTCGGCTTTTTCGTAAGTTTTTCCGTCCTTTGGCGTCCTAGCCGGGTACGCGGCCTTGCCTAACAACCGGGCGTGCCTTTTAATCGCGTTGCAGCACCCGGAGGGGGATCTCAGGGACGCCGGCAGCCGGACCACGCCCCGCAGAGGGCAGGTCAGGCCCAAAAAACAATAATGCGGGATAAGAAAATGGCGGCAGACCGCGCACAAAACCTACAGGACACTTTCCTCAATCACGTTCGCAAAACCAAAACGCCACTGACGATCTTTCTGGTCAATGGAGTGAAGCTGCAGGGCATTGTCACCTGGTTCGACAATTTCTGTCTGCTGCTTCGGCGCGATGGTCATTCGCAGCTTGTCTACAAGCATGCGATCTCGACGATCATGCCGGGCGCTCCAATCCAGTTGTTCGAAGGCGGCGAGGACGCGCCAGCTTGAGATTGAATTAATTTGGAACCCCGCAACTTCGACGGGGGCGCCGACCGGCCTAAGTCGGCGCGGGGCGATACAGGACGGGTGCTGGTCATCGGTCCATACAAGCGCGTGCGGCGGGGCGATCCCGACGCGACGACGGTAGCCCATGGAATACGCAATCCCGACGCGCGGCTTGAAGAAGCCGCGGGTTTGGCACGTGCCATCGATCTCACCGTGGCGGAAGCGATCCTGGCGCCATTGAGCGAGATCCGCCCCGCGACCTATCTCGGCAAAGGCAAGGTCGAGGAGATGATCGGCCTGATCAAGGCCAATGACGTTGATCTGGTCGTGATGGATTGTGCGCTGTCGCCGGTTCAGCAACGCAATCTCGAGAAGGAATGGAATGCGAAGGTGCTCGACCGCACCGGCCTCATTCTGGAAATCTTCGGCCGCCGCGCGAAAACTCGCGAAGGCACGTTGCAGGTCGAACTCGCGCATCTGAATTATCAGCGAAGCCGCCTGGTCCGGTCATGGACCCATCTTGAGCGCCAGCGCGGCGGCTTCGGATTTATGGGTGGTCCCGGCGAAACCCAGATCGAGGCCGACCGCCGCCTCATCGGCGACCGCATTTCAAAGATCGAATCCGAACTCAAGAAGGTGCGGGCGACGCGCCGGCTGCATCGTGCGGGGCGTCAGCGCGTGCCGTATCGCGTTGTTGCGCTGGTCGGCTACACCAACGCCGGCAAATCCACGCTGTTCAACCGGCTGACCCGCGCGGACGTGCAGGCCGCTGACATGCTGTTCGCAACGCTCGATCCGACCTTACGCGCGCTGACCCTGCCTCACGGCGGCAAGGCCATGTTGTCGGACACGGTCGGTTTCATCTCGGACTTGCCGACCATGCTGGTGGCTGCGTTCCGCGCCACGCTGGAGGAAGTCATCGAGGCTGACGTCATCCTGCATGTGCGCGATATCTCGCACGAGGATGCCGAAGCCCAGCAGCACGATGTTGAAGGCGTGCTGCGTCAGCTCGGTATCGATCCGGATAGCGGTCAGCGCATCCTGGAAGTCTGGAACAAGATCGATCGCTTCGACGAAGAAGGACGCGCCAACCTCGTGAACATTGCTGCACGCCGGCCACCAGAACGGCCTTGCTTTCCAGTGTCAGCCGAGACCGGGGAGGGCATCGATGCCTTGCTTGCGGCGATCGAGGACCGTCTGGCCGCGACGCGCGTGACTCTGGATCTCTCCATCGATGCATCCGACGGTGCCGGCATCAGCTGGCTGCACCGGAATGCGGAGGTGCTGGACAAGCACATGGAGAATGGCCGGTTTGCCATGACCGTGCGGGTCGATGAAACCAAGCGCGACATCACGATTGCCAAGTTCGGCGCCGTGCCGAGCACGCATTGATTGCGCTTGCCGCGAAACTACGTCGCGGTCTTCGCCTCATTCCATAGCGCGTCCATCTCGGCCAGCGTCGCTGCTTCCAGCGATGAGCCGCGCGCAGCGAGAGTGCGCTCGATATAGGCAAAGCGCTTCTCGAACTTCGCATTGGTCGCACGCAACGCCATTTCGGGATCGGCGTTGGCATGGCGCGCCAGATTGACGACGGCGAACAGAAGATCGCCGGTTTCCTCGGCGATGTGTGACTGGTCGCCGCTGTCCAGCGCCGCTTCGATTTCATCGGCTTCCTCGCGGATTTTGGCGAGCACCGCGCGCGGATCGTTCCAGTCGAAGCCGACGGTCGAAGCGGTACGCTGCAAATCCATTGCGCGCGCCAATGCGGGCTGACTCTTTTTAACGCTTTCCAGCAGACCGGGCTTTGCGTCGGGAGTCTCACCGCGCAAAGCTGCGCGTTCGGCTTTCTCCTCGGCCTTGATGCTGTGCCATAGGCCCTTCACCTCGTCGGGCGTCATGCGTCCGGCTTTCTCGCCGAACACATGGGGATGACGCCGGGTCATCTTCGCGGTGATGGCATTCACCACATCGCCGAACGCGAAGGAGCCTTTCTCCTCCGCCATCCGTGAATGAAACACCACCTGCAGCAGCAGGTCGCCAAGCTCTTCCTTCAGGTCAGCGAGATCGTCACGCGCGATCGCCTCGGCAACCTCATAGGCCTCTTCGATGGTATAGGGAGCGATGGTCGCGAACGTCTGTTCCAGATCCCACGGACACCCGGTTTTCGGCGTGCGCAAAGCGGCCATGATGTCGAGCAGCTTGGAAATGTCATGGGAGGGAGGCATGGCGCACCACGGGTATGAAAAGGGCTTGCCCTCTATGCCGCAATGGCGGTCTGGAGACAATTGGCGGCGTAGCGTCCGGGTGCTAAGTGCAATCCATGACAGAGTTGGGCCAGAACAACGCAGCCTTGGTGCTTTTCTCCGGCGGGCAGGATTCCGCGACCTGCCTCGCGTGGGCATTGGCGCGGTTTGAACGGGTGGAGACCATCGGGTTTTCCTATGGCCAGCGGCATGCCGTGGAGCTTGAAAGCCGGGCGAAGCTGATCGACGGCATGACCGCATTGCGGCCCGAGTGGGCAGCCAGGCTCGGCGAAAGCCACACACTGGACATTCCAACCCTCGGTGACATTTCCGAGACCGCGCTCACGCGCGACACGGCGATCGAGATGGGCGAGGGTGGCCTGCCGAATACGTTCGTGCCGGGCCGCAATCTGGTGTTCCTCACCTTTGCTGCTGCGCTGGCCTATCGGCGGGGCATTACGCACATCGTGGGCGGCATGTGCGAGACGGATTTCTCCGGCTATCCGGATTGCCGCGACGAGACCATCAAGGCGCTCAATGTCGCGCTCAATCTCGGGATGGCGCGTCCGTTCGAGTTGCACACACCCCTGATGTGGCGCGACAAGGCCGACACCTGGGCGCTGGCGGAAGAACTCGGCGGCAATGGACTGGTCGATCTGATCGTTGAACACTCCCACACCTGTTACCTGGGTGAGCGTGGCGCGCGGCACGACTGGGGCTACGGCTGTGGCGACTGCCCGGCATGCAGCCTGCGCGCCAAGGGCTGGGCGGCTTACAGCGCGAAAGCCAAGACCGAAGCGCAATGACCCTCGCGCAGCGACTTCGCACCGAGGGTTTTGTATTTCTGGCGGCCTACATCGCCTGTATCCCCGTCGCGAACTGGCTGATCCAGCATATCGGCACGATATGCCCGCCGGACGGGCCATGTCTTATTCCAGTGGCACCCGGCTTGATGGCTCCGAGCGGCGTGCTGATGGCGGGTCTTGCGCTGGTGCTGCGCGACCTCGTGCAGCGGCGGCTCGGTGTGACTTACGGGCTGGCGGCGATCGGTGCGGGGACTTTGCTCTCTGCGGCACTGGCGCCTGCGCCGCTGGTCGTTGCGTCAGCAGTTGCGTTCCTGTTGTCGGAACTAGCGGACTTCGCGGTCTATACGCCGCTGCAAAAGCGCGGGCTTGTGCTCGCCGTGGCAGCGAGCAGCCTTGTGGGACTGGTGGCGGACTCGCTGCTGTTTCTATGGCTCGCGTTTGGCAGCCTCGACTTTCTCGCGGGTCAGATCGTCGGCAAAGCAGTGATGGTGCTGCTGACGCTGCCGGCGATCCGCTGGCTGCGCAACAGGGACGAGCGTTTGGGGGCGACGTAACCTCAGCGCCCCTTGAAATCGGCCGGCCGCTTTTCAAGGAACGATGCCAGGCCCTCACGAAAATCCTGCGTGCGCATCAAGGGCAGCAATTGCAGGAAGACGTGATGGACATGAACATGATCGTTGAAATTCTCGGAAAGGCCGACGCGCATCATGCGCTTGGCCGACTGGACCGCGAGCGGTGCATTGGAGGCGATCTCGGCAGCAAGCGCACGGGCGCGCGACATCAATTCGGCGTCAGGGACGACGTGATTGGTCAGGCCCATATCGAGGCTTTCCTTTGCAGAGAGCGTGCGGCCGGTGAAGATGATCTCGGCGGCTTTTGCCCAGCCGAGCATACGCGGCAGAAACCATGTTCCGCCTGACTCCGGTACGATACCGCGCTTGACGAACGCAGCGGCGAGCTTTGCGCTCTCGGACATGATGCGAATGTCGCAGCCCAGCGCGGTGTCCATGCCATAGCCGGCCGCGGCGCCGTTGAGCGCGCAGATCGTCGGCTTCTCCATGTTGAACAGGACGTCGGAGGCGCGGTCTTGAGATCGAGCGTTGTGCGCGCGCCATCGGCATCGTTCTGTGAACCGATCCCGGTGCCGCTCGATGCGCTGCCCACATCGAGCCCTGCACAGAAAGCGCGTCCGGCCGCAGTGAGGATCACGACGCGCACGGCCGGATCGTTGTCTGCTTGGAGAAGTAACTGCCCGAGTTGCTCCAGCATCAGGCGGGAGATCGTATTCAAACGCTCAGGGCGATTGAGCGTGATGGTGGCGATATTGCCGTCGACCGCATAGAGCACTTCCGACTCGGCGGCACGAGATTCCTGAATGCCTTGCGTCTTTGACATTGGGATTTCCTCAGTTTTCTGGACTCAGAAAAGATCAAAAGTCACCCGGACGCAAGCATTGGGCCTCGCTTGGCTGCCTTGCACCGGCACACGCGGCCGCATAGGCTCGGCATGCCGCACACGGGGAGAATCGTAATGATGAAACTCAAGCCGAACTGCGAATGCTGCGACAAGGATCTGCCGCCGGAGAGCCGCGAGGCCGTGATTTGCACATTCGAATGCACGTTCTGCGCAACCTGCGCCGATACTGTGTTCAACGGCGGATGTCCGAACTGCGGCGGCAATTTCGTGCCGCGCCCGATCAGGCCTGCGGCGATGTTGCGGAAGTATCCGGCTTCGACCGAGCGGCACCTTCGAGAGCAGCCGTGCTTGGCGAAAGCGAGCTGAGGTCTTCCATTACTCTTTGCGATTGTCGTCCGTGCGCGGATGCTGGTGCCGCCATTCGCGCGGCGTCGTGAACGATCCGGCCCAAAGTCCACGCTTGGCAGATTTCGCATCGTCCTGCTGCGCGCCATAGACGTTCGCGAATCCCGATGTCACGGCCCAGCCTTGCTGGACCATCCAGCCGTTGATATCGGTGCCATCGGGAAGAGTGCAGGTCGCCAGCGTGCGCCCGAACTTGTCGATCGATTTCGGCTGGCATGTGAGATCGCGGCCGCGGACACGGCTCCGCAGTTGCGCGGAGGCCTGCCGTCCGCAGGGCCAGTCGCGTCCTTGGGCGTCAGTGCAGGTTTGGTCGAGCTCAGGGGCATCGATGTCGATGAGGCGGATTCTCGTACCGGAAATTGTCAGCGTGTCACCGTCGGCCACGAACGCATTGCCAGAGACCGGCGTATCCGGCGGCCGCATCCATCGCTCGACGGCATAGACACCGAGCGATCCGATCAGCACGATCACCATGACCGTCCAGCGACGCGTATCCGCGTTGAATCGCGCAGACCCGCGTAGTTGTTGGCGCTGTGGTATCCGGAAATTCATGCTCAAGTCTGCGCTACAATGTGAGAGTTTTATGTCACGCGGCCGCGCAACGCGATTCATCAACCGAATTATCGGCTTTGAACGGGCTGGGTTCAAGCGGATGTTGCCAGCGACTTTCTCTTGCGACTAAGTGCAGGCCGCTGATCATCTTAAGCATCGGGCCGTTTGGCGTGACTCATGCATGAGAACTTTCCCTGGTGGAAATCGGGCATTCTCTACCAGATTTATCCGCGCTCGTTTCAGGACTCGAATGGCGACGGCGTAGGTGATCTCCGCGGCGTCATCGAGCGGCTGCCTTACTTGCGCGAACTTGGTGTCGATGCACTGTGGCTGTCGCCGATCTTTCCATCGCCGATGGAGGACTTTGGCTACGATATCTCGGACTATACCGGGATAGATCCGCTGTTCGGCACGTTGGACGATTTCGATGCGCTGGTCGCGGCTGCGCACAATCTTGGACTCAGAGTTATCCTCGACCTCGTTCCTAACCACACATCCGATCGCCATCCATGGTTCATCGAAAGCCGCAGTTCGAGAGATAACGCAAAACGCGATTGGTACATCTGGCGCGATCCCAAGGGCGAGGTCGGCCCTCCGAACAACTGGCTCTCCGAATTCGGAGGCAGCAGTTGGGAATTCGATGCGTATACCGGGCAGCATTACTATCACGCGTTCCTGCGTAACCAGCCCGATCTGAACTGGCGCAATCCGGAAGTGCGCCGTGCGATGCATGACGTGATGCGCTTCTGGCTGCGGCGTGGCGTCGACGGCTTTCGTGTCGATGTGATGTGGCATCTCATCAAGGACGACCTGCTGCGCGACAATCCGCCAAATCCTGATTACACGGAGGGGCAGCAACCCTACCAGCAACTAGTCCCGCTGTACTCGACCGACAGGCCTGAAGTTCACGATGTCGTTTCCGAGCTGAGGCAGGTGATCGATGAGTTCGACGATCGCGTCCTGATCGGTGAAATCTATCTGCCGCCGGGCAAGCTTGTAGCCTATTATGGCCGCGATCTCGCCGGCGCTCATTTGCCGTTCAACTTCGCTCTGATCTCGACGCCGTGGAACGCGCGCGCCATCGCAAAGCTCATCGACGACTATGAGGCTGCGCTGCCGCCCGGTGCATGGCCGAACTGGGTGCTCGGCAATCACGACCGCCAGCGCATCGCAAGCCGCGTCGGCGGCGATCAGGCGCGCGTCGCAGCGATGCTGCTGCTGACGCTCCGAGGGACGCCCACGCTGTATTATGGCGACGAGATCGGCATGCCGCAGGTTGAGATTCCGCCAGATCGAGTGAGGGACCCGTGGGAGAAGAATGTTCCGGGCATGGGTGTTGGGCGGGACGGCTGCCGCACGCCGATGCAATGGGATGCGACGGCGTATGCAGGGTTCAGCGTCAGCGAGCCATGGCTGCCGCTGAGCAAGAATGTGGCCCTGGAGAACGTCGCCACGGAGCGTCGGGACTCTGCGTCCATGCTGAGCTTGCGCCGGGCGCTGATCGCGCTGCGCCGCGCGCGGCCCGAGCTTTCGCTTGGTACCTACAAGCTCGTGAGCGTCGCTGGCGATCTGTTGGTGTTTGAGCGCGCGCATCAAGGCCGGAGGTTGCTCGTTGCGCTGAACCTCGGCGTAGCGTCCGCCTCGCTGGCGGCACATGGACGTATCCTGCTGTCGACGTTCATGGACCGGCAGGCTGAGGAGATTGACGGTTCATTGAGCCTTCGCGGTGCTGAAGGGATCATTCTGAAACCCTCTGCCTGAACGAAGATTCTCGCACCAACTATTCGCCATCAGACGAGTTGGTGTGAGAGAGAAGGGTGTTGTAGCATTGTTGATCTTACGTGCAGTGCTCGTGATTTTGGATAAACAATGTGCGTCCGGAGTAAGTCGTGAGAAATCCATACGAGATTCTTGACGTCGCCCCGACGGCTTCTTCCGCCGATATCCAGAAGGCATATCGAAAGCTGGCGAAGAAGCTGCATCCGGATCTGAATCCTGGCGACAAATTGGCTGAAGAGAAGTTCAAGGAAGTTGCTGGCGCCTATGACCTGCTTAGCGACGCCGAGAAACGGAAGCGCTTCGACAACGGTGAGATCGACGCGACCGGGGCGGAGCGGCCGCAGCATCACTATTATCGGGATTTCGCTACGGCGGATGAAGGGCATCATTACGCGAACAGTTCCGGCTTCGCCGACTACATGGATACGGACGATGCGTTTGCAGAACTGCTGCGACGCGGTCAGCGCGCACGCGCGAACCGGCGCGGACAGGATTTGCACTACACTCTGCCGATCGATTTTGTGGATTCGATTACAGGCGCGAACAAGCGTTTGACGCTGCCGGACGGCGGCTCGCTCGACGTGAAAATTCCGCCCGGTTTAGTGGACGGTCAGGTTTTGCGTCTCAAGGGCAAGGGAGCGCCCGGCGCCGGCAAGGGCGATCCAGGGGATGCCCTGATCGAGGTGGAAGTCCTGCCCGATCGCCGCTTCACCCGCGACGGTGACGATATATCTATCGAGTTGCCGGTCTCCCTTACCGAAGCCGTATTGGGAGGGAAGATTCGCGTTCCGACGCCGACTGGAGATGTGCAGATGTCGGTGCCAAAGGGATCGAACACCGGTACGACCCTGCGCCTGAGGGGAAAGGGTGCGCCCCGCCGCAGCGGCGGGCAGGGCGATCAGTTCGTCAAGTTGAAGGTGGTTTTGCCTAAATCTCCGAATTCGGAACTCGAGGCATTCGTCTCGAATTGGGAGAAGGGCAAAGAATTCAATCCACGCGAAGACAGGACATCTTGATCATGAACAAGCAGGAGTTTCTGACTTATTCGGGTCTTCAGGTGCAGACGCTGGACCTCTGGCTCGAGCAGCGATGGCTTATTCCGGAGGAAACCTCCATCGGAATTCAGTTCTCCGATATCGATGTTGCGCGTGCCCGCCTCATTCATGATCTAAAAAGCGATCTGGGAGCCAACGACGAGGGCATCGATGTGATCCTTCATCTCATGGATCAGCTTCATGGCCTGCGCAACGCGCTGGCGCAATTGCAGAAGGATATTCAGGAGCGTTCGCTTTAGGCGTGGCGCGCCGCAACAAAGGGCCAAGATCGACGCCGCAGGCTAACCCGGGAGATCAAAATGGTCGGAAGATTCATAGCGCTGGGACACGGCGAGATCGACTCCCTCATCTTGCAGGCGTTGGTGCACAAGCTGGTCGCAAAGAACATTCTCTCATCAGACGACGTACGCGCGCTGCTGTTCGAAGCGGCAACGCATCTCGACCTCGTCGGCAGCGAACAAACGCCGCAAGCTGCGCAGATCATTGTCGAGGAGGATCTGGTGCCTGTGTTTCTTGGAGGGTGACTGTTTCAATACGCGCGATGATCGAAGGCCAGCTAGCAGAAGCGTCACAGATCCTGTGGGATGCTGGCGTTAAAGAAAGGCGGATTGGGCATGCGCGCCATACCACTTGGAACAAAGGGACGGTTTACGCTCGACGTCGCCCAGCAGCACTTGGCCAGCAAGGTCAAGGACACGATGCTTCCACCTGTGTTGGCAACACCGATTATGATTCTGGCGATGGAGAACGCCGCGCTAAACGCCATTCGCGAATACCTGGAGCCCGGCGAGAGTGCGGTCGGAACGGCTGTCGATATTCGCCATCTCGCTGCGACTCCGGTCGGACAGCGCGTGACGGCAGATGCGGAAGTTGTCGAGGTAGATGGCCGGCGGATCGTCTTTGCGGTAACCGCTCGCGACGAAACCGAAGAAATTGGCAGAGGTACTCATGAGCGGATGGTGGTTGAACTCCGCCGCTTGACCCAAAAGCTTGAAGCGAAAAGCACTCGGTAGACAAATCAGATAGCCGGAGAGAAACGCAGTTTTGAATCAATTGACGAGTACCTTTTTCTGCACGAACTTCAATGAAGGAGGACGTTACGATGAATAGTCAGATCAAGGAAAACATGGAGGTCATCGGGGCCGACGGCGTCCATGTCGGGACCGTTGACCGCGTCGAAGGTGATCGCATCAAGCTTAAAAAGAGCGACAGCTTCGGAGCCCACGAGGGGCACCATCACTACATCGAGACCGGCTTCGTGGGGCCGGCGTTGAGGGCAACAAGGTCCGCCTCTCGGCGAACGCGGATATTGCCGTGACGCTGGAAGAAGAACCATCGGGTCGGCCCGTTAACTTGGGGTGAGCGTCGAGGTGATCACACGCTGACGACCTTAACCCATTGTCCAAGCGGCGCGGAGTGGGGACCATTTGCAGCGAGCATTCCCATGGAAGTGATGCGCGAGGGGGGGGCATGATCAAACTGTCCAGATGGATTTGGACATGTTGCCCAAAACCATTAAGTTTGGTCGCCAGCGTAGTAGGAGCGCGCGCGATGCAGGAATATGATCTCTACATCAATGCAAAAAAGCCAGCCGTCGGCCTCTATGTACGCAAAGGCGCAGGTCTCCCCGATCTCGCCGACAAAACCGATTGGGTCTTCGATGGCACCGCGGCGCAGGACTTGCTGCCTCCGGGTGTTGTACAAGGGGTCGCAGCGGACGGGCATGCCTTCCGGAACATGGATTAGCCTGTGGTTTCGAGCTTGCCGCCTCCCGTGTCCCAGTCAGTCGCCGCCCGGCTTACGCGGGCGGCGATATTTCTGGTCGTAACGATCAATCCTGGATCAGCGTCTGAAGAGACGGTTCGCGGCTTGTGCGCCGATCTCTCCAGCCTGCTGCGCGGTGTGGGATTCCGCGATCTCAACGGTCAGTTGTCTTGTGTCACGGGGTTTGGCTCCGATGCCTGGGGTCGGCTGTTCGGAGCGCCGAGGCCGAAGGACCTGCATCCTTTTCGCGAAATTCGCGGCGTGCATATCGCCGTTTCGACGCCCGGCGACATCCTCTTTCACATCCGCGCAGCGAGCATGGATTTATGTTTTGAGCTGGCAACGCACATCATGGCGCGGCTCGCCGGCGCGGTCTCAGCTGTGGACGAGGTGCACGGCTTCAAGTTTTTCGACGACCGCGATCTGATCGGCTTTGTGGACGGAACAGAAAACCCGGTGGGTCAGGCCGCCGAAGCGGCCACTCTTGTCGGCGATGAAGACCCCACCTTTGCCGGCGGCAGCTACGTGATGGTGCAAAAGTATCTGCACGACGTCGAGCGATGGAACAAGGTGCCTGTCGAGGAGCAGGAGAACATCATCGGCCGCCACAAGCTGTCCGACATCGAACAGCTTGATTCCGTGAAGAAGCCGTACGCGCACAACGTTCTGACGTCGATTGAAGAGAACGGGGAGCAGCTTCAAATCCTGCGCGACAACATGCCGTTCGGCGAGGTGGGCAAGGGCGAGTTCGGCACATATTTCATCGGGTACGCGCGTTCACCGCATCGCATCGAGAAGATGCTGGAGAACATGTTCATCGGCAACCCGCCGGGCACTTACGACCACCTGCTTGACTTCAGCCGCGCGGTGACGGGATGCCTGTTCTTTGCGCCGACGGCGACGTTCCTGGACGATGTTGAAAGTGACCGACGTTAGAAGCGAGGATTTGATACGTGGCTGACCATATGGCGGTTGATCCTTCCGTGCCGCATATTGTGATTGTCGGAGCCGGTTTTGGCGGCCTTGAAGCCGCGCGCGGTCTTGCCGATGCGCCGGTGCGCATCACAATCGTCGACCAGCGCAATCATCACCTGTTTCAGCCGCTGCTTTACCAGGTCGCCACCGCGACACTCGCGACCTCGGAAATCGCCTGGCCCGTCCGTCATCTTGTTCGGAGGCAGATCAACGTCACGACGCTGCTCGGAAGCGTCGTCGGCGTGAACGCACTGGACAAGAAGGTCCTGTTGGACGGCGAGGAGCCGATCGCTTTCGATACTCTGATTTTGGCGACGGGAGCCCGTCACGCTTACTTCGGTCACGACGAATGGGAGCCATATGCACCCGGGCTGAAAACGCTTGAGGATGCCACCAAAATCAGGCGGCGGATTCTGTCTGCATTTGAGCAGGCGGAGTGGGAGACGAACCCGGCCGAGCGCGCCAAATTTCTCACATTTGTAATCGTTGGAGCAGGGCCGACTGGCGTGGAGCTTGCGGGCACAATCGCTGAGCTCGCTCGGGATACATTGCGCGACGAATTCCGCAATTTCGATACGCGAAGCGCGCGTGTTGTTCTTATTGAAGCCGGACCTCGTATCCTTTCGGCTTTCACTGAAGATCTATCGGATTACGCTCAACGGGCGCTGACGCGTCTCGGAGTCGAGGTCAAACTGGGACACGCAGTTTCAAAGTGCGGAGAAGGAGGGGTCGAGCTTGGTGGCGAGTTCCTCCCCGCAAAAACCATCATCTGGGCCGCAGGCGTCGCGGCCTCGCCTGCGGCCGAGTGGCTGCATGCGCCAGCGGATCGTGCAGGCCGGGTTCTTGTCGAGCCAGACCTGACGGTGCCGGGACATTCGAACATCTTTGTGATCGGTGATGCCGCGCATGTTGAAACGGCGGATGGAAAGCTGGTGCCCGGCGTGGCGCCGGCGGCCAAGCAGGAGGGGCAGTATGTCGCCGAGGTAATCACAGCGCGCCTGCGGGGCGGCAACCCAAGCCAGCCGTTCGCGTACAAGAACGCCGGTAACCTCGCCACGATCGGCAAGCGCGCAGCGATCGTCGACTTTGGCTGGATCAAGCTCAAAGGCCGCGTGGCCTGGTGGATGTGGGGTATCGCTCACATCTTCTTTTTGATCGGGCTACGCAACCGTCTTGCCGTCGCGATGAACTGGTTGTGGATCTATATGAGCGGCCAGCGAAGCGCGCGTCTCATCACGCAGGGCAAGACGACCAAGAGCGGGATCTAGGGCGCAGGTTGGACCGCCGATAGTCTCGGGTGGCTTGGCCAAAGCCTGCATCCCGGTGTCGCCGCCATTTAGGGAAGTCACGATTTGCGCCAGTTAGAAATGTCACTCGGTTGGAGCAGGATAGCCGCCTTTCTATGGGTTTGAGGTTGCAAATCTCATGGTGGAGGAGGCGGCGCGAGAAGTTTTCATTGTGCAACGCGCCGGCGGTGACGGTCATCGGTGCTATCCGATCTTGAACATGTGGTTCTTCTGGCCGCGACGGCGCGGCGCCTTGGCCGAGCGGGACATGTCGAGATGCTTCTGCTGTTCGACAATGTAGGCCAGAATCGGACCGAGACGTTTGTTCTCAACAATCGCAGCCTGGTTGACCTGCGGGCGCTTGTCGAAGGTGCGGTAGGGCAGATCGAGGCCGTTGTGCCGGATGGCCAGCCGCCCGTCGGGATAATCGATCACCGTGACCCGCTTGCGCGCCAGCGGCCGCGTGATCGTGTTCGGTTCCAGCATGAACACGACCTGGTCGTACTGCAGTGTCAGATTGACCGACACCGAACGCTCTTCCTTCCAGGCGAAGGCATCGTCGAGATCGTCATGGTCGGTAAGAGGACGATGGATATCACGATCATCGAATGGCGCCTTGGCAAAGCGCGTATTATACGCCTCCATGAAGACGGGCAGAAATGCATTGCCGGCTGCGATGGCGTCGATGCCACATAGGCGCATCTCCTTCACCAGCCGGTCCTGCAGCGTGCTGTGGGCACGCTCGACCCGGCCCTTGGCCTGCGAGGAGTTGGCGCAGATGATATCGATGTTCAGCGCATGCAGAGCCCGGCCGAACTGCGTCATGCCATCGCCGGAGGCCGCATCCTTCCTGTTGACCCGGAACACGCCGTG
>JAFVHU010000140.1 GCA_017474385.1 Afipia sp. | reverse complement strand
TATCCACTGACACCAACATCCCAGAAGGAGTTTCACTATGGATCCAGTTGCAGCAAAGTACATCGGCGCCGGCATCGCTTGTCTCGGCATGGGCGGCGCAGGCATCGGCGTCGGCATGATCTTCAGCCAGTTCCTCAACGGCGCGCTTCGCAACCCGTCGGCCTCGCAGGGCCAGTTCGCGAACCTGATCTTCGGCTTCGCCGTGACGGAAGCGCTCGGCATCTTCTCGCTGCTGGTCGCGCTGCTGCTGCTGTTCGCCGTCTGATTTCAGATGATGCGTTCGCCGCGGAGCTGTTAACGCGCCGCGGCTGACGCCTACAGGAGACGCTCATGGCGACGGGTCAGGGCACTGCAAAGGGCACGACCGCCCACACCGAAGCAGACGGCCATGGCAAGGCGGGTTTTCCGCCTTTCCAGAAGGAGACGTTTGCCTCGCAGCTGGTGTCGTTCGCGATCGCCTTTGCGTTGCTTTACTTCATTGTGTCGAAGTTCGCGCTTCCGCGCGTCGGCGGCATTATCTCGAACCGCGAAGGCGTGATTGAAAACGATCTCGCCGAGGCGCAGAAGCTGAAGGACGAGTCTGATCAGGCTCTGAAGGCTTATGAAACCGAGCTCGCCGATGCGCGGGCGCGGGCTCAGGCCATCGGATCCGAGACTCGCGACAAGCTGAACGCGCAGGCCGAAAGCGACCGCAAGGCGCTCGAGACCAGCCTCGCGGCCAAGCTGGCCGATGCCGAAAAGACCATTGCCTCAACGCGCGCAACCGCGATGGGCAATGTCCGCTCGATCGCATCGGACGCGGCAACGGCGATCGTTCAGCGCCTCACCGGCGTCGCGCCCGACAGCAAGACTGTCGACAGCGCCGTCGATGCGTCCTTGAAGGGATAACGACGATGTTCCAAGCAGAATTCTGGGTCGCCGTCGCTTTCGTCATCCTGATGGGTGTGTTCGGCTATTTCGGCGTTCACCGCACCATCCTGCAAGCGCTCGATCATCGCCGCGATCGCATTCAGAAAGAACTCGACGACGCCCGCCGCCTCAAGGAAGAGGCCGTGAAGCTCGTTGAGGAGTATCGTGCCCGCCGCGCCAGCGCCGAGCGCGAAGCGCAGGACATCATCACCAACGCCAAGGCCGATGCCGAGCGCATCGCGTCCGAAGCCAAGGTGAAGATGGAAGATTTTGTCGCCCGCCGCACCAAGACCGCGGAGAACAAGATCGCCCAGGCCGAAAGCCAGGCCATCGCGGATGTCCGCGCCGCCGCTGCCGAAGCTGCCGTCACCGCCGCGTCGTCGATCATGACGCAGTCGGTCAAGGGACAGGTTGCGAGCGACCTGATCGCCAAGGGCATCCAGGACGTTCGCAGCAAGCTGAACTGACGCTTCACATCATCCGACAAAAAAAGCCGGCCTCGTTGATGCGGGGCCGGCTTTTTCTTTGGTCGTGAATGACGTGCGTTATTTTTTCTTCTTGCCGCGCGCTGCAGGTTCCGGCTTCAGCGCCGCCGGATCGAAGCCGATATAGAAAATATACTTGTCGTTCGCCGCTTCGGTCGGCGCCGGATAGGTGACATCCTCGGCGACGATGCTGAACTCGGTGTTGTCGCCCTCGAGCGCGACCGCGGTGCGGAACGCCTTGGTGACGATCACCTTCTCCGGTGCGCCCTCCTGCACGACGGCGACGCGCATCGGCACATCGACGCTCGGCGGCGCGCCCGCGGGACCGGCGATGATCCGGCCAATGACGCCAATCCGCGCGGTGACCTGACCGCCCTGCAAGTTACAGTCGCGCGCGGTGCGCGTGATCGAGCCCTGATAGCGCAGATCGCTGCCGGAGGCCGGCTTGCCGGGCAGGCCAACCGAGAGCGTCGACGCACCGAAGCGGATCGCAACGCTGGGACAGGTCAGTTCGCTGTTCTGCGTCGACTGCGTGGATGGGGTGGATGACGTGCTGGCTTCCTGGGTGTTGGAGCCGAACAACTGGCTGAACCTGCTGCCGATCGAGGAGCCGGTGGATGAACTGCCGGATGAGCCGCCGAACATGCTGCCGCCGCCGCAACCCGACAGCGCGGCGCCTGCCGCCACAGCCAGCGCAGCCATTGCCGCGCGCTTCAAACGCCTGCCATCAGCCATCATTGCTTCCAGTCGGCCCCAAGGATTGTAGGAAAAAGGGAAAGGATCAGACGGACTTATAGCAGGCCAAAGACGGCGAACCAAAGGCGCAACACCACCCTCAGACAGGCTGGTTAACCGCGGAAATCCTCGTCCAGCAGCCCATACAGGTAATGGTCCTGCCAGACCCCGTTGATACACAGATAACGCCGCGCCAGGCCCTCGCGGGCAAAGCCGCACTTCTCCAGCACCCGGATCGAGGACTGGTTGGTGGGGATGCAGGCAGCCTCGACGCGGTGCAGGTTGAGCTCGCCGAACAGAGTCGGCAGCAACACCCGGAGCGCCGCCGTCATGTAGCCCTTGCCGGCATATGGCTGCCCCACCCAGTAGCCGAGGGTGCCCGCCTGCACGATGCCGCGCCGCACATTGGCAAGCGTCACGCCGCCGACGAGCGCGCCGTCGCTCTCGCGAAACACCAGGAACGGATAGGCCCTGTCCTCGGCGATATCTTCGGTGTAGCGGCGCAGTCGGCGGCGGAATCCGGAACGCGTCAGGTCATCGGATGGCCAGATCGGCTCCCACGGCGTCAGGAACAGCCGGCTCATCTCGCGCAGCTCGCTCCACTGTACGTAATCCGGCATTTGCGGTGCGCGCAGCAGAAGCCCGTGTCCGCGCGGGGCGAGCGCCGGAGCCGTCGTCGTGGGCAAGCGAAACAGGGCCATCCCGAAACCCCCTTCCCGTATCCGGATGCACGCATGCATCCACGTACCTTTTCTAGCACAGTTTTCCGGCCAGTCCGATCCGGCAGCGGTGCTACGATGGCCGCGAAAACACATAAACGAGGCCCGTCAGCATCAACCCGGCGACGGCAAGCGTGAGCGGCAGGCCGGGATTGGCGCCAATCCAGAACAGGGTGAAGCCGACGATCATTCCGGCCAGCGCCGCCATCTTCGCCTTGCGCGGAATGGCGCCGCGCGAACGCCATGCGCGGAGCGTCGGCCCAAAGCGCTCGTGCTCCAGAAGCCAGGTCTCGAACCGGGTGGAAGAGCGCGCAAAACACGCCACCGCCAGGATCAGAAAAGGCGTGGTCGGCAATACGGGCAGGAAGGCGCCGATAAAACCAAGCGCGACAAAGACGAATCCAAGACCGAGGAAAACGGCTCGCAGAAACCGCGAGGCGTGAGGACTGTTCTCTGCGGGATCGCCGTTCACGCCGTCACATGCAGGCGAGCGGCGTCAGTGCAGCAGCGCCTTGGCCTTCGGCCGCGCCAGACCCTCGGCGAGGCTGACCGCGGTGTCGAGGCCGCGGCCGCTGCCCAGTGCGACCACCGCCGGACGGCTGCGGCTCAGCAGTCCGCGCGCGGCATTGCGGGTCGTCTCAACAGTGACCGCATCGATCCGCGCCACCAGCTCGTCGACGGTCAGCGGGCGTCCGTAAGCCAGAATGTGCCGCGCCATCTGCTCGGCGCGGGTGCTGCAACTTTCCAGCCCCATCAGCAGGCCGGCTTTCATCTGCGCCTTTGAGCGGGCGATTTCCTTCTCGGTCAGGGTTTCGACCGCATCGTTTATCTCGTCGACGATCACTTCCACCATTTCCGGAGCATCGGCGGGATCAGTGCCGGTATAGAGCCCGAAGAATCCGGTGTCGGAATACGCGGCGTGGAAAGTGTAGATCGAATAGCAAAGCCCGCGCTTCTCGCGCACTTCCTGGAACAGCCGCGACGACATGCCGCCGCCGAGAATGTTGGTGAACACCTGCAGGCTGAACAGTGAGAGATCTGATTGCGGCAGCCCTTCAAGCGCCAGCGTCAGATGCGCCTGTTCGAGATCGCGATGAATGACGCGCGAGCCGCCCTTGCCGAACATCGCAGGCACCGGCTTCGGCGCCGGCGTGCCCTCGAAACTCGCAAAGCGCTGTTCGACTTCGGCGACGACGCTGTTGTGATCGACGGCCCCGGCGGCCGCGACCACCATGTCCGGACCGCGATAATGCGTGGTCAGATAGTTGTTCAGATTGTCGCGATCGAAGCTGGCGAGAGTCTGCGGCGTGCCAAGCAGCGAGCGGCCCATCGGCTGATCCGGATAGCTCAACTCGCTGAGGTGCTCGAAGATCACGTCGTCCGGCGTATCTTGCGCGGCGCCGATTTCCTGCTCGATCACGCTTTTCTCGCGCTCTAGCTCCTCGGAGTCGAACGACGGATTGGCGAGAATATCGGACAAAACGTCGAGCGCCAGCGGCACATCGGCCTTCAGCACGCGCGCATAATACGCCGTCGTCTCGTTGCTGGTCGCGGCATTGAGATCGCCGCCGACCGCCTCGATTTCCTCCGCGATCTGTTGCGAGGTTCGCCGCGTCGTGCCTTTGAACGCCATGTGCTCGAGGAGATGCGACATGCCGTGCTCGTCGGCTTTTTCGTCGCGCCCGCCGACGCCGGTCCACACGCCCAGCGCCGCAGTCTCTAAGTACGCCATGGTGTCGGTGATAACCGTCAAACCCGAAGGCAGTTTGGTGACGTTGACACTCATCCGGCGACTCCCTGCTTGGCAGCGCGGCTCACCGAGAGAATGAACCGTTCGACTTCGGTCTGATCGTTCTTCATGACCTTGATGTGTTCGGACTTTGTCATCAGGCCGTCGAGCCATGCCGGAAGCGGCGGCCGGACCCCGCACGCGGCCTCGACGGCGTCAGGGAACTTGGCCGCATGCGCGGTTGAGAGCACGATGTTGGGCACGGTCGAGACCGGCTTGTCCTGATCGGCCACCGCGAGCGCCACAGCGGTATGCGGATCGACCAGTTCGCCCGCCTCCCTCCAGGCAGCGCGGATCGCGGCGCTGGTTTCGGTCTCGTCAGCGCGGCCCGCATCGAACTCCTCGCGGACCTGTTTCAGCACCGCATCACTCAGCACGAAGCGTCCCGACTGCGCCAGTGAACCCATCAGCGAACGGATCACTGCACTGTCGCGGCCGGTGGCTTCGAACAGCAGCCGCTCGAAGTTGGACGAGATCTGGATGTCCATCGATGGCGACGTGGTGGCGTGGACCTGCTTTACTTCGTAGATGCCGGTCTTGAGCGTGCGCGCCAGAATGTCGTTGACGTTGGCGGCGATCCGCAAACGACGGACCGGAAGCCCCATCCGCTTGGCGACATAGCCCGCGAAGATGTCGCCGAAATTTCCAGTCGGCACGGTGAAGTCCACTTCACGCGCGGGCGCGCCCAGGGCAACAGCCGACGTGAAGTAATAGACCACCTGCGCGACAATGCGCGCCCAGTTGATCGAATTCACGCCGGACAGCGAAACGGAATCGCGGAACTTGTGATGATTGAACAGGCCCTTCACGATTCCCTGACAGTCATCGAAGTTACCTTCGATCGCCAGCGCATGAACATTGGCCGCACCGCTGGTGGTCATCATGCGCCGCTGCACGTCGGAAATCCGCCCGTTCGGAAACAGCACAATGAGATCGGCGTTGTCGCGGCCGGCAAAAGCATCGACCGCGGCGCCGCCGGTGTCGCCCGAGGTCGCAACCACGATGGTCGTGCGCTGGCCGCGCTTGGCCAGCACATGATCCATCAGCCGCGACAGCAACTGCATCGCCACATCCTTGAAGGCGAGCGTCGGGCCGTGAAACAGTTCGAGCACGAAACGATCCGGCGCGATCTGATTGAGCGGCACCACCGCCGGATGGCGGAACGTGGCGTAGGCTTCTACAGCCATGCGGCCGAGATCGGCTTCGGAGATTTCGTCCGCGACGAAGGGGCGGATCACCTCGACCGCGACTTCCCAGTAGGGGCGGCCGAAAAAACTCGCGATGGTCTCAGGGCTGAGCTGCGGCCAGACCTCCGGCACATAGAGACCGCCGTCGCGGGCAAGCCCGGTCAGCATCACGTCGCAAAAGCCAAGCCGGGGAGCTTCGCCCCGTGTCGAAATATAGCTCGTCAAGCGATCCTCCAAAGGCTCAAGCCTGAAGCAAGCCTTTGATAAAATTGGATTATTAACTTCGCCACTGGGCGAAATCGAAATGCACCATATCGGCTGCGATCCGGCTTCACAAGGAAAGCCAGCCCGCGAAAGCTGCGCCAATCAGCTCCGGCGCTGACCCGCGACCCAGAACCCGAAAGCGGCGGCGACCACCAGCGCGAGGCCGAACCAGGTGATGGCGTATTGCAGATGGTCGTCCTTGAGATGAACGTGCAGCGGCCCCGGCTTTGGAATGCCCGACGAGGGCGTTGGCGATTCAAGATCGATATAAAACGGCGCGACCTCGCCCCAGCCGAGCGCTTTCGCCATGGTGCGATGATCACGCACGAACCACAGCCGTTTGCCGGTATCGTCAGCCGGTGTCAGCGTTCCGGCGGCTTCAGAAAAACGCAGATAGCCGGTCAGCGTCACCGGTGCGCCGGTGACGAGCGGCTTCACCGCGCGATCCTGCTGCGCACGATCCTGCATCGTGTTCTGCACAAAGCCGGCATTGATGACGACGCTGCGGCCATCGGCCAGCCGCGCCGGCACAAAGGCCCAGGTGCCCGGCCCGTTGATATCGTCGCGCACGGCTGAGCCGGAACTGTAGACCATGACGTCCGGCCTGGACTCGAAGGTCGCCCTGAAACTGACGCGGCGGAATTCGTCACGCGCCGGTGTCAGCGCCGGCCACTCCGTCGCTGCTGGCAAAGCCGTTGGCGCACCGGCGAGCCGCTCGGTCAAAGCCGAGATCAGCGCGCGCTTCTCGTCCTTGCGGCGAAGCTGCCACACGCCGAGGCTCGCGAGCACCGACACCATGATCAGTGCGATCACAGTGAGACCGAAAATGCCTCGCCGGCGAGGAACGGCTGTCTGCGTCTGGTTCATTTCGGTTTACGCTCGATCAACTGACCCTCGGCGGCCTTGTGGTGATACTGCAAGGCGATCAGCAACGCTTTCATCGATCGCAGCGGCAGCAAGGTTGTCGCGAGGATCAGCGGCCCCCACAGCGCGGCATGCACCCAGAACGGCGGCTGATATTTGATTTCCACAATCAGCGCCGAGCCGACCACGATAAAGCCCGCGATCATGATGATGAACACAGCCGGGCCGTCACCCGCGTCGATGAAAGCGTAGTCGAGACCGCAGATGTCGCAGGATGGGCGCAGCGTGAGGAATCCTGCATAGAGCTTGCCCTCGCCGCAGCGCGGACACTTGCAGGCAAGGCCGCGCAGCGCGGCCTGTGACACAGTGGCAGAAGCAGAACTATCGGTCATGGCGTGCTTTCATCGGCCTTCGCTACGCCCGCAGCCCGGTCCTCGCAAGAGCTTGTCCGTTCAGATTGATTCGGATCTTGCCCTAGAGGTCTTTATGGTCGCGTTTTCTACGACGAACCGGTTCCCACTTCGCCGGAAAACGCTCCAGCATCACGAAAAAGGGCGGCCCAAAGGCCGCCCCTGATGGATAACCCGGTGCGCGATCAGTGCGCGCCTTGCGCCATGGTCGATGCGCCGTGTCCCCAGACATAGATGGCGATGAACAGGAACAGCCAGACCACGTCGACGAAATGCCAGTACCAGGCGGCGAACTCGAAGCCGAGATGCTGCTGCGGCGTGAAATGGCCGGCGTAGGCGCGGAACAAACACACCAGCAGGAAGATGGTGCCGACCAGCACGTGGAAGCCATGGAAGCCCGTGGCCATGAAGAAGGTCGCGCCGTAGACGTTACCCGCGAAGCTGAACTGCGCATGGCTGTACTCATAGGCCTGCACGCAGGTGAACAGCGCACCGAGCAGCACGGTCAGGATCAATCCCCACTTCAGGCCCTTGCGGTCGCCTTCGAGCAGCGCGTGGTGCGCCCAGGTCACCGTGGTGCCCGAGGTCAGCAGGATCAGCGTGTTGAGCAGCGGCAAGTGCCACGGATCGAAGGTCTCGATGCCCTTCGGCGGCCAGACACCGCCGAACAGAGCGTCGCGCGTGACGTGAACCGGATCGGCCGGGAACAGCGCGGCGTTGAAATAGGCCCAGAACCACGCCACGAAGAACATCACTTCGGAGGCGATGAACAGGATCATGCCGTAGCGATGATGCAACTGCACGACGCGGGTGTGGTCACCCTTGTACTGCGCCTCGCGGATCACGTCGGCCCACCAGCTCGCCATGGTGTAGAGAACGCCGATGGTGCCGACGCCGAACACGATCGGCGCGCCGGCGAACATCTTGTGCATCCATGCCACGGCGCCGACGGCCATGATGAAGGCCGAGATCGAGCCGACGACCGGCCACGGGCTCGGATCGACGAGATGATAATCGTGGTGTTTGGCTTGGCCCGTTGCCATGTGGTCTCTCCGTGATACCGGTCTTATCCGGCGCGTGTCGCAGTTATAGCCGAAAACTCAAAGACTGCCCTTGCGCTTATCCGTCTCTGTCGCCGCGAGCGGCTTCGGTGCCGGATCCTTCACAGGGTAGAACGTATAGGACAGGGTGATGGTGTTGAGCTCATCGTACTCGCGATCGGCGGCGAGCGCCGGATCGACATAGAACACAACAGCCATCTCGCGCTTCTCGCCGGGCCCGAACGTCTGCTCGGTGAAGCAGAAGCAATTGATCTTCTGAAAGAACGCACCAACGGTCAGAGGCGCGACATTGTAGGCGGCAACGCCTGTGGTCGCGCGCGCGGCCTGGTTGATGACGGTGTAATAAACGGTGACGACTTCACCGATCTTGACGGTGATTTCGTTCTGCTCCGGCTGGAACTTCCACGGCAGACCGCCGCTGACATTGGAGTCGAAGCGAACCGCGATACGGCGCTCCAGCGACTTTTCGGGCGCGGAGGTCGCAACCTGCGTGGTGCCGTTGAAGCCGGTGGCGCGGCAGAACCAGTCATAGAACGGCACGGCGGCGTAGGACGCGCCAACCATGAATGCGACCACGAAGCCGCAGATCGATGCGACCATGATATCGCGGCTGATGCGTGGCTTTGCCTTGCTGGTGGGTTGCTGCGTCATGTCGCTCGCATCCCCCGGTCAGATCGGCCGATGAAGGACGGCGGGGCCCTTCACCAAAGTGACTGCGAAGAACAGGATCACCAGAATGCCGAGCGCGACCGCAATGGCAATCGACCGCTCGCGCTGGCGCTTCTTCTGCTCCGGCGTGAGGACGATACCCTGCTGCGGCTTCTTGTTGCTGTCCATAACGATGCCCGTGCTCATGACCAGATCATCCGCGCGGCTGCGGACACCACGACTTCGGCCAGCAACACGGCGAACAATCCGAAGAGATACAGGATCGAGAACTTGAACAGTCCACGCGTGGCGCGCAGCCCTGCGCTGCCGGTGCGATGACGGTACACGCTCACGGCATACCAGAGCATGCCCGCGCCGAGCACCAGCGACGTCACACCGTAAATCGCGCTGAAATAGCCCAGCGGCCAGGGCGACGCTGCGACCGCCACCAGCAAGATCGTATAAAGCAGGATTTGCAGCCGCGTCGCATCAGGACCGGCGACATTCGGCAGCATCGGGATGTTGGCGCGCTGGTAATCGTCGGTGCGGAACAGCGCCAGCGCCCAGAAATGCGGTGGTGTCCACAGGAAGATGATCAGGAACAGCAGGATCGGTTCTGGCGACAGCGAACCCGTGGCAGCGGCCCAGGCCACCACCGGGGGCAGCGCGCCAGCGGCGCCGCCGATCACGATGTTCTGTGCGGTCCAGCGCTTCAGCCACATCGTGTAGACCACGACATAGAAGAAGATGGTGAAAGCCAGAAGCGCGCCGGCCAGCCAGTTCACCAGAATGCCGAGCGTCATCACCGAGAAGAATGCCAGCGTCAGGCCGAAGGCCAGCGCCTCACCGGGCAGGATGCGCCCGCGCGGAATCGGACGGTTGGCGGTGCGCGACATCAGAGCGTCGATGTCGTGCTCGTACCACATGTTCAGCGCACCCGCCGCGCCGCCGCCGACGGCGATGCACAGGATCGACGTGATCGCCAGCACCGGATGGAAGTGACCTGGCGCGATGACGAGCCCGACCAGCGCGGTGAACACCACCAGTGACATCACGCGCGGCTTCAGCAGCGCGACATAGTCAGCGACGCCGGCCTCGGAGATACGAGGCGACAGATCGATCGCGTGATGGTCGACAATCGACAAGATCTGAACTCACTTCCTGATCGTTTCATCCGCCGTGACCGCGCGGCCGCGGCGGATGTCTCTCTAACCGCGTTACTGAACGCGCGGCAGAACCTCGAACTGGTGGAACGGCGGCGGCGACGACAGCGTCCATTCCAGCGTCGTTGCACCGGCACCCCACGGATTATCAGCAGCCTGTTCCTTGCGAACGAACGCCTGGATCACGCCGTAGATGAAGATCAGCACGCCGAAGGCCGAGATGTACGAGCCGATCGACGACACCAGATTCCAGCCCGCGAAAGCGTCCGGATAGTCGATGTAGCGGCGCGGCATGCCGGACAGGCCGAGGAAGTGCTGCGGGAAGAAGATCAGGTTGACGCCGATGAAGGTCACCCAGAAGTGCAGCTTGGCGATGGTCTCCGAGTACATGTAACCGAACATCTTCGGGAACCAGTAGTACCAGCCTGCGAAGATCGCGAACACGGCGCCCAGCGACAGCACGTAGTGGAAGTGCGCGACGACGTAGTAGGTATCCTGGAGCACGCGGTCGACGCCGGCATTGGCGAGCACCACGCCGGTCACGCCGCCCAGCGTGAACAGGAAGATGAAGCCCATCGCCCAGATCATCGGCGCGCGGAATTCGATCGAGCCGCCCCACATGGTGGCGATCCACGAGAAGATCTTCACGCCGGTCGGCACCGCGATGACCATGGTGGCCGCGACGAAATAGGCCTGCGTCGCCGACGACATGCCCACCGTGTACATGTGATGCGCCCAGACCACGAAGCCGATGCCGCCGATGGCGACCATCGCGTAGGCCATGCCGAGATAGCCGAACACAGGCTTGCGCGAGAAGGTCGAGACGATCTGCGAGATCATGCCGAAGCCGGGCAGGATCAGGATGTACACTTCGGGGTGACCGAAGAACCAGAACAGATGCTGGAACAGCACCGGGTCGCCGCCGCCCTCAGCCGAGAAGAACGTGGTGCCGAAGTTGCGGTCGGTCAGCAGCATGGTGATGGCGCCGGCCAGAACCGGCAGCGACAGCAGCAGCAGGAACACGGTGACAAGGATCGACCACACGAACAGCGGCATCTTGTGCAGGGTCATGCCCGGCGCGCGCATGTTGAAGATCGTGGTGATGAAGTTGATCGCGCCGAGAATCGACGACGCGCCCGCGATGTGCAGCGACAGGATCGCGAAGTCCACCGCCGGACCCGGATGCCCCGAGGTCGACAGCGGCGCGTACATCGTCCAGCCCGCGCCGACGCCATTGGCGCCCGGCTCGCCCTCGACGAAGGTCGAAATCAGGAGCAGCGCGAACGAAGCCGGCAGCAGCCAGAAGGAAACGTTGTTCATGCGCGGGAACGCCATGTCCGGCGCGCCGATCATCAGCGGCACGAACCAGTTGCCGAACCCGCCGATCATCGCCGGCATCACCATGAAGAAGATCATGATCAAGCCGTGCGAGGTGACGAACACGTTGTAGGTGTGGGCTTCGTGGAAGAGCTGGACGCCGGGATACATCAGCTCGATGCGGATCGCGACCGACATCGCGCCGCCGATGACGCCCGCCACGATCGCGAAGATAAGGTACATCGTGCCGATGTCCTTATGGTTCGTCGAATAGACATAACGCCGCCACCCGGTCGGGTGATCGTGCGCATGGTCGTCATGAGCGTGATCATGTGTTGCAGCGGAGGTGGCCATTTTCAAATCCTTTAAGCCTCGTAGTGCCGTCAGCTAGTCCCGTCAGCCTTGCGGTGTGAGCGCCGTGCGCCCGGCCCGCCCTTGTCCGTCGATGCGCTTACTGCGCAGCAGCCCCGATCGAAGCGTACGAATTCGCCGGGTTGCTCGCGTACTTCTTCTTCGCCGCCTCGACCCAGGTGGTGAATTCCTGGTCGTTCACGACACGAATCGCGATCGGCATGTAGGCGTGATCCTTGCCGCACAATTCGGAGCACTGACCGTAGAACATGCCTTCCTTGGTCGCCTTGAACCAGGTCTCGTTGAGACGGCCGGGGACCGCGTCGATCTTCACGCCGAACGCCGGCATGGCGAAGGAGTGGATGACGTCGGCGCCGGTGACCTGCACCCGAATCACCTTGTTCACCGGAACGACCACTTCGTTGTCGACCGCGAGGAGGCGGGGCGCCTTGTCGGCGACCATCAGCGAGTCGAACTCGAACTTGCCGTTATCGGGATAGGCATAGGTCCAGTACCACTGCTTGCCGGTGGCCTTGATGGTGAGGTCGGCCTTCGGAATGTCGAGCTGCTGGAACAGCAGGCGGAACGACGGCACGGCGATACCGACCAGGATCAGGACCGGCACGATGGTCCAGACCACTTCGATCAGCGTGTTGTGCGTGGTCTTTGAAGGGACCGGATTGGCCCGCGCGTTGAATTTGAACGCAACGATCCCCAGCAGGATCGCGACGAAGATCGTGATCGCGGTAATGATCCAGAGCAGGAAATTATGGAACCAGGTGATGTTGTCCATCACCGGCGATGCGGACGGCTGGAGCGCATATTCCCAGGGCGATGGCTGACCCAGGGTCCCGCCTGCCGCGAAAGCTGCCCCCGCTGCGGCCAGCACGGTGGCAACCACCGCAAAACCCAGTACTCGGCGACCATTTTGGCCCTTCGACATCTTCATGCCGCACTCGCTCCTGCTCTCGTCACCCCAGCGATCCCACCGGGCGGCGAGATCTGCCTTAAGCCTGTTTATCAGCCGCGGTCATGATTTCGGCCGATGGCCAAAGGTTAGAACGCGTCGAATTTCCCGCTTCTCAAACCATAATTCTATGACTACCGCAATGCACGTAATAAGGTGCGCGCACAGCCTGAATCCCATTGGCAAATGGGCCAAAACCGGCGGTCCGGTCGCCGGAGAATGCTTGACACTTGGATTGTCCGTTGTACCCACGGGCAAGATATGCGGCGAAAACCCGATTCGCGGCTGTGAGGCGGTGCATCCCGGCGACAGGCGTTGCCCTCATGACGCCGTCATTGCGCTGTCAATCCAGCTATCGGGCGGGCCACACTGCGGGAAACCGCCGGAATTGCCGAGATCATTGCCAAGGAATTGAGCCTGATGGGCGCGCGAAACCAACCTTTCTCAATCCGCAGCCGTGCGATTGCGCCGATTTGGCTCGCGATCGTCGCAGGGATGTCCATTTTGGCCGCCCCGGCCGCCGCGCAGGCGCAGGGAGCCGTCAAATCGGTCCACGGCGACTGGCAGATCCGCTGCGACACCCCCGCCGGTGCGCAGGCCGAACAATGTGCCCTGATTCAAAGCGTTGTGGCCGAGGACCGCTCCAATGCAGGCCTGACCGTCATCATTCTCAAGACCGCCGACCAGAAGAGCAAGCTGATGCGGGTGGTCGCGCCGCTGGGCGTGCTGCTGCCGTCCGGCCTCGGCCTCAAGCTCGACGACAAGGATGTGGGACGGGCCGGTTTCGTGCGCTGCCTGCCCAACGGCTGCGTTGCCGAGGTCGTGATGGAAGATACGCTGCTCAACCAGCTCAAGACCGCCAAGACCGCGACCTTCATTATTTTCGAAACGCCGGAAGAAGGCATCGGCTTCCCGCTGAGCCTGAAGGGGCTCGGCGAGGGCTATGACAAGCTGCCGTAGTCAACTCGTCCGGCAGGGCAACATCAGCCCGCCATCTCAGCCCGCCGTGGGACTCGCATAATAGCTGAGAAGATTTCTGGCATCGTCCGACAGCCAGTCGGCCTCACCGGTCACATATCCCTCGATGCGTCCGGTCGGACCGATGAGATATGAGATCGGCATTCCGTAAATCGGGAACGGGGCCGCGGCATTGTCATTGCCAACGCTCCCCACGCGCCCATCCGGATCGAGATAAACTTCGAGATGCCGGAGCTTGAGCTTCTGCACGAACGGCACGACGGCCGGGCGGCCATTCCGGTCGAGGGATATCGCGACGACCTTCAGATTCTTCTGGCCCATGGTTTCCTGCAACCGATCGAGAATCGGCAATTCGACCCGGCACGCGGCACACCATGTCGCCCAGAAGTTCACCAGCACCGTCTTGCCCCGAAACGCCGCAAAGTTCGTGGTCACGCCGTCCAGCCGCGTCAGCGGGAGCGGCGGCACTGTTTTCACCGGGGCAAGAAGCGTGAACTGGCTGCGGGCCGTTCCAAATGGCGGCGGCCCATTTGTTCGCGCCTGCGCACGGCCAGACGGCACCATGAGCGATGAAACAGCACCGAGCATGCCGCCGAGTACGGCGCGCCGCGCAACGCCATCGCGCGCCGGATCGGCAGCTTCATCATTCGCTATCATGCAACTGTCTCATCCCCATTCGGCCTCACGAGCGGATATAGGACCATCCGGCCTCCTGCAGTCCAATCATGTAGGCAGGCCCGTTTGGTGCGGAGGTCGTGCCTTCAACGAACGACAGCGGGTGCCCTTCGTTTTGCTCCATTCCCTTTTTCGTCGCTTCGCAGATGACGAAGCGGATGTCCGGGTTGATGGTCCGCAGGACTTTCAGCAGATCCTGCACCGGCGAGGTGTCGGCGCGAAACATGTGCAGCCCGGCGTTATAGCCGACGATCTCGACCGTGAAGCCCTCATTGATCGCCTTGTAATACTTTGTCAGGTGAACCGAGGTCGAAATCACGGCCCGCATGGTTGTCGGATCGTCCGAGTTGATCTGAAGAACGAGACGATGCGAACGGGGCGGAGCTTTCTGGTCTTTCGGCGCAGCAGTAACGGCCAGTGTCGCGGCGAGCGGCATTGCGAATGCAAGGCCGTATCCGGCAAGGGTGAACCATCGCCTGCGATTGATACGCATCGTTTTCATCCTCGCAGGTTTAGGTGTCGTATCGATCGAACAGGCTGTCGGTCTGGTCGCGATGCGCAATAACGACGATGGCGCTCAGGGCCAGAAGAACGATCGCCGGGACTGCTGAGCCACCAATCAGAAGCAGATGCGTTGCGATGGCCCCCACCATGATGCAGCTCAGCAGCACGCCACCGAACGCGGCAAGGCTGGGAGTTAGGATCACAATCGCGCCAATGACTTCCAGTGTGCCGGTGAGGTAGCGGAACCACTGTCCAAATCCGATGTGCTGGAAGTTCTCGACCATCATCGGCGCACCGTAGAGCTTCGCGCCTCCCGCCGACAGAAACGCCGCAGCGAGCAGCCCCTTGAGGGTCCACAAGACGGCTGGTTTCCAGCGTGGCGGCCTTTGAGCATCTGTTATCGACATCATCAATTTTCCTGGTTGAGCACAGATCACTTTCGCCAGGCACAATTCAGAACTAAGATGATGCAAACAAGTAGGATGCTTTTTCTGGTGTAGTATGAAACTTGAGACTAAGACTGAAAGTGCTGAAGAAATTTGCTCCGGCGAAGAGGCCGTGAGCCAATTCCACCGCGCCTTGGGAATGCTGAGCGGAAAGTGGAAGGGTGAAATTCTCTGGCTGCTTGGTCAGGGCAAACACCGCTTCGGCGAATTGCGCCGGGCCATTCCCGGGGTCACCCAGCACATGCTGACACTGCAACTGCGCGATCTGGAAGCCGATGGGCTGGTCAAGCGCACGGTCTTTCCCGAAGTCCCGCCTCGGGTCGAATACGAGATCACGCCCTCCGCCCTGGCGCTGCGCCCCGTGTTCGAGGAACTGTACAAATGGTCGCAAGAGCATGGCTTTCCGAACGCGCGGCCCGAAACTTCGTCTGCCAGCAAACAGGACAAACAACCGAGCTCACCGCGCTGAAACCGGTTTTGCGCGGCAAGGGCTACGACAAGCTGCCGTGAGCGGAGCTCGCCGGCGGGGCCTGCGGGATTTCCTGCCGCCGCGACGCTGCCAGAGCCGCCGCGCGCAATCGCCGGCGCGACAGATAGAGCAAATATCCCGTCACCATGAACAGCGGCATCAACGCTGCCGCCAGCATGAACATGATGCGCCCGGCGAGTCCGAACATGCTGCCGGTATGGATATCCAGCACGCGGGCGATGACGGTCTCACCGGCGGTCTTGTCGGCGTAGAGCTCGGCTGAAACGATTTTGCCGGTCACACCGTCGATCCGGATTTCGTCGCGCGCGGCCTCGCTCGGAGCATCCTTGGCAACGGAGCGGATACGGACCACCGTGCCGGCGCCGGTGGGCACCATCAGTGTCGCGACGGCGTAACTCGCGCCGTAACGATCGCGAAACGCCGACCATGCGCGATCGAGCGAGGGTGCTTTACGATCCCCCTGCTCGGCGCGCGGCGCTTTCGCCTTCGCTGCGTCCGGCGATCCGCCCTTCGCCATTTTCTGACCCGCGGCCGGACGCTCTTTCCCCGTAAGAAGCCACGTCGCGGCGTCCTTGTACCAGTCGTACGACCACCAGAGCCCCGTCAGGATCGTGATGAAGTAAATCGGGATCAGCCATGTGCCAACCACGGAGTGCAGCGACCAGAAAAATCCGCGCCCGTGGAGCGCGAAATTCGGTTTCAGCCATGTCTTCAAACTGCGCACCCTGCGCGGCCAGCGCAGCACAATGCCCGTCATGAGAAGAGCGACCAGACTGACGGCCGCCGCACCGGTGATCCAGCGGCCATATCCGTCCGCGTCGCCGGGCAGCAACAGCCAGCGATGCAGCCGACGTATCGTCGCGAATGTTTCTTCGCCAACGGGCGTACCGAGCGTTCTTCCATCATACGGATCGGCATAGACTGACGGCCGCCGCGTGCCCTGCGCTTCGCGTGCGAACCGCGCGCGTGTCGCCGCGGCTGGATCGCTTGCAATCGTCAGACCGGATACCCGCGCACCGGAATTATCCGCTTCGATCCGCCGAATCATTTCCTCGGGCGTCAGAAGCGGCGCACTGCGCACCGCGACATGCATGAGGTCCTTGTTCAGATGATCAACAATCTCATCCTCGAAACTCATCAGTGCGCCGGTGACGCCTACACAGGCGAGCACCAGCGAGATCGTAAGCCCGACGATCGAATGAACCTGATGCAAGGCATGTCTAATGGGTCGTGGTGTCATGGAATTTCGTTGAACGAGATGATGCGGTGAGAGCAGGCGCTCAACGCGATGAGAACGACTTAAATCATCTTGAGCATGCGAGCCACGACTGCGACGTCATCCAGTTTTGAATCGTTATAAACAAAACCACGCAACGTAATTTGAATCCCTACAAACAGCGCGCCGTGAGCTTCACGTCGCGTGCACGAAAGAGCATGAGAGCGCAGCCGGTTTTCATCGTTCTTCGCGGGGGTTGAAGTGAGTTCAAGATATGTTGCTGCGGTGCTGGGAAGCGCCTGCATCGGTGCTCTGCCTGCGTATGGCCAGGAAGCTGCCCGCCCGGCGGAAACGCTCGCGCCACTCGAAGTCAGCGCCGAAAGCGACGGCAACAAACGCGAGAAGGGTTATCAGCCGCTGACGGCATCGACGGCGACGCGCACGGATGCGCGCATTCTCGATGTTCCCCAATCTATTGCGGTGGTTCCGAAACAGGTGCTGGTTGATCAGCAAGTCCGCACGCTCGACGAGGCGCTGCGCAATGTCAGCGGCATCACGCAGGCCAATACGCTCGGCGGAACGCAGGATGCCGTGATGAAGCGCGGCTTCGGCGACAACCGCGACGGATCGATCCTGCGCGACGGCTTCCGCACGGCGCTACCGAGCAACTTCTCGGCAACCACCGATCGCGTCGAGGTGCTCAAGGGCCCATCGTCGATGCTCTACGGCGTCCTCGATCCCGGCGGCGTGGTCAACATCATCACCAAGAGGCCCGAACTTCAGCAACGCGGAACCGTGTCGGTCAACGGCACGAGTTTCAACGGCGGCGGCGCGACCGCGGACATCACCGGTCCTATCGGAGACAACGGCTTCGCCTATCGTTTCATCGGCGATTATCAGGACAACGACTACTGGCGGAATTTCGGGACTGTTCAGCGCAGCCTCGTTGCGCCCTCGCTCGCCTGGTACGGCGAGAAGACCACCGTCAATGTGGCCTACGAGCATTCCGAATACAAAATTCCGTTCGACCGCGGCACGATCATCGATATTCGGACCGGCAAGCCGGTCGCTATTCCGCGCGAGCGGCGGCTGGATGAGAGTTACAACATCACGCGCGGCCGGACCGATCTTGTCACGCTCAACGTCGAACATGCGCTGAACGAGTCCTGGCGCGTCAGGCTCGGCGGCCTCTACAATCAGAACTGGTATTTCGACAATCAGGCGCGCGTGCTGGTGTTCAATAACACCACGGGCGCCACCTTCAATCCGGTCACAGGCGCCGTCAATCGTCGTGCGGACGCGACACAGGACTCCAATATCGAGCAGCAGGTCCTGCGCGCCGAACTGCTCGGAAAATTTGGCCTGTTCGGCTTCCGCAATGAGTTGCTGACGGGCGTGGAATACGACAGCACCGATACGCTCCGGACCAACCTGATCCGCGGACCGAACAATACATCGTTCAACATCTACAACCCGGTTTACGGCACGCTTCCGGCCAGCACCAACATATCCGCGCCGGACAGCGACCAGACCGAGCGGATCAAGACGGCGTCGGTCTTCGTGCAGGATAGCCTGCATCTGACCGATCAATTCATTGTGGTCGGCGGCGTCCGCTATCAGTCCTACGAACAGTTCGCCGGCAAGGGCCGCCCCTTCAAGACCAATACAGATGCGGAGGGCTCAAAAGCCATTCCCCGCATCGGCGCGGTCTACAAGATCCGTCCCGACGTCTCGCTCTATGTCGATTACAGCCAGTCGTTCAAGCCGAACTCGAACATCGCGAGCTTCATCGGCTCGCAGCCGCCCGAACAAGGCCGCTCCTATGAGGCCGGCGTCAAAGTGGAGACCATCAACGGCATCACCGCGACAGCGGCGTTCTTCGATATTGTCAAATCGAACGTGCTGTATTCCGAAGTCATCAACGGCACCACCTATACGCGCACCGCCGGCCGGGTCGGTTCGCGCGGCTTCGAATTCGATATCGCAGGCCGGCTGTCTGACCATTGGAGCGTGATCGGCGCCTATTCCTATATCGATGCCGTGGTGCTGGAGGATCCGACCCTGCGCGGAAAGCAGTTGAACAACGTGGCGCGGCACACCGCCTCGGCGTTCCTGACCTACGATTTCGGCACGATGTTCAACGGACAATTGCGCGCCGGAATCGGCGAACGTTACGTGGGCGCCCGCGCAGGCGACGCGAACAACACCTTCTTCCTGCCGGAATACTTTCTGACCGACGCCTTCATTTCGTATCGCACCACCTACAACAACCTTCCGGTGACCTGGCAGCTCAACGCCAAGAACATCTTCGACAAGACTTATTATCCGTCGGGCATCTCCACCACGGTGGTCGCCATCGGCGATCCCCGGGAAGTGACCTTGCAGGCCCGCGTCGAGTTCTGACGGGGCTTGCGGCGGACGGGTTGCGGTTGCCATATAGGGGCGACGCGCACACCCGCGCGCGAGGAACCCTGAATGACCACGCCGCCCACCTCAGCCGTCATATCCTCCCTGATCGATCGCGCGGGGCTCGACCGCGATGCCGTCCGCAAGGAAATCGTTCGGGGGCTGGCTGGCGCCGATGATGGCGAGTTGTTTCTCGAGTACCGCCAGTCCGAGGGGCTCGGTTTCGACAACGGACGCCTCAAGCAGGCGACCTATGACACCGCACAGGGCTTCGGTCTGCGCGCGGTGAAGGATGACGCGGTCGGCTATGCTCATTCGTCCGATGTGTCGCTGCCCGCCCTGATCCGCGCGGCCGATGCCGTCCATGCCGTGCGCGGCGGATATTCGGGAACATTCGCGGCTGCGCCCAGCCACACCAATACCCGTCTCTATGGCGATGAAAATCCGCTCGACGGCCAGAGCTTCGAAACCAAGGTCAAGCTGCTCGCCGAGATCGATGCCTATGTCCGCGACAAGGACCCGCGCGTGCGGCAGGTCTCCGTATCGCTCGGCGCGACCTGGCAGGTGGTGGAAATCGTGCGTCCCGATGGCGAAAGCTACCGCGACATCCGTCCGCTGGTACGCGTGAATATTTCGGTGGTCGCGGGCTCCGGCGACCGGCAGGAAAGCGGCAGCGCCGGTTATGGCGGACGCGAAGGTTACGCCCGCTTCATCGAAACCAAGTCGTGGCGCACGGCTGCCGACGGCGCGATCCGTCAGGCGCTGGTCAATCTGGAATCCGTGCCCGCACCGGCCGGTGAAATGGATGTGGTGCTCGGTCCCGGCTGGCCCGGCGTGATGCTGCATGAAGCCGTCGGCCATGGCCTCGAGGGCGATTTCAACCGCAAGCAGACCTCGGCCTTTTCCGGCCTGATGGGCCAGCAGGTCGCCGCCAAGGGCGTCACCGTAGTCGACGACGGCACCATTTCGTCGAAGCGCGGCTCGCTCTCCATCGATGACGAAGGCACGCCGACCAACCGCACCGTGCTGATCGAAGACGGCATTCTCGTCGGCTACATGCAGGACCGGCAGAACGCGCGGCTGATGAACATGAAGCCGACCGGCAACGGACGCCGCGAGAGCTATGCTCACGTTCCGATGCCGCGCATGACCAACACCTACATGCTGGCGGGCGGACGTGACCCGGCGGAAATTCTGGCATCGGTGAAGAACGGAATCTTCGCCGCGAATTTCGGCGGCGGTCAGGTCGACATCGTGTCAGGAAAATACGTGTTCCAGTGCACCGAGGCCTACAAGATCGAGAACGGCAAGCTCGGCGCGCCGCTGAAAGGCGCGATGCTGATCGGCAATGGCCCGACGGATCTGCATCGCATCTCGATGGTCGGCAACGACCTCCAGCTCGATGACGGCATCGGCACCTGCGGCAAGCAGGGTCAGGGTGTTCCGGTCGGCGTCGGACAGCCGACGCTGCGCATGGATCGCATCACCGTCGGCGGCACGGGCGCGTAAGCAAACCGCCTCGCGGAATCAGAATCGCGTCGTCAAGTCGGTCAGCCAGGCTGGCGAGGCGTTGACGAGAACGGTCTCGGTCCACTTGTCGGCGCCGGTGACGATGCCCACTCCGATCAAGAGCAACGCCACCCCCAGCAACACCTTGCCGAACTGCCCTGCGGACAACATGCGCCCGCGTATCCTCATGAGAGCGGAGCGGGACAGAAGCCCCAGAATGGCGAGCGGCAAGGCAGCGCCAAGACCAAATACCGTCATTGTGATCGCCACCTGACCAAGATCGCGCCCCTGCGACGCGAGCAATGAAGCCGCGCCCAGCGTCGGGCCGACGCATGGCGACCAGACAGCGCCCAGCAGCAGCCCCATCGCGAATTGGCCGTTGAGGCCGGAGCCGGAAAATCCGCCAAACGTCCGATCTGTCCAGTCTGAAACGGGGCCGCCTGCCGTGGCCAAACGGGTTTGCCAGGCGGGCATCAGCAGAACCAGTCCCATCGCAATCATGATGATGGCCGCAACCGTGCGAAATACGTTGCCGTCCAGCCCGAGGGCGAAACCGGCGACAGCGACCAGCAATCCCAAAACCGTGAAGGAGATGGCAAGGCCGGATGCGAGCGCGAGCGGACCCCATCGATGCTGTGTCACCGCTGCGCCCAGCACGATAGGTAGCAGCGGCAACACGCATGGCGACAGGATCGACAGCAATCCTGCTGCAAACGCCAGTGCTATGACCGTCACAGCGGATCAAAGCCCCTTGTCGAGCAGGGCTGCGATCGAGTCTCGTTTGGTGTCGCCGACCGAACGGCCCATTTCCGAATTGCCCTTGTAGACAATCAACGTCGATTGCATTTTTGCGCCGAATTTCTGCACATCGGATTTCTGGCTGTCGAAATCGACACGGAATATCTTGAGGTTCTTGAATTTCGGCTGGGCGGCCAAGGCGTCGATGATCGGCGCCTGCACCTTGCAGGTCGGGCACCAGCCGGCGTGGATTTCCACGAGAATGGGCCCGCCTGCGGCTTGGGCGGATTTGAACGCGCTCTCCGAATAAGGTGTGGCCGCCAGAGCGGCCTGAACCAGACCGGCAACAGCAAAAGCAGCCGCGAACAAGGCGACGCGAAGTCCTCCTGAAACTTGTCGCATTTGGATCTCCTCCCGGTTTGTGTGGAGGGCGCGCGCGCACGGCTCGTCCGCCCTTCGAGAGTTACGGGAGCCAGATGCCGGGTGTTACGTACGCCGGGAAAAAAAATCAAAAATAAGCGATCGAACGCCCGCAGATCGCAACCGCGATCCAGATCGAGATCGACGCCACGGCGGTGGCATCAGCGGCGGCAGGTCCTTCGCCGCGCACCCCGAGGCTTCAAGCGCGGCGAAGATCGCGGGCGCCGCATCCGCCGTCAGCGCAACTCGTAGGTCTTGCCGTCCATCGAAATTCGCTCGGCGCGCATTTCATTCATCTCGATTTTCGACGGATATCCGTAAGCCGACACCTTCTTACCGACCGCGACGAGGTCCGCCTTCACTCCGCGCTCGATCATTTGCGAGACAGGCGCCAGGGTCACGGTCCAGATCTTGTCAGCGCCTTTAACAGAAATGGTCGCTTGCGGATCTTCAAATGTGCTGACCAGTATCAACCCTTCCACGGTGACCGGATGGCCGGCGTCATAGCTCTCCCACCCGCGTTGCGCGAACGCGGCTGCGCTCGTGAGCGCAATGATCGAAACGATGGCGAGTACGGCGCGGACAGGCATCATCGGGACGCTCCTGACGTGGTTCCGTCCCAGCCTTAACGCGCAAATCGGAGTATTGTTTGGCCGTGGAACCGGTTATCGCACCACGCCGGAAATGAACCCCGGCTTGCGGCGCGGCGGCTTGACGTGATCTTTCAGGAAACAGCGCGCTGATTTCCCGACGTAGCCGGGCCGTGCATAGGTCCATGCCCGGCACTTCTGATCCTCGTCGCACACCGCCTTGCAGGTCTCACCTTTCGGATCGACCGCCACGTCGACACTGCGATAGTCGCCGCCGAGCCGGTCGGTCTCGACCTCAAGCGCGCTGTTGCGCGGCTCGACAACGCCTGCGCCCCGCACGCCGGAGACGCAGCAATTGCTCGGCACCCGTGTCGGCACGGCATTCTTGAGCCAGCAGATCGCGCTTTCGTCGCTGACAGCCGGATAGTTGAAGCTCCATGCGCGGCAGCGGCGGTCACGTTCGCATTGCAGGGCACACAGGGCAGGATCGCCGGACGGGATCGGTGTCCGCAAATAATCGTTGCCCGGGCGATCGAAGCTGGCCTGCGCATCAGCGCGCTGAATATTTACAAGACACGACAGCGCCAGCGCGGCGACCAACGCAACGCAAAAGCTGATGCATGATCTGAAATTGCAGATTGGGAGCATGCCATCGCTTTCAGCGGAGAACGGGCGTGATGAATTAAGGACGCCTATTCAATCGCCGCGCTGATGTATGGCAGATGAACGGCAGATAAATGCCGGAACAACATTCGCGTGATGACGGTAACTTGCTGAGTTAGAACGCGTATTCGCTGTACACCGGATCGACGGAATGCTTCCAGGCGCCGTTGAACTTCTCAAGCAGCCCCTCGGCGGGAGTATGCCCCGTATCCATGATGTGATCGAGCGGCTCCAGATACCGCGTCTCGTCGCGGCCGAGATGGTCGATCTTGCCGCGCCGGGCGAGACCCTTGTGAGCGAGGGCCATGCAATCCTTGGCGACCTCGAACAGATAGCGGTTGCCGATTTTCGACTTGAAGCCGAGCCGCGGCACGTCGTCGCGCAGCGCCTGCCGCTCATGCGCAGTCCAGCGCTTGGCGATATCCCACGCCGCTTCGAGACTGTCGTTGTCATAGAGCAGCCCGACCCAGAACGCCGGCAGTGACGGCAATTGCTGCCATGGCACGCCGTCGGAGCCGCGCATTTCGAGATAACGCTTCAGGCGCACCTCGGGAAAAATCGTCGAGAGATGATTGGCCCAGTCGGACAATGTCGGCTTCTCGCCCGGCATCATCTTGTTCTTGCCGTCAAAGAAATCGCGGAACGACGATCCCGAGACATCGATGTAATCGTCGCCGCGCTTGACGAAATACATCGGCACGTCGAGCGCATAATCGACCCAGCGCTCGAAACCCATGCCGTCCTCGAACGCCCATGGAATCATGCCGGCGCGCGCGTTGTCGGTGTCGCGCCAGATTTCGGAGCGGAACGACAGGAAGCCGTTCGGCTTGCCTTCGGTGAACGGCGAGTTCGCGAACAGCGCGGTCGCCACCGGTTGCAGCGCCACCGACACCCGCAGCTTTTTCACCATGTCGGCTTCGGAACAGAAATCGAGATTGGTCTGCACCGTGCAGGTCCGGTACATCATGTCGAGGCCGTATTGACCGACCTTCGGCATGTAGTTGGTCATGATCCGGTAGCGGCCCTTCGGCATCACCGGCATTTCCTTACGCGACCATGACGGCGTCATGCCGAGACCGAGAAATCCGATTCCGAGCGGTGTCGCGACTTCGCGCACCTGCGCCAGATGCGCCATCAGTTCGGACGACGTCTGGTGCACGTTTTCGACCGGCGCGCCGGACAGTTCAAACTGGCCGCCGGGCTCGAGCGAGATCGCCCCGCCGCCGGTGACATCATGCAGCCCGATGATCTTGCCGTTCTCCGTGATCGGCTCCCAACCGAGCAGAAGCTGCATGCCCTCGAGCAGAGCGCCGATGCCGCGCGCGCCTTCGTAAGGCACCGGCCTGTGGCCCTCCAGCGTGAACGGTGTCTTTTCGTGTTCGGTGCCGATGCGGAATTCGGACCTCGGCTTTACGCCGGCCTCCAGCCACGCGACCAGTTCGTCCCGCGAATCCAGCGGTGTCATATCGATCTGATCACGCGCCATGGGACATCCAGGTAAGAGGCTTCGGTTTGAAAATCAGTGCACGATGCAGGCGGATGCCACGGACGCTGGCATCCGTAACCGCGAGAGGTAAAGAAAGGATCATCGCGCCGACGTGGTTTCTTTGGCAGATTCTTTGACGGCGTCCCTGGAGACAGTGACAGCCTGCGGCGCGCCCGCACAACATCCGAGGCGATCGAGCAAGCCGCTCAGCTTGACGGCGTCAGCGTCGGAGAGTTTCGAGCCGATATGCCGCTCGATCGCTGCGGAGTATGAATTCCACATCTTCTTCTGCAATTCGCGTCCCGCGTCGGTGATCTCGACGAACAGGCCGCGCTTGTCCATCTTGCATTCGCGCCGCGCCGCAAGGCCTTCCTCGACCAGACGATCGATCAGCCGCGACGTGGAGTACTGCGGCAGCAGCATCTGTTTTTCGAGTTCAACCGGGCGCAACTCACCGCTTGGCGCGCGCGACAATTCGAGCAGCGCGTCGTACCAGGCGAGCGGCGGAAAGCCGGCCTTCTTGAGATCCTGCTCGACCGCGCCGAGCACCTTGCCCTGAACCCGCATCAGGCGGATCCAGACATCTGTCGCCTCGGTAGATGGTTTGCGCTTCATGGTGTCGTCCGTGCCTTGGGGCTTTTCCGATCTTACCCCAATAAATGCAGTTGCATCAATCTTGACATACCTGCATTTAGGGGGCGGTCATAGGTCTTGCCAATGCCCCAAAGTTCAAATTTTAAAAAGGGATACCTCCCATGAAACTGTATTATTCGCCCGGCGCCTGCTCGCTGTCCCCCCATATCGCCCTGAAAGAGGCCGGTCTCCCGTTCGACCTGGTCAGGGTCGACTTGAAGGCGAAGAAACTTGAGGACGGCAGCGACTACACCGCCGTCAACCCGAAGGGTCAGGTCCCGGCGCTCGGCCTCGCCAATGGCGACCTGCTGACGGAAGGCGCGGTGATCGTCCAGATGATCGCCGACACGGCGCCGCATAAGAACCTCGCCCCCGCCGCCGGCTCAAGCGAGCGTTACAAGCTGCAGGAATGGCTGAATTTCGTCGCCAGCGAGTTGCACAAGAACTTCAGCCCGCTGTTCCAGCCGGTTCTGTCCGACGACACCAAGGCGTTCTTCAAGGACCGCCTGATGGGCAAGTTCAAATACATCGATCAGGCCTTGAAGGGCCGGGACTACGTGATGGGCCAACACTTCACCGTGCCGGACGCCTATCTCTTCACGATGCTCGCCTGGGCGGATCGCGTGGGCCTGGATGTTTCGGGTCTTCCGAATCTTGTGGCCTACAAAGCGCGTGTTGCAGCACGGCCGAAGGTGCAGGAAGCGCTCACCGCCGAAGGGCTGTTGAAGGCGTCGTAAGATGCGATCACATTGTTGAGACTAAAAAAGGCGGGATCGATGATCCCGCCTTTTGTTTTTTAGACCACACTTGTCATCACCGGGCTTGTCCCGGTGATCCCGATTGGTTTGGCACTGTGCTTCCCGATCGGGATGGCCGGGACAAGCCCGGCCATGACATCGACAGCTTTCTTATGCCGCAGCCTTCTTCGGCGCGAAGCGCCCATAGAACGTCTCGCCCTTGGCTGCCATGTCGACCAGAAGCTTCGGCGGCGTGAAGCGCGAGCCATATTTCTTCTCGAGCTTGTGACACAACTCGACGAAGTTCCTGGTGCCCATGAAGTCGATGTAGGACAGCGTGCCGCCGGTGAACGGCGCGAAGCCGAACCCGAGGATCGAGCCGACGTCGGCTTCACGCGGATCGGTGATAACGTGATCCTCGACCGTGCGCGCGGCTTCCACCGCCTGCACCACAAGGAAACGCTGCTTCAGTTCCTCGACATCCAGCGTATCCGGATCGAGATGCTTGGACTGCAGCGAGGTCAGTTCCGGCCAGAGCTTCTTCTGGCCTTTGCCCTTCTCGGGATAGTCGTAGAAGCCCTTGCCGTTCTTGCGGCCAAAGCGTCCGCGCTTCTCCACCATCTCGACCAGAAGCGCCTTCTGCTCCGGATCGACAGCCTGCGGACCCATGTCGGCCTCGGTCGCCTTGAGAATCTTCAGCGACAGGTCGATGGCGACCTCGTCGTTGAGCGAGAGCGGGCCGACCGGCATGCCGGCCATCTTGCCGACATTCTCGATCATCGCAGGCGGCACGCCTTCCTTGAACATCTCATAGCCTTCCGAGATGTAACGCAGCACGCAACGATTGGCGAAGAAGCCGCGCGAGTCATTGACGACGATCGGCGTCTTGTTGATCTGCCGCACGTAATCGAGCGCGGTAGCCAGCGCCACATCGCCGGTGTTCTTGCCGACGATGATCTCCACCAGCATCATCTTCTCTACCGGCGAGAAGAAGTGGATGCCGATGAACTTCGACTGGTCCTTCCACTCTTCGGCCAGCGAATTGATCGGCAGCGTCGAGGTGTTGGACGCAAAGATCGCGCCATCGCGCAGCAGCGGCTGCGCCTTGGCGTAGGTTTCCGCCTTGACCTTGCGGTCCTCGAACACGGCCTCGATCACGAGATCGCAGTCCTTGATCGCATTGTAATCCGGCGTGGCCGTGATGCGGGCGAGGATCGCGTCGGCCTTGTCCTGCTTCATGCGGCCCTTGGCGATCTGGGCGTCAAGCATGCTCTTGGCGTGACCTTTGCCCTTGTCGGCGCTTTCCTGATCGCGGTCGATCAGCACCACGTCAATGCCGGCCTGCGCCGACACGAAGCCGACGCTGGCGCCCATGAAGCCCGCGCCGATCACGGCGAGATTCTTCACTTTGGTGGGCGGAACGTTCTGCGGACGGCGTGCGCCCTTGTTGAGTTCCTGCATCGACACGAACAGCGAGCGGATCATCGCCGCCGCTTCCTTCGAGCGAAGAATCTTCGAGAAGTAGCGAGACTCGACGCGCAGCGCCGCATCGATCGGCAACTGCAGGCCTTCGTAAACGCACTGCATGATCGCGCGCGCGGCCGGATAGTTGTCGTAAGTCTCGCGGCGCAGGATCGCGTTCGCCGGCGGGAAGAACTGCATGCCGGCCTTCGAATAGACCGCGCCGCCGGGCAGCTTGAAGCCCTTCTCGTCCCAAGGCGCAACGGCCTTGCCGCCGGCCTTGATCCAGTCCTTCGCAGCCTTGATGAGATCGTCCGCAGGCACCACCGCGCCGACGATGCCGAGCGCCGTGGCCTTCTTCAGATCGATGGCGTCGCCCTTGAGCAACATCTGCATCGCTTCCATCGGCTGGATCATGCGCGGAAGCCGCTGCGTGCCGCCGCCGCCAGGGAACAGGCCGACCTTGACCTCGGGCAAACCGAGACGGGTCTTCGGGTTGTCCGAGGCAACGCGATAGTGACACGCCAGCGCCAGTTCGAATGCGCCGCCGAAGGCGAGGCCGTTGATCGCTGCGACCCACGGCTTGCCGGAGGTTTCGATCTTGCGCAGGTTCTGCGAGAGCTTGGAGACTTCGTCGAACACATACTTGTTCGCGGCTTCCTCGCCCTTGGCCTTGAGCATCTCCGCATGGTTGCGGTTCATGCCTTCCAGCATGGTCAGGTCCGCACCGCCGGAGAAGGCTTCCTTGCCGGAGGTAATGACGACGCCCTTGATCGCCGCATCCTTGGTGGTTGCATCGACGATCGCCGCGAGTTCGGTGCCGGTGGTTTCGTCCAGCACGTTCATCGACTTGCCGGGGATGTCCCACGTCACCAGCGCAATGCCGTCGGCGTCGGTCTCAACCTTGAAGTTCTTGTAGGTCATTTGATCGCTCCCAACTCTCTGTCGTCATCCTGAGGTGGCCTCGCCGTTTGCGAGGCCCTCGAAGGATGGCGTGATGAAATTCTCCGTCATCCTTCGAGGCTCGGGCTACGCCCTCGCACCTCAGGATGACGCTTACTTCAGTTTCAAACGCGCTCGATGATGGTCGCGGTGCCCATGCCGCCGCCGATGCACAGCGTGACGAGAGCAGTGGATTTGTTGGTGCGCTCGAGTTCGTCGAGCACGGTGCCGAGGATCATCGCGCCGGTCGCGCCGAGCGGATGGCCCATCGCAATCGCGCCGCCGTTGACGTTGATCTTCTCATTGTCGATGTCGAAGGCCTGGATGTAGCGCAGCACCACCGAGGCGAAGGCCTCGTTGAGCTCGAACAGATCGATGTCCGACAGTTTCATGCCGGAACGCTCCAGCACCTTCTTGGTGACATCGACCGGACCGGTCAGCATCATCGCTGGCTCGGAGCCGATATTGGCGAACGCGCGGATTTTCGCACGCGGCTTCAGGCCGCGCTTCTTGCCGGCTTCGGCGTTGCCAAGCAGCACAGCGGCGGCGCCGTCGACGATGCCCGACGAATTGCCGGCATGATGCACGTAGTTCACACCCTCGATTTCCGGATGCGACTGCACGGCGACGGCATCGAACCCGCCCATGGTGCCCATGGCGGCGAACGACGGCTGCAACTGCGCCAGCGACTGCATGGTCGTGCCCGGACGCATGTGTTCGTCCTTGTCGAGAATCGTAATGCCGTTGATGTCCTTCACCGGAACCACGGAGTTCTTGAAGCGGCCTTCGCTCCACGCCTTCGCCGCGCGATCCTGGCTCTGCACCGCGTAGGCATCGACGTCATCGCGGGAGAAGCCGTACTTGGTGGCGATCAGATCCGCCGCCACGCCCTGCGGCATGAAGTAACTCGGCACCGCCATCGAGGGGTCTACCGGCCAGGCCGTGCCCGACGAAAGAATGCCGACGCGGCTCATGGATTCCGCGCCGCCGCCGATGGTCAGTTCGTGCTGCCCGGACATGACCTGTGCGGCCGCGAAGTTGACGGCGTCGAGACCGGAGGCACAAAAGCGGCTGATCTGGATGCCCGGCACTGCCTCGCCAAGACCGGCGCCCAGAGCCGCGAAGCGCGCGATGTCGCCGCCGGCCTCGCCGACCGGATCGACCACGCCGAGGATCACGTCGTCGACGGTATCTTCCTGGAGATTGTTGCGCTCCTTGAGCGCCTTCAGCGGCGCGGTCGCCAGCGCCAGCGCCGTGACCTCATGCAGAGAGCCGTCGGATTTGCCTTTGCCGCGCGGCGTGCGGACATGATCGTAAATAAATGCCTCAGGCATGACGCCCTCCTTCGAATCCTGGTGATTGATGAATTTGCACAGGAGCCTCGCGCCGGAACCCGGCGCGAGGGAAACTTAGAAGCTCAGAACGCCTCGGCGGACAGTTCCATCATCGAGTCTGCGCCGCTCTGGACGCGCGAGAGACGCAGCGCCGTTTCGGGCAGCATCCGTTCCATGAAGAACTTGCCCGTCACCAGCTTCGACTTCAGGTAGGGCTGCTCGCCGGATTCCGCCAGCTTGTCCTGCGCAACTTTCGCCATACGCGCCCACATGTAGCCGATCGCGACCAGACCGAAGAGATGCATGTAGTCGGTGGACGCCGCACCTGCGTTGTCCGGCCTGGCCATCGCATTCTGCATCAGCCACATGGTCGCCTGCTGAAGATCTTTCACCGCCGCGCTGAGCGGGCCGATAAAGGGCTTCATCGCTTCATTGGCGGCGTTCTCCTTGGCGAAGGCAGAGACCTCGTTGAAGAACGTGGTGATCGCACGTCCGCCGGCGCGGCCGAGCTTGCGGCCGACCAGATCCAGCGCCTGGATGCCGTTGGCGCCTTCGTACAGCATCGTAATGCGCGCATCGCGCACGAACTGTTCCACACCGGTCTCGACGATGAAGCCGTGACCGCCGAACATCTGCTGGGCGGCAACCGCGTTGGCAAAGCCCTGATCGGTCAGCACGCCTTTGATGACCGGCGTCAGCAGGCCCATGTGGTCGTCGGCGGCCTCGCGCTCTTTCGGATCGTCGGAACGATGCGCAACGTCGCTCTTCAGCGAAGTCCACACCACAAGAGCGCGGGCGCCCTCGTTGAACGCGCGGATCGACATCAGCGTGCGCCGCACGTCGGGGTGAACGATGATCGGATCGGCAGGCTTGTCGGGAGCTTTCACGCCGCTGATGGAGCGGCCCTGCAGGCGGTCTTTCGCGTAGGCGGCTGCGTTCTGGTAGGCGACTTCGGACTGTGACAGGCCCTGAACGCCGACGCCGAGGCGCGCCTCGTTCATCATCACGAACATCGCCTCCATGCCCTTGTTCTCGGCGCCGACCAGGGTGCCGACCGCGTTGTCGAAATTCAGCACGCAGGTCGAATTGCCGTGAATGCCCATCTTGTGTTCGATCGAGCCGCACGACACGCCGTTCGGTCCGCCAAGCGAGCCGTCGGCGTTGAGCTTCATTTTCGGAACCACGAACAGCGAAACGCCCTTGATGCCGGCCGGCGCGCCTTCAATGCGGGCGAGAACAAGGTGAACGATATTTTCGGTGAGATCCTGCTCACCACCCGAGATGAAAATCTTGGTGCCGGTGATCTTGTAGGTGCCGTCGGCCTGCTTGACCGCCTTGGTGCGCATCAGACCGAGGTCGGTGCCGCACTGCGGTTCGGTGAGGTTCATGGTGCCGGTCCATTTGCCGGTGACCATGTTCGGCACAAAGGTCTTCTTCTGCTCCGGCGTGCCGTGCACGAGAAGCGCCGCCATCGCACCCTGGGTCAAACCACCATACATGCCGAAGGCCATGTTGGCCGACGACATGAATTCGCTGACCGTTTCCGACAGCGACGCTGGCAGCCCCTGCCCGCCATATTCCTGCGGAGCCGCCAGACCGATCCAGCCGCCATCGGCGAATTGCCTGAAGGCTTCCTTGAATCCCTTGGGCGTCGAGACGCTGCCATCGTCGTGGCGCGTGCAGCCTTCGAGATCGCCGCTATGGTTCAGCGGATGAAGCACCTGCTCGGCGAGCTTGGCAGCCTCGTCAAAAATCGCTGCGCGGACATCTGCCGTCGCGTCGCTGAAGCCCGGAAGATTGTTGTAGCGGTCGATTTGAAAGACGTCGTTGAGAAGGAAAGTCACGTCTTCGACGGGGGCTTTGTAGATCGTCATGGAATGTCTCTCAGTTCACAATTGAACGTGGATTGCGCGAATTGTTGACGATGCGTCGCTTCAGCACATGGGCTGCCGTCGATGACCTCTCCATGACATGGAAATGCGCGATACGCGCCGTCATCAGCGAGCTACCGACGCCAGTTCCAGTGCCACATTCTCCGTACACATCTGTACGGAGCCTAGCGTGCGGCATTATTTTGTGTCAATACACTTGTGCATGGTTGAAGTTGCCGAATCTTCAGTCTCGAAAGACCGTCTCACCCGTGAGCAATGGATCGCCCACGGGCTGCGGACACTTGCCCGGCAAGGCGCCGCCGCGCTGAAAACCGGGACGATGGCCGAAGGCCTGCAAGTCTCGAGAGGCAGTTTCTACTGGCATTTCAATAGCATTGCCGATTTTCGCGCTCAGCTTCTGGCGACCTGGCAGGAACGCGCGACAGATGGCGTAGTCCGCGAGATCGGTTCGTCGATCGTCGGGCCCGCGCGGCTGACTTACTTGATGAAGCTGGCTTTCAAAGAAGACCGTAGCCTCGATCGCGCCTTCCGCTCATGGGCTGCCTCAGATGCCGATGCCGCTAAAGTCGTCGCAACCGTCGATGCCAGACGTGTCGCCTATATCGCCAAACTTCTTCAAGAATCCGGCGTTGACGCGAGGGCGTCGATCCCCCGCGCAGAGTTTATTTACTGGGCCTATATCGGGCAGTCGTCTGTGATGAATTCGGCTCACGGAACAATAACGGAGGCCGATCTCAGCGATCTCAGCGGCCTGTTCACCCGGCCGTCCTCAAGCTGACGCCTCAGGCCCACAAAGTGATAAGGCCAAATTAATAATAAGGGCGGCCGGCGTTTCATTAACCCGGTATTTACCGTAACGCGAAAAAGTCAGGCTTGGAAACAGACGTCCCGCGTCGAAATTTGATTGTCTCTTCAATGGGACGCGGGGGTCTGAAGCGCACTGGCAGGAGCCAGCGCCAAGACCGGACCAAGGCATGACAGCGCGTGTATCGTGGAGTGTTGACGGAATCGAGCCATCGGTCCGCGAAAGGGCCGAAGCTTCCGCGCGCCGTGCCGGTATGTCCTTGGGAGATTGGCTGAATTCCGCGATTGGCACGCCCGCTGGCGGGACCCGCGAAGCCCAGGATGTCGCCGAAATTCACAAGCGGCTGGACTCCATCAGCCGCCAGGTCGAGCACATGTCGCGTGCTCCGGGTGCCCCGAAAAACGATCCTGCCGTTGCCCGGCAACTGAACGACGCCATTTCGCGGCTGGACGCCCGGCTGTCGCAGATCTCGGGCGGCAACCCGCCGCCAAACCCGCCCCCCTATCAGGCTGCTCCGGCCGCCCGCACCGCCCCCGTCATGTCGTCGCCCGCCATGTCGCCCAGCATGTCTCCGATGGATTTCTCCATCGCGGAAATCGTTGCGCGACAGGGCGAACTCGACGGAGCACCGCGCTCCATGCCGTCCGCGCGGATGCCGCCGCCGTCATTCGTGAATCATGCGCCGCCCATCCAGCCGCAGGCCGACTTCTCCGGTCTTGAGCGGCAATTGTTCCAGATCACCAGCCAGATCGAAATGCTGCGCCGGCCCGACGGCATGGAGCAGTCGATTGCTTCGTTCCGCAGCGAGCTGGCCGAGATTCGGCAGGCAATCACCGAGGCGCTGCCACGCCGCGCGATCGAATCCCTCGAAGGTGAAATCCGATCATTGGGACGGCGCATCGACGAGACGCGCTCCAGCGGCATCGACAGCACGGCGCTGTCCGGGATCGAACGTGCGCTGTCTGACATCTACAGCGAACTGCGCGCACTCAAGCCCGCCGAACAACTCGCCGGCTTCGACGAAGCGATCCGCAATCTTGGCGGCAAGATCGATACCATCGTGCGATCCAGCCACGATCCGGCAACGGTTCGTCAGCTTGAGGACGCCATTGCCGCGCTCAAGGTGATCGTCTCGAATGTCGCGTCGAATGATGCGCTGAACGAACTCGCCGGGCACGTCCAGACATTGTCGGTCAAGGTCGATCAGCTCGCGCGCTCAGGCGGCGGCAGCGATATTCTGTCGGCGCTCGAACAGCGCATCGCCGTGCTGACCACCGCACTTGAGCAGCGCGAACGTCCGCCCGCAGGCGACACCGTGTATTTCGACAATGCCGTCCGCACGATTTCGGACCGGCTCGACAATCTTCAGGTCGGCAATGACAGCGCCGCCTCGCTGAACCATGTCGAGCAGCGCGTCCATCACCTGCTCGAACGGCTTGAAGCCTCCGAGACGCGCGGCGGAAATTTCGCGCGGGTCGAGGAAGGCCTGTCCGACATTCTCCGTCATCTCGAGAATCAGCGCACCAGCGGTGCGACCGCCGATCCGGGCCTGCGCGCGGTCGCGCCGATGGACAGCGAGCTTGTCGACACCATCAAGCGCGAGCTGACCGATATCCGTTTCAGCCAGTCGGAAACCACCCGGCATACCCAGGATTCGCTCGAAGCCGTTCACAACACCCTCGGCCATGTCGTCGATCGGCTGGCGCAGATCGAAGGCGATCTGCGCAATGCGCGGACCGCTCCGCCCGCAATGCGCGAGATGCCGCGCGAACAGGCGATGCCCGAACCCCGCGCGCGCGAGGCCTATGTGCCGGAGCCGCCGCGTCCGGCAACTTCCTTTGCACCGGTGCCACGCCCTGAAATGCCAAATCCGGCTGCGGCGCAGGCTCCCATTGCACGTCCGCAAGTCGCGCTGTCTGCCGCGCACGCGCTCGACATCGCGCAGCCCTCCAGCGTGGACGTGCCTTCCGCCGCACCCGCATCGGTGCGCCCGCCTCCGGCGCCGCGCAGTCCGATCGATCCCAGCCTGCCGCCGGATCATCCGCTCGAGCCCGGAACCCGGATGCAGCCGTCGCGCGGCGGATCCAGTCCGTCCGAGCGCATTGCCGCGTCAGAAGTTGTCCTGAACGAGATTTCCGCGAGCAAGCAGGAGCCGGTCAGTTCGACCAATTTCATTCAGGCCGCGCGCCGCGCCGCGCAGGCCGCCGCCGCTGCACCTCCCGCAGCAACGGGATCGAAACCAAATCGCGTGACCGCGCTCAACGATGCCGCCCGCAACGCAGCCAAGGCCGCGGCGATTGGGGATTCCGGTATCTCCTCGAAGATCCGCGCCCTCCTGGTGGGCGCGAGCGTGGTCGTGATCGTGCTCGGCACCGTCAAGATGGGCATGAACCTGCTCAGCGGACACGACAGCTCGAACTCGTCGCTCCCTGCCGAATCCAGCGTGACGCCGCCGGCACCGCCGCCTGCGCCGGAAGACGGACCGCGATCCGATGCGTCGCCTGCGATCACGCCGTCGATGACCTCGCCGACCTTGCTCACACGTCAGTCGCCGATGAGCGGGCCGCAGATCATTTCAGTCCCTCAGATGCCAGCGATTCCCGTTGCGGCTCCGGCTGAGCCTGTCGCCGTACCTGCTGCCGCGCCTGTTGCACCCGACGTCACCGGTTCGATCGCCAAGCCGGTGGAGCGGGTTTCCGTGACAATCCCATCGGGTGCAAAGGCCACGGCGAAAACGAAGCTGACACCGGTCGCGGACAAATTGCCCGAAACCATCGGAAGCGCCGCGCTTCGTAACGCCGCCAACCGGGGCGAGCCGGGCGCAGCCTTTGAAATCGGCGTGCGCTACGCAGAAGGCAGGGGCGTTGCGCCTGACTATGCCACGGCCGCGAAATGGTATGAGCGCGCCGCGGAGGGCGGCATCGTCCCGGCGACATTCCGTCTGGGCACGCTTTACGAGAAGGGTCTCGGTCTCAAAAAGGACATCGAGACCGCACGCGGCTACTACGTGCAGGCCGCCGAGAAGGGCAGCGCCAAGGCCATGCATAACCTTGCCGTGCTCGATGCCGATGGCGGCGGCGCGGGACCGAACTACAAGAGCGCGTCGCAATGGTTCCGCAAGGCAGCCGAACGCGGCGTCGCGGACAGCCAATACAATCTCGGAATCCTCTACGCCCGCGGCATCGGCGTGGAGCAGAACCTCGCTGAATCCTTCAAGTGGTTCAGCCTGGCCGCGGCCCAGGGCGATGCGGATTCCGGTCGCAAGCGCGACGACATCGCCAAGCGCCTCGATGCCCAGTCGCTGGCCGCCGCGAAACTCGCGACACAGACTTTCGCGGCCGAAGCACAGCCGGACGAAGCCACCGCCGTTGGCGCGCCTGCCGGCGGATGGGACGTCGCCGCGCCCGCAACGCCGGCAGCGAAACCAGCCGCCAAGACCGCCGCTAAAAGCGCGAGCCGCATCCCGTAAATCCCCCGAACTAGCGGCAGTACGGACCCACGCTCCCGTTAAGATTAACGCGGCGCAATCCTGAAACCACACTGCGCATTTTTCGGACCGCCATCCGGATTCTTTAACGCGCCCGCAGACGATTTCGGCTAAGCAGGGGCGCGGCGCATGACCCCGCGTCGCGGCATATTCACTGCTGCGAGGGCCCGGCCCCGCGCCAAAAATCAAGCGAACGCGCGTGCAACTTTTCCTCCCCATCGCCGACATTCCAATCAATGTGTTTCTCATCCTGGCGATGGGTGCGGCGGTCGGATTCGTGTCCGGCATGTTCGGCATCGGCGGCGGATTCCTGATGACGCCGCTATTGATCTTCGTCGGGATCTCGCCTGCGGTCGCCGTCGCCTCGGTGTCCAGCCACATGGCGGCATCGTCTTTCTCCGGCGCATTATCCTATTGGCGCAAGCGCGCGATCGATCCGGCGCTGTCGATAGTTCTGCTCTGCGGCGGCGTCACCGGCACCGCGCTGGGCGTCTGGATTTTCGCGCTGCTGCGATCGGTCGGGCAGCTCGACCTCATCATCGCGCTGTCTTACGTGGTGCTGCTGACTGCCGTCGGCACCCTGATGTTCCTCGAAGGGTTGCGCGCCATCCTGCGCGCAAGGCGCGGCAACCCGGCCATCACCCGGCGCGCGCGGGCTCAGGGCTGGATACTCGGCCTGCCGCTGAAGATGCGCTTCAAGCGCTCCAAGATTTATCTCTCCGTGATCCCGGTGGTCGCTGTCGGGCTGCTGGTCGGATTCCTCGGCGCCATCATGGGCATCGGCGGCAGCTTCCTGCTGATCCCGATCATGATCTATGTCCTGCGGGTGCCCACCGCGACCGTGATCGGCACCTCGATGGCGCTGACACTGGTGACGATGGTGGTCGCAACCATTCTGCACGCCGTGACCAATCATCTTGTCGACGCGGTGCTGGCTCTGGTGCTGATGGTGGGCGGCGTGATCGGCGCACAATTCGGCGCGCGCGCGGGGCAGCGAATCCGCAGCGAACATTTGCGCCTGCTGCTTGGGCTTCTGATTCTGTCGGTCGGCATCCGCTTTGCGGTCGAACTGGTGATCCGGCCGAATGAACTCTACTCCATTCGCGATCTGGGGATTGGCGGATGAGATATCGCGCATCCCAGTTCTTCGCCGCATTGTTGCTCGCCCTCGCCGCGAGCAGCACGACCGCGAACGCGGAGAACCTGATCGTCTCGGTCTCCAACCACCGCATCACGGTGACGCCGAATTATTCCGGCGAAGAGCTCGTGCTGTTCGGCTCGATCGAACGCGACAGCAAATCCAAACCTCCCGGCACGGCTTACGATATCGTCGTGACGGTGAGCGGACCTCGCGCCGACATGGTCACCCGGCGCAAGGAGCGCAAACTCGGCATCTGGATCAACGTCGATTCACGCCAGTTCATTCAGGTCCCGGCCTATCTCGGCATCTTCGCCAACCGTCCGATCGACAACATCGCCTCACCGGATGTGCAGCGCCGGCAGCAGATCGGCATGGCCAGTTTCCCTCTGCCACAGCGCATGGGGCCTGATGTCGCCAACACGGTCGCAAGCGACCCGTTCCGGACAGCGTTTGTGCGGCTGCGCACTGATCACGAGCTCTACCGTGAACAAACCAATGCGGTGACGTTCCTCACGCCGACGCTGTTCCGCACCGGCATTCCGTTGCCCGCCGAGGTCCCGACCGGCACCTATACCGTCGACATCAAGCTGTTCGCCGACGGCGCAGTCCTCGCCAGAACAGAAACCGCATTTGAAATCGTCAAGGTTGGCTTTGAGCAGTTCGTTGCCAACTCCGCGCGCTATCATGGCCTGCTCTACGGCCTCGCCACCGCGATGATGGCGATCATGACCGGATGGCTCGCGTCTGTGGTCTTCCGCAGGGATTAGAGAAAGTAACCGGCCGGCGCGCGCCGCTCAAATCCGGAAACTCAGTAACAACGCGACGCCGCGATGGTATGAACGCGACGGTCGCCCAGTACGTGCGCAGTGAAGGCCAGCGTCTGGAAGATCGCCGCAAAGGCCACGTCGCGAATGCTCAGGCCGCCGGTATAGGCGCCGAACGCCGGCATCACCGCGCGCGCCCCGTCGCTGGCGAAGCATCGCCGCTCAACCGAACGTCCGCGCGTCGAGACTCGCGCCTTGGGATGCAGGTGTCCTGCGATTTCGCCGGCCGCACCGGTCGGCTCATGACGAAATACAATCGGCCCGATCGCGACTTCGTCCGCAACCGTGCCGCCGAGATCGCGCGGCAGCGCTGGATCGTGGTTGCCGGAAATCCAGATCCAGTCGCGCCGCACCTGCAAGGCGGACAGCGCATCGCGGTCATCCGGTGACAACCGCTCATGCGCGGCGCGGTCGTGAAAGCTGTCGCCCAGCGCAATGACCGTGCGCGGATCGTGCCGCGCAATCACCGCACTTAACCTCGCAAGCGTTGCCGCCGTGTCGAACGGCGGCAGCAGCACGCCGCGGGCTGCGAAGCTGGAGCCTTTTTCGAGGTGTAAATCGGACACGATCAGAAGGCGCTCATCCCCCCAGAACAACGCACCGGCGATATCCGCGGAAAAGGTAATGCCGGCGACGGTAACGGCCTGGATTCGATCTGTCGCCTGCGCGCCTTGCATCTCTCGTCAATCCTGATCGGGCGACATCGCCTCTTTCACGAGTTCCTCGGCAGCCTCCGCCAGCAACTCATCGGACGCTTCGCCATAAACCGCTTCGCGGCCGATTTCCAGCATCACCGGCACCGCCAGCGGCGACACCCGATCGAGTTCCTTGTGCGTGATTCGGCCCTTGATCCGGATCAGCATATCGCTGAGACGGCGAATATCCAAAAGGCCGGTTGCGGCATCGGCCCGGGCGGCGCGCAGCAGCACGTGATCAGGCTGGTGCTTGCGCAAGACGTCGTAGACCAGATCGGTCGAGAACAGCACCTGCCGCCGCGACTTCTCCTCGCCGGTAAAGCGCCGCGCGATCAGGCCCGAAATCACCGCGCAGGTGCGGAACGTGCGCTTCATCAGCGCCGATTCCGCAAGCCACGCTTCGAGATCGTCGCCGAGCATGTCCGGATCGAACAAGGCATCGAGATCGAGACGGCCACCCCGGATCATTGACGACATGTCGCCGAGCGACCACACCGCCAGCGCGTATTCATTGGCGACAAAGCCGAGCGGCTTTGCGCGTCCCCGCTCCAGTCGCCGTGTCAGCAACATGCCGAGCGTCTGATGCGCAAGCCGCCCTTCAAACGGGTAGCAGACGAGATAATGCTTGTCGGCCCGCGGGAATGTTTCGACGATCAACTCGCGCGGGCCCGGCACGCGGGAAAACGCCGCCTGCAGCGACAGCCATTCGCGGACCTGATCGGGCAAACCTTTCCATGCGCGCCGATCCGCCAGCAGGAGACGCACGCGCTCGGCGAGATAGGTCGAGAGCGGAAACTTACCGCCCGCGTAGGACGGCACCTTCGCGTTGGCGTCGTTGCTGCGCGAGACGTAGACTTCATCTTCCATCAACGCTTCGTGGCGCACGACCTCGCCGCCAAACACAAAGGTGTCGTTCGGCACCAGTCCTTCAATGAAATATTCCTCGATCTGGCCGAGCATCCGCCCGCCCCGCGCGATCGCTCCGGTCGAGCCTGAACCCTTGCTGCGGCCGCGCACCAGTTTCACCTTCAGCATCGGCTCTTCGACAATGGTGCCGACGTTGAGGCGATAGCTCTGGCGCACGCGCGGATTGGTGACCCGCCATTTCCCGGCTTTGTCCTGCTTGATGCGCGCAAACCGCTCATAGCTTTTCAGCGCGTAGCCGCCAGTGGCGACGAAATCGATCACATCGCCGAAATCCTTGCGTGGCAAATCCGCATAAGGCGCAGCGCTGCGCACCTCCTCGTAAAGCACATCAGCGAGAAACGGCTCGCCGCAGGCACAACCGAGCACATGCTGCGCCAGCACGTCGAGCGAGCCGGTGCGTTGCGGCGGCGTGTCCTGCGCATTTTCCGCGACCGCATCGATGGCGGCGCGGCACTCCAGCACCTCGAACCGATTGGCCGGCACCATGACTGCGCGCGACGGCTCGTCGAGACGATGATTCGCGCGGCCGATTCGCTGCATCAGCCGCGATGCACCCTTCGGCGCGCCGACATTGATAACGAGATCGATGTCGCCCCAGTCGATGCCGAGGTCCAGCGACGAGGTACACACCACGCCGCGCAGCTTGCCCGCCGCCATTGCGTCCTCGACCTTGCGGCGCTGCGCGACATCGAGCGAACCGTGATGGAGTGCAATCGCAAGGCCGTCGTCGTTGATACGCCACAGGTCCTGAAACAGCATCTCCGCCTGCGCGCGGGTGTTGACGAACATCAGCGAAGTCTTGTTGGCTTTGACCAGATCGTAAATCTCAGCCAACGCATGACGCGCCATGTGACCCGCCCATGGCAGCCGCTCCTTGGTATCGAGCATCTCAACGATGGGCGCTGCGCCGGCGTCAGCGATCACAAGATCGGCCATGTTCTGTGCAGCGCTCATCTGCGGCATCAGATAACGTCGCAGGTCATCTGGCTCCGCGACGGTTGCCGACAGGCCGACGGCCGTTGCCTGCGGCGCAAGCCGCCACAGCCGCGCGAGGCCGAGTGACAACAGATCGCCGCGCTTGGACGTCACCAGCGCGTGCAATTCATCAAGCACAATCCGTTTCAGCGACGAGAAAAGATACGGTGCGTCGTCGGACGACAGCAGCAGCGCGAGCTGTTCGGGGGTCGTGAGCAAAATATCCGGCGGATATTTGCGCTGGCGCTGCCGCCGCGATACCGGCGTGTCGCCGGTGCGGGTCTCAACCCTCACCGGCAGCTTCATGTCGGCAATCGGCCGTTCGAGATTGCGGGCGATATCCACCGCCAGCGCCTTCAGTGGCGAAATGTAGAGCGTGTGCAGGCCACCGCTACGCACGACACCGCGTCCGGTCGATATTGTTTTCGCGGATTTGGATTGGGGCGTGCCGAGTTCCACCAATGTCGGCAGGAATCCCGCCAGCGTCTTGCCTGCGCCTGTCGGCGCGATCAGCAGCGCCGAGCGGTTGCTGTGCGCTTTCGCCATCAGATCAAGCTGATGCGCGCGCGGCGACCAGCCCCGCGCCGCAAACCAGCGCTGGAAAATCTCGGGCAGCAAATCAGGCGATGTCGGGGTCTTGGTGTCCACTGCCTAGAAGTAAGGCGTCGCACGGTCACGGTCGAGGGCAGCGGCGGAAATTCCACCCTGCCCTCGCACCTATTATTTCTGATTATTGGCTGACCGGCTTTGCGTCGAGGTCCCAGTCCCTGCCGTTGAAAGTCCCGATGAACAGTGTCTTGATCGGCGAATAATCATCCGGAGATGTTGAATAGGTAATGCCGGGCAGGAAGATCGGCGCCTTGTAACCCGCCAGCGATGTGGCCTGCTTCAGGACATTGGCGTGGGTGAGTTCGTCACCGCATTTTTCGAGAATGCGCGCCATGGTCACCGCCTGCGAATAACCCTGGAACGCGATCGTGTTGTCCTGATCGACATTCGGCAGATATTTTGTCCGCAGCTCCTGAAATCCTTTCACGTCGGGATCATCCGCCCATTTCGGGCTGCCGACTTCCTTGGTGTAGCTCGCGGCCACGATGCCAATGGCATTATCCGCGCCAGCCGCATTGAGAATCGACCGGCCACTCGATGTGCTGACGAGGAGATGCAGCGGCTTCCAGCCAAGCTCGGCAACCTTGCGGATCGATTGCGACGTCGCCTTGCCGGTTGAGATATTGTAGAAAACATCCGCACCGGATTTCGACAGATTGATCATCTGTGAATCGATGGTCGGATCGGTGAGATCATAGGATGCCTCCGCGACGACCTTCACCTTGCCGCCAGCTTCCGTCAAAATCTCCTTGAACGAATTCATGTAGTCGCGGCCGAACTCATCGTTCTGGTAAAGGATGGCGACCTTGGCGTCCGGCTTCTTCTGCAAGAGATAGCGCGCAAGGATTCGGCCCTCGGTCGGATAGAGCGGCAGGCCCGGCGTGGTCCATTTGAAATTCTTCGGATCGTTCCAGCGCCCGGCCCCGGTGTTGAGCAGGAGTTGCGGGATGTTCTTGCCGTTAAGATATTTCTGCACAGCCGTCTGCGGGCCGGTGCCCAGCGAGCCGAACAGCGCAAGGACTTCTTCCTGCTCGACCAGACGCCGCGTCGCCTCAACGGTCTTCGGCGCGCTGTAGGAATCATCCAGCGTCAGGAACGTGATCTTGCGCCCGTTGATGCCGCCCTTTTCATTCAGCATCTGGAAATACGCCGCCTGGGTGCGGCCGATCACGCCGTATAGCGAGCCCGGCCCCGAATGCGGCACGGTCTGCCCCAGCTTGATCTCGGTATCGCTGGCACCGGGATCGTATTTCTTCTGCGCGTGTGCGTCCGGAGCCGCCGTCAGAACAGCAGCAGCAAACGCAGCGCCGGCAGCGAACGATTTCATCGTCGTTTTCATTTTCTTGTTGTCTCCCTGAATTGGTTCAGCGGCGTTCTGCGATGCCTTTGATTTTCGGCGATTCATCGCGGATCGGACGCAGATCACGGCATCCTGCCGTGACCAGGACCCCTGTCTTGCGTTTTGGCGTCACGCCGGATCGTTTTGCACGGTCGGCCGGGTCATTTCGCTCGCCCGAGCCGTAACCGCCTTTAACTCCAGCAAAATTTCGTGAAGCCGCGCTGCGACAATTTGGCCCATGTGTGGCCCGCAAGGTACAGCAGAACCCCCCGGCAACCGCTAAACAGGAATGCAATCCGAAGTGGAATTCCATGCAGAAGTTTCTGATCGCGGCCGCGCTCGTCACAACGACGATAAGCGCCCAGGCCGCGGACCTTCCTTCCAAAATCGCCTTCAAGAAAGCGCCTGTCGCAGCGACCACCTATGACTGGACCGGATTCTATGCCGGCGTGAATGCCGGTCTCGCCGTCGGCGGCGAAGGCCGCTCGGGCCTCGATGTGCTCGGCTTCGGCGGTTCGTTCGAGACGTTCAATCTCGCCTCGCTGGGCGTCGTTGGCGGCGGGCAGGCCGGTTACAATTATCAGTTCGGCAACTGGGTGATCGGCGCGGAAGCCGACATTCAGGGCATCGGCACGGAAAACCACGCGAACTGCATTCTGACCTGCAACGCGGCGACCAGCGCGGTGCTCAGGCAGGACATGACCTGGTTCGGCACCGTGCGCGGCCGTGTCGGCTACGCCTCGGGCCCGATCCTCAATTACTTCACCGGCGGTCTAGCTTATGGCGGCGTCAAGGTGAGTGACACGGAACGCCTCGCCGGCGCCAACGTCGGCAGTTTCGCAGTCGAGCAGACCAGGACCGGCTTTGCACTGGGCAGCGGCATCGAAGCCGCGCTCGGCGGCAACTGGACCGCGAAGATCGAATACCTCTATGTCGATCTCGGCTCGATCAACCAGGCTTTCGTGCTCGGCGGAACATCTCATGTCCTCGGCACCGAGGTTCGCCAGAGCATTTTTCGCGCCGGTGTGAATTACCACATCGGCGGCAATGGCAGCCTGTTTGCATTCACGCCTGCCGCGAACTGGACCGGCTTCTACGCCGGCGGCAACGGTGGTTCAGGCATCGCGCGCGACGCCACGACCCACAGCATCGTGTCCGGCCCGACATTCAACAACAGCTTCGACCTCGCGCCGCGCGGTTACAATGGCGGCTTGCAGGCCGGTTACAACTGGCAGCGCGGCAACGTCGTGTACGGCCTTGAGAGCGACATCCAGTATTCGACGCAGGAGACCGATCGAAGCTGCCTGTTCACCTGCACGCCAGCGGCCTCGGCTTTCTATCGGCAGAAGCTGGACTGGTTAGGCACCGTGCGCGCGCGGATCGGATACGGCGTCGGCCCGACGCTGTTCTATGCAACGGGCGGCCTCGCCTATGGCGAGGTGAAAACGCGCGTGACTGAAAACATCACCACGCTTGGAATCAATGGCACCGCGAACTTCAAGGACGTGCGTGCCGGCTGGGCGCTGGGCGCCGGCGTCGAGACGCCGCTTGAATTGTTCGACTGGTTCAGGCCCGGCCAGTGGAGCGTCAAAACCGAGTATCTCTACATCGATCTCGGCAGCGCCTCGAACAGCTACAATCTCAACGGCATTCAGCACAACCTGACGACGGAAGAGACCAATCACATCTTCCGCACCGGCGTGAATTACCACTTCGATACGCCGGTGACCGCGGCGTACTGATCGCCGTGGTTAGGTCTTGCTCGCGGTGACGACCAGTCCCGGCACAGGCTCACCCGCCTCGATGCGGGTGGATGCCGAAGTGATTTCGCAGAGCGTCAATCCCGCACCGGCAATCGCGGCGCGCAGATAGGCCTCGCTGTGGGCGTAGCGCAACCCGGGACCGAGAACCACGCCTTTGCCAACGTGCGTCTCCACCGTGAACGCCAGCAAACCCTGCGGCTTCAGTACGCGCGCAGCCTCAACCAGCAACGCCTCCAGTTCCGGCACGTAAACGAAAGCATCGGCGGCAATGATCAGGTGCGCGCTGGCATCGCTCTCGGCCTCCAGACCTTGCAGCATGTCCGTTACAACCAGACGCGCGTAGAAGCCGGTGGCGCGGGCACGCTCGATCATACCGGACGACAGATCGATACCGACAAATTCGTCAACGAGTGAGGCGAACTCCCGCGCGACAAGGCCGGTCCCGCATCCAAGATCAATCGCGCGCTTGAAATGCACCGGCAGTTTTGCCGCGTGACGTGCCGCCAGCACTGCCTTCAGCAACACCGCCGGCCCGCGATAATCCAGATCGTTCACCAGCGTCTTGTCGAACCGCGGCGCGTACTGATCGAACAGCGCACGGACATAACCCGGCGGCATGGCGGACAGATCTTCGACACCGAGGCGCATCAGCCTCAGCTTCGCGCCGTGGCGATCGTCCGGGTCGGCATCGCGGGCACGGAGATAGGCGCTCACCGCGTCATCGCGCTGGCCCATTTGCTCACGCAGATCGCCGAGCGCGAACCACGCCGAGGCAAAGCCGGGTTCGAGCTCCGCCGCCTGCGCCATCAGGTCGGCGGCGGCAGAAAGATCGCCGCGCAATTGCAGGTCGCGTCCGAAATCATAGCGCCGGTCGGCGATCAGGTTTCCTGACGAGAGGAACAAGGACGCGGGCATGGACTTGAAATAAACCTCAACAAAGGAGCGTTCTGGATTTACCAGACTCCAACGATCTCATGGAGCGACTATATAGCGCACATGCGCCCGCAAGACATCCTGATGCCCGTCGCCGCCGGCCTCTGCTGCAAGCCCGGCGGCTTTCATATCGACCCTGTGCGGCCGGTCGAGCGGGCGCTGATCACCCATGGCCATTCCGATCATGCCCGTCCCGGCCACGGCGCGGTGCTCGCAACGCAAGAAACCCTCGACATCATGAGACTGCGTTACGGCGACAATTTCGCCGGCAGCACGCAGGCGATTTCCTACGGCGAAACCATCGAACTGGGCGCGGTCAGCGTCACGTTTCATCCCGCCGGTCATGTGCTGGGCTCGGCACAGATCGCTGTCAGCAGCGGCAAGACCAGGATCGTCGCATCGGGCGACTACAAGGATACGCCCGATCCGACCTGCGCACCGTTCGAGGTGGTGCCGTGCGACGTGTTCATCACCGAGGCGACGTTCGGACTGCCGATATTCCGACATAGCAATGTTGAGGGCGAGATCGCGAAACTGCTGGCATCGGTGTCGCTGTTTCCGGAGCGCGCGCATCTGGTCGGCGCGTATTCGCTTGGCAAGGCGCAACGCGTCATCGCGATGATCCGTGCGGCGGGATACGACGCACCGATTTATCTGCACGGCGCGATGGAGAAGATCACGCGCTACTATGAGAGCCGTGGCATCGACCTCGGCGAGCTGCGAATGGCGAAAGGTATGAAGAAGGCCGATCTCGCCGGGACCATTACGCTCGCGCCGCCGTCCGCGACCACCGACGTCTGGACGCGGCGATTTCCCGATCCGGTCGCCGCGTTTGCATCAGGCTGGATGCGGGTGCGTGCCCGCGCCCGGCAAAAGGGAATCGAACTGCCGCTGGTGATTTCCGATCACGCCGACTGGGACGGATTGTGCGCGACCATCGACGCGACCGGTGCGGGAGAAGTCTGGGTCACGCATGGGCAGGAAGACGCGCTGGTGCACTGGTGCCAGTCGAAGGGCCTGAAAGCCCGCCCGCTCGATCTGGTCGGCTATGGCGACGAGGATGAAGGCGCTCCGCCGGAAGAGGCGGCGTCATGAACCGATTCGCGCATCTGCTCGATCGTTTGGCCTATGAACCCGGCCGCAACAACAAGCTGCGGCTGATCACGAGTTACTTTCGCGAGGTACCTGACCCCGACCGCGGCTGGGCGCTGGCGGCGTTGACGAGCGCGCTATCGTTTCGTCATGCCAAGGCGGGATTGATCCGCGACCTGATCGCAGCGCGCACCGATCCGGTACTGTTTGCATTGTCCTATGACTACGTCGGCGACCTGTCGGAAACGGTCGCGCTGATGTGGCCGGCGGACAAGCGCGCCACCAACTCGCCGCCCCCGCCGACGCTGACCGACGTGGTCACCACTTTCAACACGCTGGGCAAGACGGAAATCCCGGCGCAACTGGTGCGCTGGCTCGACGAGCTTGATGAGACCGGGCGCTGGGCGCTGCTGAAGCTCGTCACCGGCGGCTTGCGCATCGGCGTCTCCGCGCGGCTGGCGAAAACCGCAGCAGCAGCGCTGGGCGACAAGGACGCGCACGACGTCGAACTGATCTGGCCAGGGCTTGTGCCGCCGTATCTCGATCTGTTCGCATGGCTGGAGGGCCGCGCCGACAAACCGGTTAATCGCGATCCGGCGCCGTTCCGTCCAGTGATGCTGGCGCACGCCATTGAGGCCTCGGACTTTGCGAACCTCGCGCCGGAAGACTTCACCGCCGAATGGAAATGGGACGGCATTCGCGTGCAGGCCGTGAGCGGAAAGGACGAGCGCGGCAGCATTCTCACGCGTCTTTACTCACGCACTGGCGAAGACATCACCAAGAGCTTTCCCGATCTGGTGCCATCCTTGAGACTGCCCGGCGCGCTCGACGGTGAATTGCTGGTTTTGCGCGAAGGACGCGTGCAGGCATTCAACGTGCTACAGCAGCGGCTGAACCGGAAATCCGTGACACCGAAACTGACGAAGGATTATCCGATTCATCTGCGCGCCTACGACCTGCTCAGTGACGGCGACAACGATCTGCGCATGCTGACCTTCGCCGAGCGGCGCGTGAAACTCGAAACTTTCGTCACGCAACTCGCCGATCCGCGCATCGATCTGTCGCCACAAGTGCCATTCAAGACATGGGGCGATCTCGCCGCCGCGCGGGCCGATCCTGCCAGTGCCGGCGCCGGGGAGGATTCGGACGCTGTCGAGGGTGTGATGCTCAAGCGCCGCGACGCGCCGTATCTGCCGGGCCGCCCGAAAGGCCAGTGGTGGAAATGGAAACGCGATCCGCACATCATCGACGCTGTGCTGATGTACGCGCAGCGCGGCCACGGCAAGCGCTCCTCATACTATTCCGATTACACGTTCGGCGTCTGGACCAGCATCGACGGCGCCGATCAGCTCGTACCGGTCGGCAAGGCCTATTTCGGCTTCACCGACGAGGAGTTGATTCAAATCGACCGTTTCGTCCGCCGCCACACCACCGAGAAGTTCGGCCCTGTGCGCCATGTGGTGCATGAGCCGGATCAGGGACTGGTGTTCGAGGTGGCGTTCGAGGGGCTGGCGCGCTCGGCGCGGCACAAGTCCGGTGTCGCCATGCGCTTTCCCCGCATCAGCCGGTTGCGATGGGATAAACCGCCGCGTGACGCCGACCGGCTGGAAACACTTGAACGGATGTTAATCTCCGAGAGCAAGATTCTCCCTCCAGCAGCCGCCAGCGGCCATTGACGCAGCCGAGACAGTTCCCCATGTGGCGTGCTATTATGCGATGACGCCCCCACCGAGGAGACGACGATGCCGGACGACGTGAGAGAAATCCCAGCCAGAAACGACGACAATCTGTCGCGTTTTCTCGGCGGCTCGCCATTGGCGGTGCTGCTGCGGCTGGTGTTGCTGTCGCTGCTGGTCGGCGTCGTGCTCGCCGCGATCGGCTTCGACCCGTGGAACATCATCTACAGCATCCGCCGCCTGATCGACTGGATCTGGAATCTGGGCTTCGACTTCATCAATGGCGTGTGGCGCTACTTCCTGTTGGGCGCGGTGATCGTGATCCCGGTCTGGCTGATCTCGCGGCTGTTCAGCACCCAGCGGCCGCGCTGATTGAGAGACACGGCCAAAGTTACAACCGCACAGGTTTTCAGCATCGCCGGTCCGGCGATGCTGGCCAATCTGACGACGCCGTTGCTTGGAGTCGTCGCGACGGCCTGTATCGGCAGACTGGGTGACCCCGCGCTGCTTGGCGGCGTCGCGATCGCGTCGGTCGTTTTCGATTGCCTGTTCTGGCTGTTCGGTTTCCTGCGCATGGGCACCGTCGCGTTCACCGCGCAGGCCCTGGGTGCGCAGGATCATGCCGAAATCCGCGCAACGCTGTTTCGCGCTATCATTGTTGCTGCGGCGATCGGTCTGCTGCTGATCGCAGTAAGCAAACCTCTGGGGACTGTGATCCTGTCACTGATGGGAGGCAGCGAGCCGGTGACAGCGGCGGCGCGCGAATACTTCGCGATTCGCTTGTGGTCCGCGCCGATGGCGCTCGGCAACTACGTCCTTCTCGGCTGGTTCGTCGGTCAGGCGCGCGCGAAAACCGCACTCGCCCTGCAAATCCTGATCAATGTCGCCAACATCGCGATGACGGCGTGGCTGGTTCTTGTGCTGAACAAGAGCATTGCCGGCGCAGCAATTGCCGCGGTGCTGGCCGAAACAACCGGATTTGCGGTCGGCGCAGTGCTGGCCTGGCGCCTGCTCGGCGGCGTGTTCAACATCAGCACTGAGCGGCTGTTCGACCGCGAGCGGCTCCTGCACATGTTTGCGGTCAACCGGGATATTCTCATTCGCACAGCCGCACTTATCGCGGCGTTTCTTTTCTTTACGTCGCAAGGTGCGCGCGCCGGCGACACCGTGCTGGCCGCCAACGCCGTGCTCAACAACTTCCTGCTGATCAGCGCGTTCTTTCTCGACGGCATCGCGAATGCCGCCGAACAGATTTGCGGCCGGACTTACGGCAAGCGCGACCGCGAGGGCTTCCTGACCGCAACCAGGCTGATCATGCTGTGGGGATCGGTGTTCGCGCTCGCCGTGAGTACCGCGTATTTCTTCTTCGGATCGAATCTCATCGCGCTGATGACGGCTAATCTCGACATTCAGCGCGTGGCGAATGACTATCTTGTCTTTGTCATTCTCGCGCCGATCGTAGGTTTTTTCGCATTCGCCTATGACGGCATTTTCATTGGCGCCACCTGGGCGCGCGACATGCGCAATCTGATGCTGCTGTCGCTGGTGATCTTCCTCACCGCGTGGGCGCTTCTGCGTCCGTTCGGCAATGCAGGTCTCTGGACCGCGCTTCTGATCCATTACGTCGCGCGCGGCGGCTTGCAGGCGCTGCGTTATCCAGCGCTGTTCAGGGCTTCATTCGGTAACGGAACTCTTAATCCGGCCACGGCTCCGCGGTAATCGTCGCCGCATCCGCGCCGACGATTTCGGAGAGACTGTCGCGGCTGGTCCGCCGCAGCGTCGACACGAGATCGGCTTTGATGTCTTCGACCAGCCCGAGACCTTTGTAGATCAGCGACGAGTAAAGTTGAATCAGAGTGGCGCCGGCACGGATCTTCATCAGCGCAGCGCCGCCGGAATCGATTCCGCCGACACCGATCAGCGGGAACGCGCCTTCGGCGCGCACATAGGTTTCCGCCACCATGCGCGTGGACAGCCTGAGCAGCGGACGCCCCGACAATCCGCCCTGCTCCTTCGCGCGGGCCTGTTCGCGCAATGACGCGGGCCGCGCCAGCGTCGTGTTCGCAACGATCATGCCGTCGACCCGGCGCGAGCGGGCGATGTGCACAACATCGTCGAGTTCCTGCAGCGTCAGATCGGGCGCGATCTTCAAGAGCAGCGGCGAGTCGCCGGCATTCTTGCGCACCCGTTCGCGCGCATCGACCACCCGCGCCAGAAGATCATCCAGCGCCGCCGCCTGCTGCAGATTGCGAAGGCCGGGCGTGTTGGGTGACGAGACGTTGACCGTGAAGTAGCTCGCCACCGGCGCGAACAACTCGATCAGCCGGACATAGTCCGCCGTACGATCGATCGAATCCTTGTTGGCGCCGACATTGACGCCGACGATGCCGCCGAGACGCGACCGCGCGGCAAGCCGCCGAAGCACAGCTTCAGCGCCGTCATTGTTGAAGCCCATCCGGTTGATGACGCCGGAATCCTGCTCGAGGCGAAACAACCGCGGGCGCGGATTGCCCTCCTGCGGCCGTGGCGTCACCGATCCGATCTCGACAAAACCGAAACCCAGCCGCAGCAGCGCGTCCGGTGCTTCGGCGTTCTTGTCGAAGCCCGCGGCCATGCCGACGGGATTGGGGAAATTCAGGCCGAAGGCCCGCACCGCAAGCTTGGGGTCGCTCGGGCGCGGCTTGGCCGGCGGCAAGAGCCGCAGTCCGCCGATCGCCAGCCGATGGGCGTCCTCCGGATCGAGCCGGCGCAGCAACGGCAGTGTGAGAGCATCGAAGGCGCGGATCACGACGCAAGCTCCGGAATATCGTGCGAGCCGTCAGACCGCGCACGCAGGTCGAGGATGTCCGTTACGGCGCCGGTGTCGAGTTCGCCGTAGAGATGCGGAAACAGTTCGCCCCCGCGCGAGCGTTCCCATTTCAAGGCCGGGCCCAGCGCTTCGGCGTCAACCGCGACCAGAAACAGCCCGGTCTGCCCCGCGAAATGCTTGGCGACGGTCCCCGCCACCTGGGACGCCGTGGAAAAATGGATGAATCCGTCGCGCTTGTCGTCGGCACTGCCGCGAAAGGCGCCCTGCCGCTCGGCCTCGCGCCAGGCCGACGCGGGGCAAATTTTATAGATCGTGGACACGGCGGGCGGACTCTCGTGAGTTATTGAATTCGTTCGGGATTTTTCGGAGCTCTGCCGAATGCCCCGCAGACCGTATCGGCGCACTCCGGCCACTTCAAGGGCAGCGTTCATCTGATCGCTATGCATTGCGGAGACGCCGGTTTCGAGGTAATAATTCCTAGTTCCTGATAAAATTCACTGCCCGGTCCGGTCGGCTGGGCCAGACATCCGGCCATCCCATGTTGACCCACGATCAAATCTGGAATGCGCTCGACCGCCTCGCCGAACGCGCGGGTTTATCGGCATCCGCATTGGCCAAGCGTGCGGGTCTCGATCCCACCACCTTCAACAAATCGAAGCGGATCACGCCGGACGGGCGTGAGCGCTGGCCCTCGACCGAATCAGTGGCGAAGGCACTGGCCGCGACCGGCACCACCGTCGACACCTTCGTGCAGTTCATCGAAGACACCGCGCGCTCGGTGCAGGCGGTGCCGCTGCTCGGTTTTGCCGAAGCCGGCACCGGCGGCTATTTCGACGACGGCGGCTTTCCTGTCGGCAAGGGCTGGGACGAAGTCGGGCTTCCCTCGGTCAACGACGAGCATGCCTACGCGCTGGAAATTTCCGGCGACTCGATGAAGCCGGCCTATCGCGACGGCGACGTGATCATCGTCTCACCCGGCTCGCCGATCCGGCGCGGCGACCGTGTGGTGGTGAAAACCAAGGACGGCGAGGTCATGGTCAAGGAACTGAAGCGCCGGACCGCAAAGGTTATCGAGCTGCAATCGCTCAATCCGGCGCACAAGGACCGCGTCATCGACGCCAAGAACGTCGAATGGATCGCGCGCATCGTCTGGGCGAGCCAGTAACGCTCCGCGTCAGGCGACCAACGGCGCAACGATCGCATTCAAGACCTTGGCCGCATCGCGCGGATTGAGCCGCACGTGCAACCCGCGCTGCCCACCGTTGATGAACACCAGATTCTGCGCCATCGCCTGCTCTTCAATCGCCGCACGAGGTGCGCGCATCTGCCCGAACGGACTGATGCCGCCGACCTTGTAGCCCGATAGGCGCTCCGCATCGGCAGGCTTCATCATCTGCGCGGATTTTCCGCCGAACGCAGCCGCGAGCTTTTTCATCGACACTTCGCGATCCGAAGGAACGATCACGCAGACCGGTCTGCCATCGACCAACGCCATCAGCGACTTGAGCACGCACGACGGCGCTTCGCCGAGCGCCTCAGCCGCCTGCAATCCGATGCGGTCGGCGTCGCCATCATAATCATAGGTGTGAACGGTAAAGGCAACGCCGGCCTGTTCCAGCATCTTGGTGGCGCGCGTCACCTTCGACATACGTTGCTCCGAAGCGGGCGGCTAGCTCGCTGCCCGTTTCAGCGCCGCGTCAATATTTAGTGTCGGACAGATCACGTGGACTGCATCAGCGATGCAGATAAACCCTATTTTAGAATATCCTTTATCTTCTCAATTTTCGAAATGATTTCCGTTATCCAGCTCAGTTCTGGAGCGACATTTATCACAGGCATAAAGCTGTAAATCATCGTCAGAGCAAGACCAACCACCGTAACGGCCAATGCCTTTGCGGCCATCCCTCGAATATTCTTTGCAGTCTCGCTTACAAGTTTATTCGCTTCGTCAAAGGCAAACTTAACCGCAACAATGCAGATATTCTCAAACCCTCGAATCAAAGCGTAGATCGCACCCGCCCTCGTTTCTTCCTCTTGAGCGAGTGATCCCTCGATAGACTTAACAACCTCTGGAATCCTCTGATCAATACTATTGGGATTGGAAGCTAGAATCTCGATAAAATCTTTCACAGCTCCATCAATTTTATCCTCGACGGCATCTCTCGCGGAATATTGCAAGGCGTTCCTGATAAAATCGACCCAGTCTTTATATTGAGAGGAAAAATGAGAAACCTGCATCAGAGTTGACGTGATCTGAATAGACAACACAGACGAAACCTCTTGCTCAACCATCGAGCCTATTTGCATAACTTTTCTGGCATGCAACCCCAGAATAATTGCGCCAGCATCATCCTCAAAATCAATGAATGAAATTAATTTAGAAAATTCCGCGACAATGCGCCTATCAACGTTTGATGATCGAAGCGCCGCCACCAATTGCGAAAGCTCTTCTTTTAGATACGCTTTCGTTCGATCAAGTGCGCTAACCGATAGAAGTGGATGAAGAGACTTTCCTGAATCCAGAACAATTTTTTGTCCTTCCACCCGTGCGTAGATGGGCGAAGGCTTCTGCTCCGGCAAATTTATGGGCGCAAACTCATCGCCGGCAATGCTGACGCCCAATATTTTCTCTAGAGAAACGGCATCTTTATAAGCATTAACAAAACTTGGGCCTCCGGCGCTGCGCATTGACGTTAAAAATCTAGGCCGGGATCTTTCAAATATTTTATCGACTGTTCGGATATAGCTTCGGGTGGCAGTTAATAGCTTTACGCCGTAATCATGATTACTAGATTGATTGAACTCGATTAAAGCCCTTAGTAGCTCTTTTACGGAAGGCATAAATTCATCGGCTTTGTATATCGAGTTAGAAATACGCAGCCGGCCGTCTTGATTGAATATGAGTGTCACCCTTTCAAGCAATTGAGCCGCATTCCGGTTGATGATATTTTGATTTTTCAGCAACATCATCTGTCTCTGTCTATTGGCTTCAGCGCCGCATCAATCATCGCGATCGCGTTCGTGACGCCATAGACCGCGACGAACGATCCGAAGCGTGGGCCTTTCTCCTGGCCGAGCAGCACCTGATAGAGCATGTTGAACCAGTCGAGCGAGACGCCCGGACGGCCGTCCTTGCCTTTCTTCACCTGATCGAGAAACGGCTCGCGGCGGCCAATTTCATAGACCACGTTCTGGATGTCTTCCGCGGACGCCTCGGGCGGCAGTTGCGCCAGCGCGTTGCGCAGATCGGTCAAGGCGGCGCGCTCGCTCTCGGTCGGCTCGCGGAAGGTCTTCGTCGGCGCCACGAAATCGCGATAGTAGTTGATCGCGTAGCCAACCATCGCATCCAGCTTCGGATGCGTCTTCGGCGTCACGCCCGGACGATAACGGCCGATGAACCCCCACAGCGTTTCGGCATTCTCCGCGTTCGATGACGACACCAGCGTCAGCAGCAACTGGAACGTCACCGGCATGTCGGCGAGCGGCGGATCGCCCGCATGGATGTGCCAGACCGGATTGCTCAGGCGCTGCTTGCCATCCTGGCGCGGGTAGCCGTCGGTGAACTGCTGATAGTCGTCGACATTGCGCGGGATGACGTCGAAATGCAGCCGCTTCGCTGCCTTCGGCTCGCGGTACATGAACAGCGACAGCGATTCCGGTGAGGCATAACGCAGCCACTCGTCGATGGTGAGGCCGTTGCCCTTCGACTTGGAAATCTTCTGGCCCTTGTCGTCGAGAAACAATTCGTAGTTGAAGCCTTCCGGCGGCGTGCCGCCAAGCGCCGAGCAGATTTTTCCGGACAGCTTGACCGAGTCGATGAGATCCTTGCCCGCCATTTCATAATCGACGCCGAGCGCGACCCAGCGCATCGCCCAGTCCGGCTTCCACTGCAGCTTGCAATGTCCGCCGGTGACAGGAACGGTGACCCGCTCCTTGGTGTCGGGATCGTCATAGGACACCGTGCCGGCTTTGGCGTCATGCGCGACGATCGGCACTTGCAGCACGACGCCGGTGCGCGGCGAGACGGGTAAGAACGGCGAGTACGTGGCCGCACGCTCCTCACGCAGCGACGGCAGCATGATCGCCATCACCTTGTCGATGTTCTCCAGCATCTTCAGCAGCGTCGCGTCGAAGCGGCCCGACTTGTAGTATTGCGTCGATGAGGCGAATTCGTAATCGAAGCCGAAGGTGTCGAGAAACGCGCGCAGCCGCGCGTTGTTGTGCTCGCCGAAACTCGGATGCGTGCCGAACGGATCGCGGACCTGCGTCAGCGGCTTGCCGAGATCCTGTTCCAGCATCTCCTTGTTCGGCACATTGTCCGGCACCTTGCGCAGGCCGTCCATGTCGTCGGAGAACGCCAGCAGTTTCGTTTTGATCTTGTCTTCGGTGAGCACGCGAAATGCGTGGCGCACCATGGTGGTGCGCGCCACTTCGCCAAACGTGCCGATATGCGGCAGGCCCGACGGACCGTAGCCGGTCTCGAACAGCACTTCATCCTTCGGCTTTTTCTTCAGCCGCGCGACAATCTGCTTCGCCTGCTCGAACGGCCAGGCGTTGGATTGCTCGGCAAGCGCCCGAAGGTCGCTCGCGGATGAAGGCATTTCAGTCGACATCAAGAATCTCCGCGCAAAAATCAAACCGGCTGCCGGCGCGCGAGCCACCATCCGGTCATCACCAGACACATGCCAATCGCAGCGCATACGATCAGCAATCCGGCTGTATTAGCCGCAACCCCTGCATAACCCAAGGTCTTGGCGTCGATAAAGGGATAAGGATAGAAGCCGGACATCTTTCCGCGCACCAGCACAAAGCCAAGATAGAACAGCGGATAGATCACCCACAGCAGCGGGTCGTACCAGCGCAGCCCCTCCTTGCGCACGCAGGTCAGCCAGAACAGCAGATAGGCGACCGGCATCAGGTAATGCATCACGATATTGGTGAAGGAGAACGCGTTCTGTAGTGGCTCGATCGGCCGCAGCACCGTGAGATAGATGATGCCGACCATCACGATATAGGTCGCCACCGCCGAGCGAACAAAGGGATGCACCAGCCATTCCTCGGGGCCGGTCCTGATCGCGAACGCCGTCAGCACCAGCGCGACAAGAATATTCGTCTGGATCGTGAAGAACGAGAAGAAGCGCACCGTGGCCTCGGTGGACGATAATCCCTGATCTCCCGTTGCCCCAACGAAACGCGCATATCCAAGCCCGAGTGCGATCCAGCCCAGCAGCGCAAGAAGCGCCGCGGCGGTTCGCTTGAGTTTCGCCGTTCGCGTCAAGGCCATCGCTTGCATCCGAACTTAGAACGGACTGACCGAGAAATAGCGCAGCCACAGATCGGTGTAGCGGCCCTTCTCCCAAAGCCGGAACATCGCCCAGTTCAGTGCCTGCCGCAGCACGTCGTTGCCACGTTTTACTCCGATGCCGACACCCTCGCCGAAATACCGGCTCTCGGTGAACGGGCCGCCGCTGAATGCGCAGCAGTCGCCGGAATCGGTTCCGTTGATCCAGAAAGCCAGCGAAATCGCGTCGCCGAAAATGAAATCGACTTCACCGCGGCGCAGCGCCAGGCGAAGCGCGTCGTCATTCGGAAAGCTGACGATCTGCGCATCGGTGAACAGCGTCTTCAGATACGCCTCATGGGACGAGCCGGCGATGGCGCCGACTTTCTTGCCCTCGAGATATTCCGGCCGGACCTCCGCCATCACCGCATCCCGCCGCGACACGAACCGCGCCGGCGAACGGTAGTAGGGATCGCTGAAATCGAGCTTGGCGCGAAGCTGCGGCGTCACGGCCAGCGACGCGATGATCGCATCGCCGCGGTTGCCGTTGATCGCGTCCACCAGCGTTTCAAAGCGGCGCATCTGGATGGTGCACGCCACCTTGATTTCGTCGCAGATCATCCGGGCCAAATCGACATTGAAGCCAGCCGGGTTTCCGTCGGGACCCGTGAAGTTGAAGGGCGGGTAATCCGTCTCGGTCAGGAATCGGATGACCGTCAATCGCGACAGGTCCGGCCGGTCGGGGCGCCGCCGCGGGTCCCAGAATCCCGGCACAGCCTGAGGCGCTGCGGGCTGTGGAATGACAGCAGGGGAAGGTGCCGCCGGTGCGCCTTGTGCGAATACTGGCGGCGAAAAAAACGTCAGAGCAGCCCAAACGGCCAACCCGGCGGCTGCATGGACAGCGCCGCGCAATCGGACATTGAAGGAAGATACCATCTGTGGTTGCATTGACCCGGGGTTCCGCGTGTCGGGTCTTATAGACCATCCACGGGCGGATTCGAGTGCGTTTGTGGCGTGGGGTAGCGGTCAGATGGCCGTGGCTGGGCGGGCAAGCGAGTTTGACGGGGCCGGGCCGCAACGTTTCGCGAGCCTGACGGCGTCCGCCCGGAGTTTCACCTCGTTCATCGCCGGACTTCTCGGGCCTCCGCCGTCGCAGAACGACAACCGGCCGGGGATTCGCGAGCCGGGTGCCACGGTAGAACTCGATTGCGTGCGCCACCTGTTCGCCCCGTCGCTGATCGCAGCGGCCGAGCAACGAAGCGACGAGATTGGCGTCGGTGCCGACCGGGTGCTGATCCAGTGGGGTGTCATCGACGAGGATGAGTATCTCAACCAGCTTGCCATCCATAGCGGACTGCAGATCGAAACGCTCGACAACCTCAGCCGCGCGGACTGTCTGCTGCCCGACGACGGCCTTCATCTCTGCGCGCGGCACGGCATCCTTCCCATCCGGCAACGGGGAGAATTGGCGTACGTGTCCGCTCCGCACGGATACACCGCACGGCGCATCGTCCGGCTGATCACGGAATATCCATCGCTTCTCCCGCGCGTTCGGCTCGCATCGACCGCACGATTCAATGCATTTCTCGAAAATCAGGCCGGTGATATCCTGGCCGATACCGCAGCGGAGAATCTCGCCACACGCTTTCCCGCACTGTCAGCCGCACAGGTTCCGGCTTCGCGCAGCCGTCTGTATCGTTTAGGCCGTTATCTTCTGCGTCTTGCAGGCCCCGTCGCACTGCTGACGCTGGCGCCCATGATGGTGCTGGACGCCTGCGGCGTGACCCTCGCCGTATGGTTTCTGCTGTTTACGAGTCTGCGGCTTGCGGGATGTTTTTCGCCGCCCAAACGGCTCCCTCGGCGGCCTCGGCTCCACGACAGTCAGTTGCCCGTCTATACAGTGGTCGCGGCGCTCTACCGCGAGGCCTCGTCCGTCGCGCCGCTGATGCATTACATCGATGCGCTGGACTATCCTCGCGAAAAACTCGACATCAAGCTCGTTATCGAAACAGACGATCTCGGAACGCGCGCGGCAATCGCCAGGCTCGGACCGATGCCGCATGTTCAGGTCATCATCGCACCCGATGTGGGACCGCGCACAAAACCCAAGGCCCTCAACTGCGCGCTGAACTTCGCGCGCGGCACCTTCATCACGGTGTTCGATGCCGAGGACCGGCCCGAGCCGGGCCAGCTTCGCGAAGCGCTCGATGTGTTCCGGACATACGGATCAGACGTTGCATGCGCGCAGGCAAGCCTTTGCATCGACAACACCGCAGACGGCTGGATCCCGCGGATGTTTACTGCTGAGTATGCGGGCCAATTCGATGTGTTCCTGCAGGGCTTTTCCAACTTCGAGATGCCGCTGCCGCTCGGCGGATCGTCCAATCATTTCCGCACCAGCGTGCTGCGTGAGGTTAGCGGCTGGGATCCCTACAACGTTACCGAAGACGCTGATCTCGGTTTCAGGCTCGCGCGATTCAAGTACCGCTGCGTCATGTTTCCGTCGACGACCTATGAAGAGGCGCCTGCACGGTTCGGAGCGTGGCTGCGGCAGCGCTCGCGATGGATGAAGGGCTGGATGCAAACGTGGAGCGTTCACATGCGCTCGCCGCGCAAGCTCTGGCGCGATGCCGGCGCCGGCGGCTTCTTCGCGCTCAATGTCATTGTGGGCGGAAACGTCCTGACCGCGCTGGCACATCCGTTCCTGCTTGGCGAGTTGCTCGCCCGCGGATTGCTGAGCGAGTTCGACGGCGTGTCGTCGTTTTTCGCAAAGCCGTTCATCGAACTTTATCTGGCGACGATTGCGGCAGGCTATCTCACCACCATCGTGATTGGATTGATCGGACTTGCGAAGCGGAATTTGCTGCGCGAAGCATGGGTGCTTGCCCTGACTCCGATCTACTGGATTTTCCTGTCCATCGCGGCATGGCGCGCACTCTATCAGTTGCTGACCGAGCCCTATCACTGGGAAAAGACCGAACATGGTCTCGCGCGAACGTCACGCATGTCTCCTCGGCGGCCAGACCGGATGCACGTGAGAAAGACTGGCGAAATCTAATCAGAGATAGCGCTTGAGATCCGCCGCGGCTTCCTCGGGCTTCCGCTTCAGATCGAATGGACGCACGAAGTTTCCATTCTTGTCCATCAGATAGATCAGCGCGGTGTGATCCATCGTGTAGTCGCCGTCCTTCAAGGGAATTTTCTTGGCATAAACCCGATAGGCAGAAATCATTTTGGCAATTTCATTCGGAGTTCCGGTTAGTCCCTTGAGATGCGGATCGAAACTCGAAATGTAATCCTTCATCACCACCGATGTGTCGCGTTCGGGATCGACGGACACAAAATACGCGTTCAGCTTGCCCGCATCGGGGCCCATGGCGCGCAGAACCTCGGACATTTCGAACAGCGCGGTCGGGCAAACATCGGGACAGTGCGTAAAGCCGAAAAAGATGATGCTCGGGCGGCCGATGAGATTTTTTTCGGTGACCGTTTGCCCGGCCTGATCGGTCAGACGGAACGATCCCCCGATTGCGGCCGGCGCGGTGGCGCCGCGCAAGCCGCCCAGCAGCCACAGCGTGACCAGCAGGCCGATCGCAAGGCTGCCAGCAAACGCCGCGATGATCACCAGCGGCCGGGTCGTCCTGTCCATCGCAATCCGTTCCTTGATCCTGAGCAGGCCGCGTCAAGCTGCCCGCATTGTTCCGCGTTGGGCATGGGATAGAGCGCGCGGCTATGGCGAGCAAGTGTCGCACTGGCATGCCCGATCACATGACCGGGAGCAACCGTCTGCCTGATCTTGGCTTTCGACGTTAGCGCACGTGTGCGGAGGCCTGGGCGTCCATATAGCACGGACGATACATGCTCGTCAGTTCGCGGCCACGAAGGAAAATCATCCGTGGCTTGAGGCCGCCGCGCCGTGAAATCCAGCTCCGGATCGACGTCGGATACATATCGTACAGCATCCGTGTCGCTTCGCGGTTCGTTACCGGCCGGCCGCTGGCCCCGAAGTCCCAGGCAGCATGAAATCCGAGGCTGGCTCGCGAGGTCACGCAAATCTTGTCGTGGGAAACGGCGCCGAGCACGATGGTGCAAGCTGAGGCGCACAGGCCGTCGATCACGACGGTCTCACCGGAACCCTTGAGGCTTTGATACTTGTCGACGTAGGTTCCGATTCGGCCGCCGCGGTCTTCGGCAATCCGAACCACGGCGTGACCTGCGCCAACTCCGGCAAGGAGAAGCACCGCCGCCAAAAACCCCGTCACAATCTTCATTGCCGGCCCCGTCGCCCCCTGCCAGTCGATCGGGGCAACATCAGCGTGTTGCGAGTCTGGAATTTTGTCCAGATCGCGCAGCAGCATGGAAACGGATTCTATCGCAGTGTTGCTGGCTTGCTGCACCCGCGCTGGCCGATCCCGGATTGGAACATGGCACACGTGGTCCAGTGAACGACCTGAGGTGCACGCCGCCATTTTTGGCCGCAATTTCCGTTGACCCGGCTTCACGCGCCGCGCTTCAATCCGGAAGCTGGGGAGAAATCAAAAATGGCGAATGATGCGGACGTAATTGTCGTCGGTGCAGGGTTGGCGGGCCTCGTGGCCGCGACCGAACTGGCCGATGCAGGCAAGCGCGTGATCGTGGTCGATCAGGAAGGCGAGCAGAATCTCGGCGGGCAGGCTTTCTGGTCGCTCGGCGGATTGTTCCTTGTCGATACACCCGAGCAGCGCCGGCTCGGCATCAAGGACTCCCACGACCTGGCGTTGCAGGACTGGATGGGAACCGCCGGATTCGACCGCGACGAGGATCACTGGCCAAGAAAATGGGCCGAAGCCTATGTCGCGTTCGCAGCCGGCGAGAAGCGCGGCTGGCTTCAGGCGATGGGCCACCGCATTTTTCCCGTTGTGGGGTGGGCCGAGCGCGGCGGCTATGACGCCATGGGCCACGGCAATTCGGTGCCGCGCTTTCATCTGACTTGGGGTACCGGCCCCGGTGTGGTGGAACCGTTCGAGCGGCGCGCGCGCGAGCATGCCAAGACCGGCCGCATTGTCTTCAAGTTCCGGCATCGTGTCGATGCCCTCGACATGGCGGGCGGGGCTGCCACCGGCGTCAGCGGCCGGACACTCGAGCCGTCGCCGGAACCACGCGGCGTCAGTTCGTCGCGCACCGAGACCGGCGATTTCTCGTTCAAAGCACAGGCCGTGATCGTTGCGTCCGGCGGTATCGGCGGGAATCATGATCTTGTGCGTGAGAACTGGCCGAAGCGCCTCGGTGCGCCGCCAAAGCACATGGTGACCGGAGTTCCGGCTCACGTTGATGGCCGCATGATCGGCATCACCGAAGCCGCCGGCGCACGCCTCATCAACCGCGACCGCATGTGGCACTACGTCGAAGGGGTCCACAACTGGAACCCGATCTGGCCGGGTCACGGCATTCGCATTCTGCCGGGGCCATCGTCGATGTGGTTCGATGCAACCGGCAAGCGCCTGCCCTCGCCGCTGTATCCCGGCTACGATACGCTCGGCCAGCTCGAATACATCATGAAGACAGGCCACGACTATTCGTGGTTCATTCTGACGCAGGCCATTATCAAGAAGGAGTTCGCGCTGTCGGGTTCGGAACAGAATCCGGATCTCACCGGCAAGAGCTGGCGCATGACCGTCCGGCGCGCTTTCAACAAGGGCGCGCCTGACCCCGTCGAAGCTTTCAAGGCGAAAGGCTCCGACTTCATCGTCCGTGACAATCTCGATGACCTTGTCGCCGCCATGAACAAGCTTGGAACCGCAAACCTGCTCGACGTCGCCTCAATCAGACAACAAATCGAAGCACGCGACCGCGAGATCGACAATCCTTACGTCAAGGACACCCAGGTCATGGGTATCCACAACGCGCGGCGCTATCTCGGCGACAAACTCATTCGGACCGCCAAGCCGCACAAGATTCTCGATCCCGCTTTCGGGCCGCTGATCGCAGTAAAACTCAACATCCTGACGCGCAAGACGCTTGGCGGCTTCGAAACCGATCTCGACTCGCGCGTGTTCGGCAATGACGGCCAAATCATTCAGGGACTGTATGCGGTGGGCGAAGCGGCGGGCTTCGACGGCGGCGGCGTGCACGGCTATCGCGCGCTGGAAGGTACGTTCCTCGGCGGCTGTCTGTTCTCAGGACGCAATGCCGGACGCGCGGCAGCGAAGGCAGTCCTGTAGTCAGCGCGGTACCTGAGGCGAAGACAAACCTCATCTTCCTGAAAGGAACATTTCAGGGAGAATCGTCAGCTACCTGTAGCCGCCGTTCGTCAGAAGCCGATCCAGTAGGCGTCGACCTCGCGCACCCGGTTGCCCCAGTCGAATTCCTTGTCAGTTCCGAAGGACGGCGCCTTCGCCAGTTCTTCCTGGGTCATCAATGTCAGGAGTTCGTAGCCTTCGATCGCGGGGTTGTACTTCATGCTCGACCACGGGAGCGGACGGTAGTCTTCGCCGACTCCAAGAAAACCACCGAAGCACAGGACCGCATAAGCGACATTGCCGCTGGTCTTGTCGATCATCAATCGCTTGATGCTTCCGATTTTTCTGCCGTCGGCATTGAAGACCCGTGTTCCCTCCACCCTGTCACTGGCGACAAGACGATGTGATGTCACATTGATTGTGTCCGCATGCATGAGAGCCTCCAGACGTGGAAGCCTGTCTCGCAGATGATCCGTCGCGTTGCACGCGACTTGACCGCTCTTCCGAGCAAGGCCTGTAAACCGGGCTCGCGGGCAAGACAGTTACGGGCGTAACCCGGCGCTTGCATCAACACCGATAACGTAACCCCGCGGCCGCCTCCCCGCCAGCCCATCCGGCAGGAAAATCAGCCCCGAACCACAGCCCGAATCTGCTCTGGCGTCAGGCCCGGTGATCCCTTGCCCGCCTCCTCGGCGTTTCTGATCAGTGCGACAATTCGCGCAGACAGCGGCGCTTTCAGCCCGTGGCGGTCGGCAAGCGCGACGATCAGGCCCTGAAGGTGATCTACCTCCGTGCGGCGCCCGCGCTGCAGGTCTTCCCACATCGACGAACGCGCCTTTGGGTCGATCTTCACCATCGACGCCGCAATCTTCGTAAACAGAGCATCGGGCAGCTTCAGAATGAACGGCGTGAAAGACGCCGGCAGCGGCGTTGTTGACAGCGGCGCGATGCCCTCGGCCTTGATCACCGCCAACGCCTCCCGCATCTGGTCCGCGAACAGCACCCGCCAGGAACGCTGCGCAAGCTGATCGCGCAACGGCAGACCGGACAGCGCATTGAGGGCGTTGTTCAGATTGATCAGCAGCTTGCCCCATTGCACGCCCTCGATGTCATCCACGCTGCGGAAAACCAGCTCAGGCTGCGAGAGCAATTTTGCGATATCCGGATCGTCCTTCTCCAGCAGAATGTCGCCGGAGGTGGCGCGATGAAAATGGCCGTCGCCGAGGGACAGAACATTGAACGGCACCATCCCCGCCAGCACATCATGATCCGGCAGCGCATCGCGCAGCACGCAGACGTTGCCGGTGCCGTTCTGAAGACTGACGATCACCGCATTCTTCCCAGCATGCTGCGCGATCAGGTCCGCGATCTCTGCGGTGTCGTCGCTCTTGACCGTGACGAGGATGATATCCGCGTCCGCAAAAATCGCCGCCGGATCGTCGGACAGTTTGATCTCGGCCGGGGTCAGGCGATGTTCGATATTTTCAAAGCTCGTGACCTTCAGCCCGTGCCGGTTGATGTCCTCGATCAGTCGCGGACGGGCCAGCAGCGAGACCGGGTGTCCGGCGGCGCGCAGCATCCCCCCGACGAAGCAGCCGATGCTGCCGGCGCCTGCGACCGCCACGGACTTCAATGTGCTCATATCGCTGCTCATTCCTTGTTTCAGCCCGCCGGCATCTCGCCGCCGGTTATTTTTCCAGTATCGCGAAAATCCGGGAACTTCATTGCCCCTGCAGCATCCAATGCTCAAGTATGACTGAATCCGGCCAAGAGGGCACCCGTCGTGGAACAGCAATCCATACCGCAGATGACGGCCGCCGACGACGCGCTGCTGGTGCAGGGAGCCCGCGACCGCGACGAAGCGGCCATTCGCGCGATCATGCAGCATAACAACCGCCGGCTGTTCCGGGTTGCCCGCGGCATCCTGCGCAACGACGGTGAAGCTGAGGATGTCGTTCAGGAGACGTACGTGCGGGCGTTCACCCATCTGGACAGTTTCCGGGGCGACTCCAGCCTGGCGACCTGGCTTACCCGTATCGCAATGAACGAAGCTCTGGGCCGGCTGCGGCGCGAGCGGCCGCAGGTCGAACTGACGAGCCTCAAGCCCGGCGCGCTGGAAGCGCAGATCATTCAATTCCCGCAATCCCTGAACCTCGGCGATCCCGAAAAATCCATGGCGCAACGCGAAATCCAGCATGTCGTTGAGCGGGCGATTGACGATCTGCCCGAGGCTTTCCGCATCGTCTTCATCACCCGCGTGGTTGAAGGCATGAGCGTGGGCGAGACAGCCGAATTGCTCGGCCTGAAACCGGAGACGGTGAAAACCCGGCTGCACCGCGCCAGAAGCCTGCTGCGCGGCAATGTCGAAAAGCGGATCGGCCCCGTGGTGATGGAAGCTTTCCCGTTTGCCGGCAAGCGATGCGAGCGTCTGACGGAAACCGTTCTCAAGCGGCTCGGCATGACGAGCTGATTTTTCGGGAACCCCTTCGATCCTGCTGCATCCAAGCATCGTGTCAGTCAACGGCACGATCCAGGGCCTCGTCGAAGCCCATGCACAGGAGCAATAAAATGTTCGTCCGTATCAGCGCGGCAATCGCCGCCCTTTCCCTTTTGAGCGGCGCAGCCTTCGCGCAAGGCGCCGCCAAGCCGACCGATCCGCAGATCGCCCACATCGCCTATACCGCCGGCGTGATTGACGTGACCGCCGCGAAGCAGGCGCTCGCGAAAAGCGACAACAAGACCATCAAGTCTTTCGCGCAGGATATGGTGCGCGACCATGAAGCGGTGAACCAGCAAGCGCTGGCGCTGGTGAAGAAGCTGAACGTCACGCCGGAAGACAACGACACCAGCCGCGCGCTGTCGAAACAGGCCGCCGCCAAGCTCGCCGAGATGGACAAGCTCAAGGGCGCCGAGTTCGACAAGGCCTACGCTGCCAATGAGGTCGCCTATCACAAGGCGGTCAACGGCGCGCTCGAAACCCTTCTGATCCCCTCCGCCAACAATGCGGAGCTGAAGAGTCTGCTGCAGACCGGCCTCAAGATCTTCCAGGGCCATCTCCAGCACGCCGAGCACGTCGCGGCTTCGCTCAAGTAAGGAGCGTCATATGCTGCCGAGACGGATGACGTTCGCTTTGCTTGCCGCCGTGCTGACGATGGTATCTGTCTCGGCACATGCGGCGACGGTTGAGATCACCATCGACAACCTGGTGTTCTCGCCGGCCGAAGCCACGGCCAAGGTCGGCGATACCATCGTGTGGATCAACAAGGATATCTTCGCGCACACGGCGACGGCCCGGAACGGCGATTGGGATATCGCCCAGCCGCCGAAAAAATCAGTCCCTCTGGTTTTGAAGAAAGCGGGATCTGTCGACTACTACTGCCGCCATCATCCGAACATGAAGGGCACCATCGTGGTCACGCCGCAGTAACCAACGAAAAGGGACAGACGCCGTTGGTGTCGGCGCCTGTTCTGCTTCATGCCCTGCGAAATGGCAACGCGGGACCGTGGAGCTTGCGCAGACCCGGCTCGCGGCGCTCCAGTTTGGGCAACGTCCTCGGTGTCTCTAGCTACTTTTCTTCCTTCGTTTCGTTTTCTGCGCGGGATTATCAAAGGACACCAATTCGAGCACCCCTTCTAAAAATTCGAAGACGTGGAGCACCGCGTTCCATTCTGAGTTTCCAATGAGACCCTTCAACTCCACTTCACTCGTTAGTTGCCACCAGTCGTCTCTGTCGTCGATCCGGTCGTAGACCGCCCGCAGTTCTGACGCGTGAATTATCTTGTTACAGGCTTCTCGAATGGTCAGATCCGATTCGTCCAGGCTACCGATGTAATGGTTATCCCCAACGGCATTGCGATGCTTTTCATAGGCTTCCTTTTTGTTCTCGGAGGACCTCAGAAGATCATCGAAAGTTCGGACCAAGATTGCGATTTTGAGCAAATGATCCAGCAATCGCGCCTCTGAGAAACGCTGCGACAATTGATAAAGTTTGGATGATCGACACTCTTTTGCATCATCCTCGTCATCAAGGTCGATTTGTCCGGGAAGAACTCCGCTTGCCCCAACGATATTCAAAGCCCAGAAGCAAAGAAGCTCGATCTCGTCGAGGCTTACTTGATGACTCTGACCTTCGGTCGTCCAATACGGATTGCTCATGGTCACCCGGTGCCGCTTTGCGCATTGCGGAGAGAAATCCGCGTGAACAGGTGGGGCTGTAGCATGAGACCCTCTGTTGAATTATCGCGAGAAGTTAGAATGTTCGACCTTCAGCTCTCCCAACTACTTTGACGCTGCGGGCGTCACTATTTGACTAGGAAGCGGTAACACGATGCACCTTTGTTGAACCGCAAGGAAATATCCCGCAAGTGCAACGAACATCAGAATAGCAAGCCAATACACAGTCCCCATGAGAAGGCTGTGTTTAAGAAGATTGTTATCGCCGTACAGACTACTCTCCGTCGAGATCACACCGGGATAATATGCCCCCGATACGTCCAGAGGCCTGAACGACGTAAACAAAAACTGCTTTTCGAACAGGCTTAAAGCCCCTTTGCTCACCCGATAAAGTTGCTTGTTACGTTGATCCAAGAGAAAGAATACGAGTCCGAGCATCGCCCCAGCGAGCGCCGCGAAGATTGCCGGAAATCCGCCCATAACTTCCCGGTCCTTGAATAGGATAAAGCACCCGCCGAACAGGAATGGGACAAGCAGAATGAAAAAATGAAACATTGTCGTCCGTTGCCGGGCGTGAAAATCGAAATGTCGCCACGCAAGTTCGAAGCGAATTTTCTCAAACTCGACTAATGATCGCCCTTTGTCTCCGTCAGTAATTGCATCGCACAACGACCCGGTCATCGTCTCCTCCAAATGGCTAGATTCTCAGATCCGTTAAAATATTGGCCTTGTCGCGCGAAACGCTGATGACTCCGCCTCGGCAGAAATGTGGGCTAGGTATTGGAGCGGGCGAAGGGAATCGAACCCTCGTATGCAGCTTGGGAAGCTGCCGTTCTACCATTGAACTACGCCCGCGCGGTTCGAACCTTAGCCACACCCTGCACCCAGCCGCAAGATGGCTGGCATCATTGGATTAGGGGTGGCAGGATTCGGGTGGCGAACGAGACCAAAAAGCGCAAGATTCTCCAAGTCCCGGAATAGCAATATGGCAGACTGGAACGCAATATGACGGCTGGTTTTGCATTGTTTGACACGGCGATCGGGCGCTGCGGCGTCGCCTGGGGCGACCGCGGTCTTGTAGGCGTGCAACTCCCCGAAGCTGATGACGCCAGAACCCGTGCACGCCTGCTTCAGAAGGCACCCGGCGCGCAGGAAATCACGCCGCCTGCGGATGTTCAGCAGGCCTGCGATGCCATGGCGGAGCTGCTGAGCGGTGAAGCGACAGATTTGTCCTTCATCACGCTCGACATGGATCGCATCCCGGCCTTCAACCGCAGCGTCTATGACATCGCTCGGACCATCGCGCCCGGCGAAACGCTGACCTATGGCGACATCGCCACACGCATCGGCGACAAACTGCTGTCTCGCTCGGTCGGACAGGCACTGGGGCAAAATCCGCTGCCGATCGTGATCCCGTGTCACCGCGTGCTGGCGGCTAACGGCAAGACCGGCGGGTTTTCCGCCAATGGCGGCGTGACCACCAAGTTCCGCATGCTGGCCATCGAACGCGCGCGGATCGCGGGTCACGCTTCTGAGGATGCGCCGATGCTGTTCGATCCTGGCCTGTCGATTGCCCCGCGGCGACGCCGGGGATAACATCCGGCCATGAAGATCACGCTGTTTGAGAGTGCGGCGCTGTCCGTGTTCGATTACCGGTGCACCATGGGACCGGACGATAAGCCGTTCCCCGAACAGCACACGCGTCATTCGCTCTCCTACGTCCGCAAGGGCAGCTTCGGTTACGACACCCGTGGACGTTCGCACGAACTGGTCGCCGGAGCGGTTATGCTGGGCCATGGCGGCGACGAATATACCTGCTCGCACCCTCATCACATTTGTGGCGATGAATGCCTGTCGTTCCAGTTGTCGCCTGCGCTCGCCGACGACATGGGTGTCCGCAAGGACGCGTTGCGGATTGGCTGCGTGCCGCCGACACCTGAGCTCATGGTCTACGGCGAACTGGCGCAAGCCGCCGGGCGCGGCGACAGTGATATCGGGATCGACGAAGCCGCGATGTTGTTCGTGAGCCACTTCATTGAGACAACTTCGGGAAAGACACAGAAAGCATCGCCCGCCACCGCGCGCGACCGCCGCCGCGCCGTCGAAAGCGCGCTGTGGATCGATGCGCACGCCGACCGGGCTGTCGATCTGGAGACGACTGCAAGGGCGGCCGGTGTCAGTTCTTTCCACTTCCTGCGGATGTTCTCGAACGTGCTCGGGGTGACGCCGCATCAGTATCTGGTGCGCGCGCGGCTGCGTCATGCGGCAAGGCTGCTGGCCGACGACGCAAGATCGATCACCTCGATCGCCTTCGATGTCGGGTTCGGCGACCTGTCGAACTTTGTCAGGACTTTCCACAGGGCCGCCGGCGTTTCGCCGCGGCGGTTCCGCGACGCCGCGCGCGGCGACCGCAAGATTTTCCAAGAACGGCTCAGGGCCGCCGCCGTAGGGTGATCTCCATCACAGGGAGACCACCATGTACGACCATATCGGACTGAAAGTCAGAAACCTCGACGCCAGCGTCAAATTCTACACCGCCGCACTCGCGCCGCTCGGCCACGTTCTCTGCTCGCGCGACGACAGCGGCGCGGGGTTTGGACCGAAGGATGCACCGGCGCTCTGGCTGTATCTGTCGAAAGAGCCTGAAGGGCCCGGCGCACATGTCGCATTTAGCGCCGCCAGCCACGACGCCATCAAGGCGTTTTACACCGCAGGACTCAAGGCCGGCGGGCGCGACAATGGCGGCGCTGGTCCGCGCGCGGATTACAGCCCGACCTATTACGCGGCCTTCCTCATCGATCCGGACGGCAACAATGTCGAGGCCGTGTGCACGTGACGCCTCGACCGGCGCGGAGGAATCAATATGGCATCCATCCCCAAAAGGAATTTGTGATCGCGTCATCCGCGGATGATGTCTGGGACGCAGTGCGTGACTTCGGCGCGGTCCACACACGGCTTGCACCCGGCTTCGTTACCGACGCAGTCATGGATGGCGACGCCCGGCTCGTGACATTTTCAAACGGCACGAACGCACGCGAGATTCTGGTCGATTGCGACGATACAAAGCGACGCCTCGTCTACGCGATCGTCAGCGAACGGATCAGACAACACAGCGCGCTTCGGTGCAGATTTACGAAGATGGCAACAAGCGCAGCAAATTTGTCTGGACCGTGGACGTGCTGCCGAACGAAATCGCGCCATACATCAGCGGACAAATGGATCTATCCATCACAGCAATGAAGAAAAAGCTCGAAGACAGCTAGTTATGCGACCGAATCTGTCGCTCGCCACGACAACAGCGTGCTGCACGATGATCACGCTGCATCTTCTGAGTGCAGCGTGATCAAGTTCGCTTCAGCCATGCTCGATGCGAACAAAACTTCGGAAAATTCTGCGCAAATTTGAATCTTTCTAGCGCCTTTAACCTTACCGAATTATACAAGTGGACGGTTCAACAATTCCACATTTGCGACCACTCCATGACGCTAAGACTTCCGTCTCTGGGGACACGGAGGTGACGTATGAGGGGTTTCAAGCCCGCGGAATTGGATACGGTCGCGACATTCGGCCAGCGCAAGATTACACCGCGCGTTTGCATCGTCGACGCGAAGCGACACATCCGCACGTTTCTCGCGGAGGCTCTTGAAGAGCTGGGCTTCGTTGCCTCCGAGTGCGCGAGCGCCGACGAGTTGCCCTTGCTGCTGGACCTGCACGCGCCCGATCTCGTTCTTCTCGGAATACCGAATGACGGCGTTCAGGCCGGACACATCCTGAAAATCCTTATCGACAAGAAATTCGACGGCCAGGTGCTGCTGATCGGTCCAAAAGAGTCGATCGTCGTGAACGCGCTCCGCCAGCTCGGGGAGGAGATCGGAATTGCGATGTTGCCGCCGCTTGCCACGCCGTTCAGTGCGGATGGCCTGCGGGCCAGTGTGGTCACGCTGCTTCCGCAACAAGCGCCGCCGAGCCCGCCTGTCGATGTGGCGGAGGCGCTGAAGGCCGGCTGGCTGGAGTTGTGGTATCAGCAGAAAATCGACGTGCATACGCTCGCGCCGCGCGGCGCCGAAGCGCTGATCCGCATGCGCCACCCGTCGTGGGGCGTGGTGCCTCCAGCGTCCTTTATCCCCGATGATAGAGACCCGCAGTTCAAGGGACTGTCGGAATTTGTGGTCAGCCGCGCGCTGGAGGACTGGCATTATTTCGTGGATCAGCACGGCCCTGTCGACATCTCCATCAATCTGCCGATCAGCTTTCTCGAAGACCCCGCATCAGTCAGCAACCTCTGCCGCCAGATTCCGGATCACCCGGCGTTCGGAGGATTAATCGTGGAGGTCAAGGGTTTTGAAATCATCCGGAATCTTGATCTGGCGATCGACGTCGCCAAGCGGCTACGGTTTCACAACATCGCCATCTCGATCGACGATCTCGGTGTCGACTGGCCGCTGCTGACGGAGCTGAAGAGTTTTCCGTTTGTCGAAATCAAGGTCGATCGGGAATTCATCACCGGTTGCGCCGACAACCGCCTCAAGCAGACCGTCTGCCGCCGCATTCTCGAACTTGCGGACCGGCATGGCGCGCGCACCGTCGCCAAAGGCGTGGAGACGAGGTCCGATCTGGTCGCCACCCATGAGATGGGGTTCGATCTGGCCCAGGGCTATCTGTTCGGCAAACCCGCCAACGCGAAGAAATTTGCCCGCGCCTCGCTCGCACGTCCGACGGTCCTCGCGTGAGGGCTCTCATCCAGCCTTGATGGCCGTATCTCTCGCTCCCCAGTTCGTGAAACGAACTGCGGCAGCGGCGAGGATACCCAGCAGAATCATGGACACCGCCGCCAGCCAGAAGAAGTGCGTGCTGACCGCGCCATGTGACATCAGCCACCAGCCGCCCGCCATGACGAATACAAGCCGCGCCGTCTGTGCAAGCACCGGCCCGATCACGCGCGCAGCACCCTGCGAGGAGAAATAAAGCGAAATCGCGAGGCCGACGAAGGCGAGAAAAGGCCCGACGATCGAAAGATACTCACGGCTCGCAGCCCGCACGGCGGCGTTGTCGGTAAAGATGTTCACCCAGATATCCGGATTGATGGCGAAGAAGCCGCCGAAGAAGCCGACCGCCGCAAATGATACGCCGCCGGCGGTCCATGCGATGCGCCGGGCGCGGGCGATACGGCCGGCGCCGATCGCCATGCCGATCATCGGCACCGATGCGATGCCGACCGCGAACGCCAGCGACGTCAGCATGAATTCGAGCCGCGCGCCGATGCCGTAACCCGCGAGAACCTCGGTCCCGAAATTCGCCAGCAGATGCGTGAAGATCGTCACCGTCAGCACGATCTGCAAGGGCGAGAAGCACGCGATCGCGCCCACCTGCAGGATGTCGTAAAACATCGCGCGCTGGAACCGGAAGCCCTTGAAATTCAGCTTCACGCGGCTGCGGCCCGACAGCAGATACCACGCCATGATCGCCGCGCCGATCGAGAACGCCATCAGCGTACCGGCCGCGACGCCGCGCATGCCGAACTGCGGCACCGGTCCGAGGCCAAGACCGAGCACGCCGCCGAACAGAACCTGAAAGAACGCCGAGTTGAGAATGATCGCCGACGGCAGCTTCATGTTGCCGGTCCCGCGCAGCAGCGCCGCCAGCGTGTTCATGATCCAGGGCAGCACGGCGCCGCCGAAGAAGATCTGCGAGTAACCGATAGCCTCGCTTAGAACACGGCCCCTGCCGCCGAGGGCGGCAAACAGATATGGTCCAAAAATCAGCATGCCGATCATGAAGGTCAGGCCGAAGCAAATGCCTATCATCAGCGCGTGCACGGCAAGCGCGGATGCGCGCTCGGCATTGTTGGCGCCCAGCGCACGTGCGATTGCGGACGCGACGCCGCCACCCATCGCGCCGCCGGACATGGTCATCATCAGAATGACGAACGGAAACACCAGCGCCATCGCCGCCAGCGGTTCGACGCCAAGGCGGCCGATATAAGATGTCTCGGCGATTGCGACGCAGGTTCCGGCGGTCAGCGCGACGACATTGGGGGCAGCCAGCTTCAGCAGCGTGGAAAGGATCGGTCCATCGAGCAGCGGATTTTTGACGGGACCTTTCGCAGTCGGCAGCGGCGGCTTTTCGTCCGCCTGCACGACAGGAATTTCAGCGGCCCCAAGTTCGGACATATGATCTCCCGAGCGGAAATTTTCTTGTTTTGAAAGAGCGCGGCCCTGTCAAAAAATCCATAACATCAAATTTGCAGGCCACAATGCGCGCTTCGCGCATGGCGCCTAGACGCTCCTAAAAACAGCGAACTAAGCCGCGCCGAGGATGTGCGCGGCATCGGTCATCGCCAGCGGCCGATCGCTGAGCAGCCGGTCGGCGATCGCTTCATCGCGTCCATCCGACAAAACGGCAAACGGATCCTGCGCCGTCAGGCGGTGGTCGACGACAAGACGCGACAGCAACAGCCGGCGGGCGTCGTCGCGCATCGCGTGAATCCGGCTGCCCTCCCAGGCGAACGTTACCGCGCTCGCGACATGATAAAGCGTGCTGGTGGCGCGGCGGGCCTCGGCTTCGTTCTCGGAGCGCCCGGCCACCTCGCGGGCGAAGCCGATGGCCTTGTCCGTCAGGCTATGAAGACGGTCGCGCCAGACCTGCGGAACGCCGGACGCATCGTCGATCCGCGCATGAAGATCGGCGCCGAGTGCGGCCTCCGCACCGTGACGGCCGACCGCACGCTTCAGCGTGTCGAGCGCAACGATGTTGCTGGTGCCTTCCCAGATCGAACCGAGATGCGCGTCACGCAGCAGCCGCGGCGTCGCGAATTCCTCGATGTATCCGATGCCGCCGCGCATCTCCATCGCCTCGCCGCACACCTTGCGGGCATCGCGGGTCGCGCGGTACTTCAGCGTCGGCGTCAACACCCGCAGCAGTGCCGCCGCATCCTGGCTGCCGGCCTCGGCGCGATCCAGCGCATCCGCGGTGACGAAACTCATCGACACGGCCTGCTCGGTCGCCAGCATGATTTTCATCAATTGCCGCCGCGCCAGCGGCATATCGACAATGCGGCGGCCGAACACCACGCGGTTGTTCGCGACCGTATTCGCGTCGTGATGCGCGCGGCGCATCAATGCCGCCGACTTCACGCCGTTGGACAGCCGCGACCAGTTGACCATCTCGGCCATCTGCACGAAGCCGCGATCGAGCCGCCCGACTGCATAGGCAATCGCGCCTTCGAGCTTGATTTCACCGGACGCCATCGAACGGGTGCCGAGTTTGTCTTTGAGGCGAACGATCCGGTAATGGTTCGGTGAGCCGTCGTCCAGTTCCCGCGGCATCAGAAACAGACCGACGCCCTGCGTGCCGCCGACCGCGCCTTCCGGCCGCGCCAGCAGCATCACCATCTTTGCGTCGGCGTTCGAGCAGAACCACTTCTCGCCGTGCAGCCGCCAGTGATTGCCTTCCTGCACTGCTCTGGTGGTGAGCTTGCCGACATCCGAGCCACCCTCCTTCTCGGTCATGAACTGGCCGCCCTGAGTCAGCTTCGCCATGTCGGTTTGGGTCAAGCCGTCGAGATACCTTGCTTTCAGCGCATCATCGCCAAACCGCGACAGCAGCCGCGCCGCACCGTCGGTGACGTTGATCGGACAGCCAAGCCCGAATTCGGCCTGATTGAACAGGAACGTGAAGGCGTGTTTGGCGACGGCTGGATAAGTGTCGGCCCAACCGAGAATGCCCTTGCGATGCGACATCGCATGAATGCCGAATTCGCCATAGGCCGCGCGCTCGAGTTCGCGATAGGCCGGATGATACTCGATCCATTGCCGGTCGTTGCCGAAGCGGTCGCGCTGATGCAGCACCGGACCATGCTTGTCGGCGAGCCGCGCGCATTCGTCGAGATGACCACCGGCGAGCGCGCCAAGCCGGTCCAGATGCGGCTCGATATGCTGAAACAGCGCGGCAGGAAGATGGATGCGCAGCAGGTCGGCGAGGATCGGATCGGCGCGATAGAAATTCATTCCCGACGTGTCGGGCGCGATCAGGCCGAACTCGGATGTCGAGGCTGATTTTTCAGCGAGCGGAGTCTTTGCGGCTGCAACCATGGCGTTCCATCCCTGCCGGGATCGCTCCCGTTGTTTTCAGGAATGATCCGGTATTTGGATGCCCGCGGCAAGCTGCCCGGAAGCCAATGGCGGCATGGGTGAAATGTGCCGCAAGGAGACGTAATTCGCAGAGCGGAACTCGGCCGCGATCAGTCCGAATTCGGATGTCGGCGCGGAAGCGGGCGCGCTCAACTGCAAGCCGCTTACCATCTGAATACAACTACTGTTCAAATGCCTTTGGTCTGCGGACACAGAACTCCTTTGTTTCGGCCGCCGCCGCGACGGTCCCGCCGATATGCCGCGCGACCGGGCACATACGAGCCGGCGGCAGCTCGATCATGCCAAATGGAGGGGCCCAGGACTCCACTCGTCTATCAAGCAACTCGATTAGTGGCTGAGCATAAGGTTGCGCACGCTCTCCTGCCATGCCCAAGGCAAAGGCAAGTTCGTAAAAGCGGTTTCGGACCAAGCGAGGGATTGGCTTTTGCTCGGGAGTAGCAAGCAGAATTTGCTCCATAAGGTCTTTGACCTTTGGGAGCGCCTGAGGTTCGCCGCCCGCTACAGCGACCTGAGCCGCGCCCGTGCCCATTTGATCGTTTGAGGACATTTGAGCAAATGCTTGATTGGCCCATTTTTCAGAGGCAGATGGTCCAAACCCTGCAAGAATGAGCCGCGCGTATGGACGCAGATCCGTCTTAAAAGGATCGTCAGGTATTTCGCTGTCTCGGAAGGCACTTCGGGCGGTTGCATCGATTATTTGCTGATGCCGAGGGCCGAGCTGCTCCGCCAAAGCTAATTCTTTGGCGTAGAGAAATGGCCGCTCAAAAACGCGAGCCTTGATAGCGGCTTCAGTGATAGCGGCATACAGTTCTGTCGGTGGACACGGTATTAATTTATCGGAATCGGCAGCGCCCCGGCGTTGCCTCCACGGATAACCGAAATACTTTACGGCCGCCTGTTGGAGTTCATCCAATTTGCTGCTGTCAAATACCTGAAGAACTTCCAAAGCCAAGCGACTCTGGTCCTTCTCCGCCTCTGTTGCTTGACGGCAGGTTTCGATTGCTGCCCAAAGCGGAGCTTTGGCACCACCCACATCAAACGCGGCAAGACTTTCTTGCTTTCGGGTGACTTTAGCGCTTTGAATTTCGGCACGCGCCATCCAGCCCGCAATGAAGACGGCGGCAGCGAACAAAAGTAAAATTAGAAGTATAGAGCGGCGTTTCGTTTCCATTAGGAACAACACGACTCAGTAGTGGATCAATATCCAAGGATCATTCCGCAACCATATCACGTCCGGAAATGCTTCGACAGCTTCAGGCCCTGGCCTTGATAGTTCGATGCGATGCGCTGGCCATACAGCGCATCAGGGCGCGACAGCATCTTTTCATACACAAGACGCCCGACGATCTGGCCGTGTTCGAGAATGAACGGCACTTCGCGCGATCGCACTTCCAGCACCGCGCGCGAGCCCTGCCCGCCCGCACCGGCATAACCGAATCCGGGATCGAAGAAGCCCGCATAGTGCACACGGAATTCGCCGACCAGCGGATCGAACGGCACCATTTCGGCCGCGAAGTCCGGCGGCACCTGCACCGCTTCCTTCGAGGCGAGAATGTAGAATTCGCCGGGATCGAGGATCAGGCTGCGATCCGGCCGTGCGCGGATCGGCTCCCAGAATTCACCGACCGTGTATCCGGCGCGGCGGTCAACATCGACCACACCGGTATGACGCTTGGCGCGATAGCCGACGAACCCGTCAGAGCCTTCGCCGGACAAGTCCACGCTCAGCGCGACGCCGCCAGCGAGATCGGCTTCGTCGCTGTCGACCAGCCGCTCGGCTGCGTGCAGCGCGTGCAGTTCATCGGCATCGAGCAGCGGATGACCGGTGCGGAAACGAATCTGCGACAGCCGCGATCCTTCGCGCAACAAGACCGGGAATGTCTTGGGACTGATCTCCGCATAGAGCGGGCCGTGATAACCGGGCGCGATCATGTCGAAGCGGCGTGTGCCGTCGGCGATCACGCGGGTGAAAACGTCGAGCCGGCCAGTGGAGCTTTTCGGATTCGCCGCGGCCTGAATCGTCGGCGGCAGCGCGAGGCTTTCCAGCAGCGGCACGATGTAGACGCAGTTGGTTTCCAGCACGGCGCCATCGGACAGATCGATCTCGTGCAGCTTCAGTTCGTCGATGCGCTGTGCAACCGTCATATCCGGCCCCGGCAGAAAGCTCGCGCGCACGCGATAGGCGATCGCACCGAGACGCAGATCGAGACTGGCCGGCTGGATCTGGCTTTCGACGAAGGGATATTCCGGCAGGATCAGGCCGGCATCGGCCATCGCCGCGATCATGCGGTCGGGCAGAATTCCTGTCGCGTCGGGGGCAAGTGTGAAGGCCACGGGCTAGTCCTCGGCTACCGGCTGATCCAGTAAAATAAGCATTTTATCGGTTATCCGATGGGGTGCTTGACGGAAAGAGCATGCGGGATTAAGCCTAGGACTTATCCCGTGGTCATTTGAGCCGGCCGGCTTGCAGCCACGTTAAATAACTCGCTAAACAGGCCGGGGACAGTGTGATCCCGGCCGGTTCTTTCCAGAAATGGATTGATTTTCAGGCCGGTTTTTTTGTGCCCATCGCAAGGTGGTCACGATGGAGTGCACATGTCCGAGACCAAAACACCCGCGGCCAATGCTTCTGCAAACAAGCCGCAGTCCCCCACCCGCAACTATCGCCCGGAAACCCGCCTCGTGCATTCCGGCACGCTGCGTTCGCAGTATGGCGAAACCTCCGAAGCGTTGTTCCTGACGCAAGGGTTCATTTACGACACCGCCGAGCAGTGCGAAGCGCGTTTCACCGGCGCAGACCCCGGCTTTCTCTATTCGCGGTTTTCGAATCCGACCGTGTCGATGTTCGAGCAGCGCATGATCGAACTCGAAGGCGCCGAGGCCGCGCGCGCCACCGCGACCGGCATGGCGGCGGTCACCACCGCAATCCTCGCGCCGCTCAAAACCGGCGATCACGTGGTCGCAGCGAAAGCGCTGTTCGGCTCCTGTCGTTATGTCGTGGAAGATCTGCTGCCTCGCTACGGCATCGAGTCCACGCTGGTCGATGGTCACGATCTCGATCAGTGGCAGAAGGCGATGCGGCCGAACACCAAGTCGTGCTTCCTCGAAAGCCCGACCAATCCGACCCTCGACGTGGTCGACATCGGCGCTGTCGCGGAGATCGCCCATCGCGGCGGCGCGCGGCTGATCGTGGACAATGTGTTCGCGACACCGATCTGGCAGAGTCCGCTGACGCTTGGCGCTGACGTGGTGGTTTATTCGGCGACCAAGCACATCGACGGTCAGGGCCGCTGCCTCGGCGGCGTCATCCTGTCGTCGGAGGCCTTCATCCAGGAACACATCCACACGTTCCTGCGCCAGACGGGGCCTGCGATGTCGCCGTTCAATGCGTGGGTGCTGCTGAAGGGGCTCGAGACGCTGAGCATTCGCGTCAAGGCGCAGACCGAGACGGCGGGCGCGATTGCCGATGCGCTGGCGAAGCATCCGAAAATTTCGCGGCTGATCTATCCGGGCCGCGCCGACCATCCGCAGGCTGCCATCGTCAAGAAGCAGATGCGCGCGGGATCGACGCTGGTGGCCTTCGAGGTCAAAGGCGGCAAGGCGGCGGCGTTCCGCACGCTCAATGCACTGAAGCTGGCGCGGATTTCGAACAATCTCGGTGACTCCAAAAGCATCGTCACCCATCCGGCAACCACGACGCATCAGCGTCTGACGCCGGAGGCGCGCGCCGAGCTTGGCATCAGCGAAGGCTTCATCCGCTTCTCGGCAGGACTCGAGCATCAGGATGACCTGATCGAGGATCTCACGGCCGCGCTGGAGAAGGCGTGAAGGCAGAAGCGAACTGGAAATTCGATGAGTACATTTTCGTTCCAGCAGGTCGATGTCTTCACCGGCAAGCGGCTCAAGGGTAATCCGCTTGCCGTGGTCATCGGCGCCGACGGGCTTTCCGACGACGCCATGGCCGCGCTCGCGAACTGGACCAACCTGAGCGAGACCACCTTTCTTCTGAAGCCGACGACGGCAGAGGCCGATTACCGCCTGCGGATTTTCACGCCGTCAGGCGAGCTGCCGTTCGCCGGTCATCCGACGCTGGGCAGTTGCCATGTCTGGCTGAGCCTGGGAAGTACTGCCAAGCAGGCACATGTCGTTCAGGAATGCGGCGCAGGTCTCGTCAGGATCAAGCTCGACGGAAGCCGGTTGGCGTTCGCCGCGCCTCCCCTGCGCCGCACCGGCGATGTCGAAAGCGATATTCTCGATCAGATCGCCCGCGGCCTGCAAATTCGCTGGGACGCCATCACAGCGTCGCAGTGGATCGACAACGGCCCCGGCTGGGTGGCCGTGATGCTCGCGTCACGCGCGGAAATCCTGGCGCTGAGGCCGGACTATCCTGCCCTTGGGACTCTGAAGCTTGGCGTGGTCGCGCCTTGGGACCCCTCGCGCGACGGCAAGGATGCCTCGTTCGAGGTTCGCGCGTTCGTCTCCGACCGTTCGACCGAGGACCCCGTCACAGGCAGCCTGAATGCGGGTCTCGCGCAATGGCTGATCGCGGCAGGACTCGCTCCCGACGCTTATACTGCAAGTCAAGGGACTGTGCTTGGGCGAGAGGGCCGCATTTACGTCGAGCGCGACGCTGACGATATCTGGATCGGCGGCGAGACGCTGACGTGCATCGAGGGCAAGCTGACGATCTAACGCAGCGTTTACATCGGCCGGAAAGTCATCACGTTGCTCGGTATGTTGACGCCGGCCTTCACCTGCCCGACCGACTTGATAATGGTGTCGCCAAGCAACTGGGCGAAGCACGCGTAACCCCAGTCGTTCATGTGCAGGCCGTCGCCAATCACGAACTTGTCGAACGGCATTTTCTCGTCCTCGTGCCACTGCCGCATGACATCGAAGCGCGGGAACACCGAGATGTTCTTGAGCTTGGCGACGTCGCCGAGCAATTTCACCATCCTGCTTGCGTTCTCGGTTTTAGCCGCAACCGCAGGAACGTATTGCGGATCGATCAGCACGACATCGATACCGCGGGCCTGAAGACGCGCGATGCCGTCCTCCACCAGTGCGGCCGTCGCAGCAATGTCGCTGGCGTTGCCCTTGACCACGGCATTGGTGCCGACCTGCCAGATCACAAGATCCGGGTCCGTATCGAGAACGGCGGCATCGAACCGCTTCATCATTTCAGGCGCATCCTGTCCGCCCATGCCGCGGTTGATGACGCTGATGTCGGCGGTCGGAAATTTGCGGCGCAACTGGTCCGCAAGACGGCTGGGATAATTGTAGGCCGCCGACGTACCGAAGCCGACCGTGGTCGACGAGCCGAAAGCGACAATGGTCACCGGCTCGCCCGCAGCGATCCGCCGCGCAACGCGCGGCAGCGAACCCGGAACGTTCTTCAATCCCTTGGCTGGCAGGCAAGGCACGCGGGTGAGAATATCCCCGGCTCCCCTGGCCGCGCTTTTTGCCGCTTCGATGGCTTTGGTCCCGAGGCCCTTCTGCTGGGGCGCTTCGGGTGCCTGTGCCAGAGCAGGCAAACCGCACACCATTGCTCCTGCCACGGCGGCAATCGCCAAACGACCGTGAAAATTCATCAACGTTGAATCCTGAGCTCCGCCGGATTAATGCGCGACGCCTCGACGATCATCGTCGACAGCGACCGGCCGATGCAGTCATGAACCCGCTTCGCCATTCCAAATCCGTGCGCCGGCCCGAATAAATCGAAATCGCCGGCCTCGCTCCAGTGTCGCATGATCGAAAAACGATCGAACACCGGAATTTCGTGCTCCTGTGCAACCACCCGCATCGTATCGTTATACGGCGTGACCGAGAGCATCGTTTCCATACGTGGGTTGTATTGCAGATTGATCAAGAGCACGTCGAAGCCGGCCTTCTGCAAAGCACCGATGCCACTGTCCAGCGCGGCACGGAAATCGTCCGTATCGATCGACCGTATCGCATCGACAGTGCCGGTCTGCCAGATGACAAGATCCGGCTTCTGGTCCTGCGGAAGCTTTTCGATCAATTGGCCAAACCCGGCGGCGGCCTCAGCAGCGGTTTTCTTGGGCCGCAGGTCGGTCCTGACATTGACGGTCACGCCAGCGAGGTTCTCGCGCAAGGTCGCTTCGAGCCGGGCCGGGTAAGACGCGCTCGCCCCGTCAGTGCCGGCGAGAGCCGAGGAGCCGCTGCCGACAACGAGGATGTCCAGCCGCTTCCTGGTCTTGATCGCATCCGCGACCTTCGGAAATACGCTCTCGGTCGTCAGAAGGTAAGCCGGCACGACGCAACTGGGGCTGTTCTCCGCACGCGACGGCGAAGCGGCCAAGAGACCCATCACTATCCCTGCAACCAACAGCGCTTTCATGATCCGCCTCCCGCGAGATCGGCGTCGCTTTCCGCGCCTTTCGCGCGCTTGTCGGTCTTGCTTGCCTCGATCTTGTACCACGAAAACAGCCATGCGGCGGCTGACATAATGACGATCCCGGCGACGCTGACAAAGAAATGCATCCACGCTCCGCCGGACACTTCGGCAAGCACAAAGTGTCCCGCGAACGCGAGGAAGACGCCGAGGCAAAAGATCTCCAGCGAGTGCTGACCGCATCGAATGACCGGGCTCAGCCATGGCGATTTCAGACCCGGCCAGCTCGCCGGGATAAAGCGCACCGTGATCGCCGCAAGTGCGAGGAAATGGGCGAAACGCAGCACGTCGAGATCGGTCTTGTTGATCGGATACATCCAGCTTTCCAGCCAGCGCGGCATGAAGGTATTGAGTTGCGGCACATGCCATGTCAGCGTCACACAAAACGCAAACACAAGATAGGCGATGCAAAGCCCCAGCGTAATGCGCGACGACAGAATACGCGCCATTCGTTTTGCGCCGCCAAGCGCGCACCATGCCCCGAACACAAAAAGCAACTGCCAGGCGAACGGATTGAAGAACCACGTGCCATTGGGATAGGCCGGCAGAGCAAGATCAAACTCCCATGTGACGGCATAGAGCAGGACCGATAATGCCAATGCGAGGTCGGCCTTGCGCTGCATCAGCCAGATGATCCCCGGCAGGAAGATCATCAGCACGATATAGAGCGGCAACACGTCCATGTTGACGGGCCGGAATTTCAGCAGCAACGCCTGAATGATCGTAACGTCGGGTTGCTTGAGGAAGTCGAGGATGCCCATTTCTTCCGCGTAGAGCGGGTTATCGAACCGCGCCGCGATGTAGGAGATTTCCGCGAGGTAGATCGTAAACAGGAAAACGTGCGCCACATAGATTTGCCAGACGCGCTTGAAGATGCGTGCGCTCGCCACCACGAAGCCGCGATCGAGCATCGCGCGGCTGTAGACGAATGCCGCCGTATATCCCGAGATGAAGATGAAGATTTCGGTGGCGTCGCTGAAGCCGTAGTTGCGGATCGTGAACCAGGTCAGAATATTCGGCGGCAGATGGTCGATGAAGATCAGCCACAGCGCGATGCCGCGAAACAGATCGAGGCGCAGTTCGCGTTCACCCGCGACGACCGGAAGAGCCACGGCCTTCGCAGTCGCCTTCGCAACAGCCTGATCGGTCATCTCGGTGGTCACGAGCGTCATCCGGTCAAGTCCGTTTCCGGTTCCATTCGAAGTGGCAGGCACTTGTCACGATCCTACGGAAGATCAAAGCGGCCCGCAAATTGCAAGCATTCCATTGGACAGGCGTCCGGAAGAATGCTGGATGGCAACGATGTTGAAACAAAGATCGGTACGATTTCGTATCCTGGACAGGCCGCCGCAAGCATCAATTATTGGTGCCTACGCAAGGAATGAGAGGTCTGCTATTCTGTGACCCGAATGTGGACCGACACCATGTATCGCGCCGTGACCCGCCAGATTGAAGTCATCGTCGAGCCGAGCTTCCTGCCCGAGCGCTCGTCGGCTGAAGACGGCCGTTTTTTCTGGGCCTACACAATCGCCATTGTCAATTCGGGGAATGAGACCGTCCAGCTCAAAAGACGCCACTGGATCATTACCGACGGAGCCGGCCGCAGTCAGGAAGTTAACGGTGAAGGCGTGGTCGGGGAGCAGCCGGTGCTCGAGCCAGGTGAACGGTTCGAGTACACCAGCGGCGTACCGCTTCAGACACCCTCCGGGTTCATGACCGGCAGCTATCAGATGGTGACCGAAAGCGGCGAGCCGTTCGATATCGACATCCCGGCGTTCTCGCTCGACAGCCCGAGCTATAAGCGGACGCTGAACTAGGACAGGCCCGAGAAGCGGACAGCGGTCCTAGTTTTCAGCCGCGCCCTGTTTGGACACCGGCTCGACGCCTGCTTCATCCGGCGTGAACTCATACACCGAGCTGCAGAACTCGCAGGTCACGACCACCTTGCCGTTCTCAACCATGTCGGCGCGATCCTGCGGCGTGAAGCTTTTCAACATTCCCGCCACCGCATCGCGCGAGCATGAGCACTGCGCGCACATCGCCTGCGTCGAAAATACGCGGACACCGCGTTCGTGAAACAGCCGGAACAGCAATCGCTCTCCCGACAGATCGGGATCGATCAGTTCGACATCTTCGATGGTGCCAAACAGCGACCGGCTCTCGGCCCAGGCGTCGTCCTCCGGCAGGTCATGCGCGGCAACACCCTCCGGGGCATCGCCGGGATGCAGATCGGGCTGACGCGCGCGCTCGGGCGCCTTGGGCAAGAACTGCATCAGCATGCCGCCGCCGCGCCACCGATGCTTCGGGCCGTCGCCGCCGCGGAATTCCTCACCGACCGCGAGCCGCACCCGCGTCGGGATCTGCTCCGAGCGCAGAAAATATTCATGTGCGGCGTCTTCAAGGTTGCCGCCTTCCAGAGCGACGAGCCCCTGATAGCGGCTCATATCGGAACCCTGATCGATGGTCATCGCAAGATGCCCGTGACCGAGCAGCGCCGCGGAATTCTGGCCGGGCTCGAGTCTGCTTGCGTCGAAGCGCGCATAGGCGCGCAGCCGGTTCGGCGCCTGGAAATCGACCACAATCATCGATACAGGACCATCGGTCTTGGTCTGCAAAATAAAGCGGCCATCGAACTTGAGCGTCGAGCCGAGCAGCGTCGTGAGCACGATGGCCTCGCCGAGCAGCTTGCCGACCGGCGCTGGATAATCGTGCTTGGTCAAAATCTCGTCGAGCGCCGGCCCCATCTTCGTCAATCGGCCGCGCACATCCAGCGCGCTGACTTCAAAGGGCAGCACGGCATCGTCCACCGGCGTTGCGGAGGGGGCACGGATTTGGCTTTCGAGAGTCATATCGGACGCATTCTTTTCAGGAGAACCGAATTGCCGCAGTGAAAAGCTCAAACCATAACGGTCTGACTCCAAGGCAATGATGGATCAAGCAAGGTGTCCGCACAATATAGGGTGTCTTGTTCCGCAAAAAAGGGAGCGGATCGGGAACACTGGCCACCGAGAGCCCGCCAGAACGCCGCGAACGCGCACGATTTTACGCGGCCCGACTTTTTTCCGACAATCGGATTCCGTTTTTGGGATCAGACCTAGCCGATCGCGTGCAGGCACCAGGCCAGAATGCCCTTTTGCGCATGCAGGCGATTTTCCGCCTCGTCGAACACCACCGACTGCGGGCCATCGATCACTTCATCGGTGACTTCCTCACCGCGATGCGCCGGCAGGCAGTGCATGAAGATGGCGTTGGGGTTGGCCAGCGACATCAGCTTGGCGTTGACCTGATAGGGCTTCAGCAGATTGTGACGGTGCTCACCGTCCTTGTCGCCCATCGACACCCAGGTGTCGGTGATAACGCAATCCGCGCCGCGCACCATCTCCTCGGGTTTGGTGCCAAGCACGATCGGCGCACCTGTCGCCTTGATCCAGTCCTTCAGCAGCTTGTTGGGCGCGAGTTCCGGCGGCGTCGCAACACGCAGGTTGAATCCGAAGCGATCGGCGGCATGCGCCCACGACGCCAGCACATTGTTGTCGTCGCCGGTCCAGGCCACCGTGCGTCCCTTGATCGGACCGAGATGCTCTTCAAAGGTCATCACGTCCGCCATCACCTGACAGGGATGCGAACGCCGGGTGAGGCCGTTGATCACGGGCACGGTTGCGTGCGCCGCGAGTTCGGTCAGCGCCTCGTGGTTGAGAATCCGGATCATGATCGCATCGACGAAGCGCGACAGCACACGCGCGGTATCGGCGATGGTTTCGCCGCGCCCCAACTGCATTTCCGCGCCGGTCAGCATGATGGCTTCGCCGCCGAGCTGGCGCATGCCGACATCGAACGAGACACGGGTGCGCGTCGACGGCTTGTCGAAGATCATCGCAAGCGTCTTGCCGTCCAGCGGCTTGTCGGAAATGTCCCCGGCCTTGCGCTTCTTCTTCATCGCCATGCTGGCGTCGAGGATTGTCCGCAGCTCCTTGGTCGGCACGTCGAACAGGTCGAGGAAATGGCGTGGCGGCGTGCTCATCGCGCTGCCTCACGCCGCGCCGGAACGCGCGTCAGCTTCGCGCAAACGCGCTCGACACGCGACACGGCATCCTCGATCTCCGCTTCGGTAACGATCAGCGGCGGCAGCAACCGCACCACGTTTTCGCCAGCACCGACGGTGAGCAGCTTTTCGTTGCGAAACGCAGCGACGAGATCGCCGGCAGGCACTACAGCTTTCAGGCCGATCAGCAGACCATCGCCCCTGACTTCATCGACGACGTCGGGATAGCGGTCGACGATCGACGCCAGTTTCTGCTTCAGCAGCAGTGACGAACGCTGGACATGTTCGAAGAACTTCGGCGCCAGCATCACATCGAGCACGGCATTGGCTGCGGCAACTGCAAGCAGATTGCCGCCGAACGTCGAGCCGTGGGTGCCCGGGGTCATGCCTGCAGCGGCAGCCGCCGTGGCAAGACACGCACCGATCGGAAATCCGCCGCCCAGCGCCTTGGCCAGCGCCATGATATCGGGTTCAACGCCGGTCTTTTCATACGCAAACAGGCTGCCGGTGCGGCCCATGCCCGTCTGCACTTCGTCGAACACCAGAACGAGCTTGTTGTCGTCGCAGAGTTGCCGCAGCGCGCGGAAGAACGAAGGGTCCGCCGCGCGCACGCCGCCTTCGCCCTGCCATGGCTCGATGATGATGCCCGCCGTTTCGGGGCCGATCGCCTTCTTCACGGCCTCAAGATCGCCGAGCGGCACCTGATCGAAACCCTCAACCCGCGGCCCGAAACCTTCGAGATACTTCTGCTGCCCGCCGGCGGCGAGCGTCGCAAGCGTGCGGCCGTGGAAAGCGCCTTCAAACGTGATCAGCCGATAGCGTTCGGGCCTGCCGTTCACCGCCTGAAACTTGCGCGCCATCTTGATGCACGCTTCCATCGCTTCCGCGCCGGAATTGCAGAAGAAAGCCACGTCGGCAAAGCTCGCGTCGCACAGCCGCGTCGCCAGCCGCTCACCTTCCGGAATCGTGAAAAGGTTCGAGACGTGCCACAGCTTCGCGGCCTGCTCTTGGACGACAGCAACCAGATGCGGATGCGCGTGACCGAGCGCGTTTACCGCCACGCCGCTGGTGAAATCGAGATAGCGGTCGCCGTTGGCCGCGATCAGCCACGGGCCTTCGCCGCGCTCGAAAGCGACGTCGGCGCGGGCAAAAACCGGCAACATGTGAGAGTCGAGATGCGGTTTGACACTTTGGCTCATGGCGACCTGATCGATGGTGAGGGGCCAGCAGCGGCGCGATCGCATCAGCGCTCGTCGCTCAGTTGCCTGCCCCGGAAACGAAACGTGCCGCCAGAAAAAGGCGGCACGTGGCGGTTATTCTATTGGTGGACCCTGTTGTGTCAATCCACGCGAGCCCTTCTTGAGGCCGTGCGACAGCCTGTTTATCGCTGCAACTGAAGCATATTCCGGCGTTTTTGGAGCTGTTCCAGCATCGAAACCGCCTGCGCAGGGCAAGAAAGCCGCGATTTGCAACGTCGCACGAAGATCGAATTTATTTGCTTTTTGACCGGAACATGTGGACGCGCCATGCCCGACTCTTGCGCGTGAGTCACGGCATATTGTAGCATTCTTGTCGTTAGGTACGACATCTCGTGCGGCGGTTCTGATCCTCGATTGTCTTCGGTACGGCGTAAACGCCCGGTCGCTTTTCATGCAGCCGGCGAGGGCTAAGGGATTCTGCCGACAGGGATTTTGGACGGTTTGCAATCGCGACGCCGCGTCAAAAATGGCCGGCGCGATATCAAAAGGAAGAGTGCGATGACGGTAATAAGCTGGACCGACGATCGCGTTGAACAGT
>JAFVHU010000139.1 GCA_017474385.1 Afipia sp. | reverse complement strand
GGGCCGAGCTTCCAGGCGAGATCGGGATCATAGCCGGCGCGGCTGAGGTCGGCGATGTCGCCGAAGCCGCGCTCGATCCGCCCCTCGTCGAGGCGTTCGACCATGTCGGCGACGACGACGGCGATGGCGTCCCGCGTGAGCCCCTCGCCGCGGCCAAGCGCCTGGCGGGCGCGGGTGGCGAGCGGCTCAGCAGCGAGCTTGGCCTTGAGCAGGTCGGCGGAGATCGCCGGAGCCGTCGCGGCGGTGGTGACAGCGTGCATCGACGCCCTCCATCGGTTGCGGATGGAGTTGAAAGTTGCACAACATGCAACATAAAGCAATGCAAGTTGCGCAACTTTTTTGTGCGCCGGTGTCATGACCCTGTTCGGGACAAGGCCCCATCCGTGCGCCCGCGGCTTGCTCACGCGCGCGACGCCTGCGAAGCTCAATCCGCGCAGGGAGAGGGCATTCGAATGAAGGCGCTGCCGAAGGTCGCAATGGCCAGCCTCGCCGCGGCGCTCTTGTCGGCGTCGCCGGCCGGCGCGGAAGCCGCAGCACTTGCGAGAGCACTGGAATTCAACGCCTGGGCGGCGAATGGCGCCGATCCGGCGGCGGAGCCGATCCTTACCCCGCGGGATCTCGATCTAGCGATACGGAGCTGCGCACCAACAAGCGATGCCGGTGAGATGGAGCGATGCTCCGACAACGTCAAGGACCTGCGCCTTGCGGCGAAGGTTTTGGCGCGCGAACCGAAGGTCATTTGGAAGATCGCGGATTGCTTCACGACCGGCTGTGATGGCGCTTTACCCAAAGCACCAACGAATGCCTGCCTCTGGTGGAGCTTTTATAACGTGCTCCTCGACAAGGCGGCAGATAAATATTCAATCGAACTCAATACCTTCGCTTGCGAGAAAGCTCAGACCATGCCTGCTGATAAAGATCGGCTGCTCAAAACTTTCTTCGAAGCGATGTCGACACCGCCTGCTTCGCGCTGATCAAGCGCGCTTCCTCGGAAAGGCTGTCTCGAGCGTCGCCTTGATCCGTTCGATCTCTTCGCGGCCTCGGTCTTCGAAGAACCGGCGCAACCAGTCGTCATCAGGGTGACGGAAGAGTGATTCGGGTTCGGTATGAAATAGCTCTGCGAGCTTATCCTGCCACTCCAGACCGGGCGTCGACCCGTTGAACCAACGCGAGACAAGGCTCTTGTCGGCTCCCGTCTCCCGTACGATGTCGGCCTGCTTGAAGCCGCGCAGCTCCGCCCAATCTGCAATGTGATGTGGCCGTCGCGGCTGCTTGCTTGCATGGATGCGTGTGACGTTTGGCATGCTGCAGATGCTAAGGGCGGCCACCTCCGGCGTCGTTAGACGGTTGATCAACAGACCCGGTTGCATTGAGTTGCATGTTGTGCAACATGCATCTTCATGCGCGACAGTCATCTTGTCACTGCCCTCCGCGAACAGGATCTGAAGCTGGTCGATCTCGCCAGTCGCCTCGGCGTGAACAAATCAACCGCATCCCGTTGGGCTCGAAAGGTACCTGCCGAACGGGTGCTCGACATCGAGCGCACCTGCGGCATCGACAGGACTGTCTTGCGCCCCGATCTGTATCCGCCGGCATCGCCGGCGCCCGTGCCCGAAAGCGTGTCCTGATGCCGTTTGTTGCCCTGAGACATTGGTTGCCTCCGCCGTGATCTGACGGACGCGACACTGCCAGCCGAAACCTCTTCCCAACATGGGAAAGCCTGACGCGCTTTCCCGTTGACAGCGGAGCCTTGCCCCATGTCCCGCGCCATTTCCGACGCCTGGTTCTTCCGCATCAAGGCGGCGACGCGGGACGCCATCGTCCGCGCCGGCGGCGTG
>JAFVHU010000138.1 GCA_017474385.1 Afipia sp. | reverse complement strand
TTAACGCGATTTAGATACGCCTCATTAACCATGCTTTGACGTTTAGCTGGTCAAATCCGACCACAGCGACAGGTCCGTCGCGGCGTGATGTGGAAAGTGAAAGCGTATGAATACCGCGCGGATTGTCGTCCTGGCCATTGCTGTCTGCGCCGGTGGCGCTGCTGCATATCTTGCAAGCGGCTCCGATCCGAAGCCGGTCGCGGCGCCAACGACAATGGACACCACTGACGTTCTGGTTGCCCGCACCGACATTCCGCTCGGTCAGACCGTCACGCCTGACGATATTCAGTGGCAAAACTGGCCTTCATCGACGGCAAGCTCCAGCTTCATCCGCCGCAACGATCAGCCTGAAGCAATGACCCAGATCGTGGGATCGATTGCGCGCTCGCCGTTCCTTGCGGGCGAACCGATCCGCGAAACCAAGCTCGTCAAGGGTAACGGCTCCGGCTTTATGGCGGCCATCCTGCCGACCGGCATGCGCGCGATTTCAACCGAAATCTCGCCGGAAACCGGCGCCGGCGGCTTCATCCTGCCCAACGACAAGGTCGACGTCATTCTCACCAAGCGTGAAAGAGTCGCCAGCCGCACCGGCACAAACGACGTCATCAACTCTGAAATCATCCTGAGCAACATTCGCGTTCTCGCCATCGACCAGACGGTCGGAGAAAAGGACGGGCAGAAGGTCGTGGTCGGCAAGACCGCGACGCTCGAGTTGAAACCTGATCAGGCGGAATCGCTGTCGCGTGCGCGGCAAGCCGGCACCTTGTCGCTCGCATTGCGCAGCCTGGTCGATGCCAACCGCAACGACATTAACATCGACGACGGCAGCAAGAGCGACAGCGTCAATGTCGTTCGCTACGGCGTTACCACGACAATGACGACACGGAAGTGATCGAGAGGACTGGCATTATGAGGCGAGAGGGACATCTGGCACCTGTACGGACCTTCATGGTGCGTGCCCTGTCGTTTGCCGCAATTTCCGCACTGACGCTGAACCCGGCCTTGTCGCCGGTGATCGCGAGCGACTACCGCACGCCCGCAACTGCGGCCGTCGCATCGAATGGCGGCCAGTTGAATGCGCGCTTCCTGCCGCTCGGCATCGGTAAATCCGTCGTCATCGACCTGCCGCGCGACATCAAGGACGTTCTGGTCGCGGACCCCAAGATCGCCAACGCCGTGGTACGATCGGCGCAACGCGCCTACATCATCGGTGCTGCGGTCGGTCAGACCAACATCGTGTTCTTCGACACGGCCGGCCAGCAGATCGCCGCTTACGATATCGCGGTGACGCGCGACCTCAACGGTGTCCGCGCCGCGCTGAAACAATCGTTCCCGCTGTCCGATATCCGGATCGAAGGCGTCGGCGACGGCGTCGTGCTGTCGGGTTCGGCCGCCAGTCCTGTCGAGGCGCAGCAGGCGCAGGAAATGGCCGCGCGTCTGGCCGGCGGCCCCGACAAGGTCGTGAACAGCATCGCGGTTCGTGGCCGCGATCAGGTCATGCTGAAGGTCACCGTCGCCGAAATGCAGCGCGACATTATCAAGCAGCTCGGCATCGATCTCAGCGCGAACCTGAACTACGGCACCGCCGTGGTGAAATTCAACAACACCAACCCATTCACCGCCTACGGCCGGCCGCTGGTCGCCGGCAACAATCTGATCAGCTCCTTCGGCTCGACGGCTGGTGTACCATCTGTGACGGCAACGATGCGCGCCATGGAAAGCGCCGGTGTCGTACGCACCTTGGCGGAACCGAATCTGACAGCGATTTCCGGCGAGTCCGCGACCTTCGTTGCGGGCGGCGAATTCCCGCTTCCCAAAGGTTATACCTGCGACCCCATCTCACGCGCATGTACCACCCAGATCGACTTCAAGAAGTTCGGTATTACCTTGAACTTCACGCCGATCGTGCTGTCCGAAGGCCGGATCAGCCTGCGCGTGTTGACCGAAGTCTCGGAACTGTCGCCTGACAATTCCATTACGCTCGATCAAGCGGGCAGCACCCTGACGATTCCGTCGGTCAAAACCCGCCGCGCGGAGACCACCCTGGAGATTCCGTCGGGCGGCTCGATGGCGATGGCAGGCCTGATTCAGGAACAGACCAAACAGGCGATCAACGGGCTGCCTGGATTGTCGCAACTCCCGGTGCTCGGAACGCTGTTCCGCAGCCGTGACTACGTCAACCGCAACACTGAACTGATGGTGCTCGTGACGCCGTTCGTCGTTCGCGCGGTCGCGCAGAAAGATCTGTCTCGCCCTGACGACGGCTTCGCCGATGCCGCCGATCCGCAGTCGGATCTGCTCGGCAACATCAACCGCATCTATGGCGTTCCCGGACGTGTTGAACCGGGCCGCAAATACCGCGGCACTTATGGCTTCATCACCGACTGAGATGGGACAAGGACAGTAACGATGACGATGCGAGTACCCAATCTCAAGCGCAGTCTGCGCGTTGCGGTCGCCCTTCTCGGGGCGTCTGCCGCGTTAGGGGCCTGCACGCATACCGATCAGGACAAGCCGACGAGCAGCATCCCGCTCGATTATCGTCAGCGCCATCCCATCGTGGTTCAGGAAGCGAACCACGCGACCGAAGTCTTCGTCGGCACCGGCCGCGGCGGCCTCACCGCTGCACAGCGTTCGGATATCGCCGGCCTCGCTGAAGCCTGGTTACGCGAAGGCACCGGCGGCATCATCATCGATATGCCAACGAATACGCCGAACGCGCGCGTGGCAAACGACTCTTTGCGTGAGATTCAAGGTATCCTGGCCGCTGCCGGTGTGCCGCCGCGCGGCATCACCGTCAGGAGTTATCGCCCGACCGATCCTCGGCAGTTTGCGACCATCCGGGTCAACTATCCGCGGATCGTGGCGGATGCCGGTCCGTGTGGCGTTTGGCCGGAAGACCTCGGTCCCTCCATCAAGAACAAGAGCTATTTCGAAAACCGGCCGTACTACAATCTGGGCTGCGCAACCCAGCGCAACCTCGCCGCGATGGTCGACAATCCGTCCGATCTCGTCCAGCCGCGCGCCGAGACCCCGGCCTATACGCCTCGCCGCAACGTTGCGTTCGACAAGTATCGCAAGGGCACGACGACGACGACTGCATATCCTGAAGCCGAGAAGGCCAAACTGAGCGAAGTGGGCAAATGATTAGTTACGCGCGCCAGGATCAGGAAGACGGAACGGCCTCGACCGCCGCCGACGAGCATATCGCGCCGGCGCCGCGCGTGTCCGTCCAGGCTTTCTGCGAAACCGTCGAAACCGCCGCGGCCGTGCAAGCTGCCGGTGAAGACCGGCGGCTGGACAAGGCGCATCTCAAGATTCAAATGGGCGGCATGGCGGCGGCCATCGAGGCGTACCGTACCGCGCCGACCCCGAACGTCATCCTGCTCGAAACCGAGGGCCGCAACGACATCCTCTCGGGTCTCGATCAGCTCGCAACGGTTTGCGACGCCGGCACGCGGGTGATCGTGGTCGGCCGCGTCAATGACGTCGTGCTGTACCGTGAACTCGTGCGTCGCGGCATCAGCGACTACGTGATCGCGCCGGTTGCGCCGCTCGACGTCGTCCGCTCAATCTGCGGCCTGTTCTCAGTTCCGGAAGCCAAGGCCGTCGGACGGATCATTGCCGTTGTCGGCGCCAAGGGCGGGGTGGGCGCATCCACCGTCGCGCACAACGTTGCCTGGGCGATCGCGCGCGATCTCGCACTGGATTCGGTGGTCGCCGATCTCGATCTCGCGTTCGGCACCGCGGGCCTCGATTACAATCAGGACCCTCCGCAGGGTATCGCCGACGCCGTTTTCTCTCCGGACCGCATCGACACTGCCTTTGTTGATCGGCTGCTTTCCAAGTGCACCGACCACCTCAGCCTGCTCGCCGCGCCTGCGACGCTCGACCGGGTGTACGATTTCGGCGCGGACGCGTTCGATTCAATTTTCGATACGCTGCGCACGACGATGCCCTGTATCGTTCTCGACGTTCCGCATCAGTGGTCCGGATGGACCAAGCGCGCGCTGGTCGGCGCCGACGATATTCTGATCGTTGCGACCCCTGACCTTGCCAATCTGCGCAACACCAAGAACATGTTCGACACGCTGAAGGCCGCCCGGCCCAACGACAGGGCGCCGCTGTACTGCATCAACCAGGCGGGCGTTCCGAAGCGGCCCGAGATCAATACCAGCGAATTTGCGAAGGCCATCGAAAGCCCGCCGATCGTGACTATCCCATTCGAACCGCAGATCTTCGGCGCGGCGGCGAACAACGGGCAGATGATCGCCGAAATCGCCGCCAATCACCGCACATCCGAGATGTTTTTGCAGATCGCGCAGCGTCTGACCGGCCGTGGCGAAGCCAAGAAGCCGCGCAATTCATTTCTGGCACCTTTGCTCGGGAAGCTCCGGGCCAAATAGACTTTCACGTGGAGTACCGTCGTGTTTGGTAAGCGTAGCGGAGAGGCCGACGTCCGGGGGATTCAGCCCGCGGACCGTGGGCACGTGACAGCGCCACCGGCCGCAAAGCCGGCGGTGACGAGCGTCGCGTCGCCGCCGCTGTCGCCTGCACGTCCGTCTGCGCCAGCGCCCGTCGTCGAAGCGCGGCGTTCGGATTCCTACTATCAGGTCAAAGCAACGATCTTCGGGGCGCTGATCGAGGCCATCGACCTCGCTCAGCTCGCAAAGCTCGACGTCGAGTCCGCGCGCGAAGAAATCCGCGACATCGTCAACGAGATCATCGCGATCAAGAACATCGTGATGTCGATCGCCGAGCAGGAAGAACTGCTTGACGACATCTGCAACGACGTCCTCGGTTACGGACCGCTCGAACCGTTGCTGGCGCGCGACGACATCGCCGACATCATGGTCAACGGCGCCGGCACCGTCTTTATCGAAGTCGGCGGCAAGATCCAGAAGACAGGCATTCGCTTTCGCGACAACCAGCAGCTTCTCAACATCTGCCAGCGCATCGTCAGCCAGGTCGGCCGCCGCGTCGACGAATCCTCGCCGATATGCGACGCCCGCCTCGCCGACGGCTCTCGTGTCAACGCGATCGTGCCGCCGCTGGCCATCGATGGCCCGGCACTCACCATTCGTAAGTTCAAGAAGGACAAGCTGACGCTGGATCAACTCGTCAAGTTCGGCGCGATCACGCCTGAGGGCGCTCAGATCCTGCAAATCATCGGGCGCTGCCGCGCCAACGTCCTGATTTCAGGCGGCACGGGCTCCGGCAAGACCACGCTGCTGAACTGCCTGACCAACTACATCGACGAAGACGAGCGCATCATCACATGCGAAGACGCCGCGGAATTGCAATTACAGCAGCCGCATGTGGTGCGCCTTGAAACACGCCCGCCGAACATCGAGGGCGAGGGCCAGGTCACCATGCGCGATCTTGTCAAGAACTGCCTGCGTATGCGGCCCGAGCGGATCATCGTCGGCGAAGTCCGCGGACCCGAGGCGTTCGACCTGTTGCAGGCGATGAACACCGGCCACGACGGATCGATGGGAACGCTGCACGCCAACAATCCCCGTGAAGCCCTGTCGCGCTGCGAATCCATGATCACCATGGGTGGCTACTCGCTGCCGTCGCGCACCATTCGCGAAATGATCTGCGCCTCGATCGACGTCATCGTACAGGCAGCCCGCCTGCGTGACGGCTCGCGCCGCATCACCCACATCACCGAGGTGATGGGGATGGAAGGCGACACCATCATCACCCAGGACATCTTCATCTACGATCTGATGGGTGAAGACCTGAACGGCAATATTGTCGGCCGGCATCGCTCGACCGGCATCGGACGCCCGAAATTCTGGGAACGCGCCCGCTATTACGGCGAGGAAAAGCGGCTCGCCGCTGCGCTCGATGCGGCCGAAGTCGCCGAGGTATAGGAGCGCGCCCATGAACATGCAGGCGCTGGCACTGGCTTTCCTCTCCGCCGTCACGGTGGGCGGACTCGCTTGGGTTTTTGTCTATCCGCTGCTGTCCGGTGAGAAACAGGCCGAGAAGCGCGTCCAGTCCTTTGCGCGTACCGAACCTGCATTGCGTATCGACGACCGGTCGCGCACACGCCGCGTGCAGGTCGAAGACTCGATCAAGGAGCTTGAGCAGCGGCTCGCTGAATCGAAGAAAATTTCGATCGAGACCCGCATCGCGCAGGCGGGCATGAGCTGGACCAAGCAGCAGTTCATGATCGGCTCCGGAATTCTCGGCGCGATCGCTCTGATCGGGTCCTATATAGCCGGCGCGCCCCCGCTTGCATCGCTTGGCTTTGCCCTGGGTGCAGGATTCGGATTGCCGCGCTGGGTGCTGGGCTTTCTTAAGAAACGTCGCGAAACCAGATTTCTCGAGGCCTTGCCGGATGCCGTCGACGTAATCGTCCGCGGCATCAAAGCCGGCCTTCCACTGTTCGATTCGATCAAGGTGGTTGCCGCCGATGCGCCCGAGCCGCTGCGCAGCGAATTCAACGCGATCATCGAAACCCAGACCATCGGCATGCCGCTTGGCGACGCATGCCAGCGTCTCTACGACAGAATGCCACTGCCGGAAGCCAATTTCTTCGGCATCGTGATCGCGATTCAGACCAAATCCGGCGGCAACCTGTCGGAGGCGCTCGGAAATCTGTCCAAGGTGCTTCGCGACCGCAAGAAGATGAAGGCGAAGATTCAGGCGATGTCGATGGAAGCCAAGGCCTCGGCCGGCATCATCGGCGCCCTGCCGCCGCTCGTGATGATCATGGTCTACATCATGACGCCCGAATACATCTCGCTGCTCTGGACCCATCCCACCGGGCGGCTGATGCTGGCGGGCTGCGTGCTCTGGATGGCGACCGGCATCATGGTGATGAAAAAAATGATCAACTTCGATTTCTGACGAGGAACCATGGTCGATCTTCTCATCGAAAAGTTCCACGACGTCAGGTTCATGACGATGCTGATGGCGGCGATCGCCGCCGCAGCAGCCGCTTACGCGGTGGTGTCGCCCATGTTTGCCGGCGAAGGCTTGGCCAAGCGCATGAAGGCGGTCGCCAGCGAGCGCGAGCGCCTGCGCCAGCGTGAACGCGACCGACTGAACCGCAACAAGAAAGTCTCGCTGCGCCAGACGCCGAAGCAACTGGTGCGGAAGGTTGTCGACGATTTCAATCTCGGCAAATGGGTGGCTCAGGAAGAAGCCCGCGACAAGCTCGTCATGGCCGGCTATCGCGGTCAGGCGCCTTACGTCACGTTTCTCTTCTTCCGCCTTGTCATGCCGATCGTGTTCCTGATCTGCGCCATTCTCTATGTGTTCGTGATCTCGAACATGCAGCAGCCGACGGCGATGAAAATCGGCATGTGCCTGGGCGCGACCTGGCTTGGCATGCAGGCGCCCATGCTGTTCCTGAAGAACGCAATCACCAAGCGCCAGTTGTCGATCCGGCGCGCGTTTCCGGACGCGCTCGACCTGCTGCTGATCTGCATCGAGTCCGGCATGTCGATTGAAGCGGCGTTTCGCCGGGTGAGCACCGAGATCGGCAGCCAGTCGATCGCGCTCGCGGAAGAATTCTCGCTGACGACCGCGGAGCTCTCGTACCTCCAGGACCGCAAGATGGCTTACGAGAATCTCGCCAAGCGGACTGGAACCGAAGGCGTCAAATCGGTCTGTCTGGCCCTGCAACAGTCGGAGCGCTACGGCACGCCGCTGGGACAGACGCTGCGCGTGATGGCTCAGGAAAACCGCGACATGCGCATGAACGAGGCCGAGAAGAAGGCGGCCGCGTTGCCGCCGAAGCTGACCGTGCCGATGATCGTGTTCTTCTTGCCCGTGCTGTTCGTGGTGATTCTCGGCCCGACCGGCATCAAGGTCTCGGAATACATGAAGTGACGTGAACGGCGCCTGTCAGGCGCCGCTATGTCGATCACCCCCAAGACACCGGAAATGAAGCGTGACTTATGAACGGCTGGGCTCTGCAACGGCCGTCGTGCGCGGACCACGGCCGCTATCGCGGCTGAGCATATGCTTCAGATAGGCGACGTTGGCTTCCGCCTCCTCGGCCGGCAGATCAGCCTTCACGATGGTCTCGGCTTCCGCGAACCGCCCCTGAAGCCCGACCACCAGTCCAAGATTCTGACGAACGCGGGAATCCGCCGAACCGCGATTAAAAGCCCGGCGCAGCACCGACTCGGCCTTGGGCAGATCCTTGGACAGGACATAGGACATGCCGAGATTCGACAGCACCGAGGGTTCTTCCGGGGCAATCTTCAGGGCGCTCGCATAGTACCGGCGGGCGTCCTCGTGCTTGCCCATCTGATCGAGCGTCGTGCCCTGCACCGACAGAATGCGCCAGTCAGGATTTGCCGGCGTATGGGCGCGGGTCAGGATGTCGAACGCCTGCTGAAAATTTCCATTGTCCGCCAGCGCGCGGCCATAGGCTGCCAGCAGCGCCTTGTTGCCGGGGTTGGCAATCGTCGCCTGCTCCAGCACAGCGACGGCCTGCTGACGCTGGCCATTCTGACGTAATGCCTGTCCATATTGGAGCGCAGCATTCGCATCGCGTGGATTAGCGCGGTAGCGCTCGCCATAAGCCTCCACCGCATCGCGCGGCACCTGACCGGGAGCGGCTTCCGCCCGCACACCGAGCGATCCGGTGACGTCCGGCGAGAGCGCGGTCTGGCAGCCGCCAAGGCTGGCTGCGAGGATCGCCGCGACCGCGGCGGACCCGAAATACCTGGCGAAATGAGATGGATTACGCATGACGCATGGACTCGCTATCGAGGTTTGGCGAAGCCGGATGACGCCAGCAATAGACTGTTAACCCTAATGGCTGGTTAATTCGGAGCCGTACCGGGAGCGTCCAGCGGCGTCCCCCGCTCAAAACAGCATGTAAAAACACCGCCTTGAGCCTGCCGCACGATGTCATGGCGCTGCTATAGTGACCGCCCATCGTCCTGCCTGTCCCGGAAACCCATGCACCCTGCTTTCCAAAGTTCCACCGACGCCATTCCCGTCACCTTTGCCACCAAGTCGACCTGGGACGCCGTCAGCGCCACCCTCCCCGCGGCGGCCCGGCGGTTCGCGGTGGCCAATGCCTTCACGGCAAAGCCCGGCCAATACCTCGCGCTGCCGGCCGAGGACGGATCGCTCGCCCATGTGCTGTTCGGCATCGAGGATGCCTCTAGCGAGTGGCGCGATCTCTTCCGGCCGGGACAGTTGCCCGGCCTGCTGCCGGCGGGCACCTACAGCTTTGCCAATGCGCCGCACGACACGCGGCTTGCGGTGCTCGCCTTCGCGCTCGGCAGTTACCGGTTCAATCGCTATCGCAAGAACGATGCGCCCGGTGCACGGCTCGTCCCGCCCGAAGGCGTCGATATGATTGAACTGACGCGCATGGCGGAAGCCGCGGCGCTGGCGCGCGATCTGATCAACACGCCGGCCAACGACATGGGGCCGGACGAACTCGCGGAAGCTGCGCAGGCACTCGCCGTAAAATTCGACGCGACCTATAGCTGCATTATCGGCGACGACTTGCTGAAACAGAATTTCCCGCTGATCCATGCAGTCGGCATGGCATCGACCCGCGCGCCGCGGCTGATCGACATCACCTGGGGCGATGCATCGCATCCAAAGGTGACGCTGGTCGGCAAGGGCGTCTGCTTCGACACCGGCGGGCTCGATCTCAAGCCGTCGAGCGGCATGCTGATCATGAAGAAGGACATGGGCGGCGCAGCCAATGTGCTCGCGCTCGCTCAGATGACCATGGATGCGAAACTCAAGGTTCGCCTGCGTGTTTTGATTCCCGCTGTTGAGAATTCAGTGGCGGGGAATGCTTTTCGCCCACTCGATATTTTTCCTTCGCGCAAGGGCGTTAATGTCGAGATCGGCAACACCGATGCGGAAGGGCGTCTCGTGCTGGCAGACGCGGTGGCGCTGGCGGACGAGGAGAATCCCGATCTGCTGATCGATCTCGGCACGCTGACGGGTGCCGCGCGCGTAGCATTGGGGCCGGACCTGCCGCCGTTCTACACCGACGATGAAACGCTCGCAGCCGACGTCGCGCGCCATGCCCGCGCCGAGAACGATCCGCTGTGGCGGATGCCGTTGTGGATGCCGTACGATTCATGGCTGGATTCCAAGACCGCCAATCTCAACAACGCGCCCGGCGGCGCATTCGCAGGATCGATCACCTGCGCGCTGTTCCTGAAGCGCTTCGTCGAAAGCGCAAAGAGCTGGCTTCACGTGGATATTTACGGCTGGACGCCGTCGGCCAAACCCGCGCGTCCTGAAGGCGGCGAATGCCAGGCCGCGCGCGCAATCTACAAGCTGTTGAGCGAGCGGTATGGCTGATCCAAAACCTGCTTTCGATCCGAGGCTGACCCCCGCACGGTCCGATCTCGCCGCGAAGCATCTTGAGGGCAAGGTGACAGCGGCGCGTTTCGTCGAAGGAACGGAATATGAGGTCTTCGATCCCATTGCGCCGGTCCGGCGCGAACCCTCGCACGATGCGGCACTGGACACCGAAGCGCTGAAAGGCGAACGCGTGACGATCTATGATCGCGACGCGGAAGGATGGGCCTGGGGTCAGCTCAAGGCCGACGGCTATGTCGGTTGGTTTCCCGACATCGCGCTGGTTCAGCCGCGCTCGACGCCGACACATAAAGTCACAGCGTTGCGCACCTTCGCGTTTCCGGGACCTTCGATCAAACTGCCGCCGGTGGAGAGCCTGCCGCTCGGCGCACATGTCGAAATCGTCAAAACCGATGGCGGCTTCGCCGTCACCAGCCAGCGGCATTATCTGCCGGCGCAGCATGTGGCTCCACTGGATACTTACGAATCGGATTTCGTCGCTGTCGCTGAACGCTTCGTCGGCACGCCGTATCTGTGGGGCGGCAGGACAAGCCTCGGCATTGACTGCTCGGGGCTGGTGCAGACCTCGCTCGCCGCCGCCGGCATTGCCGCGCCGCGCGACAGCGACATGCAGGAAGGCGCTTTGGGAACAGCACTGCCGCCCTCACAGTGGCACGATCTCAAACGCGGCGACCTGATTTTCTGGAAGGGCCACGTGGCGATCGTCCGCGACGGCAGTACCATCGTTCACGCCAACGCGCATCATATGGCCACAGCTATCGAGCCGACGCAGGCAGCCATCGCGCGCATCAAGGCCGCGGGGAGCGATGTCACCAGCATCAAGCGGCTGAGCTAAGTCTCACAAATCCGGCACGATGTTCGGCGCGGCTTCGATGTTGAACGCCGCCGCGAACAGCGCGCGCGTATAATCGCTCTTCGGATTCTTGAAGATATCCGCCGCGGCGCCTTCCTCCACCACCTTGCCGTGACGCATCACGATCAGGTTGCTCGCGAGTGAAGCGACTACACGCAGGTCGTGCGAGATAAACATGTAGGTCAGGTCGCGCTTGCGTTGCAATTCGCGCAACAGGTCGACCATCTGGGCCTGGAACAGCATGTCGAGTGCGCTGGTCGGCTCGTCCAGCACCACGAAATTCGGCTCCAGCACCACGGCGCGGGCGATGCTGATGCGCTGGCGCTGGCCACCGGAAAATTCATGCGGATAACGGAAGCGCGTCGCCGGATCGAGTCCGACGTCTTTCAGCGCCTTGATCACCCGCGCCTCGCGTTCGCTCTCGCTGAGCGAGGGCTGATGCACGCCGAGACCTTCAGCAACAATATCGCCGACCGACATGCGCGGACTCAGCGCCCCGAACGGATCCTGAAACACGATCTGCATGTCGCGGCGGACCGGACGCATCTCCTTGAACTTCAGACCCTGAATATCCTTGCCGAGGAACACGATCGGCCCATTCGACGAGATCAGGCGCAGCAATGCGAGCCCGAGCGTGGTCTTGCCCGAACCGGACTCGCCGACCACGCCGAGCGTTTCGCCCTTGCGCACCGACACACTGACGCCATCGACCGCCTTGATGTGGCCGACAGTTTTGCGTAGCAGGCCTCGCTTGATCGGAAACCACACCTTCAGATCGTTGGAGGCCATCACCACCGGCGAATCCGGGCGCGGCGGCGCCGGGTCCGGCTTCGGCTCCGCCGCCAGCAGCGCTTTCGTGTACGGATGCTGGGCGGCGGTAAAAACCTGTTCGACCGGCCCCTGCTCGACAATCTTGCCGTTGTTCATCACGCAGACCACATCGGCGATGCGCCGCACGATGCCGAGATCATGGGTGATGAACAGCATGCTCATGCCGAGGCGCGCGCGAATGTCCGCCAGCAGCTTCAGGATTTGCGCCTGCACGGTGACGTCGAGTGCCGTGGTCGGCTCGTCGGCAATCAGCAGGTCCGGCTCATTTGCCAACGCCATGGCGATCATCACGCGCTGCCGCTGACCACCGGAAAGCTGATGCGGATAGCTGGCGAGGCGCATTTCCGGTTCGGGAATGCCGACCTGCGTCAACAACTCCAGCGTCCGCGCCCGTGCCTCCGCGCCGCGCACGCCACTGTGCAGATAGATCACCTCGCCGATCTGCGCCTCGATGGTGTGCAGCGGATTGAGCGACGTCATCGGCTCCTGGAAAATGATCGAGATGTCGTTGCCACGAATGCCGCGAATCTCGTTCTCGCTGAGGTTCAGCAGTTCCTGCCCCTTGAAGCGGATGCTCCCCGAAGAATGGAAAGCTGTCGGATACGGCAACAGCTTCAGCACCGACAGCGCGCTGACGGATTTTCCCGAGCCGGATTCTCCGACAAGAGCAACGCATTGTCCGCGATCAATCGAGAACGAAATGCCGTCGACCGCCACGCTCACATTTCCACCCTGACGGAAGCCGACCGACAGATCGCGCACATCGAGCAGAGGCTGGTTGATTGCGTCCAACATGGATCTCACCTGAACGTCTTGCGCGGATCGAAGGCATCGCGCACGCCCTCGCCGATGAAGATCAGAAGTGACAGCATGATGGCGACCGAGAAGAACCCGGTGAAGCCGAGCCACGGCGCCTGCACATTCGATTTGCCCTGCGACAGCAGTTCGCCGAGCGACGGCGAGCCCGGCGGCAGGCCGAAGCCGAGGAAGTCCAGTGCCGTCAGCGTCATCACCGACGACGACACGATGAACGGCAGGAACGTCATGGTCGCCACCATGGCGTTCGGCAGCAGATGGCGGAACATGATGGTGCTGTTCGATACACCCAGCGCGCGTGCTGCCTGGATGTATTCGAAGTTACGCCCGCGCAGGAATTCCGCACGGACGAGCCCGACCAACGACACCCAGGAGAACAGCAGGAGGATGCCGAGCAGCACAAAGAATCCGGGCACCAGCACCGACGACAGGATCAGCAGCAGATACAGCGATGGAATCGCGGTCCATACCTCGATAAAGCGCTGGAAAAGAAGATCGACCCAGCCGCCGAAATAGCCCTGGATGCCGCCGGCCGCGATGCCGATCACCGACGAGATGATCGTCAGCGTGAGGCCGAACAGCACCGAAATCCGGAAACCGTAGATCAGACGCGCAACCACATCGCGGCCCTGATCGTCGGTGCCGAGCCAGTTGTATTCGAGGTCACGGCAGCCGCGCAGGCCCTTCTTCTCCACCACCGCCTTGCATTGCGCCTCGGTGAGCATCCATGTCGGCTTTGACGGCGCCGGCGTCGGCAGATCGAGATTATGTGTGCTGTAGGAATAACGGATCAGCGGCCAGATCACCGTGCCGTTCTTCTCCTTGATCAACTTCTGCAGATACGGATCGCGGTAGTCGGCAGCCGTCTCGAAATCGCCGCCAAATGCGGTTTCGGGATAGGTCACGAAGGCGGGGAAATACAGCTTGCCGTCGAACCTGATCAGGAACGGGCGATCGTTGGCGATCAGTTCCGCGAACAGCGAGACAAAAAACAGCAGCGCGAAAATCCAGAACGACCAGTAGCCGCGCCGGTTGGATTTGAAGTTGCGCCAGCGGCGCTGGTTGAGCGGCGATATGCCGAGTGGATGTCGCGAGGGCGGCACGGCCTCGCCCATCGGCGACAGCGCCGTGGTCTCGACCGGAGGGACGGGAGCGATCGTCATACCTCGCGCGCCTCGAAATCGATCCGGGGGTCGATCCACATATAAGCAAGATCGGAGATCAGATTGACCACCAGACCAACCAGCGAAAAGATGAACAGCGTGCCGAACACCACCGGATAGTCGCGGTTGAGCACGCTCTCGAAGCCGAGCAGCCCGAGACCATCGAGCGAGAAGATCGTCTCGATCAGCAGCGAGCCCGAGAAGAACGCGTGGATAAAGGCGCTCGGGAAACCGGCGATCACGATCAGCATGGCGTTACGGAAAATGTGGCCGTAGAGCACCTGCGTCTCGCTGCACCCCTTGGCGCGCGCGGTCATCACATACTGCTTGCGGATTTCATCGAGAAACGAGTTCTTGGTCAGCAGCGTCATGGTCGCGAAGGCGCCGAGCGCCATCGAGATCAGCGGCAGTGTGATGTGCCAGAAGTAATCGGTGATCTTCTGGTACCAGGGGAATTGCGCCCAACCGTCCGATGTCAATCCGCGCAGCGGGAAGATGTCGAAGAACGATCCGCCTGCGAACAGGATGATCAAGAGGATCGCGAACAGGAAGCCCGGGATCGCGAAGCCGATGATGATGATGCCGGATGTCCAGGTATCGAATTTTGAGCCGTCCTGAATGGCTTTTCGGATTCCGAGCGGGATCGAGATCAGATAGGTCAGCAGCGTCATCCAGATGCCGAGCGACATCGAGACCGGCAGCTTTTCCTTGATGAGCTGGATCACACTGACGTCGCGGAAATAGCTCTTGCCGAAATCAAAGCGTGCAAAATTCCACAGCATCAGAGCGAAGCGCTCGGGAGCGGGCTTGTCGAACCCGAACTGCTTTTCGAGGCTCTTGACGAAATCCGGATCGAGCCCCTGCGCGCCGCGATACTTCGAACTAACGGCATCCGCCGACGCCCCGGCCTGCGGCCGCGAGGCGAAGTCGCCGCTGGATGACCCTGAAATACGCGAGCTGGCGCCAGTGTCGGAGCCGGACAGTTGCGCGATCACCCGCTCGACCGGACCGCCGGGCGCGAACTGCACTACGACGAAAGACACGAACAGGATGCCCAACAGCGTGGGGATCATCAGCAGGATGCGGCGGGCGATATACGCGGTCATGGACTACTTCGCCTGCACGGGCTTGGTCTGCTCGGGTTTTTTGGCTTTTGCCTCATCGAACCACCACAGGTCAGGCGCGCCGACGCCGTTGGCGTAACGCGGAATGTTCGGAGGATGGGCGAAGACATCCCAATAGGCAATGCGATGACTGGCGGAATACCACTGCGGCACCCAGTAACGCCCCGCACGGAACACGCGGTCGAACGCCCGGCATGCGATGCGCAGTTCGTCGCGATTGTCGGCCGCGATGATGCGCTCGATCAGCGCGTCGATGGCGGGATTCTTGATACCGGAAAGATTCTGCGATCCCTTGACGTCCGCGACCTGTGACGAAAAGAACGTGCGCATCGCATCGCCCGGCGTCGATGACATGCTGAAACGCTGGATCGCCACGTCGAAATCGAAATCGTCGACCCGCGAGCGGAACTGCACCGGATCGACCAGCCGCACGCTGGCGTCGATGCCCAGCACGCCGAGATTTTTGATGTAGGGCGCGTGGTGAGCCTGAAACGCGGGCTCTTCGAGCAGAAACTCAACCCGGAACGCATCGCCGTTGGGCAATCGGCGCTTGCCGTCCTTGATGACACATCCGGCGTCCTGCAACAGTTGCGACGCCTTGCGCAGCAGAGTTCGATCCTGCCCCGATCCGTCGGTGACCGGCGGCAGGAACGGCGCGCCGAAGACCTCGTCTGGCACCTGACCGCGGAACGGTTCGAGCAATTTGAGTTCTTCCGGCGGCGGCGGGCCCTCCGCCATCAGATCGGAGTTCTGGAACGGCGAGACCGTACGCGCATAAGCACCGTACATGATGGTCTTGTTGGTCCATTCGAAGTCGAAGGCCTGAATCATCGCCTCGCGCACGCGCGGTTCCTTGAACTGCGCGCGGCGCGTGTTCAGAAACCAGCCCTGCGCGCCCGATGGCGTGTCGTCCGGCAGCAGTTCCTGCTTGACGCGGCCGTCCTTGATGGCGGGAAAATCGTAGCGCGTGTTCCAGATACGCGCGGTGAATTCCTCGCGATAAAGATAGTTCCGGCCGGTGAAGCCCTCGAAGGCGACATCGCGGTCGCGGTAGAATTCGTAGCGCACAGCGTCGAAGTTGAAGGCGCCGCGCGACACCGGCAGATCCTTCGCCCACCAGTCCTTGACGCGATCAAACTCGATATAGCGCCCCACCTCGAAACGGCCGACCTTGTAGGGCCCGGAGCCGAGCGGAATATCGAGACTGGATTCGTCGAACGGCTTCTTATCGTAATAGGCCTTCGAGAAGATCGGCAGTCCCGCAACATACAGCGGCACATCGCGTCCGCGCTTCGCCGCGAACGTCACTGTCAGCGTGGCGTCGTCACTGGCTTCCGCCTTCGTCATGTCGCGCAGCTGCTGCTGGATGATCGGATGCCCTTTCTCCTTGAGAATCGTCAGGGAGAACGCCGCGTCCTTGGCGGTAATTTTGGTACCGTCATGGAATCGCGCTTCGGGCCTCAGCGTGAACCGGTAGGTCAGTTTATCCGGCGAAATCCGCACCGAACGGGCGACCAGGCCATACATCGCATCGGGCTCATCACCCGCGCGCACCATCAGCGTCGCAAAGGTCTGATCCATGCCGATCGCGCCGTCGCCCTTCAGAATAAAGCTATTCAGCGAATTGAACGTATAGAACGACTGGTTGTAGGCGCGGGACGACGGAACGGTCGAATACACGCCGCCCTTTGGCGCACCCACATTGACGTAGTCGAAATTCTTGAAGTCAGTCGGATACTTCAGATCGCCGAATGCCGACATGCCATGGGATTCGGGAGCGGCCTCGATGCCGGACTGAGCCCTCACCGTCAGCGGCGTCCATACTGCAGCCATTGCGCTGCCGCCAAGGACAAGAACCCGTCGCCGCGAAAGGCCGGTCAAGAACGCTTGCCGATCTTGTCGGCCTTCTCCTTGTCGTACCACCACAGCGATGGCAAACCGGATCGGCCGTATTTCGGAAGCGGCGCGTGGCTGAAACGATCCCAGCGCGCATAGCGCGAGAAACCGTAAGTAAACTGCGGCACAACATAGTAATGCCAGAGCAGTACCCGATCGAGCGCCTTGGTCGCGGCAACCAGCGTCTCGCGGTCGCTCGCATAGATGATTTTGTCGATCAATTTGTCGACCACCGGGTTCTTGACGCCGATGGTGTTGCGCGAGCCCGGAATATCTGCAGCCGGCGTGCCCCAGAAATCGCGCTGCTCATTGCCGGGCGACAACGATTGGCCCCACACATCTGTGATGATGTCGTAGTCAAAGCTGCGCAGCCGGTTTTGATATTGCGCAGTATCCACCGTACGGACCGTCACCTCGATACCAAGCCGTTCCAGTGACGGCTTGTAGAACAGGACAATGCGTTCCGACGGCGGGCTGTCGATGAGAAACTCAACCGAAACCTGCTTGCCATTCTTGTCCACGAGCTTCTGATCGCGCACCTCATAGCCCGCCTCCTTCAGCAGGCGAGTCGACTGACGCCGGTTCTCACGCACTCTCTCCGGATCTCCGCCGATCGGATTTTCGTAAGGCTTGGCGATCACCTCCGGCGGAATTTCGCCGTAGACGTCCTTGAGAATTTCGAATTCCTTCTGCACCGGAACACCCGAGCTGGCGAGTTCTGTGCCTTCGAAGTAGCTGTTGATGCGCTTGTACTGGCCGTAGAACAATTGCTTGTTCATTTCCTCGAAGTCGAACGCATAGTTGAAGGCGCGTCGAACGCGCTTGTCCGCAAACAGTTCGCGGCGAATGTTGAAGGCGAAGCCCTGCATCCGGCCGGAATCGTTGATCGGGAATTCCTCAAGAACGACACGCTTCTCGGTCACGGCCGGAAAATCATAGGCCGTCGCCCAGTTCTTGGCGGAGGACTCTATGATCCAGTCAGCCTGATCCGCCTTGAAGGCTTCGAGCGAGACGGTGGTATCGCGGAAAAACTCGTAGCGAAGCTCGTCGAAATTATGCTCGCCGAGTTGCGTCGGTGTGTTCGCGCCCCAGTAATTCTTTACCCGCTCCAGGGTCACCGAACGTCCCGCAACGAAGTCCTTGATGGCATATGGCCCCGATCCCAGCGGCTTCTCAAGCGTCGTCGCGCCGATATCGCGCTTGCGGCCTTCGCTGTCCTTGCCTTCCCACCAGTGCTTCGGAAGCACAGTCAATTCACCGACAATAGTCGGAAGTTCGCGATTGCCGGGCGCATCGAACGTGAACTTGATGTCGTGCGAACCAACCTTCTCCGCCTTCACCACGTGTTTGTAGTAGGACGAATACATCGGGCTGTACTTCTTCAGCGACTCCATCGAGAACAGCACGTCTTCCGGCGTGATGGGCTTGCCGTCATGCCACTTCGCATCCTTACGCAAACGATAGATGACCCACGAATGATCGTCCGGATGCGATACCGCCTCAGCCAACAGTCCATATTGAGTGGTTGCTTCATCCTGAGATCGCGCCATCAGCGTCTCGTAGATCAGCCCGACAGCAGGCGCGATCGTCCCCTTCACGCCGGCGACCGCAATATTGAAATTATCGAACGTGCCGATTGCGATCTGCCGCGCGGTGCCGCCCTTCGGTGCGTCTGGATTAACGTAATCGAAATGCTTGAAACCGGCGGGATATTTGATGTCGCCGAACAGCGACAGGGCATGCTTCCATTCCGGCCCCTGCGTTTGGGCTTGCGCGGAGGCGACAACATCTAGCCCCGTCGCCTTCAGCATAGGAACCGTGGCGACAAACGCACCGCTCTGAAGAAGGCTGCGCCGGGAAATGCTCAAATTGAATGTTCCTGCTGCTGGTCAAAAAGGATGCCGAAGCAACGTCTTGGCCGATTATGTCGGTTTTTGGATATGACGCCAGCCTGTTGCCGCGCGATCTTTGCGGCGAAATGTCCGGTGCGAAAATAGCAGCAATTGCAACACAAAACGGCCAGGCAAGCCTGGCCGTTTCGGAATTAAATTTCGGTCATCAGTGTCCCGAATCCGACGTTCGCTTCATTTTTCAGCGCCTTCTGAGCGAACGTCGGATTCGATAGGACACTGGCAGCCCTATAATTCCAGTGATCCTTTGGTTCTGACATTCGTAAAGTGCCCTCAGAAAACACCATACGAATGTCAGAACCGGATCACTGGCCGAAAGCTCATTTGCTGGCGGTCGGCAGCGGCACCGGAGTGTCGGCCAGCGTACGCAGGTAGGCGATCAGGTCCGCCCGCTCGCTGTCCTTGCTGATGCCGGCGAAGCCCATCGCAGTGCCGGGGACGAAGCCCTTCGGGCTGGCAATGAACTTGTTGATGCTGTCGTAGGTCCACTTGCCGCCCTTGCCCTTCATGGCAGCGGAGAAATTGAACCCGGCCCGGCCGTGGCCGATTTCGTCGTCGATGACGCCGTAAAGATTCGGACCGACCTTGTTCGGGCCGTTTTTCTCGAAGGTGTGGCAGGCGGCGCACTTCTTGGCGGCGGCAGCGCCCTTCTCAACGGAAGCAGTCTGGAGCAGTTTCTCGATCGGCTCGCTCGGCGCAGCCGCGGCAGCCGGACCGGCGCCTTCAGCTTCCTTGATCGCGATTTCAAAGCCGGGCTTTTCGGGCTTCTTCGGCGAGAAAATCGCGTTGGCAGCCATATTCATGGAGAGCAGAACGAGGCAGGTGGCGAGCACCGCACCCATGATCTTGTTGAGTTCGAAGGAGTCCATTTTCGATCAGGCCCCGAGCCGGAAAGTCGATACGTTTAGCCGCGCAGCGCGACCTTGGATTGCTACCGGGAACAGGCGTGCAGCGCAATACAGGCAGCGGGATCGAGATAACGGTTTGCCTGCCTTCTGGCAACCCGTATAAACGCGCCGACCCCTTGAAAACACCGTCATTTCCTCGCCAATCCGGCCGTCCCGAGCCCCGCGTCCCCCATGACAGAAACCCGCGCCCTGGTGCTGATTCCCGCCCGCATGGCTGCGACCAGGCTGCCGGGAAAGCCGTTGCTGGACATTGCCGGCCTGCCGATGATTGTCCATGTCGTGCGCCGTGCGGACGCCGCGAGAATCGGCCGTGTGGTTGTCGCGACCGACGCGCCGGATATCGCCGAAGTCGTCAGAGCAAATGGCGGCGAGGCCGTCGTGACCCGCGCGGATCATCCGTCGGGGTCCGATCGGATTTTCGAAGCGCTTCAGACCCTCGACGGAGCGGGACAGATCGACACCATCATCAACGTCCAGGGCGATTTGCCGACTATCGCGCCTGAGGACATTCGCGCCGTGCTGACGCCGCTCGCCGATGGCGAAGTCGACATCGCCACGCTGGCCGCCGTGATCGCTAAGGACGAGGAACATACCAATCCGAACGTGGTGAAAGTGGTCGGATCGCCGGTGAGCGCGACACGGCTGCGGGCTCTATATTTCACGCGGGCCACCGCGCCTTATGGTAACGGCCCGCGCTATCATCATATCGGGCTTTATGCCTATCGCAGAAGCGCGCTGGCGCGGTTCGTCGCCCTGCCGCCCTCGCCGCTCGAGACCCGCGAAAAGCTCGAACAACTCCGCGCCCTCGAGGCCGGCATGCGGATCGACGTCACGGTGGTTGACACGGTGCCGCTGGGCGTCGATACGCCTCACGATCTAGAGACTGCGCGCCAGATGCTGGCGGGAAGACCATCATGACCAAATCGATGAAAATCGCCTTCCAGGGCGAGGCCGGAGCCAACTCGCACATTGCGATTCAGGAAGCCTTTCCGGACGCCACGCCGCTGCCCTGCGCGACCTTCGAGGATGCGCTGGCGGCGATCTCGTCGGGCGAAGCCAGCCTCGGCATGATTCCGATCGAGAACTCGCTGGCCGGCCGCGTCGCGGATATTCATCACCTGCTGCCGGAGTCGGGGCTTTTCATCGTTGGCGAGTGGTTTCTGCCCATCCGTCATCAATTGATGGCGCCGCGCGGCGCCAAGCTCGACGGGATCAGGACTGTCGAAAGCCATGTCCACGCCATCGGGCAGTGCCGCCGGATCATTCGCAAGCTCGGCATCAAGCCGATCGTCGCGGGCGATACCGCAGGCTCGGCGCGGATCGTTGCGGAGCGCGGCGATAAAAGCTGTGCGGCGATTGCCTCGCGTCTTGCTGCGGATATCTATGGCCTGGATATCCTGGCCGAGGACATCGAGGACGAAGCCCACAACACCACGCGCTTCGTGATCCTGGCGCGTGAACAGCTTTGGGCTGCGCAGGGCTCCGGCCCGCTGGTGACCACTTTTGTTTTCCGGGTGCGCAATCTTCCGGCGGCGCTCTACAAGGCGATGGGCGGCTTCGCCACCAATGGCGTCAACATGACCAAGCTCGAGAGCTACATGGTGGAAGGAAACTTCTTCGCAACGCAGTTCTACGCCGATGTCGACGGCCATCCCGACGACCGCAACCTTGCCTATGCGCTGGAAGAGCTGAAGTTCTTCTCGAAAGAGCTGCGGATCGTCGGCGTCTATCCGGCACATCCGTTCCGCGTCGCGTTTACGGAAAAGGGCGCGGAATAAGCTGGAAATTGCCTCCGCGTCATGGCCGGGACGAGCCATATTTGCATTCGTCATGCGCGGGCTTGACCCGCGCATCCATCTGAAAAATTTCTTTGAAAGAAGATGGATTGCCGGGTCAAGTCCGGCAATGACAGTCTGGTGTTTTCAGGCCGCCGCCTGCCGGTCGATCCCGAACGCGTCCGCCAGCAGGCTGTACGAGCGCTTGCGCGCATCGTGATCGTAGGTCGCGATGATCACCATCACCTCGTCGGCTTTGCAGGTCTCGATCAGCGGCGTGATCTTCTCCATCACCGTCTGCGGTGAACCGACGAACAACCGCGAGCGGTTGCGCGCAATGCTGGCGCGCTCGGCGTCGGAATACGGATAGGCCTGCGCCTCCTCGATGCTCGGCAGCGGACGATACTGGCCGCGGTCACGCAGCAGGCGATTAAGATCGGCCGACGATGCCAGCCGGTCCGCCTCTTCATCGGTCTCGGCCATGATCACGGCAATCGCCAGAATGGCATACGGCGTCTCGCGCCAGTTCGACGGCTTGAAATGGGCGCGATAATGAATCATCGCGTCGGCCGCGTCGTGCGAGGCGAAATGATGCGCGAAGGCGAAACCCATGCCGACCTGTGCCGCGAGCTGCGCGCTGTAGTCGCTCGATCCCAGCAGCCAGATCGGCGGCAACGGCGCGTCGTCCGGCATCGCGATCACGTTGTTGTAGGGATGGCCTTCGGGGAAGTTGCGCGTCTCCCACAGAGTCAGTTCGATCAGCCGCTCGATAAAGTCGTCGCCGCCGCGCGGATCGAACCGCTGACGCAGCGCATGCATGGTCGTTTGATCGGTGCCGGGCGCACGGCCAAGACCGAGATCGATGCGGCCTGGAAACAGCGCCTCCAGCATCTTGAAACGCTCGGCGACCATTAGCGGCGCGTGGTTCGGCAGCATCACGCCGCCGGAGCCGACACGAATGCGCTGCGTCGCCGCTGCGATCTGTCCGATCATGATCTCAGGCGCGGGGCTCGCGACCGACGAGAGGCTGTGATGTTCGGCCAGCCAGTAGCGCGTGTAGCCGAGGCGATCGGCATGCTTCGCCAGATCGATGCTGTTGCGCAGCGACTGGGAAGGCCTGGTGCCGGTGGTGACGACCGAAAGGTCGAGAACGGAAAGCGGGGTCATGGAGCCAAATTAGTCACTCGCCTGCGCCTGACAACGCGCCGCCACGGCATGCCACCCGCCGGGTTGTTAAATGTCGGTGGGCAGCTATATGACAAGTTGGTTGCAACTGAAGAAATCTGCCCACTACTTACTGGATGATTCAGTCGCAAAGACCCAAAAATCATGGGTAATTTCGCCAAAACCGCTGAATTATTGCGTTCATCGGCCTCGTTAAGCGCTTTCTCCCTTTCGATAAATGGGACATATTGGGCAATTTCCCACATCAAAAGCCCGATGGATGGGCTGTCGGAAACGCCGTGTTTCGCTTATTTTGGTCCGTAAAGGCGAAACGGTGACAAAGTCCGGCCCAAAGGGCGGAATGAAGGCGCACCGAATCCGCGGAAGCCGCTGCCCAATCCGGCCCGCGCACCGCCATCGAGATGTGGAGTTGAGAAGCGTGACGAGCGAAGCAACCGCCCCGGCCGGATCGCAGGGGCAAAAACGTCCGGCGATTTCCTTCGAGTTCTTCCCGCCCAAGACGGAAGAGATGGAGCGCAATCTCTGGGAGGTCATCAACCGGCTTGCACCGCTGACGCCGAACTTTGTCTCGGTGACCTACGGCGCCGGTGGCTCGACTCGCGAACGCACCCATTCGACCATCGCGCGCATCCTCTCTGAGACCAAACTCACGCCCGCTGCGCATCTGACCTGCGTCGACGCCACCAAGGCGGATATCGACGACGTTGTCGCGCGCTATCATGACGTCGGCGTTCGCCATATCGTGGCGCTGCGCGGCGATCCATCAAGCGGTATCGGCAGCGCCTACACCGCGCATCCCGACGGCTATCAAAGCTCCGCCGAACTCGTCGCCAGCATCAAGCGGCATCATCCCGATATGGAAGTCAGCGTCTCGGCGTATCCCGAGAAGCATCCCGAAAGCGCGACCCTCGATGCCGACATCGACGCGCTGAAAGCCAAGGTCGATGCCGGGGCGACCCGCGCCATCACCCAGTTCTTTTTCGATAACGATCTCTATTTTCGCTATCTCGACCGCGTCCGCGCCGCCGGCATTACGATTCCGATCGTTCCGGGAATCCTGCCGGTGCAGAACTTCAAGATGGCTTCCAATTTCGCCAAGCGCGCCGGCGCATCCATGCCGGAATGGCTGTCGGCAAAATTCGAAGGCCTCGACGACGATGCAGATACGCGCCGTCTGGTCGCGGCCACCGTTGCCGCCGGTCAGGTGCAGAAACTCGCCAAGCATGGCGTCGAGAATTTTCATTTTTATACGATGAACCGTGCGGATCTTGTGTTCGCCATCAGCCACCTTTTGGGAATTCGTCCCAGCGGTGCGCAGAAAGCCGCGTGATCCCATGACCAAAAAAACATCGCCAGTGGCCGAACAATTCCGCGCGCTTGCCCGCGACAAGATTCTCGTGCTCGACGGCGCGATGGGCACGATGATCCAGGGGCTTCAGTTCGACGAAGCCGCCTTCCGCGGCGAACGCTTCAAGGATTTCCACCGCGACGTCAAAGGCAACAACGATCTTCTGATCCTCACGCAGCCGCAGGCGATCGAGGACATCCATTTCGCCTATCTCGACGCAGGCGCGGATATCGTCGCGACCAATACGTTCTCGTCGACCTCCATCGCGCAGGCCGACTACGACATGGTCGACCTCGCCTATGAGTTGAATCGCGACGGCGCCAAGCTGGCGCGCAACGCCACCAACCGCGCCACCGCGAAGGATGGCAAGCCGCGCTTCGTCGCCGGCGCCCTCGGCCCGACCAACCGCACCGCGTCGATCTCGCCGGATGTCGCCAATCCCGGCTACCGCGCAGTGACCTTCGACGATCTGCGCATCTCCTACAGCGAACAGATCAACGGATTGCTCGACGGCGGCGCGGACCTGCTGCTCGTTGAGACCATCTTCGACACGCTAAACGCCAAGGCCGCGCTCTACGCCATCGCCGAAATCTCCGAGGCGCGCGGCATCCATGTGCCGGTGATGATCTCCGGCACCATCACCGACAAATCGGGACGTTTGCTCTCCGGGCAGTTGCCGGAAGCGTTCTGGTATTCGGTCCAGCACGCCGATCCCATCACCATCGGCTTCAACTGTGCGCTCGGCGCCGAAGATCTGCGCGCGCACATCGCCGACATCGGCCGCGTCGCGGACGCGCTGGTCTGCGCCTATCCGAACGCTGGCTTGCCCAACGAATTCGGCCAGTACGATGAGAGCCCGGAATATATGGCGCGGCTGGTCGGCGAGTTCGCACAGGCCGGTCTCGTCAACGTGGTCGGCGGCTGCTGCGGCACCACGCCGGCGCACATCAAGGCGATTGCCGAAGCCTGCGCGCCGCACAAGCCGCGCATCGTTCCCGAAATTCCGCCGCTGCTGCGGCTGTCCGGCCTTGAGCCGTTCAACCTCACCGCCGACATCCCGTTCGTCAACGTCGGCGAACGCACCAACGTCACCGGCTCGGCCCGCTTCCGCAAGCTGATCAAGAACGGCGATTACACCGCCGCGCTTCAGGTCGCGCGCGATCAGGTCGAGAACGGCGCGCAGGTCATCGACGTCAACATGGACGAAGGCCTGCTGGACTCCAAGCAGGCGATGATCGACTTCCTCAATCTGGTTGCTTCCGAGCCGGATATCGCCCGCGTACCGGTGATGATCGACTCGTCGAAGTTCGACGTGATCGAAGCCGGCCTGAAATGCGTGCAGGGCAAGCCGATCGTCAACTCGATTTCCATGAAGGAAGGCGTTGACAAGTTCCTTCATGAAGCAGGGATCGCACGCCGTCACGGCGCGGCCGTGGTGGTGATGGCGTTCGACGAGGTCGGACAGGCTGATACCTTCGAGCGCAAGATTGAGATCTGCAAACGCGCCTACGACCTGCTGGTCGAGAAGCTCTATTTCCCGCCGCAGGACATCATCTTCGACCCGAATATCTTCGCCATCGCCACCGGCCTCGAAGAGCACAACAACTACGGCGTCGATTTCATCGAGGCCACGCGCTGGATCAGGCAAAACCTGCCGCATGCGCACATTTCCGGCGGCGTCTCGAATCTGTCGTTCTCGTTCCGCGGCAACGAGCCGGTGCGCGAGGCGATGCATTCGGTGTTCCTGTATCATGCCATCAAGGCCGGCATGGACATGGGCATCGTCAATGCCGGACAGATGGTGATCTATGACGACATCGATCCCGAACTGCGTCAGGTCTGCGAAGACACCATTCTCAATCGCGATCCCGGCGCATCGGAGCGGCTGCTTGAGCTTGCCGAGAAATTCCGTGGCCAGGAAAAGCAGGTCAAGGAACAGGATCTCGCCTGGCGCGAATGGCCGGTGGAAAAGCGCCTGAGCCACGCGCTGGTCAACGGCATCACCGAATATATCGACGCCGACACCGAAGCCGCGCGCCTCACCGTCGAGCGGCCGCTGCACGTGATCGAAGGTCCGCTGATGGACGGCATGAATGTCGTCGGCGATCTGTTCGGTGCCGGCAAGATGTTCCTGCCGCAGGTGGTGAAATCCGCCCGCGTGATGAAGCAGGCTGTGGCCTATCTGATGCCGTTCATGGAAGATGAAAAGGCGCGTAACCTCGCCAATGGCGTTGTCGGCGACGGCCGCAACTCCGCCGGCAAGATCGTTCTCGCCACCGTGAAGGGCGACGTCCACGACATCGGAAAAAATATTGTGGGGATCGTGCTCCAGTGCAACAACTTCGAGGTGGTCGACCTCGGCGTGATGGTGCCCGCCGCCAAGATCATCGAGACGGCAAAGGCCGAGAACGCCGATATCATCGGCCTCTCCGGCCTGATCACGCCGTCGCTGGATGAGATGGTGTTCATGGCCTCCGAACTGGAGCGTCAGGGTCTCGACATGCCGCTGCTGATCGGCGGCGCGACCACCAGCCGCGTGCATACCGCCGTGAAGATCGATCCTGCCTACAAGCGCGGACCGGTCGTGCATGTCAACGACGCCAGCCGCGCGGTCGGCGTGGCATCGTCACTGCTGTCGGCGGAGAAGCGCGAGGAATACGCCCGCGAGATCCGCGCCGATTACCTGAAGATTTCGAACGCACACTTCAAGGCGCAGCAGGACAAGAAGCGGCTCAAGCTCGAGGCCGCGCGCGCCAATGCGCATGTCATTGACTGGAGCAAGACGAAGCCGACAAAGCCGGCGTTCATCGGCATCAAGAGCTTCAGCGATTATTCGCTTGTAGAACTCGCCGAGTACATCGACTGGACGCCGTTCTTCCAGACCTGGGAACTGACCGGACGCTTTCCGGCGATTCTCGACGATCCGAAGGTCGGCGAAGCGGCGCGCTCGCTCTATGACGACGCGCGCAAGATGCTCGACCGGATCGTCAAGGAGAACTGGTTCAAGGCCAGCGCCACCATCGGCTTCTGGCCGGCGAATACGGAGGGCGACGATATCGTTCTCTACAGCGACGAAGCCCGCACCAAGCCGCTCACCACACTGCACACCCTGCGCCAGCAGCTTGAGAAGCGCGAAGGCCGCAAGAACGTCGCGCTGTCGGATTTCATTGCGCCAATCTCGAGCGGCGTGCCGGATTACATAGGCATGTTCGTGGTCACAGCAGGCATCGGCGAAGATGTCATCGCGGACCGATTCAAGAACGCCAATGACGACTACTCGTCGATTCTGGTGAAGGCACTGGCGGATCGTCTGGCGGAAGCCTTCGCGGAGCGGATGCATCAGCGCGTGCGCAAGGAGTTCTGGGGCTATGCGCCGGACGAGGCGCTCGCGACCGACGAACTGATCCTCGAACAGTATGCGGGCATCCGCCCGGCGCCGGGTTATCCGGCCCAGCCCGATCACACCGAGAAGGCGACGCTGTTCAGGCTGCTCGATGCGGAGCGCACCGCGGGCGTGACACTGACCGAGAGCTTTGCGATGTGGCCGGGCTCGTCGGTGTCCGGTCTCTATTTCAGCCATCCGGAAAGCTACTACTTCGGCGTCGGCAAGATCGAACGCGATCAGGTCGAGGACTATGCCGAACGCAAGGGCATGACGGTCGAAGAGATCGAGCGCTGGCTGGCGCCGATCCTCAACTACATTCCGTCGCGCGAGATGCCTACCGAGGCCGACGAAGATGTTGCCTCATTGCCGCTGGCGAAGCATCCGCCGGGCTGCGGCTGCGTGATGCATCTTCGGATGAACGGCAAGCCGGTAGCGCAGGCGGCTGCGCGCTAGAGCTGCGACAGTCTCACGAGTGTCGTCCCCGCGAAAGCGGGACCCATGCTCTGGTAGCCCAGGCAAGGCACGTTCAAATTTTATCGAAACTGAATGGCTATGGCCCGCTTTCGCGGGGACGACGCTATGTATGGCACACTGCCCACTCCTCATCACAACATCGCGCGATGGAACTCATCTCACGCGCGTGTGACATCAATTATGGTGAAGCCCGGAACTGCCTTCTCCATGAGACGTTGAAGCGCCGCCAGCCCTCAACCTCACAAAAGGAGAGACCATGAACAAGGTGAGCTTTTTCGCCGCTGCTGCGGCTGTAACCGCTCTGGTCGCCACACCCGCGCTCGCGCAGGACACGGCAAAGCCGCGCTCCGCGATGCAAGGCAAGGCCGACAAAGCCAAACAGATCAAGCCGATGAAGCACAGTTCCAAGCAGACCAAGCATATGAGGCACCATGCCCGTGTGCAGAGCCGTGACGGGGCCTATATGCGCTCGGCCGCTCAGGATAATCGCGGCGACTGGAACAACCAAGGCTGGGACAACCGCGGCGGCTTCTGGCCGGGAGCCGTTGCCGCCGGCGCAGTAGGAACCGCAGGCGCCGTCGCAGCGACGGCTGTCGGAACCGCAGGCGCAATCGCAACTGCACCGTTCGGCGGACCGTATTATCGGGACAGCTACGCCTATGGTCCGGGCTATGTAGACACCTACAACTATAACGGCGTCGCCATGCCGCAATCGCCGAACTACGCCGCGCGAAACGGCTTCGCGTGTCAGCCGGGCACCTTCATCAAGGGCACACGGAACATCTGTCAGTAACGCTCTGATCGCAGTCTCAACAAACGAGCAGTGGCCGGAGCCAATCCGGCCACTGCTTCGGCATGTCAGCTCGGCGGCGCCAGCGGCTGCACGATATCCTGAAACGGCTGCAACGCTTCGCAAGTCTCCGCGTGGCGATTGAGCGCGGGATAGCGCGCCGCGTCGAACAGTCCGGCGTGGGCTTCCCGCGTGAAACGGATCACGCAGGCCACCGCGATGTCGGCGTGGGTGATGTTGTCGCCGAACCAGTATCGCGTCTTGTGCCGCGCGCGGTCTTCCTCAAGGCCAGAAAGCACGCCCGCGATCTGCGACCGGCAACGTTCGACCCAGCGCTTGGACTCCTCACCGCGCAGCACACGCTCGTAAAGCAGGCTCACCGCCTTGTCACCGAGGCCGGTGGCAAGGGCGCAGATGTGCAACACCTCGCGCCGGACATGACCGCAATCGGGGATCAGCCCGCGTGAAGGACCAGAAATCTCGTCGAGATAATCCAGGATGGCCGTGCTCTCGATCAATACTTCGCCGTCGTCCAGCACCAGCGTCGGCACGCGCATCAGCGGATTGTAGAGCGCGATCTTCTCCGCATCGCCGAAGGTCGACCATGGCGTGTGTTCGAACGGAATGCCATAGAACCGCAGCGCGAGCGCGACCCGCCGCACAAAGGGAGAATCGTATTGGCCGATCAGGTTCATCAGGTGATCTCCGCCGCGAAATTGCGACCGCGATTACACCCGGCTAGGCACCCGATTGGCAAGAGATTCAGCGCGATCCATCAATCTCCCTCGGGGTCGCTCGCAAGCACACCCTTCACTGCCTGCGACCAACCCTTGAGTTTGCGCATACGTGTCGCTTCCGACATGTTCGGCTTGAATCGCCGCTCCAGCCGCCATGAATCCGCAAACCGCGCGGGCTCCGGATAAACGCCGGCGCCAAGTCCCGCGAGATAGGCGGCCCCGAGCGCCGTGGTTTCTTGAATCATCGGCCGGTCCACCGGCGCGTTGAGCAGATCCGCGAGGCGCTGCATGGTCCAGTCCGACGCGGTCATGCCGCCATCGACGCGCAGCACGGTGTTGGTCTCCTTCGCCTCCGGCCAGTCGGCGCGCATTGCCGCCCACAGGTCATAGGTCTGATAACACACGCTTTCGAGCACGGCATGCGCGAGTTCGGCGGGGCCAGTGTTGCGCGTCAGGCCGAACAGCGCGCCGCGCACGCGCGGATTCCAGTACGGCGCGCCGAGGCCGACAAAGGCCGGCACCAGATAGACCGATTGCATGGAGTCGTTGGCGTCCGCGAGCGATCCCGTCTCGCTCGCACTCTTGATCAGGCCGAGTCCGTCGCGCAGCCATTGCACCGCCGAGCCCGCCACAAAGATCGAGCCCTCCAGCGCATAGGTGCGCTGGCCGTTCAACTGATAGGCGATGGTCGTCAGCAGCTTGTTCTTTGACGCCACCGCCGTGGTGCCGGTGTTGAGCAGCGCGAAACAGCCGGTGCCGTAGGTCGATTTCATCATGCCCGGCGTGAAGCATGCCTGCCCGATGGTGGCGGCCTGCTGATCGCCGGCGATGCCGCGAATGGCGATCGATCCGCCGAGCAATTCCGGAACGGTGGTGCCAAAACTCGCGGAGGAATCGCGCACATCCGGCAGCATCGAGCGCGGCACGCGCAGCAGCTTCAACAGATCGTCGTCCCACTCGCCCTTGTGAATGTTGAACAGCAGCGTGCGCGAGGCGTTGGTGGCGTCAGTGGCGTGAACCTTGCCGCCGGTCAGCCGCCACAGGAGATACGAATCCACCGTGCCGAACATCAGCTCGCCGCGCTCGGCCCGCTCCCGCGCACCAGGAACGTGATCGAGAATCCAGGAGACTTTAGTTCCTGAGAAATACGGATCGATAATGAGGCCGGTCCGCGCACTGATCAGCGGCTCGTGGCCGTCGGCTTTCAACTTGGCGCAAATCTCCGCGGTGCGCCGGTCCTGCCAGACGATGGCGCGATGCACCGCATGGCCGGTGGCGCGGTCCCACACCACGGTGGTCTCGCGCTGGTTGGTGATGCCGATGGCGGCGATGTCAGACGCCGCGACATTGGCCTTGCTCATCGCCTCGCGGCAGGTCGCCATGGTCGAGGTCCAGATGTCCTCCGGCTCATGCTCGACCCAGCCGGACGCCGGGAAATGCTGCTGGAATTCCTGCTGGGCCTGGGCGGCGATGGAAATGTCGGAGCGGAAGACGATGGCGCGCGACGATGTCGTGCCCTGATCGATCGCGAGAATATGGGACGCCATGCCGTTTCCTCGAATTCTTTTCGTTTTGGTTTCGAAACGCAAACAAAGCGATTGCAAGGGCGCGCGTCAAGGCGAGCATCAATCGCCGATGCGAGCACAATGTGCTCCCTCTCCCCGCTCGCGGGGAGAGGGTTGGGGTGAGAGGCAAAATCCTGCAAGGGCGAGAAGCCCCTCACCCGGATCGCAAGAGCGATCCGACCTCTCCCCGTAAACGGGGAGAGGTTGAAGAGGCATCAGACCAGCGCGCCTGCCGCCGCGACCCGGCGCAGGTGATAGTCGGTGTCGCCGAACGAATTCTCGATCATCGACAGCCGCTTGAAGTAGTGGCCGATCTGAGCCTCCATGGTCATGCCGATACCACCGTGAAGCTGGATCGACTGCTGACCGACGAACTTCGACGACTTGCCGACCTGCACCTTGGCAGCCGCGACCGCCGTTGCGCGCTCGGACTCCGGAAGATCGGTCGCCACCACAGCGAACAGCGCCATGCTGCGCGCCTGCTCCAGGTTCACGAACATATCGGATGCACGATGCTGCAGCGCCTGGAAGTTGCCGATGGCAACGCCGAACTGCTTGCGGGTCTTGAGGTACTCGACGGTGATCTTGAGCGACTCTTCCATCGCGCCGACGGCCTCGGAGCACATCGCGATGCGTGCATCGTCGACGACGCGCTCGACCAGCGCAAGACCCTTGGCCGGATCGCCGAGCAAGGCGTCCTTGCCGACCTCAACGCCTTCGAACCGGATGTCGGCCGCGCGCATGCTGTCCTGCGTGGCGTAGCCCTTGATGCTGACGCCCTTGGCGTTGGCCGGCACCAGGAATACGCCGATGCCGTCGCGATCACGCTGGCCGCCGGAGGTGCGCGCGGTCACGATCAAGGTGTTGGCGCTGTCGCCGTGCAGCACGACGAACTTCTCGCCGTCGATGACCCAGCCGTCACCCTTCTTCTTGGCGGTGGTCGAGACATCCGCGAGATTGTAACGCGAATTCTTCTCGATTTGCGCGAACGCCAGCGTCTTGCTGCCGTCGATGATCGATGGAATGTGCGCGGCCTTCTGCTCGGCGGATGCGCCGTGGCGGAGGAAACCGCCGCCGATCACCACCGTGGTCAGGTATGGTTCAAGAACGAGCGAGCGGCCGAGCGATTCCATCACGAGCGCGGTTTCCACCGCGCCTGCGCCAAAGCCGCCATCGTCTTCCGAGAACGGCAGGCCCAGCAGGCCCTGCTCCGCAAGCTTGCTCCAGACCTGACGGCTCCAGCCGTCCTTTTCGGCGGCGTATTTCTTGCGCTGCTCGAAATCATACGAATTAGCCAGCAGCCCGTCGACGCTGTCTTTCAGGAGACGCTGCTCCTCGGACAAATCAAAATCCATTTTACAATCCCTGTGCTCGAAGCATTCGCTTGATGACCAGGCCCGTCATTCCGGGATGCGCGCTACGCGCAGACCCGGAACCCAGACAGCAAGTCTTGATGGAGATTCCGGGTTCGCGCTTTCGCGCGACCCGGAATGTCAGCCGTTAAAGTCCCAGCACCGCCTTCGCGATGATGCCACGCTGGATCTCGTTGGACCCGCCGTAGATCGAGACCTTGCGGTAGTTGAAGTAGTGCGGAGCGGTGTGCGACTCCCAGCCCGCTTCCTCGTTGCCGATGCCTTCTTCCGGAAGATACGGCGTCGCGAAGGGGCCAGCGACCTCGACCAGCAGTTCGGAAATGGTCTGCTGGATGTCGGAGCCCTTGATCTTGAGGATCGAGGAGGCCGGGTCCGGCTTGCCCTTGCCGTTCTTGGTCTCGTTGGCGATGACGCGCATCACCGACAGTTCCAGCGCCTTGAGTTCGATCTCGGTGGCAGCAAGCTTCTCGCGGAAACGATCGTCCTCGATCAGCGGCTTGCCGTTGGCCTCGACCTTCGACGCCAGTTCGCGAACGCGGCGGATGCGCTCCTTGGACATACCGACGCGGGCGATGTTGGTGCGCTCGTTGCCGAGCAGGAACTTGGCGTAATCCCAGCCCTTGTTTTCCTGACCGACCAGATTGGCGACCGGCACTTCGACGTCGTCGAAGAACACTTCGTTGACCTCAAAGCCGCCGTCGATGGTCTGGATCGGGCGCACGGTGATGCCGCGCGACTTCATGTCGATCAGGATGAATGAGATGCCCTCCTGCTTCTTCGCTTCCGGATTGGTGCGGCACAGGCAGAAAATCCAGTCAGCATGCTGGCCAAGCGTGGTCCAGGTCTTCTGGCCGTTGATGACATAGACGTCGCCCTTGCGCTTCGCGGTGGTCTTGAGCGAGGCGAGGTCGGAACCGGAGCCGGGCTCGGAGAAGCCCTGACACCACCAGTCGTCAAGGTTGGCGATGCGCGGCAGGTAATACTTCTTCTGCTCTTCGTTGCCGAAGGTGTAGATCACCGGGCCGACCATGTTGACGCCGAACGGCAACGGCGACGGCGCTGGAGTTGCCTGCAATTCTTCAAGGTAGATGTGCTGCTTGGCAGGCGACCAGCCGGTGCCGCCATGTTCCTTCGGCCAATGCGGAACGGCCCAGCCCTTCTTGTGAAGGATGCGCGTCCACGTGATGATGTCGTCCTTGCTCGGATGACCGCCGTCGATCAGCTTCTTGTGCATCGCGGGCGGAATGCTTTCGCGGAAGAACTTCCTCACTTCGTCGCGAAATGCGTTTTCTTCCTGGGTGAAATTGAGATCCACGGGGGTCCTCCTTGGAGTCTGACTGGAAATAACAGTCCGGGATTTCGGCCTCTTGTTCTGTCCGGTGATTGTAGACCGGCACAGGCGGGAGGCAATTCGGCAGTCAAAAGATTCGAGTGCCCTTACGTCCGGACGCTTTCCGGCCCGTCCTCTCTGAACAGAGAGAACGGGCCGGCCGTGCGATGCTTACTGCAGGATTTCGAACAGGCCGGCAGCGCCCATGCCGCCGCCGACGCACATCGTGACCACGCCGTACTTCGCCTTGCGGCGACGGCCTTCGACCAGCACATGGCCTGCCAGACGCGAACCGGTCATGCCGTAGGGATGGCCGACCGCAACCGAGCCGCCGTTGACATTGAGCTTCTCAGGATCGATGCCGAGCTTGTCGCGGCAATAGATCACCTGCACCGCGAAGGCTTCGTTCAGTTCCCAGATATCGATGTCGTCGATCTTGAGGTTGTGACGCTCCAGGAGGCGCGGAATCGCGAACACGGGGCCGATGCCCATTTCATCCGGCTCGCAGCCGGCCGAAACGAAGCCGCGGAAAATGCCGAGCGGCTTGAGGCCCTTCCTGGAGGCCATCTTGTCGCTCATGATCACGGCGGCGCTGGCGCCGTCCGAGAGCTGGCTGGCGTTGCCGGCGGTGATGGTGCCACCTTCACGCACCGGCTTCAGGCTTGCGAGACCGTCAGCAGTGGTTTCCGGACGCGGACCTTCATCCTGCGACAGGGTGATGTCCTTGAACGAAATCTCCTTGGTGACCTTGTCGGCGACCGCCATCTTGGTGGTCATCGGCGCGATCTCTTCCTTGAAGCGGCCACCCTGCTGGGCAGCAGCGGTGCGGCGCTGGCTCTCCAGCGAGTATTCGTCCTGCTTCTCGCGCGAAATGCCGTAGCGCTTCGACACCACTTCGGCGGTGTCGAGCATCGCCATATAGACGTCGCCCTTGATCTTCACCAGTTCAGGATCGACGGCGTGGAACTTGTTGGCGTGCTCGTTCTGCACGAGGCTGATCGATTCACCGCCGCAGGCAACCGTGATCTCGACGCCGTCGTAGATCACCGAACGCGCGGCAAGCGCGATGGCCTGAAGGCCGGAAGCGCACTGGCGGTCGATGGTGGTGCCGGCAACCGACACCGGCAGACCGGCGCGGAGCGCGGCCTTGCGCGCGATATTGCCGCCGGTGGCGCCCTGCTGCATGGCAGCGCCCATCACCACGTCCTCGATTTCCGCGCCGTCGATGCCGGCGCGCTTCACGGCATGCTCGATCGCGTGGCCGAGCAGCGTCGCGCCTTCGGTGTTGTTGAAAGCGCCGCGATAGGCTTTGCCGATCGGGGTGCGTGCGGTGGAAACGATAACGGCCTGGGTCATGAACGACCTCCTGTTGCAAGTTTGGGTTGTTGCGTTTGATGACGTTGCTGATTGCGTAGTTCGTGACGAGAGAGTTTTCCGACGCTGGTGCGCGGCAATTCCTTCATGAATTCGACCGCGACCGGCAACTCGTGCTTGCCGAGCTTTCCGGTGAGGAACGCGCGCAATTCCTCGATGGTGAACGGCTCCGCGCCCGCGCGCAGCGTCACGAACGCCTTGGACGCTTCGCCGCGATAGTCGTCGGGAATGCCGATCACGATGACTTCCTGAACCGACGGGTGGGTGTAGATCGCCTGCTCGATCATCTGCGGATAGACGTTGAAGCCGCCGGAGATGATCATGTCCTTCTTGCGGTCGACCAGATAGAAATAGCCGTCGCTATCCATATAGCCAATGTCGCCGGTCAGGAAGCGATCGCCGACGAAAGCTTCAGCGGTCTCCGCCTCGCGATTCCAGTATCCCCTGGTGACGTTCGGGCCGCGGACGCGGATTTCGCCGGTCTCGCCCACGGGCATCACCTTTTTCGGATCGTCCAGCGCGACAACATCCATCTCGATGCCGGGCAGCATCAGACCGATCGAACCGGGCTTCTCCGGACCGTTCGGCGGATGGCCGGTGCCGGGCGAACAGGTCTCGGTCATGCCCCACCCGCTTTTCAATGCGAGCTTGGTCTTGCGCTCGAACACCTTCGCGACTTCCACCGGCAGCGGCGCGCCGCCGGAGCCGGCAAAAGCCAGCGACGACAGGTCGCGCTTGTCGAGATCGGGCAAGCTCGCGATGGCGATCCACATGGTCGGCACGCCGGGGAACGCAGTGGCGCGCTTGACTTCAATGTCGCGCATCACAGCTTCGAGATCGAACCGCTGGTGCAGCGAGATCAGGTCGCCGTTCTTCAATGTGCGCAACAAAACGACGGTGAGCGCATAGATATGAAACAGCGGTAGCACGAGGATGACGCGCTCGGTGGTGCTGCGCTCGGCCTTCTGCTTGGCGCCCCACACATCATAGATCGAGACCGCCGAGGTCAGATTGCCATGGGTGAGCATAGCGCCCTTGGGCAATCCGGTGGTGCCGCCGGTATATTGCAGCAGCGCGATGTCGTCGGCGCTGACCTCGGGCCATTTTGCGGGCGGTTGCGCGTCTTTGGCGAAGTCCTTGAACGTAACGATCGCAGGGTTAGCCGGGATCGCAGCGTGCGGATTGCCGACATCGCCCCATGTCTCGTCCTCGCAGACGATGAGTTTATCGAGCAGGCCTTTTTCGAAGAACTTCAGCGCGGTGGGCAGCAGCGTCGCCAAGTTGCTGGTGACCAGAATGCGTGCGCCGGAATCCTTCAGCTTGTGGGTCAGCGCGATCTCGCCGTCGAGCGGGCTGAGATGCACGACGCGCGCGCCGGATTTCAGCGCGCCGAAAAAATTCACCGGATGATCCGGCGAATTCCCCAGAAACAATGCAATCGACGATCCCTTGCCAGTACCGGCACGGAGAAACGCCGATGCGGCAACATCCACCAGTCCCTGCAACGCATCGAAGGAGATGGGCCGGTCGCGGAATTCGATCGCTATGCGCGATCCGAAATCCGCGGCCGCCTTCGACAATAAATCCGGAAGAGTGCCGCGCGGGATCGGTGAATCCCAGCGCACACCCTCCGGATAATACTGTTCGCCCGGCCGGGTCATGGATCAGCCCTTAGCGAGGGACGCGAACGTCTTGCCTTCGTCTGCCAGACGCTTGAGCAGCGGGGTCGGCTCGAGCGACGGATCGTTGGTCTGCTTGGCGTAGAACGACAGGCGCTCCGCGATCTTCTTGAGGCCGACGCTGTCGGCATAGAACATCGGGCCGCCGCGGTAGATCGGCCAGCCGTAGCCATAGAGCCAAACCACGTCGATGTCGCTCGGGCGGGCCGCGATCTTCTCTTCAAGGATGCGCGCACCCTCGTTGATCATCGGGTACATCAGGCGCTCGAGGATTTCCTGATCGTCGATCTGGCGGCGCTTGAGGCCGAGCTTGGCGGTGGTTTCCTCGATCAGCTTTTCGATTTCCGGATCCGGCAGCGGCGAGCGCGAACCGGCTTCATACTTGTAGTAGCCCTTGCCGGTCTTCTGGCCGAAACGTCCGGCTTCGCAGATCGCGTCGGCGATTTCCGACTTGATGCCGCGGTCCTGACGGGAACGCCAGCCGATGTCGAGACCGGCGAGATCGCCCATCGCAAACGGGCCCATCGGCATGCCGAACTTGGTGAGCACCGCGTCGACCTGCTGCGGCAGCGCGCCTTCGAACAGGAACTTCTCGGCCTGCTTGCCGCGGGCGGCAAGCATACGGTTGCCGACGAAGCCGTCGCAGACGCCAACGACCACCGGCACCTTGGCGATGCGCTTGGCAACATTCACTGCGGTCATCAGTGCGTCCGGCGCGGTCTTTTCGCCGCGGACGATTTCGCACAACTTCATGACATTGGCCGGCGAGAAGAAGTGCATGCCCAGCACGTCCTGCGGACGCTTGGTCATGGCGGCGATGGCATTGATGTCGAGATACGAGGTGTTGGTGGCAAGAACCGCGCCCGGCTTGGCGAACTGATCGAGCTTGCCGAACACTTCCTTCTTGATCGCCATGGTCTCGAACACGGCCTCGATGATGAGGTCAGCATCCTTGACGTTTTCGATGCCGACCACACCCTTGATCAGACCCATGCGCTTGGCTGGTGCATCGGCGGGAATGCCGCCGCGCGCAGCGGTGGCTTCATAGTTTTTCTGCATGACGCCGAGGCCACGCTTGAGCTGCTCGTCGCCGGTCTCGATCAGGGTGACCGGGATGCCGGCATTGGCGAACGACATCGCGATGCCGCCGCCCATGGTGCCGGCGCCGATGATGGCGACCTGCTTCACGTCGCGCGGCTTGGTGCCATCTGGCACACCAGATACCTTGGCAGCTTCGCGCTCCGAGAAGAATGCGTAACGCTGCGCCTTCGACTGCTCGCCGTTCATCAGCTTCAGGAACAGATCGCGCTCGGACTTGAGCGCCTGATCGAACGGCTGGTCGAGCGAGTGGCTGACAGCCTCGGCGGCGGCGAGCGGGGCTTCCAGACCGCGGTTGCGCTTATTTGCCGCAGCAGCCGCGTTGGTGAAGATCGACTTGTCTGCCTTGGCGGCTGCAAGCTTGGAATCGTCGTCGCGCAGCTTGCGCAGCGGACGCTTCTCGGCGAGCACCTTGCGCGCGAAGGCTTCGCCGCCGACGGCGGGCTCGCCATCGACGACCTCGTCGATCAAACCATTCTTGAGAGCATCGGCAGCACCGATCGGATCGCCACCGACGATCATTTTCACGGCAAGCTCAGGACCGACTGCGCGCGGCAGGCGCTGGGTGCCACCGGCGCCCGGCAACAGACCGAGTTTCACTTCGGGGAGACCGAGCTTTGCGTCCTTGGTGGCAACGCGGAAATGCGCACCGAGCGCGAGTTCAAGGCCGCCGCCGAGCGCGGTGCCGTGAATCGCGGCAACCACCGGCTTGGAGGAATTCTCAATCACCTCGATCACTTCGTGAAGGCTGGGCGACTGTGGCGGCTTGCCGAATTCGGTGATGTCGGCGCCCGCAATAAATGTGCGGCCGGCGCACGCGATGACAATCGCTTTGACCGATGCATCGGCCTCGGCGCTCTTCACGCCGTCGGCGATGCCCTTACGCACCGCAGCACTGAGCGCATTCACGGGAGGGCTGTTGACAGTGACAATTGCAACCGCGTCGCGACGTTCAACCTTGACCACTTCGCTCACACAACTCTCCTTGTAGCGCTTGTTTTTTTGACTATTTCGCAGTGCGGAATTAAATTCCACATCTTGACACGGAGGGATATTTTGAAGCACGTCCTTTGTCAACGAAGACCACGTATGCGGTTTGACGAATGAAACGCCCACCAAAGAAATCTGCGACGGATCGCAGTTTTGTTATCGCGTTGTCGCGGGGGCTCGATGTATTGCGCGCATTCCGTCCCAGCGATGGTCTTCTGGGAAATCAGGAAATCGCAGCGCGAACCAATTTGCCGAAGCCGACAATTTCGCGGCTCACCTACACGCTGACGAAACTCGGTTATCTGACGCCAGTTCCGCGCTTCGAAAAATATCAGCTTGCGCCCGCGGCGATGGCGCTCGGATATTCCGCACTCGCCAACATGGGCGTGCGTCATGTGTCTGATCCTTATCGCGACCAGTTGATGCGCGAGACCGGCGGCGCGGTTGCGATCGGCGCGCGCGATCGTCTCAGCATGATCTACTTCGGACAGAGCCGCAGTGAATTGACTGTCGGCGTGCTGCTCGATGTCGGCTCCAAGGTCCCGATCGCGACGACGGCGATGGGCCGCGCCTATCTGTGGGCGCTGCCGGAGGATGAGCGCGCCAACCTGCTGCACGAGATCAAGGAGCATAGCGGCGCCAACTGGCCGAAGATACGCGAAGGCATCGAGCGCGCCGGCGAATGTGTTGCGAAGCACGGCTTCGCCATGTCCGCCGGAGAATGGCACAGCGACATCCACGCAGTCGGTGTTGCCCTCAAGCTGAATGACGGAACCGGCCCCTATGCCTTCAACTGCGGCGCGCCTGCTTTCAAATTCAGCGAAGTTCTATTAAAGAACGATATTGGCCCTCGCCTGGTCGCGATGGTCAGAAATATCGAGATCGCGATGACCGGCAGTGTCGGACGCGGCCCGCAAAACAAAGAAACGACAAGCATCAAAAAAATCAAATCAGCAGGGGGAAAAGTTGCACGTGTCGCTGAGGGAATCCGCTAGCCGCCACCGTCGCGGTGGCATGCCAGATAACCTGGGCCTAGCGACACCTTCCCGGCCTTGAAATTGGAATCCGTTAAAGTTCGAAAAAAGAACCTTATTGGATTCTGCCCCGCGACAGTGCTAAAGGAAAAATCGAGATCGCGCCCGCCGACGGCGTTGCGCGCGGATCGCAAAACAAAGAAACTGCCGACATAAAGAAAATGAAACCGCCAGGAGGAAAAGTTGCACGTATTGAGGGGATCGGATAGCCGCGCGCGTTGCGGTTACATGCAGGCGGGAACATCCCGGCCTCGCGTGGACATCAACACATGATGCAGGCACAGGTTGCGCAGGGGCATGCCCCCTTGCTCGCGGTTCGCGACGTCTCTGTCGTGTTCGGGGGCATCATCGCGTTGAACGGCGTTACGTTCGACATGAAGAAGGGCCAGATTCTGGGCCTGATCGGTCCGAACGGCGCCGGCAAGACGACGCTGTTCAACTGTCTCAGCAGGCTTTATCAGCCGAGCACCGGTGAGATCCTGATGGAGGGCCAGAGCATCCTGGTCCATCAGCCGCAGAAGATCGCCGAGGTCGGCATCGGCCGCACGTTCCAGAACGTCGCGCTGTTTCCGCGTCTGACGGTGCGCGACAACATCCGCATCGGCGGACATTGCCGCACCAAGAGCGATTTCGTCAGCGACGCGATCAAGCTGCCGTGGGTTCGCGAGGAAGAGCGCAAGCTCAACGCGAAGGTCCATGAGATCCTCGACTATCTCGACCTGCACGACGTCGCCGACCGCGAAGTCTCGGGTCTTCCGTTCGGCACGCAGAAGCGGGTCGAGCTTGGCCGCGCACTCGCCGCCGAGCCGAAAATCCTGCTGCTCGACGAACCCGCCGGCGGCCTCAATCACGAGGAAGTCTACGTTCTCGGCGACCTGATCTGCCGCATCCGTGACCAGCGCAACATCACGGTTCTGCTCGTCGAACATCACATGGGATTGGTGATGAAGATCGCCGATCACGTCGTCGCACTGAATTTCGGCAAGAAGCTCGCTGAAGGCACCCCGTCTCAGGTGCAGTCCGACCCCGACGTCATCAAGGCCTATCTGGGGAGCAAGGACCAATGAGCACGATGCTGACGATCAGGGATCTGCGCGCCTATTACGGCCAGGTGCAGGCGCTGCACGGACTGGAGTTCTCCCTCAACGAGGGCAGCGTCACCACCCTGCTCGGCGCCAATGGCGCCGGCAAGACCACGACGCTGCGGGCGATCTGCAACATGATCCGCTCCACCGGCAACATCGAGTTCGACGGCAAGTCGCTCGCCGGTGTGTCCACCGAGAACGTGGTGCGGCTCGGCATCGCCCACGTGCCGCAAGGCCGCGGCACCTTCACCAACATGACGGTCGAGGAAAACCTTCAGCTCGGCGCCATCTCGCGCAGCGGCAAGAAGGAAATCGAAAACGATATCGAGCAGATGTACGGATTCTTCCCCGTGCTCAAGCAGCGTCACACCCAGCAGGCGGGAACGCTGTCGGGCGGTGAACAGCAAATGCTCGCGGTCGCCCGCGCGCTGATGCTTCGTCCCCGGCTGATGCTGCTCGACGAGCCGTCGTTCGGTCTCGCGCCGCTCGTCGTCCGCGACCTGTTCGGAATCCTTGGCCGCATCAACCGCGAGCACAAGGTGACGATCCTGGTGGTCGAACAGAACGCCCAGCTCGCGCTTGAACTGGCGGAAAAGGCCTATGTGATCGAAACCGGACGCATCGTGATGTCGGGAAGCGCGAAGGAAATCGCGAACAACGAAGACATCCGCAAATCCTATCTCGGATACTGAGGACGCAGCCATGGAACTGTTTACCAACCAAGTCCTGGCTGGCATTGCCACAGGCGCGATCTACGCCTGCATGGCGCTGGCTGTGGTCATGATCTATCAGGCCATCGACCATCTGAACTTCGCCCAGGGCGAAATGGCGATGTTCTCGACCTTCATCGCCTGGCAGTTGATGCAGTGGGGTCTGTCGTTCTGGCCGGCCTTCCTGCTGACGCTGGTCATCTCGTTCATCGGCGGCATCATCATCGAACGCGCGCTGTTCAAGCCGCTGACCAACGCGCCGGTGCTGGTGCATGTCGCCGGCTTCATCGCACTGTTCGCGATCCTCAACAGCGTCGCGGGCCTGACCTGGGACTTCACCATCAAGCAGTTCCCCTCGCCGTTCGGTTCGTCCGGCTTCCTGGGCAGCCAGCTGATCTCGACCCACCAGGCCGGCATGATCGGCGTCACGCTGGTCCTGCTGCTGCTGTTGTTCTTCTTCTTCCGCTATACGCGTATCGGCCTTGCCATGCGGGCGGCGGCTTCATTGCCGGAATCCGCGCGGCTGGTCGGCATTAACACGAGCTGGATGATCGCGCTCGGCTGGGGCATGGCCTCTGCCATCGGCGCCATCGCCGGTCTCTTGATTGCTCCGGTCGTGTTCCTCGAGCCCAACATGATGGGCGGCATCCTGCTGTACGGCTTCGCGGCGGCGGTGCTCGGCGGCCTTACCAGCCCGCTTGGCGCAGTCGTCGGCGGCTTCCTGGTCGGCGTCTTCGAAAATCTTGTCGGCACCTACATTCCGGGCGTCGGCAACGAACTGAAACTTCCGATCGCGCTGGCACTGATCATCGTCGTGCTTGTCATCAAACCGTCCGGTCTGTTCGGCCGCGCCATCGTACAGCGAGTTTAATCATGAGCACAGTTCAGGACTCCATTTCCACACCTGCGGCGGTCGATGCCGAGCCGAAGAAAACGATGACGGTCGGCCTCGGCACGACGCTTGTCGTGTTCGCGCTGCTGGTCATCACGCCGCTGTTCGTGAAGAACTTCATCATCTTCCAGATGACGATGGTGCTGATTTACGCCATCGCCATCCTGGCCCTCAATCTGTTGACCGGCGGCAGCGGACAGTTCTCGCTCGGTCAAAGCGCCTTCTACGCGGTCGGCGCCTATACCGCCGGCATTCTGATGGAACATCTCGGCGTCAACTACGTGCTGACGATTCCAGCCGCCGGCATCATCTGCTTCATCTTCGGCTTCCTGTTCGGCTTTCCGGCACTGCGGCTCTCGGGCGTGTATCTCGCGCTCGCGACCTTCGCACTGGCGGTCGCGATGCCGCAGATCCTCAAGCTGAACGTGTTCGAGCACTGGACCGGCGGCGTGCAGGGCCTCGTCATCACCAAGCCGGACGCGCCGTTCGGCCTGAAGATGTCGCAGGACATGTGGCTGTACTACTTCACGCTGTTCGTCTCGGCGGTGATCTACATCCTGGCCGTCAACCTGCTGCGAAGCCGGTCCGGACGCGCGCTGATGGCGATCCGCGACAATCCGATTGCCGCCTCGGCGATGGGCGTCGACCTGCCGCTCTACAAGACGCTGGCGTTCGGTGTCTCGGCGGCGTTCACCGGCATCGCCGGGGCGCTCGGCGCCATCGTGGTGCAGTTCGTGGCTCCCGACAGCTTCACCATCCAGCTCGCAATCGCGATCTTCGTCGGCATGGTGGTCGGCGGCGTCGGCTGGCTGCCGGGATCGCTGGTCGGCTCGGCCTTCATCGTGTTCGTGCCCAACGTCGCGGAACACATCTCGAAGGGCCTGTCCGGCGCGGTGTTCGGCGTCTTCCTGTTCGCCGTGATCTTCCTGCTGCCGCACGGCGCCCGGCAGGTCGCCTACTACATCGAGGCTTTGTTCCGCAAAAAGAGTAAATCCTGAGGGTAGCCATAAGTTTGATTTAACGACGTTAAATCAGACTTGTCGGCATCTGATTGTTTGCGCATGGTGTTTCCGGAAAATCGGTTTCCGGACCAAGTGACAGGGGGTCTGATTCAGTTCATCTGAATCAGACCCCTCATTTTAGCCCTCGGGGTATAATCTCTTTCCGGAGCCGATTTCCGCTAGTGTCCTGAATCCGAAGTTCGCTGCATTTTGCAGCGCGCTCTGGAGCGAACTTCGGATTCAGGACACTAGCAGTTATCATTCTGGTGTGGTTTTGGTTCGCAAGTCCGCAAAAGAACGTGGTGTAGACGTTGTGCGGACTTGCGTACCACCACACCAGGCGGAATACCGCATCTCAGGGAGAGACTACAATGCTATCCAAACTCAAGCTCAACGTAGCAGCAGTGTCGGCCGTCGCCGCGCTTGCGATGACGAGCGGCCATGCGCTCGCGCAAAAAAAATACGACACCGGCGCGACCGATACTGAAATCAAGATCGGCAACATCATGCCCTACAGCGGCCCCGCGTCCGCCTACGGCGTGATCGGGAAGATGGAAGAAGCCTACTTCAAGATGATCAACGATCAGGGCGGCATCAACGGCCGCAAGATCACCTTCATCAGCTATGACGACGGCTACAGCCCTCCGAAAGCGGTGGAACAGGCGCGCAAGCTGGTCGAGAGCGACGAAGTCCTGCTCATCTTCGGACCGCTCGGCACGCCATCGAATTCCGCCATCCAGAAATATCTGAACGCGAAGAAGATCCCGCAGCTGTTCGTCGCCACCGGCGCTACGAAATTCGGTGAGCCGAAGGAATTCCCCTGGACCATGGGCTGGCAGCCGCCCTACCAGAGCGAAAGCCGCGTCTATGCAAAGTATCTGCTGAAGGAAAAGCCCGACGCGAAGATCGCGATCATGTACCAGAACGACGACTTCGGCAAAGACATGCTGAAGGGTCTCAAGGACGGTCTCGGCGCCAAGGCGTCGCAAGTCATCGCGGAAGACAGCTATGAAGTGTCCGAGCCGACCATCGACTCCCACATCATCAAGCTGAAGGCGACCGGCGCTGACGTGTTCGTCAGCTTCACCACGCCGAAGTTCGCCGCCCAGGCGATCAAGAAGGTCGCGGAACTCGGCTGGAAGCCGATGTACATCCAGAGCAATGTCGGCGCATCGGTCGGCAGCGTGCTCAAGCCGGCAGGCTTTGATAATTCGCAAGGAATCCTCTCGGCGGCCTACGCCAAGGACGGCGCGGACCCGCAGTGGGACAACGACGAAGGCATGAAGAAATTCTATGCCTTCCTCGCCAAGTACGCGCCGGACATGAACAAGACCGACGGCTCTGTCGTCTACGGTTACGGCCAGGCGCAGACGCTGGTTCAGGTTCTGAAGCAGGCCGGCGACAACCTGACCCGCGAGAACATCATGAAGCAGGCCGCCAGCCTGAAGGACTACACCCCCGACACCTTGCTGCCGGGCGTGAAGATCAACACCAGCGCGACTGACTTCTATCCGATCGACCAGCTGCAGATCATGCAGTTCAAGGGCGAGAAGTATGAACTGATCGGGCCGATCATCAGCGGCGGAATGGGAGGCAGTTAACCTTTCGCTCTGCGAAAAACAGGCTGCTGAAAAAATGAGCCCTCCGCGACGCCGTCGCGGAGGGCTTTTCATTGAACGGCATTCCAAAACCGTATTGAATATTGGCGAGCCGCAAAGAGCTTAGAATCAAAAACAGAACGAAGACACAAACACGATTCCAAGGAGGAACGTAAATGTCAGCACTCTACGCGCGACTCGCGGTCGCTTCGGCCGCCGTGGCCCTGCTCACCGCGACAAGCACCGGCGCACTCGCCCAAAAGAAATACGATCCAGGCGCATCCGATACTGAAATCAAGATCGGCAACATCATGCCCTACAGCGGACCGGCCTCCGCCTACGGCGTTATCGGCAAGACCGAACAGGCCTACTTCAACAAGATCAATGCCGAGGGCGGCATCAACGGCCGCAAGATCAACTTCATTTCCTACGACGATGCTTACTCGCCGCCGAAGGCTGTCGAACAGGCCCGCAAGCTGGTCGAGAGCGATGAAGTCCTGCTGATCTTCAACTCGCTCGGCACGCCGTCGAACTCGGCGATCCAGAAATACATGAACTCCAAGAAGGTGCCGCAATTGTTCGTCGCCACCGGCGCGACCAAGTGGAACGACCCGAAGGAGTTTCCCTGGACCATGGGCTGGCAGCCCAGCTACCAGAGCGAAGGCCGCATCTACGCGAAATACATGATGAAGGAAAAACCGAACGGCAAGATCGGCATCCTTTATCAGAACGACGACTACGGCAAGGACTACCTCAAGGGCATCAAGGACGGTCTCGGCGCCAAGGCGGCAACGATGATCATCGCCGAGGAGCCTTATGAGACCAGCGTGCCCACCATCGATTCGCAGATCGTCACGCTGAAGTCGAAGGGTGTCGATATCTTCATCAGCATCACCACGCCGAAGTTCGCCGCCCAGTCGATCAAGAAGGTCGCCGAACTCCAGTGGAAGCCGATGTTCATCCTGAACAATGTCGGCGCCTCGACCGGCACGGTCATGAAACCCGCCGGCTTCGAGAACTCGCAGGGCATCATCTCGGCAGCTTACGCCAAGGATGCCACCGATCCGCAATGGAAGGACGACGCAGGCGTCAAGGCCTTCGATGCCTTCCTCGCCAAGTACTTTCCCGACGGCAATCGCGCCGATGGATCAGTGATGGTCGGTTACGACGTCGCACAGACCCTGGTTCATGTTCTCAAGGCGTGTGGTGACAATCTCACCCGCGAGAACGTCATGAAGCAGGCCGCCAGCATCAAGGACCTGCAAATCGACGGCCTGTTGCCCGGCGTCAGGATCAACACCAGCGCGACCAACTTCGCACCGATCAGCCAGTTGCAACTGCAGAGGTTCGAGGGAGATCGCTGGGTGCTGTTCGGCGATGTCATGAGCGGTGAGGTCGGCGGCTAAGACCTTCGCACTGCAAAAGGCAGGTCTTGGTTGTTAATACCCTGCCTCATGTTTCGCCTGATGAAACATTAAGCCCTCTGCGACGCTATCGCAGGGGGCTTTTCGTTGAACAGACCAGCCAAAAGGTATTGAATGACGGCGAGCCGCCAAGAGCTCTCGAAAGCCAAAGAGCTTTCAAAAAAACGATCGAGGATGCGAACAAGAATCAGGGAGCAAATAATGTCCATGACGACGTCTCGCCTTGCTACTGCCGCCGCGACTTTCGCTTTTGTCGCCGCGATGAGCAGCGGCGCATTGGCCCAGAAGAAATACGATACCGGGGCCACCGACACCGAAATCAAGATCGGCAGCATCATGCCCTACAGCGGACCCGCCTCCGCCTACGGCATCATCGGCAAAACCCAGGCGGCCTACTTCAACAAGATCAACGCCGAAGGCGGCATCAACGGCCGCAAGATCAATTTCATTTCCTATGACGACGGCTATTCGCCGCCGAAGGCGGTGGAGCAGGCCCGCAAACTGGTCGAGAGCGATGAAGTTCTTCTGATCTTCAACTCGCTCGGCACACCGTCGAATTCGGCGATTCAGAAATACATGAACTCCAAGAAGGTGCCGCAACTGTTTGTCGCCACCGGCGCCACCAAGTGGAACGATCCGAAGAACTTTCCCTGGACCATGGGCTGGCAGCCCAACTACCAGAGCGAAGGAATCATCTATGCGAAATACCTGATGAAGGAAAAGCCGAACGGCAAGATCGGCATTCTTTATCAGAACGACGACTTCGGTAAGGATGTTTTGAAGGGCCTGAAGGACGGTCTCGGAGCCAAGGGCGCTTCGATGATCATCGCCGAGGAACCTTACGAGACGTCCGTCCCGACGATCGACTCGCAGGTCGTTGCGTTGAAATCGAAAGGCGCTGATGTCTTCGTCAGCATCACCACGCCGAAATTCGGCGCGCAATCAATCAAGAAGGTCGCCGAGCTTGGATGGAAGCCGCTCTTCATCCTGAACAACGTCGCCTCATCCACCGGATCGGTCATCAAGCCGGCCGGTTTCGAAAATGCGCAAGACGTGATCTCCGCGACCTACGGCAAGGATCCGACCGACCCGCAGTGGAAGGACGATCTGGGCGTGAAGAACTTCGACGCCTTCCTCGCGAAGTACTTCCCCGAAGCCAACCGGGCCGACAGCTCGGTTGCGTACGGCTACAGCTCCGCGCAGACGATGGTGCATGTGCTGAAGGCCTGCGGTGACAATCTCACCCGCGAGAACGTCATGAAGCAGGCCGCCAGCATCAAGGACCTTCAGCAAGAGATGGGCCTGCCCGGCATCAAGCTGAACACCAGCGCGACCGACTTCGCTCCGATCGAACAGTTGCAGATGATGAAGTTCAAGGGCGAGCGCTGGGAGCTGTTCGGCCCCATCATCAGCGGCGAGATCGGCGGCTGATAATCGGCTCGGAAGGAAGCCGGATTTCCAATTCAGAAATCCGGTTTCCCCGCTCTACACGGCCACATCTGAAAATATTTCCGCCCTCCGCAATAACCTTGCGGAGGGCCTTTTATCGGGCGGCCGATCATGTCATGTCTTGAGCCCGTATAGCGCCAAGCGATGACCTGATGACCGACAAACGCCCTTTGCTGCGTGCCATTTTCGACGCCGCTGTCGCCGCAGCCCATCCAGATCGCATTCTTGCCGAACATCTGCCGCCACCGCCACGCGGGCGCATCCTCTGTCTGGCCGCAGGCAAGGCCGCCGGCGCGTTGGCGCATGCGGCGGAACGGCATTATCTCGACGGCGGCCATATCGATCCTGCGCGGTTGTCGGGGCTCGCCACCACGCGCCACGGATATGGCATGCCGACCCGGCGCATCGAGATTGTCGAGGCTGGTCACCCGGTGCCAGACGAAGCGGGCATGAAAGCCGCGGCGCGGACGCTTGAACTGGCTGATGCTGCCGGCGCCGACGATCTCGTTCTGGTGCTGTTGTCCGGCGGCGGTTCGGCGAACTGGGTCGCGCCGGCGGACGGAATTTCGTTCACGCAGAAGCAGGCGATGAACAAGAGCCTGTTGCGATCAGGCGCACCGATCGGCGAGATGAACACAGTCCGGAAACATCTCTCGCGCATTAAGGGCGGCAGGCTCGCGCGCGCTGCCGCACCCGCGCAAATTCTGACGCTGGCGATCTCGGACGTGCCGTTCGACGACCCCGCGACCATCGCCTCGGGGCCGACAGTGCCGGACACCACGACGCTGGCCGACGCGCGCGAGATTGTCGCCCGCTATCAGATCAAGGCGGACAATGCCGTGGCTGCGGCACTGAACGATCCGCGCAACGAAAGTTGTAAGCCGGGTGACGCGGCGTTCGCGCGTGCGCAGTTCAAGATCATCGCGCGGCCGCAGGAATCGCTCGACGCTGCGGTGGCGGTTGCGCGAAACGCCGGCTATGAGGTCGTCGCGCTCGGTGCGGATCTTGAAGGCGAAGCGCGCGACGTTGCTGCTGCCCATGCGCAGATCGCGCTGAAGGCGCACGCCGAGGGAAAGAAGCTGGCCGTCCTGTCCGGCGGCGAACTCACCGTCACGGTGCGCGGCAACGGCCGCGGCGGACCTAATCAGGAATACGTGCTCGCCCTCGCGAGCCTGTTCGTCAATACAACGGGCATTTGCGTGCTGGCGGGCGACACCGACGGCGCGGACGGCGGCGCAGGGAATCCGACCGATCCGGCCGGTGCGATGCTCGATCAGCGCACGTTTGCCAAGATGCGCGAACTCAAGCTCGATCCGAAAAGCTACCTCGACAACAACGACGCCACCGCGTTTTTTGAAGCCACCGGCGATCTTCTGATGACCGGGCCGACGCTGACCAACGTCAACGACATCCGCATCATTCTGGTGGATCCGTAAGCCCCCTCGCCCCGCTCTTGCGGGGAGAGGGTTGGGGTGAGGGGCAGACCTCCTCGACGACATCAATGAAAGTGGCCCCTCACCCGGATTGCTCCGCAATCCGACCTCTCCCCGTGAACGGGGAGAGGTGAAGAGAGATAGCCCCCTAAAACTCCTTCGCGATCTTGCCGAGCATCGCCAGCAGCAAGGTGCGGTTGTCCTCTCCCAGCAGGTCCTTGAGGCGCGCCTCGTGCCGGGTTTCGATCAGTTTTCTGGCGCGGGACAGAACCGCGCGGCCCTTGTCCGTCAGCTTCAGGATATGCGAGCGGCGATCGCTATTGGAGCGGACCCGGACACAGAGATCCCGGCTTTCCAGCTCATCCAGCATGGCGACGAAATTCGGCCGCAGAATGCCGAGCGTGCTGGCAATCTCGGTCTGGTTCCGTCCGGGATTCGCTTCGACCAGCATCAGGACCGAGAATTGCGCCGGCGTCAGTTGCAGCGCCGCAACGCAGCCGATGAAATCGTCGAAAATCCGCAGTTGCGCGCGCTTGAGCGAATAGCCGAGGAAGTCCGACAAGTCGCCGATCCGGATCGGGGCGGCAGGAGATATCGTCCGCGCGCGCACCGCGGGCACCCGTTTTTTGGCTTTGACGGCAGCGGTACTCGCGGTTCTGGAAACAGCCATCGTGCGCTTCCTGTCGTCGGTCTGCTCTTGCTATAAGGGCGCCTCGACGTCCAAAGGCGGCCAAGGCTTGTGATTATACTCGATAATCGTTATAAAACATATCAAATAGCGATGGCGGAGTTCAACCGCCGCTCTCGGTGCAGCGGACCCTTCAATCCGCGTGCGCGCGACGCTTGAGGGGACGCCTTGGAGAGCACGATCCTTCTGTTCCTGTTGCAGGACGGAATAACCAGCGGCGCGATCTACGCGCTGCTCGGGCTCGCGCTCGTTCTGGTATTCGCGGTGACCCGCGTCATCCTGATTCCCCAGGGCGAGTTCGTCACCTTCGGCGCGCTGACCTATGCCGTGCTGGCCACAGGCAAGGTGCCGGGCACCACCCTGCTCGCATTGGGCATGGGCGTGGTTGCGTTCACTTTCGATATGGTCGCCGGACGAAGCACGATGAACGGACGCAAGTTCGTTCGCTCGCTGGCGCTGAACATCCTGCTGCCGCTCGCGATCTGGGGGCTGGCGACGCTGCTGGCGGGACGCCAGAACAATGTGATCGTCAACTTCCTGCTGTCGATCGTGATCGTCGCCCCCATCGGTCTTTATCTTTATCGCATCGCCTATCAGCCGATCGCGCACGCCTCGGTGCTGGTGCTGCTGATCGCCTCGGTCGGCATGCATCTCGCCTTGCAGGGGCTGGGCCTGGTGTTCTTCGGTCCCGAAGGCCTGCGTGCACCGGCGATCTCCACCGCCGCCTTCACCCTCGGGCCGCTGCGATTCACCGGGCAGAGCATCGCCATCTACGCCATCACCATCCTCTTGATCGTCGGGCTGTGGCTGCTGTTCGGCTACACGCTTTACGGCAAGGCGCTGCGCGCCACCGCCGTCAATCGCCTCGGCGCGCGCATCGTCGGCATCCGCACCACACTGTCGGGACAGGTCGCGTTCCTGCTCGCCGCCGTCATCGGCACGATCTCCGGCATCCTTATCGTCCCGATCACCACCATCTACTACGACACCGGATTCCTGATCGGCCTGAAGGGTTTCGTCGCCGCCATCATCGGCGGCCTTGTCAGCTATCCCCTCACTGCCGCCGCCGCGCTGGTGGTGGGCATCGTCGAGGCGTTCTCGTCGTTCTATGCCAGCAACTTCAAGGAGGTCATCGTCTTCACGCTGCTGCTACCGGTCCTGATCCTGCGCTCGCTGGCTACGCCAGAAGTCGAAGAGGAGAACGACTGATGGGCGCGCAGCGTTGGGGCATGATCGTGTTCGCGCTGGTGATGGCGGTCATTCCGCTGATTCCCGGTATGCCGCCGTTCTGGATCGTGCTGCTCGATAACATCGGCCTGGCAGCGCTGGTGGCGATGGGCCTTGTGCTGCTGACCGGCGTCGGCGGCCTGACGTCATTCGGTCAGGCCGCATTCTGCGGTTTCGGCGCCTACACGACGGCGATCCTTACCACCTCCTACGGACTGTCACCGTGGCTGACATTGCCGCTGTCGCTGATCGTCAGCGGCGTTGCGGCCGTGATCCTTGGCCTCATTACAGTGCGCCTGTCCGGCCACTACCTGCCGCTCGGCACCATCGCCTGGGGCATCAGTCTCTTTTATCTGTTCAGCAAGCTTGAGCTGGTCGGACGCAACGACGGCATTTCGGGCATTCCGCCGCTGGCGATCGGCGGCTTGCAACTGACCGATCCCGGCAAGATCTATTTCGCGATCTGGTTCGCGGTGATCGTCTGCGCGCTGCTGACCGTGAACCTGCTCGACTCGCGGACCGGCCGCGCCATTCGCGCACTGCGCCGTGGTCACATCGCGGCTGAAGCCTTCGGCGTACAGACCGCGCGCGCCAAGCTGCTGGTTTTCATCTATGCCGCGGTGCTTGCCGGATTGTCCGGCTGGCTCTATGCGCATTTCCAGCGCGCAGTGAATCCCACGCCGTTCGGCCTGAATGCCGGCATCGAGTATCTGTTCATCGCGGTGGTCGGCGGCGCGGGTTATGTCTGGGGCGCGGTGCTCGGCGCCGGCATTGTCGTCGTGCTCAAGGAATTCCTGCAAAGCTTCCTGCCGGTGGTGTTTCACGGATCGGCGCAGCTCGAGACCGTGATCTTTGGCATCCTGCTGGTGGCGCTGTTGCAGGTCGCGCCCGGCGGCATGTGGCCCCGCCTTGCCGCCCTGCTGAAATTCGACACCGCAAAGCTTCCACGGCCGAAGGTGGCGGAGCCGCTGCCGCCACGCAGCAAGGCGATCCCCGCCTCCGAAACGCTGCTCGACATTCAGGCCGCACGCAAACAGTTCGGCGGTGTGATCGCGGTCAACGACGTGTCGTTCGACGTGCAGGCGCGGGAGATCGTGGCCCTCATCGGCCCTAACGGTGCCGGCAAGAGCACCACGTTCAATCTCATCACCGGCGTGCTGCGCTCATCGGGTGGAACGATTTCCATTCTCGGCCACAACGTCGACAACGCGCCGCCGCAGAACATCGCAAAGCTTGGCGTCGCCCGCACCTTCCAGCACGTCAAGCTGGTGCCGGACATGAGCGTGCTGGAAAACGTCGCCATCGGCACCCATCTGCGCGGCCATGCCGGCGCGATCGCCAGCATGCTGCGGCTCGACCGCAAGGATGAAGCCGCGTTGCTCGCCGAAGCCGCAAAGCAGATCGAGCGTGTCGGTCTCGGCGACCAGATGCATCAACTGGCGGGAAGTCTCTCGCTCGGCCAACAGCGCATCGTGGAAATCGCCCGCGCGTTGTGTGTCGATCCGATCCTGCTGTTGCTGGATGAACCCGCGGCCGGTTTGCGCCACATGGAAAAGCAGAAGCTGTCGGCGTTGCTGCGCCAGTTGCGCTCCGAGGGCATGTCGGTCCTGCTGGTCGAGCACGACATGGGCTTTGTGATGGACATCGCCGACCGCATCGTGGTGCTGGAATTCGGCACCAAGATCGCCGAAGGCACGCCGATGGCCGTTCGCGCCAATCCCGACGTGATCAAAGCCTATCTGGGGACAGCGTCATGACGACGAAACTGCTGTCCGTCGAAAACGCCCACATCGCCTACGGCAAGGTTGAAGCCGTACGCGGCGTCTCGCTTGACGTCAACGCCGATGAGATCGTGACCATTGTCGGCGCCAACGGCGCAGGCAAGACCACGCTGCTTAACGCCATCATGGGAATCCTGCCGCTCCGCGGCAGCGTTGTCTTTTCCGGGCAGCAAATCTCCCGTCTCGATATCGAGGACCGGGTCGCGGCGGGACTTTGCATCGTGCCGGAGCATCGCGAACTGTTCGGCACCATGACGGTCGAGGAAAACCTGCAACTTGGCGGCTTCCGTGTGCCGCGCGCAAAGGCCGCCACTGAACAGGAGCGCGTCTTTGCGCTGTTCCCGCGGCTGAAGGAACGGCGTACCCAGCTCGCCGGCACGCTGTCCGGCGGCGAGCAGCAGATGCTGGCAATGGGCCGCGCGCTGATGAGCCAGCCGCGATTGCTGATGCTGGACGAGCCGTCGCTCGGCCTCGCGCCACTGATCGTGGCGGATATTTTCCGCACCATCGGCGAACTGCGGCAGGCCGGCGTATCGGTGCTGCTGGTCGAACAGAATGCCCGCGCCGCGCTTGAAATCGCCGACCGCGCCTATGTGATGGAGCTGGGCGAGTTCATCATGAGCGGCTCGGCGAAGGAGATCAGCGGCGACCAGCGCGTGGTGGCGAGCTATCTCGGGTTTCAGCACGACGAACAGAGCAAGCTGTAACGCTCTCTTCTCTGTCATCACCGGGCTTGTCCCGGTGATCGCGATAAATCGGGCACGGTGCTTCATGGGTCGGGATGGCCGGGACGAGCCCGGCCATGACACCATTTCTGATCAGCCTCCCAAACGAAAATGCCCGGCGCGAGGCCGGGCATTCGCCAGAACAACTGTCCGTTCCGCTTACTTCACGAGTTCATACTTGCCGTTCTTGACGGTCAGGATGATGCGCGAGCGATCGTCGGTGCCGAAGCGGTTCGTCTCGGTGAAATTGTAGACGCCATGACTGGCGGCGATTTCCTTCTCCGAGAGCAGCGCCTTGCGGATCGCCTCACGGAATTCCGGCGTGCCGGGCTTCGCGGTCTTCAACGCCACCGGCACGACGCGCTTCAGAACTTCAAACGCGTCGTACATATGGCCCGCGAACTGGCTGCGGGTGTTAGCGCCGTACTTCTTTTCATAGACTGAATTCAGCGCCAGGCCCGGCTTTTTGGTCAGCGCGCTGTCGTCCTGGCCTTCCGGAGCCATCACCGGACCGGCCGCCATGATGACACCTTCCGCCGACGGACCCGCGATGCGAATGAAGTCCATCGAAGCCGCGCCGTGGGTCTGATAGATCAGGCCCTTGTAGCCGCGCTCACGCAGCGCCGACTGCGGCAGCGCCGCGCCGGTGCCCGATGCGCCGATCAGGATCGCATCGGGATTGGCCGCGACCAGCTTCAGCACCTGACCCGCCACCGAGGTGTCGGGACGCGCATAGCGCTCTTCGGCGACGATCGTAATGCCGCCCATGGCGCCGGTCTGGGTCTTGATATCGTTGAGCCACAGATCGCCGTAGGAATCAGAGAAGCCGATATAGCCGACGGTCTTGATGTTGTTCTTCTTCATGTGCTCGTAGAGCACCTTGCCCATGATCGGCACCGGCTGCGGCAACACGGTGGTCCACTTCTCGCGGGCCGGCGTGATCGGCAGCGGCGCAAGGCTGAACTGCGGGACACCAACCTCGTTGGAAACGGTCGAGATCGCGATCGACGGTGGCGTGGTCGACGAACCGATGATGATGTCGGCGTTGGATTCGGTCACAAACCTGCGCGCGTTGGTGGTGGCCGCGGTCGGGTCACCCGCGTCATCGAGCAGGATGGTCTTGATCTTGGCGCCGCCGATTTCAGTCGGCACGAATTCGAGCGCGTTCTTTTCAGGAATGCCGAGTGCGGCGGCGGGACCCGTGGTGCTGATGCTGATGCCGATGGTGATGTCCTGCGCGAGCGTGGCGCCCGGCAAAGCCATCGCGGCGGCGAGAACCGCGGCGGTCCAGGTTAAAGTCTTCATGTCATCCTCCCTTGAAAGTCTCTTTTGACGTTTCTGACAGTCGTTAACGATTGACCGGACGACGAAGCTATTTGCGGTGCACCATCCGGCTTCGGTTGCCGCCATTCAGATAGAAGTTAGCGGCCATTTGCAATGCTTTCCGCATGTACCTTGGTATGATGCGCCAGCCCTCGAATGGCCTTTTCGGATATTGTTATCTGGTATAATCAATTTTGGCGGCGCGCAAAACCATATTCGCAAGGCGCCGGGAGTGACAGACGTTGCGGACACAGGTTGCCATCATCGGCGGAGGCCCGGCAGGCTTGCTGCTCGGACAGTTGCTGCACCGCTACGGCATCGACAACGTCATTTTCGAGCGCAAGGATCGCGACTACATCCTGGCGCGAATCCGGGCAGGCGTGCTCGAACAGGGCACCGTCGGATTGCTTGAGGAAGTCGGCGTCGCGGAGCGGCTGCATCATGACGGCCTGATCCATCACGGCATCGAACTGGCGTTCGGCGGCGCGCGCCACCGCATCGATATGACGCAGGCGACCGGCAAGACGGTAACCGTCTACGGGCAAACCGAAGTCACCCGCGACCTGATGGATGCGCGGATCAAGGCCGGGCTCACCACCGTCTATGATGCCGGCAATGTCAGCCTGCATGACTTTGGCAGCGACCAGCCGCGGGTGCGTTACGTCAAGGACGGCACAACCCACGAGGTCGCCTGCGACTTCATCGCGGGTTGCGATGGCTTCCACGGCGTCAGCCGTCAGAGCGTCAGGCCAGACGCGCTCAAGATCTTCGAGCGGATTTATCCGTTCGGCTGGCTCGGCCTGTTGTCGGAAACGCCGCCGGTCTCGCCTGAACTGATCTACAACAATCACGAGCGCGGCTTCGCGCTGTGCTCGATGCGCTCGGCGCATCGCAGCCGCTACTACCTGCAATGCAAGCTCGACGACCATGTCGACAACTGGCCAGACGACAAGTTTTGGGACGAGTTGAAGCTTCGGCTGGACCAGGAAGCCGTCGATCATCTGGTCACGGGACCGTCGATCGAGAAAAGCATCGCGCCCTTGCGGAGTTTCGTCGCCGAACCGATGCGGTTCGGCCGGCTGTTTCTGGCGGGCGACGCGGCGCATATCGTGCCGCCGACCGGCGCCAAGGGCCTCAACCTCGCTGCCAGCGACGTGCACTATCTCTCAACCGCGCTGCGCGAGTTCTATGCCGAGAAATCTCCGGCGGGCATCGACGATTATTCGCGGCGCGCGCTGAGCCGGGTGTGGAAGGCCGAACGCTTCTCCTGGTGGATGACGTCGATGCTGCATCGTTTCCCCGACACCGATGAATTCAGCTCGCGCATCCAGATCGCGGAACTGAACTACCTGATCGAATCCGACGCCGCGAAGATGTCGCTGTCGGAAAACTATGTCGGCCTACCGTACTGACACCTCCCTCGCCTCTCTCCTGCGGGGCGATGAAGAAACGATGACGCCGCCGCTGTTTCAAACATGCGGCGATGCCGTGTTTCAAACTTGATTTCGAATGATCGCGCGCGAGGCCCGCTTTATGATGCAGGCAACCGCACCACGCAGCATTTGAAAGAGAAACATGGGAACGACCGAAACTCTTGCCGATGTTCCAGCAGGCTTCGCGCGCCATCCGCGGCGCAGTCCGCTCACCGAGCCCTGGGAGCCGATCTATTTCAAGGCGACGCCGGAGGCCTACATTCTTGGATTGCGCCTCGCTGAGGCACACACCAATTCGCGCGGGCTGATTCATGGCGGGCTGATCGCGGCGCTTGCCGATAATGCAATGGGACTGAGTTGCAGTCTCAAGGCCGGCAATCTTCTCGGGCTGGTCACGATCAACCTCTCGGTCGACTATCTCGGTTCAGCGAATATCGGACAGTGGCTTGAGATAGACACCAACTTCATGAAAATCGGCGGGTCAATCTGCTTCGCACAATGCCTGGTCACCGCCGACGGCGAACCTTGCGCGCGGGCCAACGCAACCTTCAAGATCGCCCGGAAGAAGAACTGACGGTTCTCACGCCGTCCCAAACCGCCAGTCCGATTTCTCGATCACAAGGTCGGCGAAGGCCCTGACCTTCGCCGACAGCAATCGCGAGGTCGGATACACGAGATGAATCGGCATCGGCGGCGGCTCGTAGTTTGCGAGCACGATCTTGAGCCGTCCGGCCTTGAGCGCATCCGCCACCTGATAGGCCAGCACGCTGATCAGCCCGCCGCCCTGCTCGGCATGCAACACCGCCGCGTCGGTGCTGTTGGTGGCGAAGCGTGAGGTGTTCGGCACGCGAAACTCGCGGCCATTCTCAACGAAGCGCCACTCGGACAAGGACGTCGCGCCCGAGAATTGTATGACTTCGTGTTTGGCTAGATCGGACGGTTTCGAGGGAGTGCCGCGGAGTTTGAGATAACGCGGCGAGGCAACCACGATCCGCCGCATGTTGCCGACCGCCCGCGCGACCACGCTGGAATCGGCCAAATGCCCGATGCGCACGGCGAGATCGACACCCTCGTCCACCAGATTGACCATGCGGTCCGACAGCCGCAGTTCGGCGCTGACCTTGGGATACTGCTTCAGATAGGCCGACATGATCGGTCCGACATGCAAACGGCCGAACATCAGCGGTGCCGACACCACCAGCCGGCCGGACGGCTGGCTTGTTTCCGCCGAAGCCGATGCCTCAGCCTCCTCGACATCGCCGAGAATTCGCCGCGCCCGCTCAAGATATCGCGCACCGACGTCGGTGAGCGTGACCGAGCGCGTAGTGCGCTGGAGCAGCCGCGCGCCAAGATGATTTTCAAGACTGGCGATCAGCCGGGTCACGGCCGAGGCCGAAAGCCCCAGCTTGCGGGCGGCGGGCGCGAAGCCCTCAAGATCCGCCACCGAAATAAAGGCGCGCATGGCGTCGATACGGTCCATGGCATTATTTCATATCCTGCAATGATAAAGTGTCAATGCCGGTGATTATCGCAAGACGGCGGACCACTAAATTCAGGCCATGTTTCCGGCCGGTCACAAGAGGTCCGCCATGACGACCACCAACACCTATTCCAGCGATGTCGCCTTTACGCCCACCGTGAAGGCCATTCAGGCCCGCAAGGGTTCGCGCGGCGGCTACGCCCACATGGAAGACGGCGGCGGCTTTCGCACCGAGATCGACCCGGCCCTCGCAGCCTTTATCGCCGAGCAGACCAGCTTCTTCCTTGCGACGGCGAATGCCGAGGGTCAGCCCTATATCCAGCATCGCGGCGGCCCAGCGGGCTTCATCAGGATTCTCGACAAGTCCACGCTGGCTTTCGCGGATTTCCGCGGCAACCGGCAGTACATCACGCAGGGAAATCTCAGCGAGAATCCGAAGGCGTATATTTTCCTGATCGATTACGTCAATCGCCGCCGGATCAAGATCTGGGGCGAGGCGCGCGTGGTCGAGGACGATCCGGCGCTGATCGCCGCGCTGATGCCGAAGGATTACAAGGCGAAGCCCGAACAGGCGATCCTGTTCAAGATCACCGCATGGGACAGCAACTGCCCGCAGCACATTCCCATGAAGTTCGACGCGGCCGATGTCGCGGCGGCGATCGCGGCCCGCGATGAGCGCATCGCGGAGCTCGAGGCGGAAGTGGCGCAATTAAAGGCGCGGTCACCTTGAAGACATTCCTCCCTCTCCCCGCCTGCGGGGAGAGGGTTGGGGTGAGGGGCGATACTTATCATCCGCGACGATGCCCCTCACCCGGATCGCAAAAGCGATCCGACCTCTCCCCGTAAACACGGGGAGAGGTGAATCAACACATCATGGTTCTCAGGCCGCGGCCATCATCCGCTGCCACTGATGTTCCGGATAGTAACGCGCCATCATCCGGTCCACGTAGGCAACGAGATTGGAGAACTCCATCGCGCGGTCACGCAGCGGCGAATCGAAAAATGGCGTCATCAGGCCAGCCAGTGACGCGAAAGCGATCGCATCAATTCCGGAGGGCCGGTCGCCCATCAGGTACGGCTTCCAGCCCAGCAGCATCGACAGCGCGGAGAGCGAGCGGGTACCGAGTTCGGTGATCTCGTCCGGCGTGTGACGGGCGAGGCCCGCAATCCGCATATTCTCCGCGACCCGGCCGCGCACGTCCTCGCGCAGCGCGTCGCGGATGTTCTCGGGCGCTGCGTCAAAGAAATGCGCCGGTCCCTTGGCGAAATTCTCAGGGAGCATCCAGCGCGCGTAGCCTGACGCCCAGTTGAAATGATTCTCGATCATCCGCTCGATGGCCCAGGCTTCAGCGCGCTGGCGCTCGTCGAGCGCCGCGTCGAAATCGAATCCGTGTTTCTTTTCCAGATGCTGGCGGATGAAGGTGGAATCGGCAACCCGCTCGTCGCCGTCGTCGATATAGGGCAACTGCCCCTTCGGCGAGGTGTCCGGCATCGCCTGCTGCTTGACGTATTTCAGGCCCGCCATTCTGAGCTGGACCTCGGTCTTGGTGACGTAGGGGCTGATTTCCGGAAGGCCGAAGCCGGGGCCAATACCATAGAGGGTGATCATGGGGAGCATCCTTGCGCGTTGAAAAGATGCCCGTTTGTAGATACCCCCTGCTGCCACCATACTGTCAGCAGCAAGCGACCCAAGAGACCGAAAATGAGGCGCGCCGACCGGCTGTTCCAGATCATCCAGGTGCTCCGGCGCACCCGCAAGCCGCTGACCGCCGAGGCCATCGCCAAGGAACTGGAGACCTCAAAACGCACGATCTACCGCGACATCGCCACCCTGATCGGCCAGCGGGTGCCGATCCGGGGCGAAGCCGGCACCGGCTATGTGCTCGAAAAAGGCTTCGACATGCCGCCGCTGATGCTGACGCCGGACGAGATCGAGGCGGCGGTGCTTGGCGCGCAATGGGTGGCCGGGCGGGCCGATCCGGTGCTGGCGAAGGCGGCGCAGGACCTGATCGCCAAGATCGTCGAGACCATTCCCGAGCGGCTGCAACCGCTGGCGCTCGACCCTGCCAGCCGGACCCCGCCGAAATGGGACGCGACGCCCGACAGCATCGATATGACGCAATTGCGCGCGCATATCTACGCCAGCAAGAAAGTCCTGCTGCATTATCGCGACGAACAGGGCCGCGACAGCAAACGCACCGTCTGGCCTATCGCGGTCGGCTATCTGGAGGCCGTGCGGATGCTGGCGGCGTGGTGCGAATTGCGAAAGGATTTTCGCAGCTTCCGGATCGATCGCATGACCGATGCCGTGTTTCTCGACGAGAAGTATCCCGAACGCCGCGCCGCTTTGCGGACGAAATGGATGAAGACTTTTTCGCTCAAAAACGACATGCGCGAGCGCTGACGACATGACCGCAACCGACAGTCCCTGCCAGAGCTGCGGCGCCTGCTGCTCCTATTCGAGCAACTGGCCGCGCTTTACGGTGGAAGACGACGCCGCGCTCGATCTCATTCCCGAGAAGTTTGTCAACGACCGGCTGTCCGGCATGCGCTGCGACGGCGACCGGTGTTCGGCCCTGACCGGCAAGGTCGGAACCGCGACAGCCTGCGGAATTTATGACGTGCGCCCCGAAGTCTGCCGCACCTGCATGCCGGGCGATCCCGAATGCGGCATGGCGCGGCGGCGGTTCGGATTGCCGGAACTTGCGGCCGGTTCGGCTGGCGGCGAATAGTCGGGAACTAATGTTCCCCTCAGGCGTCAACCCTTTTAGCCCCTGAAGCCCCTGAACAAGAGGAGCATGACGCCATGCGGGAAATGGAAATTCATGACTATGCGCGTCAATTGCTGGAGGCTCATGGTCCTCGGGCCATTGCAGAGGCCGCCCAGCGCGCGACCGAGTGCGAGGCGGAGGGCAAGCTTGAGCTAGCCAAGGACTGGCGGCATGTCGAGGACGCACTCAAGATGATGCGCGGCCCGCACCAAAGCTGAAGCTGCGGGTCACCATTGACGAGGCTTGTTTGAACACGGGCGTCGCTACGCCGGATCAGAGTCGGCGCGGCGGCGATATGGACGTTTGAGCATAATCTAAGGTCCGCGCCGGGCCGTCTGCCAGCGGCCTAACGGCAAACCGCTCTGGGAATCGCTCTCCGTTACTGGAGTGAAACCATGGTTCCAAATTGTTCTTCGACCGAAGACGTCCTCAAGACGATCAAGGACCAGAAGGTCCAGATGATTGATCTGCGGTTCACCGACTTGCCGGGTGTCTGGCAACATTTCTCCGTCCCGCCAAGCGCGGTGAATGCCGGCGCCCTCAACGAGGGCATCGGATTTGATGGCTCGTCGATCCGCGGCTTCCAGGAGATTCAGGAAAGCGACATGCTGGTCGTGCCCGACCCGACGACCGCCTTCATCGACCCTTTCACTTCGGCAACGACGCTCGTCCTGATCTGCAACATCAGGGACCCGGTGACCGGTCAATCCTATAGTCGCGACGCGCGCTATATCGCCCAGAAGGCCGAGACGTACCTGAAGGGCAGCGGCACCGCCGATACGAGCTATTTCGGCCCGGAGGCGGAGTTCTTCGTCTTCAACGATGTGCGCTATGGACAAGGCATCAACTACGCCTTCCACAGAATCGATTCCAGCGAAGGCAACTGGAACACCGGCAGGAAGGAAGCGCCGAATCTGGGCCACAAGCCGCGCCCGAAAGAGGGATACTTTCCGGTTCCCCCAACCGACAGCCTGCAGGATCTTCGCACCGAAATGGTGCTGACGATGGAGTCGCTGGGGATCGCAATCGAAGCCCATCACCATGAAGTTGCGACCGGCGGCCAAAACGAAATCGACATGCGTTTCACGACGCTCACCCGCATGGCCGACAACCTGATGATCTACAAGTACGTGGTCAAGAACACAGCTCTGCACCACGGCATGACCGCGACGTTCATGCCCAAACCGCTGTTCGAGGACAACGCCTCGGGAATGCATGTGCATCAGAGTCTGTGGAACGGCGAAACCAATCTGTTCTATGGTAAGGCCGACTATGCCGAGTTGAGCGAACTTGGCCGCTACTACATCGGCGGGCTTCTGACGCATGCCTGGGCCCTATGCGGCCTTTGCGCCCCGACCACGAATTCCTATCGGCGTCTGGTGCCGGGTTACGAAGCTCCCATCAACCTGGTCTACTCCCAGCGCAATCGCTCGGCGTGTTGCCGGATTCCGATGTATTCGCCGAACCCGCGGGCGAAGCGCGTCGAGTTCCGTTCGCCGGATCCCTCGTGCAATCCCTACCTCGCCTTTTCCGCGATGCTGATGGCCGGCCTCGACGGCATCGAGAAGCGCATGGATCCGGGCAGACCGATCGACAAGAATCTTTATGATCTGCCGCCCGCCGAAGCGAAGGACGTGAAATCGACGCCCGGGTCGCTGGATCAGGCGCTTGATGCACTCGAACGCGATCACGCATTCCTGCTGCGCAGCGATGTATTTACCCGCGATGTGATCGAAACCTGGCTCGACTACAAACGAAAGAAGGAGATCGACGCCATCCGGCTTCGCCCCCATCCTCACGAGTTTCATCTCTATTATGACATCTAGCACACGTTCCGGCAAAATCGCGGCGGCTTACGCCGGCATCGCAGCGAAGTCGGCTTCGTCATCGATCTCATCAGCGATCGGGGCGAACGTGCTCAGCGGCTTGGTCGAGAGCGTGATGTTGCGGCGGTTACCACAGGACGATGGTGACGGGCCTGCCGATGGCGCTTCCCGCGACATCGCGAACAAGGTCGACCCGACGATACCGCCCTGCTCGACCAGATCGCGTTCGGTGCAAGTCGCCGCAATCGCGAGGCTCATGCCGTGCAGGTGGGCGCGCTTGTAGCAGAACAAAGCGAGCATCGCCCTGACATCCGCCGACACCGATTCCACAAGTTGAGGAAGACCGTGTTCGCTGGCTCGGTACAGGCTTCCGAGCATCTCGTCGCCGACCGGGCAGACGTCGTTCTCAAAGGCTTCGCGGCTGGACCACATTGAAAATCTCCCCAGCTACATGACCCGCCAGTATGGGCGGCTTGGCGAAAAAATCATGCGCCATTTCATTTCCGCAAGATGCAATGCAATTTCCTAACGCAAGGTTAACCACGCGCTCGGGATCGTGCGCATGTTCATTGAATGTTAGAGAGATGGAACCGGACCGCACGCGGCGCGAATCAACCGATGATTCGAGGCACGGGCGGAGATCGAGATGACGGACACGGCGCTGAAGCCCTAAACGCGCTTGTCCTTGATCCAGCCCGCGATGGCGCGGCCGATGGCCGGCCCGGAATCTTCCTGGATGAAATGCGAACCGGGGACCGTTACCTCGGTCTGGTTCTTCCAGCCGCGGCAGAACTCACGCACCTTGCCGATCAGGATCGCGCCGGGTTCAGCATTGACAAACAGCTTCGGTACATCGTTCTGCGCCATCCATTTGGCGTAAGCATCGACAATGGCGGCCACATCGGCGGGCTCGCCGCCAATCGGAATCTGGCGCGGCCAGGTCAGCGTCGGCCAGCGATCCTCGCGGTTGAGAAACGGTTTGCGATACTCGGCCATCTCGGCGTCTGACAGCTTGCGCAGCACCGAGCCCGGCAGCACGCGCTCGATGAACAGGTTGCGGTCGAGGATCATCTGCTCGCCCTTGTCGGAGCGGAACCCCTGGAACACCGGCGTCGCCGCCTCGCTCCACTCGTCCCATCCGGCAACGGGCCGCACGATGCCTTCCATGTAGGCGATGCCGCGCACGCGATCGCGATGCTGGTTGGCCCAGTCGAAACCGAGCGCCGAACCCCAGTCGTGAATCACCAGCAAAACTTTTTCGCTCGGGCCGATCACAGTATCGATGAAGGCCCAGAGATGATCGCGATGCGTGGTGAAGCGATAGGTATCCGGCTTCACGTCGGGCAGCTTGCCGGAATCACCCATGCCGATCAGATCCGGCGCGATCAGGCGACCCTGTCCTTCAAGCTCGGGAATGACATCGCGCCAGAGATAGGACGAGGTGGGATTGCCGTGCAGGAACAGGATCGGCGCGCCCTCGCCGCGCTCGTGATAGGCCATGCGACGGCCGAGCACCTCAACGGTCTTTTTCGCAAGCGGCTGTTCGGTCATCGCGTTGTCCTCAGGACAGGAGCCGATCGATCAAGGCCTGATCCTGATCGTAGACCCAGCATTCATGGAGCCTGTCGTCGAGAATCGAATACACCAGCAGCCGCTGCACGTCCGTGGTTTTGTTGTCATGGCTGAACTGCTCGCGCGCCAGAACCGCGCCGCGCTCCGGACCGGCCATGATGTGATCGACGCTGAGCAGCTTGCGGCGGGTGCGCTTGCGGAATTCTTCCAGCACCGCGAGGCATGCGGCCTTGCCCTTGTGCACGCCGGACAGCGGGTTGTTGCCGCCATAATAGAGCGTGAACTGATCGTGATAGCAGTCGCGGATCGTGGGGAGATCTCCAGCCGCCCAGGCTGTCGCGTAACGCGTGACCACGCGGCGGACACGCTCCGTCGCCGCCGCGTCGTCGGTCGCCTTCATCTCCGCCATCGCTGTTTCCCTCTGACGAATCTACTCGCCGATAAACGCAACAGCCTCCGGGATCGTCGCACGGTTGGTGCGATAGCTGTTGGCGAGATGCGCTTCATCGGCGTAGCCGAACGAAACACCGCACACCACCCGGCGATCGGCGGGAAGGCCGAGATGCTCGCGCACCACATTGGACTGGCCTGCCAGCGCCGCCTGTGGAATCGTCGCAAGACCTGCTGCCTGCGCGGCGAGCAAAAAGCTGCTCACATAGCCGCCACAGTCGACGGCGCCGTAAACGCCGAGCGCATCATCGCTGGTGATAATGGCCACATGCGGAGCGCCGAAGAAACGGAAGTTTTCTAGCATCTGCTTGTTGTAGGCGGCCTTGTCACCGCGCTGGATGCCAAGGGCGTTGTAAAGCTGAAAGCCGCTTTCGCGGCGGCGATCCAGATAGACGCCGCGATACTCACGAGGGAATGGAAAATCCGCCGAGAACTTTCCCTCGCTCGCATTCTTGTACAGCGCCTCGCCAAAGGCGCGGGTCGCATCACCGCTGACGATCGTCACCTGCCACGGCTGGCTGTTGCACCATGACGCAGTCTTCTGCGCGGCGCTCAGCACCCGCTCGATAATCGAGCGCGGAACGGCGTCCGGCTTGAACGCGCGGCAGGAATACCGCGCGGCAAGCAGCTTCTCCACGACTTCAATGTCGCGGCTGTCGGGTTGTGCAAGCATGGCGCTCAGCGTCCCTTGGTCGGAATGGCGTTGAAAGGAACATCCTTGTCGACGCGGATGTCACCCGGCAAGCCTAGCACCCGTTCAGCGATGATGTTGCGCAGGATTTCATCGGTACCACCTGCTATGCGGTCCGACGGCGAGCGCAGCAGGATCGACTGGAACTGGCCGCCGACCGACGGGCTGTCCGCATCGGTCAGCGCCCCGGACGCGCCCTGAAGATCCATCGCGAACATCGCAATGTCCTGCAGCATCGTGCCGGCCACGAGCTTGCCGATGGAATTTTCCGGACCCGGACGTTCGCCGCGCGACAACGCCGAGATCGAACGATAGCTGGTGTACTTGAGGCCGCTGGCCTTCACGGCCCAGCTTGCAAGCTTCGAGCGGACATTCTTGTCCTCGATTGCGGGACCGTCTTCCAACATCAGATCGTTGCAGAACGCAAACAGTTCGGGGAACCCGGTCGATTGCCGCGCGCCGATCGACATGCGCTCGTTCATCAGCGTGGTCAGCGACACGTTCCAGCCGTCGCCGACCTTGCCGAGCCGCTGCGAGTCCGGAATTTTCACGTCGGCGAAATACACCTCGTTGAATTCCGACTGGCCGTTGGCCTGTTTGATCGGCTTCACGGTGACGCCCGGCGACTTCATGTCGAGCCAGAACATGGTGAGGCCCTTGTGCTTGGGCTGGGTCGGATCGGTGCGCGTGATCACGATGCCGTAATCGGAGAAATGCGCGCCGGTGGTCCAGACCTTCTGGCCGTTGATGATCCAGTCGTCGCCCTTCTTTTCCGCGCGGGTGCGCAGACCGGCGACATCGGAGCCAGCGGACGGTTCAGAGAACAACTGGCACCAGACGTTTTCGCCTGACGCGATCTTCGGCAGATACTTCGCCTTGTCGGTGTTGCTGCCATACGCCATCACCGTCGGGCCGCACATGCCCTGCCCGATCAGGAACACGCCCTCGAGCTTGCCGTAGAAGCCCTCTTCCTGCTGCCAGATCACGCGCTCAATAGGTGAAGCTCCGCGGCCGCCATATTCCTTCGGCCAATGCAGACAGGCCCAGCCGGCTTCGGCCTTCTTCTTCTGCCACTTCTTGGATTCCTCCAGGATGTCGCGGTTCTTCAGCTTGATCCGGCCGACGGTCGGCTGCGACAGCTCGGCTTCCAGTTCCTTCGGCGCGTTGACCTGAATCCAGGCACGGGCTTCGGCGCGGAATGCTGCTTCCTGCGGGGTGTCATCGAAATTCATGTGAATGATCCTTCTTAAGAAGCGTTGCGGAAGCGCAGGCGGTCGATCAACTGGTTCTCCCAGTACGACAGGCTTCCGAGCGACAGCGCGAGCACGTTGGCGCGCCGGTAATACAGGTGGCAGTCGAATTCCCAGGTGAAGCCCATGCCGCCGTGCACCTGGATGTTGTTCTTCGAGCAATGCTGGAACGCCTGCGTTGCACTGATGCGGGCGGTCGCCGCGGCTTCCGGCAATTCCGCCGCGTCGGTCGAAAGCGCCCACGCGCCGTAGTAGCAGTTGGAGCGCGCCAGCGTCGCCGAGACGTACATATCGGCGAGGATGTGCTTCACCGCCTGGAACGAACCGATCTGACGGCCGAAGGCGATCCGATCCAGCGCATAGTCGCGGCCCATCTCAAGCGCGCGGTCGGCGCCGCCGACCTGTTCGAACGCCATCAACACAGCCGCACGATCCAGCACGCGAGTGAGAATGCTCCAGCCTTCGCCGGTCGCGCCGAGCGGCTCCGCCTTGGCGCGATCGAACGTGATCTCGGCCTGGCCATGCGCCTGATCGAGATTGGCGAGCGCCTTGCGCGTTACGCCGTCACCAGAAAGATCGACGATAAACAGCCCAATGTCGGTCTCACGGCCGGTCGAACCTGTGCGCGCCGCAACGATGGCGAAATCCGCAATCGCGCCGTCCGCCACCGGCGTCTTGGTGCCGGAGACCGCGCCCTGCGAGGCTGAGACCTTGATCGCCTTGTGCGACGGATTGCCGACGCCCTCGAACAGCGCCAGCGTGCCGATGGCTTCGCCCGACGCGATCTTCGGCAGCCACTTTGCCTTTTGTGCATCGCTGCCGGCGAGCATGATGGCTTCCGCGGCGAGATAGATCGTCGATGAGAACGGCACCGGGGCCAGCGCGCGGCCCATTTCCTCGGCGATCACGCAAAGCTCAAGATGCCCAGCTCCCGCGCCGCCGAATTCTTCGGGAATGGCGACACCGAGAAAGCCCATCTCGGCGAGGCCCTTCCACAGCGCCTTGTCGTATGGCGCCTTGCCTTCCAGCACTGCGCGCACCGCCTTCGGCGGCGAATGTTCAGCGAGATAGCGCCGCGCCTGATCGCGCAATTGCTTCTGGTCGTCCGAGAATTCAAAGTTCATCTGGTTTGACTCGTGTTGTGAACGTGAAAGTTATCCGAGAACGATGACGTCCGGTCCCGGCTGGTCTGCATAAAGCTGCGTCACCAGCGCGGCGCGGCGCTCGAGCCCCGCCCGCTGGTTGATGTAACCCTTGTCGGTGAGTTCATTGCCGTCGATGGACGGCGGCTCGGCCATCAGCATCGCGCGGACAATGCGGCGGCTGCTCGATCCGCTGCACGCCTTGTTGTGCGCCAGCAATCCGTCGCGCAAATGCGCGCGCACCTTGGGATGGTTCACCACCGTATCCATCGATGCATTCATGTCTTCGATCAGCCGGCGGCAGGAATCGAGATTGGGCCACGCGAGCAGTCCGATGAAGGGACGATCCTGACCCGCGACCAGAGCGTCCTGAACAACCGGCGACGCAGCCGCAATCGCATCGGTGCGCAGCGAGCCGACCAGAACGAATGTCCCCGTGGTGAGCTTGAAATCTTCCACCACGCGGCCCGAAAAGATCAGGCCCTGCGCAGGATCCTGCGGATCGACGAACACACCGGCGTCGCCGATGCAGTAGAAGCCTTCCTCATCGAAGGCCTTCTGCGTCAGTTCGGGCTGGCCGTAATATCCCGGTGTCACGTTGACGCCGCGCAATCGCAACTCGTACTGCGCTCCGCACGGCACCATCTTCAACTCGACGCCGGGGAACGGCAGCCCGATCAGCCCGACGCGCTCGGTGTCCCAATAGGTACCGGTGGATGTCGGCGCGGTCTCGGTCGAGCCCCAGCCGGTGTAAAACACAAAGCGCTCGCCGGTGGTGCGCACCGCCAGCGTCTGGAAGCGATCGTAAAGATCGTCCGGCAGCCGCGCGCCGCCGTAAGCGAGCAATCCGAGATTCTTGAAGAACGAGCGGCACAGCGCATCGTCCTTTTCCATCACCGCCGCCAGCGCCGCGTAACCGGCCGGGACGTTGGCGTAATAGGTCGGCGAAATCTCGCGCAGGTTGCGCAGCGTTTCCTCGAACTGGCCGGGCACCGGACGGCCGTCGTCGATATACAGCGTGCCGCCTTCGGTCAGCGCCACATTGAACAACGCATTGCCGCCCATGGTGTGATTCCACGGCATCCAGTCGAGATAAATTCCGTCCGGCGCGTCGTCCGGACGCGGCCGCACCTGCATCATCATGCGGGCGTTGGCGCACATCATCCTCTGCGTGTTGATGACCGCCTTGGGCATTCCCGTAGAGCCCGAGGTAAACAGCAACTTGCCGACGCTGTCCGGCATGATCTGCGCGATGGAGTCCGCGACCGCGGAGGTCACCGCCGTCGCAGCGAGATCGGCATAGGCCACACTCTTGATGCTGGCCGGCGCACGATCGACATGGATCACCGTGATGCCGTCGAGATCGAGCGCGGCCAGTGCCTTCTCGAACATCACCCCGTCCTGCACCATCACCACCGCAGGCTTCACCAGACCAAACAGATACTTCAGCTTGGCGTGATCCTGGCTCATCAGCGAGTACGCCGGAGACACCGGTGCCGCCGGAATCCGCGCCTGCATCGCGGCCTGTGTCATCAGCGCGTGCTCGATGGAATTGCCGCTCAGGATCGCGACCGGGCGCCCGGCCGGCAGCTTCATGTCGAGCAGCGCCTGCGTCAGCGCATCGATGGTCCGCTTGGCTTCCCCGTAGGAGACTTTGTGCCATTGCCGCTCGGGGCCGCGGCGCTGCGCCAGCCAGACATGATCGGGACGCGCGGCCGCCCACTTCGCCACAGAAGCGGGAATATGCGGCTCATACGGATCGAGCGGAAACCGGGATTTCAGGACGATCACGCCATCGGCGCGCCGCTCGACATCGATATCGCGCGGCAACCAGTCGATCTTGCGAAACGGCGGCTTCTGCGGCGCTATCGCCACGTTCTTTTCGGCAAGACCCGAACCAGCGAAACTCGCACTCATCGCAGCTTCCTCCCGAGGAAAACGGCGGGGGCATTTTTGTTATGCCGCCCCTCGCCGGTCAGAGCTTGCATCACCCTTCGAGGCTCACCGCAAAAGGCGGCTCGTACCTCAGGATGACGCATAACGCGCGTTCGTCACCCTGACGTGCCGTCGCAAAGCGGCGGCCTCGAAGGGCGACGCTTCGTGCTATCGCGGCGCCATGCGGATCGCGCCGTCGAGACGGATGGTTTCACCGTTCAGCATCGGGTTCTCGACGATGGCGACAGCAAGCTGGGCGTACTCGCTCGGATCGCCGAGACGCGCCGGATGTGGCACCTGCGCGCCAAGGCTCTTCTGGGCTTCTTCCGACAGGCCCATCAGCAACGGCGTCAGGAACAGGCCCGGCGCGATGGTCATGACGCGAATGTTGAGCGAAGCAAGATCGCGTGCGACCGGCAGCGTCAGACCGACGATGCCGCCCTTCGATGCCGAATACGCCGCCTGGCCGATCTGGCCGTCAAAGGCGGCGACGCTCGCGGTGTTGATGCAGACGCCACGCTCCTCGCCGATCGGCGGCGCGGTCTGCATGCGCTCGGCAACGAGACGGATGCAGTTGAACGAACCGATCAGGTTGACCTTGATGATGCGCGAGAAGTGATCGAGCGGATAGGCACCGTTCTTGCCGACGGTCTTCACCGCGCCGCCGATACCGGCGCAGTTCACCAGCACGCGGATGGTGCCGTGTGCGGCTTCGGCCTTCGCAATGGCTTCCTTGACCGGTGCCTCTTCCGACACGTCGCCGACCAGCGCGAGGCCCTTGATCTCCTTGGCGACGGCTTCCGCGCCGTCCTTGTTCATGTCGATGACGGCGACCCTCGCGCCCTTTGCGGCCATCGCGCGTGCCGTTGCCGCGCCCAAACCTGAACCGCCGCCGGTGATGAGTACTGAAACATCCTTGAGCTGCATAAGTCGTTTTCCTGCTTTGGTGTGAAATGCTGTAAAGTCGTGATGACTTCAGGATGCTTTCGCGGCGGCCGGTTGCGACCACTGCGAAAGAATTTCGGCGGCATCGATCGGCGGCACCGCCGGTGATCCCTGAATGTTTGACGGTGTGCGCGAGAAACGCGGCGCGGGCGCAGGCTGCACGTGACCATCGACATTGACGAATGTCTGGCGCGCAGCGAGATGCGGATGGGTCGGCGCATCGAACAGTCCGCGCACGGCCGCGGCGCAGGCGTCCGAGCCTTCCAGAATCGCGGCCCATTCGTCGCGCGTCTTGCTCTTGAACAGCGCGGTCATTTTCTCGTGCAGGTTCGGCCAGCCCTTGCGGTTCATCTGCGCGTCGTAACAATCCTCATCGAGCCCAGCGAGCTTGCGCAGCTCCGCATAGAACTGCGGCTCGAGCGCACCGATCGCCATGAAGCCGCCGTCCTTGCACTCGTAGGTGCGATAGAACGGCGCGCCGCCGTCGAGCAGGTTGGTGCGCGGCTGATCGGTCCAGCGTCCGGTCGCCTTCATGCTGTGGAACATGGTCAGCATGCTGGAGACGCCGTCGCACATGGCCGCATCGACGACCTGGCCTTTGCCCGAAGTTCGCGCCTCGATCACGCCCGCGAGCACGCCGACGACGAGATACATCGCGCCGCCGCCGTAATCGCCGACAAGATTCAGCGGTGAGACGGTTTCACCGTTGGCGGCGCGGAATGAATCGAGCGCGCCGGTGATGGCGATATAATTGATGTCATGACCCGCGGCCTGCGCCAGCGGTCCTTCCTGACCCCAGCCGGTCATTCGGCCGTAGACCAGCCTCGGATTGCGCTTGAGCACCACGTCCGGTCCGAGACCGAGCCGCTCCATCACCTGCGGCCGGAAACCTTCGATCAGCACATCCGCTGATGCAATCAGATCGAGCGCCTGTGCGATGTGAGCCGGATTTTTCAGATCGAGTTCGATGACACGGCGGCCGCGATTGACGAAGTCCCGCACATCGCGCTTGCCCTGTCCGGGCCGCGCGATCGACACGACATCCGCGCCCATGTCGGACAACAGCATCGATGCGAATGGACCTGGCCCGATGCCCGCGAACTCGATGACACGCACGCCACGCAGCGGACCTGTTGCCGCCGAACGATCCTTCATCTGTTTCTCTCCCGAACTCACGTCTTCTTGTTTGCGCGCCGGATATCAACGCCGCTTTTTTACTGACAGAATTCTATCATCTCTTGCCGGCCGACGATCCTTCCGTGTCGATCGACATGGCAGCCTTGTCCGTCAGCAATCCGCCGAGGAACAGCGTTGTCATGTGCCGGATGTATTGACGCCTGACTTCGTCGGTGATGCCGCCAGCCCCGAGGAAGCGCGCATTCATCTGGCGGCCGTAGAACAGATTGTCGCAGGCGCCGTTGAGGCTGATGTAGAACAGCGCCGGATCGACCTTGCGGAATTCACCCGCGGCGACGCCCTGCTCAAGCAGCCCGCGCACAAAGCCGAACAGCGGGTCGATGAAAAAGCGATGGACTTCTTTTGAGGTCGCTTCGCTGCCCTGATGCAGCAGCAGATGGATCAGCCGGCTCAGATACGGCACCCGGTAATAGGCATTGATGATGCCGGCGATGTGCCGCCGCATCTTCTCCGTCGGAGAGATCGGCTGATCGAGCACGAAAGCGAGATTGGTCATTTCCGCGGCGGCATCGCGCGCCAGCAGCGCCAGCAGCAGACCATCCTTGTTGCCGAAGTGATACTTCACCAGTGCCGCGTTCACGCCGGACTTCTGCGCGATCTCGCTCAGCGACACCTCGGTCGAGTTCCGTTCGATCATCAGATCGCCGGCGGCCACCAGCAATTTCGCAGCCGTCGCATTCATCGGCGCGGCTTCCTTTTCGGGAACCTGCTTCGATGGCGGCCGGCGCAGCTTTTTGGCGATCAGGGTCGGTGACATGCGCGGTCTCGGGACATTATGGGCCACCAGCTAACCTGATGATCGGGCCGCGCTCAAGAGTTAATTGACCGATTGACTAAATCTCGCGCCGTGCTTTTATCGCGCCCAACCGAAAACAATCCATCAGGGAGCACCACCATGGCTGAAGCCTATATCGTCGCCACCGCCCGCACCGCAGGGGGACGCAAGGGAGGCCGCCTCGCAGGCTGGCATCCGGTCGATCTCGCCGCTTCAGTGCTGGATTCGCTGGTGGACCGCACCGGTGTTGACCCCGCCCAGATCGAAGACGTTATTATGGGCTGCGTCATGCAGGCCGGCGAGCAGTCGAACAACGTCGCCCGCAACGCGGTGATGGCCTCGAAGCTTCCGGAAAGCGTTCCCGGCACCTCGGTCGACCGCCAGTGCGGTTCGTCGCAGCAGGCACTGCATTTCGCCGCACAGGCGGTGATGGCCGGCTCGATGGACATCGTGATCGCCGCAGGCGTCGAAGGCATGACCCGCGTGCCGATGGGACTTCCGGCCACGCTGGCCGCGAAGAACGGCTTCGGCAACTATTACAGCCCGAACATCCAGAAGCAGTATCCGAATATCCAGTTCAGCCAGTTCACCGGCGCTGAAATGATGGCGGAGAAGTACGGCCTCGCGAAGGAAGATCTCGACCAGTACTCCTACCAGAGCCACCAGAAGGCGATTGCCGCCACGCAGGCCGGCGCTTTCAAGGACGAAATCGTTCCGCTCAAGTTCACGCGCGAAGACGGCTCCTCTGACATCCACAGCATCGATGAAGGCATCCGCTTCGATGCGACCATCGAGGGCATCCGCGGCGTCAAGACCATTGCGGAAGGCGGCAAGCTCACTGCCGCCAGCGCCAGCCAGATCTGCGACGGCGCGTCCGGCGTCATGGTTGTGAACGAGCGCGGCCTCAAGGCGCTCGGCATCGCACCGCTGGCGCGCATCCATCACATGACCATGATCGGCGGCGATCCGGTCATCATGCTGGAAGCGCCATTGCCCGCGACCCACCGCGCGCTGAAGAAGGCCGGCATGAAGATCGACGACATCGATCTGTTCGAAGTCAACGAAGCCTTCGCTTCGGTACCGACCGCATGGCTCAAGGACACCGGCGCCGATCCGTCGCGGCTCAACGTCAATGGCGGCGCCATCGCGCTCGGTCATCCGCTCGGCGGCTCCGGCACCAAGCTGATGACGACGCTGGTCAACGCACTGAAGCAGCGCAACAAGCGCTACGGTCTCCAGACCATGTGCGAAGGCGGCGGCATGGCCAACGTCACCATCATCGAGCGGCTGTAACAACGGCTTTTGAAAGGGGCGGGTTCATTACCCGCCCTTTTTTGTGCCGGCGATACATCAACCGCCGCGCCGGACTTTTCAAAGCTCAACCAACGAGCGGCACAAGCCGCCGGAGCATCGTAACACCGAGGAAACGCCCAGGGAGTTCTATGTCTCATCCATCGATTCACGCCCAGTCGACACCCGACAAGATCGCCTACCAGATGGCAAGCAGCGGCGACGCCATCACCTACCGCAATCTCGACCGCCGCTCCAACCAGGGCGCGCATCTGTTCCGTTCACTCGGATTAAAGCAGGGCGATCACATCGCGCTGCTGATGGAAAATACCATCGCGTTCATGGAGATCTGCTGGGCAGCGCAGCGCAGCGGGCTCTATTACACCGCCATCAGCCGCTATCTTACCGCGGACGAGATCGCCTACATCGTCAAGGATTGCGGCGCGCAGGTCGTCATCACCTCGCCGAAATGCATCGGATCGATCGCGCCGCTGCTCAGCGACGCGCCCGGCACGCCGCATTTTTTCATCACCGGCGCGGCGCAGGGCGGCTTCAAGTCATGGGACGACGCGCTGGCAACGCAGCCCGCAACACCGATCGCCGACGAATCCGCCGGTTACGACATGCTCTATTCGTCGGGCACCACGGGACGGCCGAAAGGCATCAAGCGCCCGCTGACCGAGCCGTCCATCCTGGTGCCCAATCCGCTGCTCAAGCTGTTGTGCGCGACCATGTGCGGCATGAATGAGACCAGCGTGTATCTGTCGCCCGCGCCGCTTTATCACGCGGCTCCGCTGCGCTTCAACATGATGTGCGGCGCGCTCGGCGGCACCTCGATCATCATGGAATCGTTCGACGCCGAAGAATTCCTGCGGCTGGTCGAAAAGCACAAGGCAACGCAGTCTCAACTCGTGCCGACGATGTTCGTGCGCATGCTCAAGCTGCCGGACGACGTGCGCACCAAATACGACACCTCAACGCTGAAAGGCGCGGTGCACGCCGCAGCGCCCTGCCCCGCCGACGTCAAGGCGAAGATGATCGACTGGTGGGGACCGATCCTGATCGAGTATTACGCCGGTTCTGAAGGCAACGGCGTCACGGTCTCCACCTCGAAGGATTGGCTGGCGCATCGCGGCACCGTTGGCCGCGCGGTGGTCGGCGAGATCAGGATTCTCGATGACGACGGACACGAACTGCCGGTGGGTGAAACCGGTACGGTGTATTTCGCCGGCGGACCCGCGTTTGCCTATCACAACGACACCGACAAGACGCAGCGTGCCTACAATGACCGCGGCTGGTCGACGCTCGGCGACGTCGGATACCTCGACAACGACGGCTTTCTCTATCTCACCGACCGCAAGGCCTACATGATCATCTCCGGCGGGGTGAATATCTACCCGCAGGAAACCGAGGACGTGATGATCTCGCATCCGGCGGTGGCGGACGTCGCGGTGTTCGGCGTTCCGAACGAGGAAATGGGCGAAGAGGTCAAGGCCGTGGTGCAGCCCCACGACATGTCACGCGCGGGCAAGGAACTCGAAGCAGAGCTGATCCTGTTCTGCCGCCAGCATCTGTCGCCGATCAAGTGTCCGAAGAGCGTGGACTTCGAGGCCGAACTGCCGCGCACGCCGACCGGCAAGCTGGTGAAGCGGCATCTGCGCGACAAGTACTGGGCGAAGGTCAAGAAGACGCCAGCGCAGGCGTGATTGCGACGCGAGGAACTTAATCGTCATTGCCGGGCTCGACCCGGCAATCCATCTTGAGAAATTTCTTGAAGAAGATGGATGCGCGGGTCAAGCCCGCGCATGACGCTCGGTGCATGAGAGCAACTACGCGGCTCAATCTTCCTTCAGCCACTGCTCGACGAGCATGACGTCGGGCGGCTGAAGATATTTGGTCGTCCACATGTCGACGGCCCACTCCATCCGGCTTTGCTTTTCAACGATCACGGCTGTGTTGTGCGGCAACTGCATCGCGAGGATATTGCCGCGATAGCGTGGATTGCCGACGGTGTGGTGCTTCAGCAGGCCCCATTCCTGCAGCACCAGCAGCAGGCTCGACACGTTGCGGGTCGAATCCCAGCAATCGAAATTCCTGGCATCTGCCCCGCTGCGGATATCGGCGCGGGCGATACGCGTGGTGGTGCCGAGGGTCGGGCCGACCTTGCGGTCGAACCACATCACCACCTTCTGGATCGCGGCGCGCTCAGTCATCGCGGAGGCCTTGCCCGCCGCGATGATCTGGCTGAGCGCCTTGCGGTCCGCCGCCGTGAAATCAAGCTCGATACGGCGGCGGCACACGAATCCATAGCAGACCGTCATGGTCTCCGCCGTCGGCGGACTGGTCGACACCGATGTGTAGAGTTCGCTCTGCAGCGGCGTGAGCTGCATGGCGGACGCGGACTGCGCCGCGAACGCAACTCCGAACGCAAACGCCGTGATTGCAACGGTGCGGGATATGAAAGGGAGATGGAACAACGCGCGATCCTGAAAAGCCAGCCTCGCAGAACTATGGCGGATTTCTCGCGCGATCAACAGCCCCTCCGCTTGCCGCTCAACATTCATGCGCCGATCACACCGGGAGCGGCGCGTCGCGTTTCACTTCTTCCATGACGGCATAGGTCCGGGTTTCGCGCACACCCGGCAGCGCCAGCAACGTCTCGCCGAGGAACCGGCGATACGCGGTCATATCCGCGACACGCGCCTTGACGAGATAATCGAAGCCGCCGGCCACCATGTGACACTCCAGCACTTCCGGCGCGAGTCTCACCGCTTCGGCGAAACGCTCGAAGACGTCCGCCGTGGTCTTGTCGAGCAGCACCTCGACGAACACCAGGAGACCCAATCCCAGCCGATGCGGATTGAGCCGCGCGCCGTAACCCTCGATGAACCCGTCACGCTGCAACCGTTTCAGGCGCTCGCCGATGGACGTCGGCGACAGGCCGATGCGCTCCGCCAGTTCGACATTGGCGATCCGCCCGTCGGCCTGCAGGATATCGAGGATTTTCCGGTCAATTTTGTCAATTTCGCCCATTTATCCATAATTCTCTGTTTAAATCCTGATTTTGTAAGGCAAAATCGCCAATTTGTCTATCGAGCCACGGCGGCCATCGGAGGTAGTATCTGGCAACCCTAGAGCCTAGAGGATGTCATGCTCGACCGCTTTAGTCCTGTTCGCCCCTTTTCAGCGCCGTTTGCGGCCGACGACAGCGAGATTGCCGCGCGTCTGCTGGCGACGCCTCCGCTGTCCGCCGAACAGAATGCCCGCATCGACACGGCGGCCACGCGGCTGATCGAAGCGGTGCGCGGACATGACGGCGGCTTCGGCGGCGTCGAGGACATGCTGCGTGAATTCGCGCTCTCGACCAAGGAAGGCCTCGCCCTGATGGTGATGGCCGAAGCGCTGCTCCGCGTGCCGGACTCAGCCACCGCCGACCGCTTCATCGAAGACAAACTCGGCCAGGGCGATTTCGCTCATCACAAGACGCGATCCCATGCGCTGCTGGTCAATGCATCGGCGTGGGCACTCGGTCTTTCCGCGCGCGTGATCCAGCCCGGTGAAACGCCGCAAGGCACCATCGGCCTGATCGCCAAGCGGATCGGACTTCCCGCCGTGCGCGCCGCGACCCGGCAGGCGATGCGCCTGATGGGCAATCATTTCGTGCTTGGCGAAACCATCGAAGCTGCGCTTGCGCGGGCAGCGGATGACGACGGCCCGCACCATCATCATCGCTATTCGTTCGACATGCTCGGCGAAGGCGCGCACACCGCGGCCGATGCCGCGCGCTATCTCAAGTCCTACGCCGCGGCGATCGAGGCCATCGGCCGCGCGGCGGGAGACAGGGCGCTGCCGGACCGGCCGGGAATTTCCGTCAAACTCTCCGCGCTGCATCCGCGCTACGAGGCACTGAGCCGGTCACGGGTGATGACTGAGCTGGTGCCGCTCACGCTCGATCTCGCGCGCCGCGCCAAGGCGCACGACATAAATTTCACCATCGATGCGGAGGAAGCGGATCGCCTCGAACTGTCGCTGGATATCATCGGCGCGGTATTTGCGGACCCTTCGCTCGCAGGATGGGAAGGATTCGGGCTCGCCGTGCAGGCGTATCAGAAACGCGCTGAAGCGGTGATCGATTACGTCCATGATCTCGCCGGGCGGCATGACCGCCGCATGGTGCTGCGTCTCGTGAAGGGCGCCTACTGGGACACGGAGGTGAAGCGCGCGCAGGAACGCGGGCTCATTGGCTATCCGGTGTTCACCCGCAAGGCGATGACGGATCTGAATTACATCGCCTGCGCGCGAAAACTGCTCGGCCTGCGCCCGCGTATCTTCCCGCAGTTCGCCACCCACAACGCGCTGTCGGTGGCGACCATCACTGAGCTCGCGGGCGATGATGACAGCTTCGAATTTCAGCGGCTGCACGGCATGGGCGACGCGCTCTATGCGCAACTGCACGAAGACAAGCCGGATCTCGCCTGCCGCATCTATGCGCCGGTCGGCAGCCATCGCGACCTCCTGGCCTATCTGGTGCGGCGGCTGTTGGAGAATGGCGCCAACTCGTCCTTTGTGGCGCTGGCGGCGGATGACAGCGTTCCGATCGCGGCGCTGCTGGAGCGGCCCGAGCAGATCATCGCAATGCCGGACCAAGCCCGCAACGCGCGCCTGCCGCCGCCGCGCGACTTGTATCTGCCGCGGATCAACTCGAAGGGCATCGAGTTCGGAGAACGCGCCGCGCTCGACGCATTGCTGACGTCGGTTGACGGTGCAGTGATTCCTTCCGGCAACGTCAAGGATGCGGCCGAGAAAGACGCCGCGATTGCCGTCGCTCTGGCGCGCACCGGCTTCGCCTTCTGGAGCCGGACGTCCGCTGACACCCGCGCCACCGCATTCGAACGCGCCGCTGACCTTTTAGAGCAGCGGATGCCGCGCTTTGTCGCGTTGCTGCAAACCGAAGGCGGCAAGACCATCGACGATGCGGTCTCGGAAGTCCGCGAAGCAATCGATTTCTGCCGCTATTATGCGATCGAAGGCCGCAAGCTGTTCGGTGACGGCCTGCCGCTTCCCGGCCCCACCGGCGAGAGCAACACGCTACGCCTGCGCGGGCGCGGCGTCATGGTTGCGATCTCGCCATGGAATTTTCCGCTGGCTATTTTCTTAGGCCAGGTCGCGGCGTGCCTGATGGCGGGCAACGCCGTTGTGGCCAAGCCTGCCGAACAGACCCCGCGCATGGCCGCGGAAGCAGTGGCGCTGTTGCATGAGGCCGGCATTCCGGATTCGGCGCTTCATCTCGTGCAGGGCGACGGAAAAATTGGCGCGGCGCTGGTCGCGCAAGACAACATCGCAGGCGTTGTCTTCACGGGCTCCACCGATGTCGCGCGCGCGATCAACCGCACTCTCGCCGCGAAAGACGGCCCGATCGTGCCGCTGATCGCCGAGACCGGCGGCATCAACGCGATGATCGTCGATGCGACCGCGCTGCCCGAACAGGTCGCCGACGATGTGGCGACCTCTGCCTTCAGGTCAGCCGGCCAGCGCTGCTCGGCATTGCGGCTGCTGTTCGTTCAGGACGACGTCGCAGACCGCATGATCGAGATCATCGCGGGCGCCGCAGGTGAGTTGAAGGTCGGCGATCCGCGCGATCCGGCGACCCAGGTCGGGCCCGTGATCGACGCCGAAGCGAAGGAACGTCTCGATGCCCATATCGCGCGAATGAAAGCCACAGCGCGGGTTCATTTCGCGGGCGAAGCGCCAGCATCAGGCAACTTCGTCGCGCCGCATGTCTTCGAACTGGCAAGCGCGGACGAACTGACCGAGGAAGTGTTCGGTCCAATCCTGCATGTGGTGCGGTACAAGGCGGCGGATTTCGAGCATGTGCTGCAATCGATCGCCACCAGCGGCTATGGCCTGACGCTCGGGATTCATTCGCGCATCGACGACACAGTCGAGGCGACCGTCGAACGGCTCGCGGTGGGGAACGTCTACGTCAACCGCAACATGATCGGCGCGGTGGTCGGCGTGCAGCCGTTTGGCGGGCATGGACTGTCGGGAACCGGACCGAAGGCCGGCGGGCCGCATTATCTTCCGCGCCTTGCCACCGAGCAGACGGTCACGATCAACACCGCGGCCGCGGGCGGCAATGTCGGGCTGATGACGGAAGAGTAGCCGGAAAGCAGGCACGGTTCGTCATTGCCGGGCTTGACCCGGCAATCCATCCGTTCCGAAAATCTTCTGAAGAATGATGGATGCGCGGGTCAAGCCCGCGCATGACACCTCTCACCAGTGGCACCCTCCTACAGCACCACCGGCTTGTCTGGCAGCTCGTTCCCGTGCGAATGGCCCGGCGGGAAATGCTTGGCCAGAAGTTTGGTGACAGCCGCGATACCCATCAGCACTCCGCCCTCGAAATTCTTGGCGCGGAATTCCGTTTCCATCACGCGGCAGATTTTCTCCCACTCCGCCTGCTGGACCTTCTCGTTGATGCCGCGGTCGGCGACGATCTCGACGTCGCGGTCGGCGAGCAGCAGATAGATCAGAACGCCATTGCTGTGCTCGGTGTCCCAGACCCGCAGATGCGCGAACACATCGATGGCGCGGGCGCGCGCGGACTGGTTCTTGAACAACGGCACGCCATCGAGCGCACCCTCCACCGCAAAACGGATCTGGCCCGCATGCGCGGCTTCGCTGGCCTTGATCGCCTTCTCGATATTGGCCAGCGCCTGACGCGGGAACGCGCGCCGGACCCGCCAGCGATTGAGAAGAAGATGTCTGCCGATGCGCTTGATGCCCATTGCTGTGCTCTCGGCTACCAACTGCCCGATGCGCCGCCGCCGCCGAAGCTGCCGCCGCCTCCGCTGAACCCGCCACTGGAACTGCTCGAACTGCCGGAACTGAATCCGCCGCCGTAACCGCCGCGGCCTCCGCCACCGCCGGACGATACCAGCGTGTCCCCGATCAACGTCAGCACGAACACGATCAGACCGGCAAGCGCTGCAAGAGGTAGCGCGCCGACCAGGAACCACATCACCAGTCCGATGCCGCCGCCTGCGACGAGCGAACCCAGCAAGCGCCCGAGCAACGCCCGGAAAATCCCGCCGGCCATCAGCGTGCCGATAAAGAGAAACGGAAAGTATTCGCCGATGGCGCTGAGATCGACCGGATCGCGCTTCGGCTCCGGCGCGGGCAGCGGTTCGCCGTCGATGACTTTCAGGATGCGATCGGCGCCGTCCGAAATGCCGCCGGCGAAATCGCCGCTCCTGAATTTTGGCGTGATAATCTCGTCGATGATCCGCTTCGAGGTCGCGTCGTTCAGCACGCCCTCGAGGCCGTAACCGACCTCAATGCGCAGCTTGCGGTCGTTCTTGGCGATCAGAAGCAACGCACCGTCATCGACCTTCTTGCGCCCGAGCTTCCATTGCTCGGCTACGCGCAGCGAATACTGCTCGATGGTTTCCGGCTGTGTGGTCGGCACGATCAGGACCGCAAGCTGACTGCCCTTGCGGTCCTCAAATGCCTTCAGCTTCTGTTCGAGCGCCGCAGCCTGATCGGCGGACAGCGTACCCGTCAGATCGACGACACGCCCGGTGAGCGGCGGCACCGCGACGTCTGCCCGCGCAACGAACGTCGTACCGGCAAACGCCCAGCACAGCATGAACGCGAGAATGACCGCCTTTGCCGCTTTCATCGTGCGCGCCTGTTGCGCACCCTACTTCGCGGGCGCCGGTGCTGTTGGAGCAGGTGTTGCCGGCGCGGGAGCCGTTGTCGACGGCGCGTTGAAATCGACCTTCGGCGCCGTGGAAATCGACTTCTCATTTTCCACAGTGAAATTGGCCTTTTCCTTATAGCCGAACGCCATCGCGGTCAGGTTGTTCGGGAAGGTGCGGATGCCGACGTTATAGTCCTGCACCGCCTTGATGTAGCGGTTGCGTGCCACCGTGATGCGGTTCTCGGTGCCCTCTAACTGCGCAACCAGATCGCGGAACAACTGGTCGGATTTCAGTTGCGGATAGTTTTCCGTCACCACCAGCAGCCGCGACAGCGCGCCGGTCAGTTCGCTTTGCGCCGCCTGGAATTTTTGCAGCGCCGCCGGGTCGTTGAGAACTTCCGGGGTCACCTGCACGCCGCCAACCTTGGCGCGCGCATTGGTCACGCCGAGCAGCACATCCTTTTCCTGCTGCGCGAAGCCTTTTACGGAGTTGACGAGGTTCGGCACCAGATCGGCGCGGCGCTGGTACTGGTTCACGACTTCGGACCAGCTCGACTTTACCGACTCGTCGTTCTGCTGGATCGCATTGTAGCCGCAATTGGTGAGGCTCAGCGAGGCGAGCGCTGCGAGGACCGTCAAAATCTTGCGCATGAATGATCTCCAGTAATGAACCAGCACACGACCATAAGCCGGCCTTGTGACGATCAGCATACACGCCCCCACCGCGCCGGTCATCTAGTGTGGTGGTTCGCAAGTGCGCATCATTTCTACAGCACCTTCATTTTGCGGATTTGCGAACCAAAACCACACTAGAATCATGCTTTCTAGTGTCTTTTTGAATCCGAAGTTCGCTACAGAAGGCGCTGCGAAATGAAGCGGACCTCGGATTCAGGACACTGGTGCCGCTCGTTCGCTTTTTAGCTACTTTGCGCTTGAACCATTGATGAACGAAAGCTGCTACGCAGAGATGGAGAAACATCCGTCCGATGACGGAAAAACCTCGCCCAACATGCCTGTATTGCGCGAGGTTTTGCTGGAAAACCCGGTCCAATAATTGATAAGTTCTATTTCGAAACCAACTATCGGGATAGCGACCATGACCGCCACCGCGATTGCATCTTCCGAAACCGTCATCGACACCGGCACCGAAGAACTTCTCTGCGAAGTGCGCGACCGCGTCGCCGTCATCACGCTCAATCGCCCGCAGGCGCGCAACTCGCTTTCCGACAATCTGACGCCGGCGCTCCGCCGCATGATCAAGCTCTGCGGCGAAGATCCGAATGTCGGCGCCATTCTCATCACCGGCGCGGGCGATGCGTTCTGTGCCGGCGGCGATGTCAAAGGCATGGGCGGCAAACCCGGCAGCAGCAATGCACCGGAGTTGACATTCGACCAGAAAGTCGCGCGCTTGCAGGAACGTCAGCGCACGCTGACCGGCGCGCTGGTCAACGTCCGCAAGCCGACCATCGCGGCGCTGCCCGGCCCCGCAGCAGGCGCAGGATTGTCGCTGGCGCTGGCGTGTGACCTGCGCATTGCAGCGGAATCCGCCTTCGTCACCACAGCCTATGTGAAGATCGGGCTCAGCGGAGACTACGGCATGTCATGGCTGCTGACGCGCCTTGTCGGCACATCGCGTGCGCGGGAACTGATGTTCTTCGGCGAGAAGATCGATGCGAAGCGTTGCGAATCGCTCGGCATCGTCAATCGCGTGGTGCCGGACGTCAAGTTGCGCGAGGAAGCCTTCGCCATGGCGAAGAAACTCGCCGAAGGTCCCTCGACCGCGTTGCGCTTCCTCAAGGACAATCTCGACGAAGCGCTGATGAACGATTTCCTCACCTCGCTCGATCATGAAGCCGAGCGCATGGTGCGATCCGCGGGCACGGCGGATCACAAGGAGGCCGTGAAGGCTTTCGTGGAGAAGCGCAAGCCGGTGTTCAAGCGCGGCTAGCGCGCGGGAAATCAGACGCCCTCGAACTGGAGCCGTGCAAGACGAGCGTAAAGACCGTTGGCCGCGACCAGCGAGGCGTGGGTGCCCTGCTCGACGATGCGGCCATTCTCCATCACCAGAATGCGATCGCAGGACAGCACGGTGGCAAGACGATGCGCGATCACCAGCGTGGTGCGATGCTTCATCAGTTCTTCCAAAGCGGTCTGCACCAGCGTCTCGCTCTCGGCATCGAGCGATGACGTAGCCTCGTCCAGCAACAACAGCGGCGCATCGCGCAGGATTGCGCGCGCAATCGCAATTCGCTGACGCTGACCGCCGGACAGCGTGACGCCGCGCTCGCCGAGTTGGGTGTCGAAGCCAAGCGGCAGCCGCGTAATGAATTCGGTGGCGTGGGCCAGATCGGCAGCGCGCGCAACCTCGGCATCGCTGGCATCTGGACGGCCGAAACGGATGTTCTCACGGGCGCTGGTGGCGAACACCGCGGAATCCTGCGGCACCAGTGCAATCCGCGACCGCACCGCGGACGGATCGGCCTCGCGGATCGGAACGCCGTCGACCGAGATCACCCCAGAGGCGGGATCGTAGAACCGCAGCAGCAGATGGAACAGCGTGCTCTTGCCTGCGCCGGACGGTCCGACCACAGCAACCTTCTCGCCGGCTTTCACCGCGAACGAGACGCCGTCGACCGCGAGGTGATCCGGCCGTGTCGGATAGGAGAACCGCACATTGTCGAATGCAACGTCGCCGCGCGGCGGCACCGGCAGCGCGCGCGGATTTGCAGGCGCGGCGATATCCGGCTTGATGCGCAGGATTTCGAACAGCCGTTCCGACGCGCCGGACGCCTGCGAGATCTCGCCCCACACCTGACTGAGTTCGCCGAGCGCACCCGCTGCGAACGCAGCATAGAGAATGAACTGGCCGAGCCGTCCGGCGCTGATCTGTTTGGTCAGGACGTCATGCGAGCCGATCCACAGGATCGCGACGACGCTGGTGAAAATCAGGAAGATCACCGTGGCGGTAAGAAACGCGCGCGCGCGCGTCGAATTGCGCGCAGCAACGTAGGCTCGCTCGACTTCGCCGCCGAACCGCGCTTCCGCGAGGCGTTCGTTGGTGAAGGCCTGCAGCGTGCGGATCGCACCGATGAGTTCTGAGGCGTAGGACGAGGCTTCCGCCAGCGTGTCCTGCGCGCCGCGCGACAGTTTCTGCACACGGCGTCCGAAAGCGACCAGCGGAAGCACGATCAGCGGAATCACCGCAAGCACAATGCCCGACAGCTTCGGGCTGGTGACGACCATCATCGCGGATGCGCCGACGAACAGCACGAGATTGCGCAGTGCGATCGAGACCGATGCACCGACGGCCGATTTGATTTGCGTGGTGTCGGCGGTCAGGCGCGAGACCAGTTCGCCGCTATGCGCGGTGTCGAAGAACGACGGCGACAGCGACGTGAGATGCTTGAACACATCGCGGCGCAGATCGGCGACGATGCGTTCGCCCAGTGTGATGACGAGGTAGTAGCGAGACGCACTGGCGCATGCGAGCACCGCTACCACCGCGATCATCACCGCGAAGTAGCTGTTGATCAGCGCGATGCCTTCGGGGCTGAAGCCGAAATCGATCATGCGGCGCACAGCAAGCGGCACCACCAGCGTCACGGCGGATGCGATGATCAGCGCCACCAGCGCCGCAAAGGCCTGTCCGCGATAACGCGCCACATAAGGCGCCAGCGCCAGCAGCGGACGCAGCTTCACGCCGCGGGATTTCTTCGGCTCTGTCTCGGGTGCATCCGGCGTCGGTCCGGTGGCAGTGGTAGAGACCCCTTTGACGGCCGCCACCTCGCGCGCCAGCGCGGATGGCAACCCCGGGTCTTCAACGCGTTCCACTGCACTCATTCTGTCGGCCGCCTCTTGCTTTCTGGCCCTCAAATAGGCCCCATGACGAGCGCTGGCAAATGACGTTCTCGGCTTGTTTCAAAGGCTGTCCTGCGATATAGAGCGCCCAAATTCATCCCGAACATCATTGATCTGTGGGCGCGCGGCGCCAGAGGATTTGCCATGAAAGCCGAAATTCACCCGGATTATCATACAATTAAGGTCGTCATGACCGACGGGACCGAGTACCTGACCCGCTCGACCTACGGCAAGGAAG
>JAFVHU010000137.1 GCA_017474385.1 Afipia sp. | reverse complement strand
TTTCTGTTCACGGCGATTCCGAACTGGACCGGACGGTTGCCTATTCAGGGTATGCCGTTGCTCGCGCTGGTCATCGTTTGGATCATCGGACGGCTTGCCGTGACATGCTCGGCGGGGATCGGCTGGTTCGCAGCCATGCTGATCGATATCAGCTTCCTTGCGCTGATCACGGCCGCCATCGGACGTGAAATTCTCGTCGGACGAAACTGGCGCAACCTCAAGGTTGTCGCGCTGGTCGCGCTTCTTCTCCTCGGCAACATCGCTTTCCACCTAGAGGCACATTTCGCCGGTACGGCGGATTACGGCATTCGTGCAGGTATTGCCGTTGTCGTCCTGCTGATTCTGCTGATCGGTGGCCGGATCATTCCAAGTTTCACACGCAACTGGCTGGTGCGCGAAAATCCCGGACGCTTGCCGTCTCCCTTCGCCAGGTTCGACGTGGCGATCGTCATCCTGAGCGCGGCGGCACTGCTGGCGTGGGTTTTCCGTCAAGATGGCTTTTGGATGGGCATCCTGCTTGCCCTGATAGGAGTCCTGCACGTCATTCGTCTCGGCCGATGGGCTGGTGACCGCACTTCCCGGGAGCGCCTCGTCCTCGTCCTACACGTCGGATACGCTTTCATTCCGGCTGGCTTTTTGCTGTCTGCGGCATCTGCCTTCAGTTTCGTTCCCGCAAGTGCCGGCGTCCACGCGTGGATGGCGGGAGCCGCCGGAGTCATGACATTGGCGGTAATGACACGTGCAAGCCTTGGTCATACCGGCCAGCGGCTGACGGCCTCGCTCTCAACGCAGGGAATTTATGCCGCTATTGTGATTGCGGCGCTTGCTCGCATCTGCGCGGTGATGGTTCCAGCCTGGAGCGGCCAGTTGCTGCATCTAGCCGCCTTTGCATGGGCGACGGCATTTCTCGGCTTCGTAGTTTACTTCGGCCGTGCGCTTATGAGTGCGGCGAAGTGATAGCGCGCGCAGAGATATGTCCTGCTGCTGGTCCGCAATGCGCAGGAACGAGTGGGAGATGACAGGTCAGCATTCTCCAGTTGCGCCGGTTGGTTCGTTGCGTTTAAGCAAAAGGCAGCTGCTTTGTTTCCGGTATCCCGTCTTCGCTACGACGATTCCGTTTCCTCACGATACGATCAGGATGGATAGATGATTGCCCAGTTAACAAAGTCCGAGCGTCAGAACGCCCTCGTTCTGTTTTTGCTTCTGGCAGTGGGCGGCCTCGCCATGGCAGTCGTCGGACACGATGATCCACTGGGCGTTCATGGCGCCATCGTCTTGATCGCCGCCCTCGCAGGCATCTTTGTCGTTATTTCTCGCTACTACGATCCTGAGCCCTCATCCGATCGGCTCGAACGCTATTATGACGATCCCACCAAGGTCGGAATTGTACTGGCGATGGTGTGGGCCGTCGTCGGCATGTTCGTCGGCGACTGGGTCGCCTGGCAGCTCGCCTACCCAAATCTGACCTTCGACGCCGCGTGGTCGAGCTTCGGGCGATTGCGTCCCGTCCATACGTCAGGCGTTATTTTCGGCTTCGGCGGCAACGCCCTGATCGCGACCTCGCTTTACGTCCTCCAGCGGACCTCGCGGGCGCGATTGCCCGATCAGCTAAGTCCCTGGTTCGTGCTGCTCGGATACAACCTGTTCTGCGTGATCGCTGCGTCCGGCTACCTCATGGGTGTCACGCAGTCGAAGGAATACGCGGAGCCGGAGTGGTATGCGGACATCTGGCTGGTGGTTGTGTGGGTTGTCTACTTCGCAATCTATCTGCGCACGCTTGCTCGCCGCAAGGAGCCGCACATCTACGTCTCCAACTGGTACTACATGGCCTTTATCCTGGTCGTGGCCATCCTGCACATCGTCAACAATCTCGCCGTGCCGGTGTCGCTCGGACACGCCAAAAGCTATTCGGCCTTCTCGGGTGTCCAGGATGCGATGACGCAATGGTGGTACGGCCACAACGCCGTCGCTTTCTTCCTGACCTCCGGCTTCCTGGGCATGATGTATTACTACATGCCGGTCCGCGCCGGACGGCCGATCTTTTCCTACCGCCTGTCCATCATCAGTTTTTGGGGCATCACCTTCATGTACATGTGGGCGGGTTCGCATCATCTGCACTATACGGCGTTGCCGCATTGGGTTCAGACGCTCGGCATGACCTTTTCGGTCATGCTTCTCGTGCCCTCCTGGGCATCCGCGGCGAATGCGCTGCTGACGCTGAACGGCGCCTGGCAGAAGGTGCGCGACGATGCGACGCTGCGCTTCATGATGATGGCCGCAGTGTTCTACGGGCTTTCCACGTTTGAAGGCTCGTTCATGGCGATCCGCTCGGTGAACTCGTTGTCGCACTACACCGACTGGACCGTGGGGCATGTGCATGCGGGCGCGCTTGGCTGGGTCGCGATGATCACGTTCGGATCGATCTATGCCTCAGTGCCGTGGCTATGGAACAGGAAACAAATGTATTCGTCGCGGCTGGTCGAGGCGCACTTCTGGCTCGCGCTTGGCGGGACGCTCGTCTACGTCTTTGCGATGTGGAATTCCGGCATCATCCAGGGATTGATGTGGCGGACCTACAACGACAGCGGCACACTTGCCTATTCGTTCATCGAAACGGTCACGCCGATGCATCCTTATTACATAGCGCGTGCGATCGGCGGCCTCATGTTTCTGATCGGCGCGCTGATCGGCAGCTACAACATCTGGATGACCATCCGCACCTCGAACCAGCCGGAGGAGGAGCGCGCCAAGGATCGCCCGGTGCCGCGTCCGGTGGCTGCTCCGGCACTGCAGCCAGGAGAGTGACATGAGCTTCTTTGGTCTGCACTACCGCCTCGAAAGGAAAACCATCGGCTTCGTACTTGCGATCATTGGAGTCGCAAGTATCGGCGGCGCCGTCGAGATCGCCCCGCTTTTCACGATTCATCAGACGGTGGAGGAAGCACCTAATATGCGTGTCTACACGCCGCTCGAGGTCGCGGGGCGCAACATCTACATCCGGGAGGGATGCTACGCCTGCCACTCCCAGATGATCCGTACGCTTCGTGACGAAGTCGAACGATACGGACCATACTCGCTCGCGGTCGAATCCAAATACGATCATCCGATGCTGTGGGGCTCGAAACGAACCGGGCCGGATATCGCGCGCCTGGGTGGAAAGTATTCGGATGAGTGGCATGTGGCACATCTCAACAATCCTCGAGACGTCGTGCCGGAATCGGTCATGCCCCATTACTCATGGCTTGGGCGCAACTCCCTGCGCAGCGACGATCTCGGAAAGCATCTTGCGGCACTTCGCAAGGTCGGAGTTCCGTACACGGACGAGATGATCGCCAACGCGGCCGCGGATGCATACGGCCAGGCGGCTCCGGATTCCCCGCGGGCCGAGGGTGTGGTCAAACGATACGGCGAGGCCACGAACATCCGCGCCTTCGATGGTCGGCCCGGCGAACTGACCGAGATGGATGCGCTTGTCGCCTATCTGCAGATTCTTGGAAAGCTGACGGATGCCGCGCAGAAGACTGCAGCCTCGGGAGCACAATGATGCCGATTGATCATGACTTTACAGTCTGGTTCTCCAAGTCCTTCGGCTTGTTCTATCTGATCGCGATGTCGGCAGTGATTGTCGCCTATGCGTATTGGCCGTCAAACCGGAAGCAGTTCGACGCGGCTGCACAATCGATCCTCGGCAACGAGGACAAGCCGTTGAAGGACAATTCATGGCGGTAGAGGAGCGTGACCCACACACTGGATACCTGACGACCGGTCATGAATGGAGCGGGATCAAAGAACTCAACACGCCCGTTCCGCGCGCCGTCTACCTTTTCCTGATCGCGACGGTGCTGTTCAGCGTCGCATACTGGATTCTGATGCCGGCCTGGCCGATCGGGGTGACCTTCACGAAGGGCCTGCTCGGCATTGATCAACGCACCACTCTCGAAAGTGATCTGCGGGAGGCTATTGCGGAGCGAAAGGCGTGGAGCGACCAGATCGAAGCCAAGAGCTATGATGACATCCGCAACGATCCCAAGCTGATGCGGATCGTCCGGCAGACAGGTCAGACCCTGTATCGTGAGAACTGCGCGGCCTGTCATGGCTCCAGCGCGCAGGGCTCAAAAGGATATCCAAGCCTGACGAACGCTTCGTGGCTGTGGGGCGGCGATCCGGCGACGGTCGCGGAGACGATCCGCGTCGGGATCAATTCGTCGCACAAAGACAGCCGCCTCTCGCAAATGATGGCCTTCGGCCGGGATGGAGTCCTGAAGGAGCGGGAAGTCGATGACGTCGTCGGCTACGTGCGTAGCCTGTCAGATCCGAAGGTTGCGCGTGATACACCGGCTCCGAGACTCGATGCCGGTAAGGCCGTGTTCGCGGCGAACTGCGCCGCCTGTCACGGCGACGACGGCAAGGGTAAGGCCGAGATGGGGGCGCCGGACCTCACTGACCATTTTTGGATCTACGGTGGTGATCTGCAATCGGTCAGTTCGTCGGTCTGGAGCGGGCGGCAGGGAAAGATGCCGACCTGGGAGGAGCGGCTGTCCGCTCTCGATCGCAAGATTCTGGCGCTTTATCTGACGGACCTGCCGAGGGCCGCGCGATGAGTCGGATCACGCTCCGATCACCCAAGGTCGCGTTGTGGCTCGCGGTCTGCGCCGGTTTGTTGCTGGTGATCGGGGCAAACGCGCATCTGGTTTACATGGCGGTCATGTCGCAGCCGGACTGCGTCGCTCATGCGCGCGTGGGCGAAGCCACACCTGACGGGGCGCGGTTTGGAGCCGCGCGGTCGTCGTGCAATCCGCAAACACGTTGAGGCCGAGATCATGGCGACTATCCCTGTTCTGGTTCCACCGCTGCCCCGAGCGAAGACGTGGAAGCGCAACGTCCCGAATGCCGCGGCGCTGCAATGGCTCTCGGCCGGCTGGAAGGACTTCAAGATCAATCCGGGAGCAAGTCTCGGATATGGCTTGCTGGTCTATCTTGTGTCGGTGGTCACTACTATTGGCCTGTTCGTCTTCGGCTGGGACTACATCCTGTTTCCCGCGTTTGCCGGCTTCATGGTTATGGGGCCAATTCTCGGCATCGGACTCTATGAGAAGAGCAAGCGGATTTCCGAGGGGCGGCCAGTCAGTCTTCTCAATATGATGCTGGTCAAGCCGAAGTCCGGTGGGCAGGTGCTGTTTGCAGGCGCTTTGCTGGTCATGCTGACTCTTTTGTGGATGCGCGCCGCTGTCATCATTTATGCGCTCTTCTTCGGGGTTCGCCCATTCCCCGGCCTCGACAACATCGTCGCAATGCTGCTGACGACGGGTACCGGCTACGCGATGCTGTTTGTCGGCAGCGCGGTGGGCGGCTTGTTCTCTGCCTTCGCGTTTGCAGTCAGCGCGTTTTCTATTCCGATGTTGCTCGATCAACGCGTCGATGCCTTGACGGCGATGGGAACGAGCATGGCGCTGGTGTGGCACAATCTGCCCGTGATGCTGATATGGGCGGCGATCATGCTGGCTCTGATCGTTCTAAGCCTTGCGACAGGGCTGTTGGGTATGATCGTGGTTTTTCCCGTGCTTGGTCATGCGACCTGGCATTCCTATCGCACGATGTGCGCGGAGCATCCGGCCTGACCGGAGGAGGGCGTTATGAGCTGTTGCGACACAGGCCTGGCTGTTGCGGCGATCGCTGCCGAATCCGGTGTGATCGGCGAGGAGGTTCGGCTGGCGAGCCGCGACGTTGGCGGCGGATTGCGGCAGACGGATCTCTCAGTGCCCGGCGTTCACTGCGGCGTCTGCATCAGGACGGTCGAACGTGAATTGTTGAGGCTGCCCGGCGTGGAGCAGGCCCGCGTCAATCTCTCGACGAAACGGGTGACCATCCGCTGGCGTGGCGACGGACCGGTCCCAGCGTTCGTCGAGACGCTGAAAGGGGTGGGCTTCGACGCCCATCTGTTCGATGTGGAATCCTCAGGGGGCGATCCCGTTTTTTCCGAGTTGATCAAGGCGCTCGCGGTCAGCGGTTTCGCGTCGAGCAACATCATGCTGTTGTCTGTATCGATATGGTCGGGCGCGGATGCCGAGTCCCGTGACCTCTTTCACCTGCTGTCCGCGTTTATTGCTCTTCCGGCGCTCGCCTATTCAGGCCGCGTCTTCTTCCGCTCGGCCTGGCGGAGTTTGCGGCATGGACGCACCAACATGGACGTTCCGATCTCGATCGGAGTCCTGCTGGCTTTCGCCCTTAGCCTGTACGAGACGATCGTTCGAGGGCCGCACGCTTATTTCGATGCGGCGATATCGCTACTTTTCTTTCTGCTCATCGGCCGCACGCTCGATCACATGATGAGGGAACGGGCGCGAAGCGCCGTCACCGGGCTGGCGCGCCTCGCTGCGCGCGTTGCCCGGCTCGTGGACGACGGCGGACGTCATACGTTTATCCCCGTTGCTGAAGTCAGGCCGGGCATGGTTCTGCTTGTCGCGGCCGGAGACCGCGTTCCGGTCGACGCCACGGTGAAGCAGGGCGTTTCCGATATCGATGTTTCCATTGTCTCGGGCGAGAGTGCGCCGCAGCCAGCGGCAGTCGGCTCGATTCTTCGCGCGGGGTCGCTGAACCTGACAGGACCGCTGACGGTCGTGGCCAACGCAAACGCGAGCGACTCGTTTCTCGCGGAAATGGTGCGGTTGATGGAAGCTGCGGAGCAGGGCCGCTCGACATATCGCCGGATCGCGGACCGTGCGGCGGCGATGTATGCGCCCGTGGTGCACCTCACAGCTCTTGTCGCTTTCGTCGGCTGGTTGTTCGCGACCGGAGATCTCCATCGCGCGATCACGATTGCGATCGCTGTGCTTATCATCACCTGTCCTTGTGCGCTCGGCCTGGCGGTGCCGATGGTGCAGGTCGTGGCATCGCGGCGCCTGTTCGAAGCGGGTGTGATGGTGAAGGACGGCGGAGCGCTGGAGAAACTCGCTGAAATCGACACGGTCCTGCTCGACAAGACGGGGACGCTCACCGCGGGAGACCCGCAACTGGTTGTCCGCACCGGCGATCAGCAGGCGCTATCCATCGCGGCGGCGCTCGCATCCCGTTCGTCTCATCCGTATTCACGTGCGCTCGCGCAGACGATCATACCCGATGGCGTGCCATCGCTCGACGGTATCATCGAGCGACCAGGGTTGGGGCTGGAGGCGCGCCTCGGCGCTGACGCGATCAAGCTTGGACGGCCATCCTGGGCTTCGCAGCAGGATACCGCCGAAGAATCGTCCGTTGTTTTGTCCAGGGCAGGCCGAACTATCGCTACTTTCGATTTTCACGACCGGATGCGTCCGGGTACGGAAGACGCTGTTGCGGCGTTGACCAGCGAAGGACTGGATGTGGAAATCGTCTCGGGAGACAGTGAGGCGCGGGTTCAGCGGCTCGGCCAACTCCTTGGAATCGAAGCGACCGCGGAATTGATGCCGAGTGACAAGGTGGCTCGGATCGTCGATTTGCGTGCCGCAGGCCGCAAGGTATTGATGGTCGGAGATGGCTTGAATGACGCTCCGGCTCTTGCCGCGGCTCATGCGTCCATCGCGCCGTCGTCTGCCGCAGATGTCGGACGGCAGGCCGCCGACGTCGTGTTTCTGCAGGAGAGCTTGATCGCGGTTCCGCTGGCCGTGCGAATTGCGCGGCGCGCGAAGCGACTCGTACAAGAAAATCTGATGCTGGCGGTCGCATACAATGTCATTGCGGTGCCGGTGGCCGTGGCGGGTTACGTCACCCCTCTGGTCGCCGCGGTTGCGATGTCGGGCTCTTCGATTCTTGTAGTTATGAATGCGCTCCGTCTTTCCGGACGCGCGGGACGAACATCGCCAAAGAAAGAAGTTGCGCAGGTCGCTCGTTTCGTCGAGGCAGCCGAATGACGGACTACTATTATCTTATACCAATCGCGATCGGCCTCGGGCTCACGGCTCTCCTGACGTTCATGTGGTCGCTTGGGAGCGGGCAGTACGAAGATCTCGACGGCGCGGCGGAGCGTATTCTTCATCAGGAGACGGACCAACCGCTGAGTTGATCGGTTTCGTTAACCTATCGATCAGCACACGGACACAGTAAGGTTGCACATCGCTGAACCACCAAATCCATTTAAGTCGGAAGAAGTGGATGAAAAGCGAGATCGGCCCAAGGATCGAAATTTCCCGCGGAGAGTGACGTTTCCAAAGCTGATGACGATCACGGCATGGGTCAACCACCCCCTGACTATTGCGATAGATATCTCGATCCGGCGCGCGGCGCGTGCCCAACTTCTCCTCCTCCTCCTCGACTTTAATAATCAAGCATCCGCAGCGCGGTGATCGCAGGTAGCTCACAGTGATCGGCCTGCGTTTCGATCGGCGAAGACGTCGATCGTTCAGACAGAAAGCCAATCGAACGTCGGTTTAGGAACCAAGCCCGAACTGCTTCATCGAATAGGGTCTCGATGACAGGGTCTGTCGTGGTAGGTGGGATCGGCTTCACTCGGTTGATGGCCCCCGTCACGTCGCACTAAAAGGATCCATACATTCGAGGTGCTGTGACCTAGAGCAGCCTAGGTTGAGCCATGTGCAGGACGACGATTTGGCGGCCGCGATGAGAGCGGGCCGCCGGATCGGTTGCAGCCGTTGTTCCAAAATCAAGCTGCAAAAGGTAATAAAGGTTTAGCTCCAGCTACCAACGGAAGGGGGTTGCCGGCCATGGTTCATCCGGTGGACGTCATTGTAGGCAAACGGATTCGGCTGCGTCGCTCTGCGCTTTCTATTTCTCAGACAGAACTTGCGGAGCGTCTGGGCCTGACGTTTCAACAAATTCAGAAGTACGAAAGGGGATCCAATCGCGTGAGTTGCAGTCGTCTGGTTGAACTGAGCAAGGCGTTGGACGTTCCTATCGTTTATTTTTTCGAGGATACAGGAAGCGACGAAGGCAGGCTATTCGACCAACTCGATCTCAGAATCATCCCGGAAGTACGGCGCCTCGTTTCCGCATTTCAGAAGATCGAAAATACGCAAGAACGGCGTTTGGCCATTGCGCTCATGGAAAGCATGGTGACGGGTTCCGATAGGTGACCTCTTGCCAATGGGAAATCCTCACATAGCCGCAGACCGGTACGAATCTCATGTGTCGAGACGCCAGTGTTGCTGTTGTTGTAGGCTGGCAAGCCATCGCAATTCCCCTCTACCGACCGGCTGCCTTTCGCGCATAGCTTCCAGCTTCCCAAGCCTTCATACCATGATTTGCGGCTTCGGTTGATCCGGTTGCTACCTTCTCAGGCTGACAACGGGTCGTCGGCGGGTTGCCACAGGTGCGGCCCAGTTCAGCCCATCCTACGCATTTCCCATTTGGGCCACGATAGCCGGGTCCACCTTTGTCTCCGCATTCCGCGAGAACAGAAGTTGATGCGAGCGAGATAATGAGCAGTGCCAAGAGCAATCGCATAGCGATCAGCTACCAGCAGAGGCCTGTGCGACATCGATTACATGGCGGTCGGCTCCCACGGAGATGATGATCTTGTAGCTCTTCTGATTGCCAGAGGGCGGGTTGGTTGGTGGTGAAAGGTGCAGCGCGCCGCCATACCATTCACCTGGCATCAAAGTGTTGTCCTTGATGACGGTTTGCTCAAGCTGGGCCATATTTCGCTGTCCGGTTTCGATGGTGTTAGAAATCATGACTTCATTCTGCACAGCAGCGTTATTCTGAGCGATGACTGCTGCCGTCGGACTGTAAAACGTGCCTGTACGTCCGCCTGGCGTTGTGTAACTTCCGTACCCGGCGCGTGACGCACCATAGGCATTCGCGCCAGCGGCCAGGCCGGTTAAGATCGCCGCTGCTACCTGACGATTCTTTTCTTCCTGAGCCAACATTTCGTAGGTGACTACGGTCATCGCGAATTCGTTTTCGCCAACGATCTGATTAACCTCGATCTGGCTCATACGAAATTCGACGGGCGCCTTACTAAGGTTATTGATATTCACAACAAATACTGGCCGTCCTCCCGCCTGTAGTTGGCGAGAAGCCGGTCGAACCAGGACCAATGATGTCTTCTGCTTCGAAACAAGAGCGGGCTGGCCGTCACGTATTAATGCTTGCTGATTTGGATTGCTGGCTCGAAATTGAACCGTTTCAGTTGTGACGCAGCCCGTCAGCGCGGTACAAAGCACCGCCACCCCCAATGTACGCATTTACTAATCTCCCCAGACCCGAAACTATCCAAGCGCAGCCTGCGGGCGAGGGCAAGGAGATTTGCAGTAACTAGAAGTGATGGAAGTCCCGGACGATCGCGACCTCTAGCTCAGCAACTCATGCTCGTTTCATCAACGGTGCAGGCGTCGCCGATGCGGCGCCAATGACGCCCGCGACCTCGGGATCGCCGGTCTCGAGGGACTCGGCGAAGGCCGGAAACGCGGCCAGGTGGTCTTCCTTGAATGATCTTGCCCCGAACCGCACCACCAGCCGCCCGACCGCGTAGGCCTGGTCCTTGGCCATGCGCGTCGCAGCCCCGTCCCGGTCCGGATCCAGCGTGGCCAGTGCGTACTTCGTGAGCGCGAACGCCCGCGGATCCATTCCCGTCATTCCGACGAGTGCACCGTCACGGGCAATCGCGACCGCGGATACCGGCTCTAGGTCAAGCAAGCTGTGCAACACCGATAACTGCTCTTCGGAGGCTCCATCCAACTGATCGATGGACTTCAGCAAGGATCGGCGCGTGTGCAGGTGGACCCGGAAACCGCGGTCGTTCCTCATCGATCGGGAGGCGGCGTGGAGCGTGAAGGACTTGTCGGCGCGCTGGATGACCGGAAGGAGTTCCTCCATCGCTTCCTGGCGGCTCTCCGCCGACGACAGCAGGTCCAAATCACCTTCCGCGAATAGCGATCGCGGCAACAGGGCGCCGGCGGACGCCTCGAAGAGGTGCATGGCGGCGCTGCCGATCACAAACAGCTTCGCGTCGAAGAGTTCATGCCTGGCGATCTCGCGCAGTACATCGCTGGCGATGGGCTCGAGCCGGCCGATCCGCAACGCGCGCCCGACCCTGATGAGCGGTTCGAGCTCTTGCTTCATTTTGGCTGCGGCCTTGTCGACCTCGGCCCGGCCCAGGTCGAAGTCGACCTTCTTCTTCTCGGTCTCAGGCGACCGCCGGCCGAGCGAGCCCATCTGCTTTTTGCCGGTGAGCGGGTTGGTGAAATAGGTCGTGAGGTATTCGTGGGCGCCGACCTTCTTCCAGCCCATGGCGCCACGGAACTTTTCCTGCCGCGTCAGAAAAAACTCGCAGCGTTCCCACATCTCGCGAGCATCTTCGAGATGCCGGAGCTGGGTTCGGTCCATGGCAATGGGTTCGAGGTCTGACATTGGTGCGGACATTTCTACCAAGTCTATGATAAACATAGTATCGGTAGAAAAATCTGCAAGCCCGATACTGTTCCATGCCGTTTCCACGTATATATGTGAGCCATGGAGATCGGCGATGAAGCGCAATACGACATTCAATCTTGACGACGAACTGGTTCAGCGCGGGAAATCCTACGCGGCCACCCACGGAACGACGCTGACCGCGCTCGTCAGGGATCACCTCACGAAGGTCACGGGCTACCGACCGAATGACGGCACTAACGATCCGTTGGTCGCCTTCTCCAAGGGGGAGATCGACAAGGCGCAGGCGATCGAGCAGTCCGGGCTGCGTGACTATGCGGAACTGCTGGTTGCACTCGGCGATCGTGGCCTTGATCTTCCGCGGCTCCCTCCCCACGAGATCACCCAGATGACAGAAAACTTCCTGCGTATCTGCCGGGAAGCGGGACTACCGCAATGACCGCCCGCTGCGTCCTCATCATCCCGGATGCCGGGCCGATCAACAGCCTCTGGGTTGCCGGAGAGATGCCTCTGCTGCTGAAGCTTGGGATGCCGGTGGTCCTCATCGACCAAGTTTACGCCGAGTTGACGTCGGATCCCGAGAACTACCTCAAGGACCGCGAGGTCAAGGCGTTCGTCGAGGCGCATCCGAAGGTGTTCACGATCGAGGAGACGAACGTCGGCAAGATGGCGGCGGCCCTACGTGCTCAGGGCGCGTTCAAGACCGGCCAGAGCCTTGGCGAGGCGGCCATCGCCGACTTCTTCCAGCACGGGCTGGAAAAATACGTCCGAGACGACCAGGCAGCGCTACTGCTGTTCGAGGATGCCGACATCCGTTCCGTCAAGGTTATTCGCAGGCCGCGCAACGTGCATCTCACAAGCACCGTTTCTTGGCTGCGAGGCCTCCAGGATCTCGGCATCGTTGCGTCGGCTGACGACATCATTCGAGCGATGACGCATCCTACCGACCCCACGAAGCGCCCCCGTAAGTTCACCGACCTCCCGGACGGCGCCGACGAGCCTGCCGAAATCGGAAGTAGTTGGCGGCCGTAAGCACGGGGGCGGAGCGATGACGCAGAAGCATCGGCGGACTGCATTGGGCACCATTGGGTCCGGCAACGTCTTCGCAAACCTCGGACTTCCGGATGATGAAACGCGACTCCTGAAGGCTAAGCTCGTTTCGAAGGTCGACGACGTCATCGTTGAACGCGGTCTGAGCGATGGCGCGGCGGGCGTGATCATGGGACTCTCTCGCAAGAAGGTGTCCGAACTCCGCAACGGGCGTACCGACGACTACAGCGTGGAGCGCCTCTACGAGTTTCTCAACAGTCTCGGCGTAACCCGCCTTTAAGGTACCGGTAGCGCCGAACGAGACGATCTGTGGAGTTGCAGAAATTCGCTGGTCCTTCGGTTCTGAAGGAAGGGCCCTCCCGCAGGAGTTTCTCAAGTTCACTGTTACAAATTCCGATTCCTGCGCTTTCGTCTGTGAACTCGTTTACATCTCCTAAATGACTCGGGCCCCGGAAAGCTTATTTTTTCGGGTCCCGCGTCTCTTTTCGGTTACAAATTAAAGAAGCTACGTTTTAGAACAGCCACTACTTCTTTTTGCCGTCGGCGTCGAACTGCTTCAGGAACGCGATCAAGTCAGTGGTTCTTTTTTCATCCTTCAATCCGGCGTAGATCATCTTTGTGCCCGGAATCTTGGCCTTGGGATCCTTGATGTATTCGCGGAAGGTCGACTCGTCCCAAGTGATACCGGAGTCCTTGTTCGCGACAGAATATGAGTAGCCCGGCACGCTGCCAGCCTTGCGGCCTATGAGGCCGTTGAGAGTCGGTCCGACGACGTTCTTTGCGTTCTCACCGATCTGGTGACAAGCCTTGCAGACGGCGAAAACCTTCTCGCCTGCGACGGCGTCCTGAGCCCTTACTTCACCCGAGCACGCAACTACCAACAGCGTAATGAACAACAGTCCTCGCATTCCATTCTCCTCTTTTCACGTTCGCCATTCAAAAGCTCAACACCTCGCGTTTAGTTTATCTCCGACTTTGAGATCCGATGTCGGGCGACCGTCGTCATGCGCCGTACACGCACGATCGTCCGTCTGCAGTGGTCAGCCGAACCTGCGTGCCCGACCGAACCGCAACAACGTCGGCGATCCGAGACGCTGGCATCAGGCTGAAAGCCGTCGAAAGCGCGTCGGCTTCGGTTGCGGTCGGAGCGATCACGCTGACCGTGCGGTACAGGGCGGGACTGCGTCCAGTCTTTGGGTCGAACAGATGATTGAACCGACCCGCCGTGTCGAAACGGAAACCCGCTCCGGCGGTGGTCGCAACCGCGCGATCGACAAGATCGATGGTTTCCGTGAGCGCGCCGGCCTCGTCCGGATCGGCTAGTCCGACGCGCCATGGTGTCCCATCCGGTCTAGCTGCGATCGCGCGTATCTCGCCCATATTGACGAGCGTCGTTGATAACCCCGATCCGCGTAAAATATCCACAACGCGGTCAGTGGCGTATCCTTGTGCGATGCCGTTCAAGGTGATCGCGGCGCCGGGCTTGAGGAGTGCCACGCGATCGTCACTAACCAGCAAGCCGCTATGGCCAACCTTCGCGAGCGTCTCAGCCAGCTTTTGCGCCGACGGGCCGGCGGGGTGCGGTTCGTCCGAAGAAAAGTGTTCGGCGTAAAGCTGCCAAAGCGGCTGGACCGTCGGATCGAACGCGCCGTCGGTCACACTCGCGAACCGCAACGCGGACTTCAACAGTGCGACCATCTCAGTGCTGGGAGAAACGAGGATGCCGGTGCGGTTGAGCTTTGAGATCGCTGAATCGGTCCGGTACAGGCTGAACTGTTGCTCAAGCCGCCGTACATCTAACACACATCTGTAAACCAGCCGTTGGGCCTCTTCGCGGTCCGAATGATGGATCTCGATCGACACCTGCGCCCCGAGCGCTGATCCGCGCCAGCGCACAGATTCGTCCGCCGCGGCCGCTCGGCCGCCGGTCAGAAATGTCGATCCGGCGGCGCTCGCGGCAATGACGATCATGCGCCGACGGGTGAGTTCTCGTTTGAGCATCGGCTGTTCCTCGTCAGTTGACCCGCACGTCCGGACGACCGTGCTGGCTCTGGTCGATCGGCACGTCGCTGCCGAGCACGTATGCACTTGGGATTTGCTCGAATGTCACCACCCGGCCGGCATTGTCGTTGGCAAACGCTTCGGCGGCCTCGCGATTTCCGAACGGCACCGCCTCGGCTGCTCCCATGCCGCCCTGTTTGCGGCTTTCGATCACGAAAAATGCCTTGCGCGCATCGACCCAGTTTGTTGGGCCCGGATTATCCCAGCTTGTCGCCCGCGCCATGTCCGAAACATAGATCGCCCGGATGTCGCGGGGCTGGTCGGGCATCAAGGTGAAGGCCACGGTGTCGCGGACCGACGAGAACCAGAATGGGTCGATCCGGCCGGCCGTAATAATCTGGCCTTTTGGTCCGGGATGTTCGAGCAGATTCATGCCGCAGAACACGCCCATGGCGTCGCTGTTGAGCGCCACCGGCGGCGGCACCACCGAATTGGCTGCATCCTGATTGCATCCCGCGAGAAAGATCGCGGCGAGAGCGGCGGCCAGGATTCGCAAGGTTCGCAAACTCATAATTCTCTCCGCGCAAAGAATGCGGTCGCGAGCCCGAGCGGCGCGGCTATCCAGACCACCAGACCCAGCAGCAGTGCGCCGATGCTCGTGCTCGCGGTCCCGGCCAGTCCGGCCATGCCGGAAAACTGGCTAACGTTGAACCCGGTCAGATTGGTCAGCCGATAAAGATCGGTCGGGTTGAGGAACAGCAGTGCCTCGAGCACCGGCGCCGAGACGATGCGCCCCTGATCGACCACCAGGATGCCGAGCAGCGCCATGTCGAACACCAGCACCATCAACAGCCAAACCCCCACGGAAATGCCCGCTGCGGTACCGCGATCGCGCACAAGGCTGCTGATCAGATATCCGATCGCAACAAACACCGCACCGAGCAGGATCGATGTTCCGAGCATCGAAGCGAAGGCGTACCAACTCGAGGCCAGCACTGAGGCGCCGGTGATGGCAAGTGCTGCGGCCGCCGCGCCATAGCCGATCACGGTGGCGAAGGCGAGGATCAACACATGTCCGCAGAATTTTCCAAGGATAACCTGATAGCGGCCGACGGGATAGCTGAGCAGCAGGATCATGGTGCCCCGCTCCATCTCGCCGACCACCGCGTCATGCGAGATTAAAAGGGCGATCAGCGGTAGCAGAAAGATGGTGAGGCTAGACAGGCTGACGACCACGACGTCAAGCGCGCCGGCGCCGACGTTGCCAGTCGGCGCGCTGCCGAGGAATGTCAAGGACAGCGACAGCGCGGCCAAGAGCAATGTAGTCGCCAGAACCCAGCGGTTGCGCAAGCCTTCCTTGATTTCCTTCGCCGCGATGATGACGATGTTTCTCATGCGGCATTCCCTCGCAGAAAATGGGCGTAGAGATCGTCGAGCGTCGGAGCCGCGATCTCGATATTGGTGACGCAGGGATCGCCGGCCGCGACGCGCAGCAACTCCATCTTGCTGACCTCATCGGGCACCAGCAGGATGCGGCCATGCGGAGTTGCGACACTCGTCCCGTTTATCCATCCCGGCGGGACGGTGGCCCCGGGCGCAATATCGAGCGAAACCCGGATTGGCAGTTGCGAGATCGAGCGCAGTTCCGCCAGCGTGCCCTGCGCGACCAGTAGCCCGCGGTTCATGATCAACACATGCTCGGCGCGATCCTCAAGTTCGGTGAGCGCGTGCGAGGAGATCAGGACGGTGGCGCCGTCGTCGCGCAATTCGCCAAGGATCTCGTAGAAGGTCTGACGCAGCGCCGGGTCTAGCCCCGTGGTCGGCTCGTCCAGTAGCAGGACGCGCGGCCGCCCCAGCAGCGCCTGGGCTAGGCCGAGGCGCTGGCGCATGCCCTTGGAATAAGTCCCGACCCTGCGATCGGCGGCATGCATCAGGCCGACGCGGTCGAGCAGCGGCCAGGCCGAAGCGGGCTCCATCTGCTTCAGCCGCGCGTAGAACGCCAGCGTTTCGCGCCCGGTCAAAGCGGCGTTGAACGCGACATTCTCCGGCAGATAGCCGAGCTGCCGGCGCGCCGAGAATTGGCCGGCCGCCGGATCCTCGTCAAGCACGCGGACCGCGCCGCGCTCGGCATGAATGAGGCCGAGCATCAGCTTGATCAGCGTGGTCTTGCCGGCGCCGTTGTGGCCGACCAACGCGTTCAGCCGTCCCGGACCGAGGTCGAACGAAACATTGCGCAGCGCCTTGACCGCGCCGTACCTCTTCTCCACGCCGTTGACGGCGACAGTGATGGTCATTGGAGCCTCCGACTGGTTGATGGCTTCGGCGGTGGCGCGATCAAAGGATGGGTGTCGACGACGCCGCCGGGATAAAGCGCGGGAAACTGCGCCTGCGCCCAGCGCAGCACCTGCACCGCGGGGCTGTTGATCAGCACCTTCGCCGACGGCGCGGTCCACAGCACCCGGTCGACGAGATCGTTGGGGCGGTAGGCGGTGTCGGCGATGCCGTCGCCATTGAGATCGAACGCCGGATTGTCGCTCCAGTAGTTGCCGCGGCCTCCCTTAGACCAGTCGAGGTCGCGGGTGCCGACATACTTCACTTGGTTTCGGTTACCGACAAAAGCGTTGCCGGTGATCTCGTTACCCTCGGAGCCGGCAGTGAAATGAACCCCGATGCCGCAACGCTCGAACCAGTTGTTACGAAACTTGTTGTGGTTGGTGTTGTAGATGAAGACGCATTTCCCTGGTCCGCTGCGCAGGCCCGGTTCGGGTTTCGATTCCGGCAGCATGCCGCGTTCTTCGACCGGACCTTCGTCCTTCCTGCTTGCAATATTATCGAGCGAGCCACCGTTAACCCAATTGCCGTCGATCTCGGCGTAATTAGCGTAGTTGAACAGCAGTCCGTAGTCGCGGTCGCGGTCCGAGATGTTGTTGCGGATCATTAGCCGGTTCGAATACATGATAGCGTAGCCAACGTGATTGCCGATGGAAACGTTGCCGCTGACTTCGCTGTCGTTGGTGTACATGTAATGCACCGCGAACCGAACTTGGTCGAAGCGGTTGTTGATGAAGCGGTCCTTGCGGCTGGAAATCGTGAAGATGCCGTCGCGGCCGTAGCGGAACGTATTCTCGGCGATGGTGACATCGGGCGCATTCCAGACCGATACGCCGTTACCGCGTTCGTTGAGCCGTCTGTCCTGCATGCCCTCAATGATATTTCGCTGCACGCGTGACCCCGTCGCGCCATGGACGTAAACACCGTAAAGGTTGCCTTCGAAGCGGTTGTTTTCGACTAGGGCACGTTGCGCGGTCTTCGCGAGAAACACACCGGAATCCATCTTTTCCAGATCGTAGCCCGATCCCCGGATGGTTATGCCGCGAACCGTGACATCAGGCGATGTCACGGTGACGACGTTGCCGGCACCGCCGCCGTCGAGTACGGCGCCCGGCCGTCCGCTTAATACCACGCGCCGCTCGATCCTGATCGCACCCTTGTACTCACCCGCTGAGAGTTCGATGACGTCGCCGTCAAGGGCCCGGTCCAGCACAGCCTGCAACGGCTGCTCCGGAACGGCCCTCAGCGTCTCCGCAACCGCAAAGCCCGGGATTCCGACGGCGAAGATCGCCGCCGGAAGGATTCGTAAAAGGAAGAGCATGTGCCGATCCCGCCTCAAACCGACTTGGGTTCGACCATCATGCGGCCCTTCATCTCCATGTGCATGGCGTGGCAGAACCACGAACAATAGTACCAGAAGACGCCGGCCTTATCCGCCGTGAACGTCACCGAGGCCGTCGCCATGGGCGCTACTTCCATGTTGACCCCATAGTTCACGATGCAGAAACCGTGCGTCAGGTCTTCCACCGCGTCGATGTTGGTGACGTAGACGGTGACCTCATCGCCCTGCTTGATCTGGAACTGCTCGAGACCGAACGCCGGCGCGGTCGACGTCATGTAAACACGGACCTTGTTGCCGTCCCGGATCACCTTGGAGTCGGCCTCGAGATCGATTCCGTCGGTCTTGGCCTGCTTGACGGCATCGGCAAAGAACGGATCGGCACGATCCCAGATCGAAACCGGGTTGATCTTGGAGCGGTGAACGATGGTGGCGTCATGAGGTTCGGCAAAGCTCGGACCGTCATGGACCAGTTTCATCTTGTCGCCGGAGATATCGATCAGTTGGTCGTTCTCGGGCTTAAGCGGCCCGACATTGAGGAAGCGGTCCTTTGAGAACTTGTTGAGCGAGATCAGCCACTTTCCGTCGGCTTCCTTGGTCTGTCCCATCGAGGTATGGTTGTGGCCGGGCTGATAGTGCACATCGAGTTTCTGAAGGATCGGATCGACCTTCTCGCCCTTGAACGCGCGCCTGGCAAGATCGATGTTCCACTTGCAGACCTGACTGTCGAGAAAGAGCGTCGTGTAGGCGTTGCCTTTGCCGTCATAGGCCGTGTGCAAGGGTCCGAGGCCGAGTTCCGGCTCCGCGACCACGACGTCGCGCGGTTGGATCTTGTCGTCGAACAACTGGTCGAACAGCCGCACGTCCATCACCGTGACCGTGGGAGAGAGCTTGCCCGCCGCCACGATATGGATGCCATCCGGCGCGGTGTTCATGCCGTGCGGGCTGTTGGAAACTGGGACATAGCGGGTATAGGGCGAGCCCTTGCGACCATCGATGACAGGCACGCCGTTGATTTCCTTGAAGTCCCCCTTCTTCACCGCCTCTTCGATGCGCTTGATGTTGAAGATCGTGACCCAGTCCTGCTCCTTGGCGGTCATATCTGCGAGGGTGACGCCCTCTTCCGAATTGTAGCAGGTGGAGAAGGCGTACTTGCCCTGGTAGTCGGCATCGACGTTATCGAGATTGCCGCTGACGATCACCTGCCAGGCCACCTTCATGGTGTCGCCGTCAATCGCGCTGAAGATCGAGCGATACTGCTTTGGATCGTCGAGTATCTTGCCGTCGTTCGGCATCGGCACGCCATCCTCGCCGTTGGCGAACACATAGCCGGTACGGGGATATTTCTGCACGCGCAAGCCGTGCACCGTGTGCTGGTTCGGAAGCTGGATGATCTTGTCGCACTTCATTACGTCGAGACGCACCCGCGCGACGCGGGTGTTGGACTTATCATTCATGAAGGCATAGCGGCCATCATAGGTGCCGTCGGTGAAGGAGATGTGCGGGTGATGCAGGTCGCCATTCATGTAGGTGCCGCCGCGGGTCTTGAGGAACTCGCGGGTCTCGGGCAACAGCCCCTCGGTCAGTACTTTCAGACTTTCATTGGTCTGGCCCCAACCTGTGGCGCTGCAGCGATTAAACACTGGTACCCGCATTAACTCACGCATCGACGGCAAGCCAACGATACGCAATTCACCGGACTGGCCGCTCGAAAAAAAGGTATAGTATTCATCCAGCTCGCCAGGATGCACTTCGGCCTTCAGAACCGCGGGCCGCGCTGCGGGCGCCGCCTTCGCGGGTGTCGTCTTGGTCTGCGCGTCAGCAGCTGTGATTACGCCGTCGGTCTTGAGCGCAACGCCGCCGGCGAGGCCCACGCCCGCAGCTGCTGCAGTCGTTCCAAGCAATTTGCGTCGGCTCACGCCCTTTGCATTTTCATTTTCGCTCATAATAGTCTCCTAAGCTTCAGGTTGCGGGTGGTGTGATGGCAGCAGCAGGCTGCGAGCCGATGGGCTTGCCTCCGGCAGTGATGACGGTATTCGGACCCTTGCCGCCGCTGCGCATCGAGGGCGAAGAAAGAGCCTCGCGCTTCTCGCGCTTCAGCCGAACCTGGATCATGTGCGGGCAGCGATGGTCATCGAAATACAGTTCCTGACAGTGCATGCAGTAGATGCACTCGTTGACGTTGATGTGCCCGTCGGGATGAATCGCTTGCACTGGACATTCCTTGGCACAGCGCTGGCAAGGCGAGCCGCATTCCGGCCAGCGCCTGAGCCACTCGAACATCCGGATGCGGCCCGGAATCGCGAGTGCAGCACCGAGCGGACACATGTAGCGACAGAAGAAACGCTCGACGAACAGGCCGGCCGCGAGCAGCGTCAGCGCATAGAGGACAAACGGCCATTCGCGCGCAAATTTCAGGATGATGGAGGTCTTGAAGGGTTCGACCTCGGCGAGTTGCTCGGCGAACGCGGTCGAGTACAGTGACATGCCGAACAGGCCGAGAAAGATGATGTACTTGATCGGCCACAGCCGCTCGTGCAGACCCCAAGGCACGTTGAACTGGGGGACCTTAAGCGCTTGGGCGATGTTGTTGAGCAACTCCTGCAGGGCTCCAAAGGGGCATAACCAGCCGCAGAACGGCCCGCGTCCCCAGAACAACAGCCCAGCCGCGATCGATGCCCAAAGAATGAAGATCAGCGGGGCGGCGAGGAAATACTCCCAGCTGAAGCCGGTCAGCAACGAGTTGACGAAGGTCAGGACGTTGACGACCGAGAGTTGAGCGTTCGCATACCACCCCAGCCAGACCAGGATGAAGAGTAGGAACCCCCGGCGGACCCAGACGTATATCGCCGGGCGACGGACCAGGAAGTTCTGAAAAAAGAAAATCAGCGTAAGCGCGCCCAACGCGACGACGGTCATTCCGATCTTGACGACGTCGCCGCGCCAGATGCGCATCCAAAGCGGCTCTTCGTCGGTCGGGGGCGGTGGCGTACCGGCTTCACGCCTCTCAGCAGTCGAGGGCGCCGACTTGGCGGGCGGTGTCGCTGCGGTGGCGGGGGGCTGAAGCGGCGCTTCGCGTTTGAGGTAGATTTCCGGAAGCGTGTAGCCGAGATCGAAGGTAACTAGAGCCTTGTCCCGCGCGCCGGTGACGCGCTGCACCAGGAGCTGCAGCACCCATGGTTCGGTCGGATCGAGCGCGAGTTCGGGCGGCACCGTAAACAGCGCGGTTTCCGGGAAGTCGGGCGCGCCTTCGGCAACAAGATTGCCCAAGCGCGTGTGATCGCGGTCGCGGAAGCGGACGCTGTTAGTCTCCTGGATCAGTTCGACGCGATCGAAAATCCCTCCTCGGACGTAGGCGGCTCCCTTGAACGAATAGCGGCCGGATCCGGCGACGACGAGCGCGTGTTGTCCGGGTTTCAACCGGCCGACCAAACGATTGTAACCGTCGTCTCCGAGCAGACTGCGGCCGATCGTCGGCACTGCGACATCAGCCACATAGAGATCAATGAAGGTTTCGTCCGGATCACCTTCTTCCGGACGCGCCGCCGCGGCGGCGTTGCCGTTTTTCTCGAAAGCCTTGTTCACGTCCGCGACCGAAAGAAGCAGCCTCTTGACGGATCCGTCGCCGACGAGGCTCTGCCAATCTCGAATTTCGCTTTTTGCTGAATCGATCGTCCTCGAAATTCGTGGCACCGTGCTGGCCGCTGGATTGGCTTGGGCGCCCAGACGGCCGCTCCTGATCAGCTTGGTGGCGGACCGAACGATGCTGTCGCCGATCACCAGAACGGTGACAGTCGCGCCGCTGATGATATCGACCTGCGGGGCAGGCGCGGCACCTCGCGCCACGCTTCCCAAGTCGGCGCCAATCAACTTGTTGACGGCCTCCAGAATGCGCTTTTCGGGAATGCCCACCAGCACGATGGGTTCCTTGTGCTCGACCAGCTTGAGGCCCGTCAGGATTCCCTTGGGATCTATTCCGACGAGGGTATGTATCGGCTTACCGGAATAGCCGACCGCATTGGCGAAATCGGAGTTGAGATAAACGAAGCCCAGCGGCTTATCGCTTTGATAGACCGGCGCGATTGGCGGATCGCCTTGGACAGGACCGAAACGGTCGGCGCTAGGAAAGAGATCCGACGGCGCAGCTTTTGACAAATGAGTCGCGAGGTTGTCGGCCGCGAACGCGGTGCCCGATGCTAACGCTGCGAACACCATCACAGCGGCGGCAGCGAACACGGTTAAACAAGCTTTCGGATTCACGCAAAATCTTTCGAGCATAGAACGCACACAGACGTAGTTTTGCGTGTTCGACGCGCCGGCGCGTTCTGGGAACGGCCTGTCGTTGCGGACGGCCTGGAGGGGCCTGCGAGTATTTCCATCATTAAGGTGCGCTTCCGCTCATGGAGACCACCCGCAACCTATCAACAAAGAAAGCGGTTCGATTTGCGCTGGCGCAAACTCGGCGACCCACGGTTCCGGCTAAAGAGAGGAACAAATCATCGATTTGCAGTTGCGACTCTCAACAAGCGTCCGCATTGCAATCTACTGCGATGATCGGAACTCACGGGATCAAGTAAATAAAATGGCCGATTCCGATCCGCCAATATCCCGGCGAGAACTTGCCAGCATCGAGCTATTTCGAGGAGTTTCGGCGGCGGCTCTTGATGAGGCACGCAAATCGGCTCGGCGCCTCATTTTTGCAAAAGATGCCAGGATATTCGATCAGGGTGATACGCGGGTTCGGGCGCACGCGCTCCTGCAAGGAACCGTGCGCATCTCACAATCGGGTAGCGATGGCGCGCAAATAGTCATCAGATTCATTGGGTCCGGCGAAGTATTCGGAGTTGCGGCTGCCTTTACTGACCATCGATATCCCGCGGATGCCGATGCAATGGCGCCGTCCGTCGCGGTAAGCTGGAGTGAGGCAGATCTGATCAGGTTGATACATCGCCACCCTCAGGTTGCGCTGAATGCTCTTAGAATCATGGGGAGACGTCTTGCTGAGCTGCAAAATCGCCTCCGGGAGGTCTCCACGCAATCCGTCGAACGGCGTGTAGCTCACACGATACTTCGCCTGGTTCGGCAATTCGGCAGAGAGGGGTCGCTCGGAACGACCATAGGCCTTTCCCTGCGGCGCAAGGATATTGCTGACATCGCTGGGACCACGCTCTATTCCGTGAGTCGTGCTCTTACGGATTGGGAAAAGCGTGGGTTGCTATTCACGCGCGATCAGACGCTGACCGTGACCAAGCTCAAGGAGCTTCGCGCGATCGCAGAAGTGATCGTCAACTAACAGCTTGGCCGAGACTAGAAAAAGATCGCAGTTCGGTTGCGGACTGCCCAACGCAACCAAAGGGCAGGTCACACATTGGTTGCAGGAACGCTCGCCTATCGCTCGATGCGGCGGCGGAAGCCGCCCTTGAGCCAAGTCAAACCCACTTCCGATTAAATATGCTTAATCTACCGTAAAATCACGTTGTGCCGGATCGAAACAGGCGGGGAAGCATGCTGCTGTCACGAACCTTGCTGTTGAAAGGAGAGCCCGCAGGAAATCTGCAGTCGCTCGACGAGCTATTTGCGCTTGCGAATACAATGGAACAGGAAGCCGCCAGCAAGTACGACGATCTTGCGGCAGACATGCAACATCAGAATAAGCCGGATCTCGCCGCCGTCTTCGCGCAACTTGCCGCAGCTGAGCTCGAACATGTCGACAGTGTGGCGCGCTGGTCGCAATCCCGTCTCGGCAGAGCGCCCGATCCCGCGCTCGTGCGCTGGGAGGCGCCCGAAACGTTCGATCGCGAGACAGCCGCGGAAATTATGACCTCCAGACTGATGACACCCTACCGCGCGCTGTCCATGGCGGTGCGCAATGAGGAGCGCGCTTTCGCGTTCTGGTCATACATCGCTGGATTTGCGGAAGATTCCGAGATCAAACAGACCGCAGAAGCCATGGCGCGGGAGGAATTGGGCCATGTCGCCATATTGCGAAAGGAGCGGCGGCGCGCATATCATAGCGAGCACGAAAAGATGCGCGCAGTGGAGCAGGACAATGTCGCCCAAGTCGATGCGGCGGCGCTGGAACGTCGTCTAGCAGGAGAGCTCGCCGATCTGGAGCGTCGCGTCGAAGGCGAAGCGATCAATCGGGCGCGCGAGCTTCTTCAGGAAACGACGCGCATGTCGGCTCAAGCGGCCGGGATCGGCCGATTTCCCGCGAACCTTGAGCAATGCGACGCGCAAATTATCGCCGAGGCGCTGGCTGATGCCTACCTCGAGGGCGCCGAGAGTTCCGGCGATCCCGATCGTCTTGAAGCCATGCAGGCGCTCGCAGAGTGCGCGATCGCTCGCCTCGCCTGGCTGCGGGCATTGACGTAAGCAAATTCTGGTTCACGACATCGGCAGTTGTGGGCGAGGGGTGCCCGGGCCGGTCGAAGCAACCATGCCACTTGGTTCATACGAAGTTCAATTCCGGAAGTCGAGTTCAGCCCTCGCGTCGGCCGTCATCAGCGCAGGCGTCCATGGTGGGTCGAACGTCATCGTGACGTCGACCGATTTGACGCCTGGGACCCGAAGGGCGCTGTTGGACACACCTTCCTTGAGAAACCCGGTGGCGGGGCAACCGGGTGTCGTTGCCGTCATGACTATCCACGCCGCTCCATCCTCGACCAAAATGCCGTACACGAATCCGAGATCAACGATGTTGAGACCTAGCTCCGGATCGATGACGACGCGCAGCGCGTCCCTGACCTGGGCGGCCAGCGTGGATCCGATGATCGTCATCCCGCAATCCTTACGGTCAGCTCGTACGCGGTACCGTCAGGCGTGAAACCACCCCGCCATGAATGCCCGCGTTTCTCAAGTTCGGGAAATAGAAAGACCGGCTCGCGGCGCAGCTGTGCCGACATGATCTGGCCGGGACTTAGCGTTTCGACCGCCGCCAGGATTCGCACCATAGGTTCCGGCGGATCGAGATCGCGATTGTCGAGACGCACGATGGGATCGGGCCACTCGTCCACGGAAGGCGCCGACTGCGCCCGCGCCGGCGCGCCTATGGGACGGAACAGAACTTCCCACTCCCCGTCCTGGAGTTCGGTTTCCTCATGCACAAAGCCCTTATCTGCCATGACGCCGAACAACGGGATCGGCTTGAAGGTTGCGAAAAGTCGCAGACCCTGACCGGGTTGAAGTGAGGCGAGGGCCGCCATAATGGTCGAGAACGGCTCGCCGCCAGCGCGGAGGATCGGCCGGACATCCACGTCGATGAATTCTTTCATGTCTTGCTCCTTGCGGTTAGTTACGGGAAAACACTAGCCGCGGGGCAATTGCGCCCGCTGGCAGACGCAGCGCGCCGGCGACATCGAGGAGACGTCTGGCCCTTGCGAACTCACGGACGATGCCGGCGGTCGCGATCGTCATGGCCAGCGCGGCAGTGCGGAAAGCAAGCGTCGCATCGACGAGCAACATGGCGGTCGCGGCCCAGACAGCCAGGAAGTATACGAAGAACCATTTCGAGGCCCGTCGTTCGACGACGAGATCCTGAACGCGCGGTGTCGCCGTTCGTCCCATCACTGACCCGTAGACCTCAAGCCAAGTGAGGAAAGCGACGATCTTGTAGAGTTTTGCGAGGATCAGTCCCGACAACCAACCGAAGGCGCCCAGGAAGGCGAACGCTCCGATGTGTCGAACGAACGAACCCGTGGCAGCCAGCAGCCCGCCGAGCAGAACGACCGCAGCCAAACTGACCAGAGATAAGGCCGTCATGCGGATATTCAGTTCAAGGGCGCGACGCTTGCGTCCGCGGAACAACGCGATCACGTCGCGCCCATAGAGGCCGAGGGTCATCAATCCTGCAATCGCGGCAAGGACAAGTACAGCGTCGATGCCGTCTTCTGCGACGACCGCGAAAACACCTCCCGCGATCGCGATGGCCATGGTTCCCGCACCCGTTAAGAGCGTCGCACGTATCTTCCTTGCATCGGCGTCCGGAGCCAGCATGAACATCGCCAGCAGCCGGTAGCTCACACCCATTGCGGTGAGCGTCAGCCATCCTCCCAGACCCGCGATCGCGTGAATCGAGACGCCTGACGCCAACGCATCCGTGGCGAGCGGCTCGGCGATGCGCCCCGAACGGGCGAGTGCGAATACGGTGCCGATCGCCGCCGTCGCGCAGATGCAGGCAACACCCACTGCGACGAACCGTGCGGGAGCCGGAAGCGGCCGGGCCCGCCAGAGTGTCAGGCCGAGATTGATTGAAACCGCGGCGAACCCTGCGACAAGCATAATGGCCCCAACTGGAAGCAGGGAGATCGACCAAGGGATGCGACCGCCCAACGCCAGAAATCCCGCCAGCAGCGCCATCAACCCTGCGTTCAAAAGCAGTAACGCCGGTAGCGTCCATCTTTCAGAGAAGAGCGGTTTGGCGACGAGCACCGGCACGAACTGGAACAGGGCGCCGCACAGTGCCATACTTAACCAGCCGATGCAGACTACGTGTACCAGCACGAGCGTGTCGGGAGACGCGACGTCGGCGCTCGGCGCACCGAATCCGATAACCATCAGCACTTCGGCGGCCAGCAACCACGTGATCGCAACCGCGAAGTAGGTGATGGTCCACCTGGAAAGATTATTACCCATTATCGCCATTCCTCGCGCCGCGCGCGGCGTACGTAGGAGGCGCCCCGCAGGGCGAACGCGGTCGGCAGGGAAAGATCGCCGGCGGACACCGGCAGCCAGACGAGTGCGGTCGCGCCCGCATAGATCGCGCCGAAAAAGTAGAAGAGCCTGAATCCGCGAGAGAAGATCGCGAGCCCGGATAGGCCTTCCGTTTGTGCATTATCGCCACGACGTATCCTCGTTGTTGTCCGTACGATAGTCGTCGTGGCCGTTGGTTCTTTGTCGCGGCACAAATCCCGCGTGGGCCTATCGGTTGCTCCGCGAGCAAGGATTGCCAGCATGCCATCGGCCAGACAGCAGCAGCGGAACCGGAGACGAGATATGCGGACATTCGAACGACTTCGTGCACGACGTGGCGGAAAAAGACGGTGGGTGAAACTGCCACCGCCCCCACATCATTAGAGCCGATACTTGTATGGTCGCCCTTGGACGTGTGGCTGCTGTTCTTGCTGCTCCGCCGAGCCCGAAGCAGACTGACACTCCCTCTAGCGCCGCCTAAGCGAGCCGACCGATCCGCGCCGACTCTTTGCCTACCGTCTCGTTGACCGCCGGTCGCGACAATCCGGCAGCGCCGGCCGGGAAGGGGAGCGCCACTCCCGCGGTGCCACCGCGGTCGCATCATCAACCTACCCCGTCAGTATCCCCCGTCCCGGGTTCCGGTTTGCGCCAGCTCAAGGTTTCAGGCGAATGCGCGGATATTTGTTTTCCCGACGAAAAGTTGCCGTTTACGTGCACAGGATTTAATGTCCGCCACCGAAAGAGAGAATGACGATGGCCTCTGTCGACCGCTCGCTGGTCGCCGCTCTTCCGATGTTCGCCGGCCTGACGCCCGTCGAGCAGGAGGAACTGCTGAGGGAAGCTCGCTCGGTGCGATATCCGAAGGATACCGCGGTGTTCGATCAGGGCGCCGACGCCGACCGGTTCTTCGTTCTGCTGCACGGCCATCTGCGGGTCGAGAAGACGTCGCCTCAAGGACAGCAAACCGTCGTCCGGTACGTGTCGGCCGGGGAATTGTTCGGCGTCGCGCAGGCGATGAACCTCAAGCATTACCCGGCGACCGCGGTCGCTGCGGTCGACAGCATTGCCCTCGTCTGGCCATCGTCCTCTTGGTCTCGTCTTCTCGCCCGATTTCCGAGCCTAGCCAGCAGCGCGCTGCAAATCGTGGGCAGCCGGTTGCAGGACACACAGGCCAGGATCATGGAGATCTCGAACGAGCAAGTTGAGCAGCGCGTCGCGCACGTGCTTCTGCGACTGGCGAAGCAGGCCGGCAAGAAGGTCGGCGAGGGCATTGAGATTGACTTTCCGATCAGCCGCCAGGATATAGCCGAGATGACCGGTACGACCCTGCATACGGTCAGCCGCATCCTCAGTTCCTGGGAGCAGCGCGGTTTGGTCGAAGGGGGACGTCAGCGGATCGTGCTGCGCGATCCCAATGCGCTCTTCGGCCTGACCGAAGGACACGAAGCCCCGTCCGCCAAACCGGGTCCGAGATAGCGCTACGCCGCCTCAAGCAAATCTGACTTGTGCTACCGTGACGATTGTCTCGGCATTTGCCATTGCCAAACAGTTCATCGAGATGCTCTCGGCGATTGTACGACGAGCACGAACCACGATTCAGGCTTCGTATTTTGCTCGATTGAGTATTTCGGAGAAGAAGATGGTCGGCATCAGGCCATGTCGGTCGGCGTGCTAGAACCAGATCAGGAATGCCTTAAGCCGCTGCATTGGAGCTTCTCACTTCTTCCAGCCATCCAGTCTTGATATTGGAGAATTTCCTTCCTAGGCGTTGGAAAGGCCCGCGCAAACCGTGTCAATGTTGAATGACTAGGGATGACCGCATCACGGCCTGCCTGATACGATAGGACTCATCGAATTCAACTCGTCTTATCAACGCCGGTTCGGAGCATAACAAGAATTTGCTTTGCGATGGATGCCGGCGTATCGCGATCCTTTTTGTACCAGAACAACGACCATGAAAGGGCCCCGATCAAAGTGAGACGCAGATAGCGCTTGTCGACCTTGGGTCGCAACGGAAGGTCGTCGATCAAGTCCGCGAAAATCTTTTCGTATTCATCGCGCAGGGAAATGACCCTTGCCTTGATGCTTTCCGGATAATGCCAGGGAGGCATCACGAACAAGACCTGGTTCGCGCGCCGCCAATCGAGCAAGCCTGTGACATGCGCAACGCATGCTGTTTCCATCCGCTGCCAAGGATCGGTCTTGATTGCGATTGCATCAGTGACCCGGTTGAGCAGTTCGACGCCGCCTTTCTCCCAAACGGCCCAAAGCAACTCCTCCTTGGAGTCAAAGTGATAGTACATTGACGCAGGCTGCATCTCGGCGGCCGCGGCGATGTCCCGCATCGATGCGCCGTCGAAGCCCTGCTTGTTAAAAATGGCTTCCGCGACAGAAATAATTCGCTCCCGCGCCTGCTCACCCTTTGTCAGCTTTTGTTTCTCACCCGGCATCTTGTTGTCCGATTTGGCTTTTTTGGCCTTGGCCACTGTCGTCAATGCCATTGATGGCTTTCTTTCCGTCGCGCTTGATTTTCTAACGATCGTTCGATAATAATAATTCTAACGACTGTTCGATAATAACACTTAACTCCAGATGAGGAAGCCATGGCCGTCCCCGCACGTCTAGATAAATTCGTCAAAACCGAAAAGCAGCGGCACTTTCCAAAAGATTTCATGACGGGGTGGGAAGACTACGAGACCTGGGCGGAAGCCACGGTTGGTCAATCCGGTCCCGCCCAGCGCACCTTCGTCATCACCGAAGAAGATATCCTCGACTACAACAAGGCGTGCGGCGAAATCGATCCGCTGATGGTCGATCCAGATTATGCACGCAAGAACTCGCCGACCGGCGAACTGTTGCAGCATCCGATCTTCGTCACCACGATTGCCTTTTACAGCCTCGGCGAGAAGGGCATCGGCACATGGATCCGCACGCCGGGCGCGCGCAATCCTCAGCAGCGCATCGAAATTGTCGAGCCGTTCAAGTACGGCGAAGTCGTCACGACGACGGTCACCACCTCCGAGAAATTCGTTCAGCGGGGCAAGCCCTATCTGCAGATGCTTCTCGACTTCCATAACGAGAAGGGGGTCCTGAAGGCGCGCTGGTGGTGCTCGCTGATCCTTCCTGAAACGCAGGCGGATGTCGCCCGCTTCGCAAACGCCTGATCGAGGAGTCCATCAAATGTCTGTTCCGACTTTCAGCAAGATTGAGACCGGTTACGCTTTCCCGAGTGTCGCTCAGTCTTACGTTCAATCCGCGATCGATCACTATGCGCTTGCGTCGCTGGATATGAATCCGGTCCATACCAACGAGGAATGGGCGGCGCGTGCCCAGGTATTCGGGATGCCGGTCACCGTGGGGCACGGCATGATGACTATGTCCACCCTGGCTTCGGTGGTGACGAGGGCCTGGGGTGTCATCGGAAAGAGTGGTGGCTCTATTCGCTATGTCGACTCCAAGTTCACCAAGCCGGTGAAGGTCGGTGAGACCATCACTGCGACCGCGAAAGTGAAGCAGAAGCATTTTCACGGACCCGGCAAGAACTGGGTGCAAGTCGTGGTTGAAGGCAAGGATTCCACCGGTGATCTGATTGGCTTTGCCGAGGTCGGTTACAACCTTCCTGACTGACAAGAAGAGGGGCCGGAAACTTCCGGCCCCGACCTGCGACGTGCTGTTTCATTGACTCGAATAATCAAACGTACGATTCGTTTGAAAAATAAACGAGCGCCAAGGGAGAGCGCCATGCCGAGCCGTATTGGAGATGCGTTGCATTGGTTTGCGACGTATACGCCAGAGAAGATCGCCATCATATCTAATTTGGGATCGCAAACATACGAACAGTTGTGGTCGCGTGTGCGCCGCCTGGCGAACTCTCTTGCAAAGACCGGAATCAAGCCGGGCGATCGCGTTGCGTTGTTGATGCAAAACAGCAGTCGCTATCTTGAGCTTTATCAGGCGGCGGCTTTGATGGGCGTTGCTGTTGTGCCGCTCAACTTTCGCTTCGTTGCGAGCGAGATTGAATATGTCGTCAACCACTCCGGCGCGAGCGCGCTGGTATACGATGCGCCTTTTGCTGAAACGGTCGATTCGCTGCGGGACAGACTACTGTCGATCGGTGAGCGTTATATCGTCTCTGACGGTCCAGGCGGCGACGGGACGTATTCATATGAAGCGCTGGTAGAAGCGGGTGCTGAGGTTGTGCCTGAAGTTCCGGCAGACCTCGAAGCCTGCTACTTCCAGGGCTACACGTCCGGGACGACCGGGTTTCCCAAGGGATGTGTGAACCCGCATCGGGCATTTGCCGATTGTTTGCGGCGCATGGCGACGATTTACGGCATCACTGCAAATGACCGCGAGTTTATTGCTGCGCCTCTTTTCCACGAGGCGCCGGCGCTGTTTTCCCTGCTTCAACTGTTTTGCGGCGGGACGGTCATCGTCACCAGCGACACAACGCCGGCGAATGTGTTCGGGATGATCGATCGCCACAAGGCAACGTGGACATTCATGGTTCCGACCATGTGGGCCGCGATGATGACGAGCGAGGAGCTCAATGCTTTCGATCTCGGGTCGCTGCGTATCGTGATCAGCGGCGGATCGCCGCTATTGACGCATGTCAAGGAGGCTCTTCTCAAGCGATTCCCTCGCGCAGGTCTCAACGAGTTTTATGGCGGTACGGAAGTCGGCCTGGTCACAAATCTTGGCCCGCAAGACCAGAGCCGCAAGGTGAGATCCGTCGGGCGTCCTGTCATCGGCATGTTTGTCGAACTGCGAGACGAGAACGGGAAGAACGTTCCGCAGGGCGAAGTCGGCGAGATTCATATCGGCGGCGCCACGCTGATCCGGGAATACTTCAACAATCCAGAGGCGACCGCGAGCGCCCGCAACGGCAGCTTCTTCACACTGGGTGACATGGGGCGGTTCGACGAGGAGGGGTACCTCTACATCGTCGACCGCAAGAAGGACATGATCATCAGCGGCGGCGAAAACATCTTTCCGAATGACATTGAAGATGTCCTGCACACGCATCGTGCGGTGAACATGGTCGCTGTTGTCGGCGCGCCGGACCCCAAATGGGGAGAGATCGTCGTCGCAGCCGTTGTGCTGAAGCAGGGACACTCTGCGACGGAGGCGGAACTCATCGCGCACTGCAAGATGGCTCTGTCGAACTTCAAGGTGCCCAAGAAGATCGACTTCCGAGATCAGCTCCCGATGTCTTCCTTTGGAAAGATACTGAGGCGCGATGTGCGCCAGCCTTACTGGGAGAAGCAGGAAGTCCAGGTCTGACGTCAAGGTCGGACCGAAACGATTGCTGGCTAAAAGCCGGGGTCGTGCAGGAAACAACGAGAAAACTGAAAAATAGAAATACGAGAGAGGAAAAGTCATATGAGGCCCGCTCACTATCTTCGAACCCCCTTATTTGTGCTTGCTGCGGCCGCAATCGCGGCCATCGCCCAACCTGCCGCCGCGCAGCAGCCTTACAAGATTGGCGCAATGCTCGATGTAACCGGCGGCGCATCCTTCCTGGGCAAGCCCGAGCACAATGCCGTTATCCTTGCAGTTGAAGAGGCCAATCAGGCTGGCGGGATTCGCGGCAACAAGATCGAGCTGGTCTTTGAAGACACCAAGAGCACCGAAACCGATACGGTGCTTGCCGCGCGCAAGCTGATCAATCAGGCCAAAGTCCTGGCGATCGTCGGGCCAAGCCGGACGGGCGGCGCAATGGCTGCCATTCCGATTGTGACCGAGGCCGAAGTTGCGCTGCTGTGCCCGGTGTCCGGCGTGAGTGTGGTTGAGCCGGTCGCCGAGCGCAAATGGGTATTCCGCCCCGGACAGGGCGGCGATCTGTCTATGGCCAAGGTGCTGGACTACGCTCGCCGAGCGGGATTGAAGAAGCTGGGCATTCTCTATTCCGCCGACGCTTATGGTGAGGACGGACGTAACAATATGCGCAAGCTTGCGGCAGGCGCTGGCGTGTCCCTCGATCGAGAGGAATCGTTCCCGGCCAACTCAACGGACTTGAAGCCGCAACTCGCCAAGTTGAAATCGGCCGGTGTCGATGCCATTTTCATGCACGGCCTCGGTGCGCCGTCAGCCATCGTGTACAAGAATGCTCGTGAGCTTGAACTGGCGACGCCAATCATCTCCGGGCATGGTCAGGCAAATAGCGCATTCCGGAATGCGGTGGGCGACGCTGTGATCGGGCAGCCGATCGTGGGAGCGCCCGTTCTTGTGTGGGGTGAGTTGCCGAATTCTCATCCCCAGAAGAAGGTTTCGGAATCGTTCGTCACCAAGTACCAGGCAAAGTTCGGAATTGCCCCGGATATGTTCGCGGGCGTCGCCTATGACTCAGCCAACATGGTTCTGCAGGCGATCCGAGAGACCAATGGCGAGCGTGCTCAGATTCGAGATTGGCTTGAAAACAAGATCAAGAACTATGTCGGCGTGACCGGCGTCTTTAACTTCAGCGCCCAGGATCACGCGGGGTTAAAGAGCGATGCTCTCGTGATGATGATCGCTGACAAGGACGGCTGGCGTCTCGCCGATTACGAGAAGTAAGTTATCATGGATTGGGGCGCGATTCCGCAGTTCCTCGCCGGGGGGCTTGCCATTGGTGCGGTTTATGGACTGATTGGCGTCGGATTCAGCCTGATCTACAGCACGAGCAAGGTCATCAATTTTGCGCAGGGCGAGTTCGTCGTTTACGGCGGACTCGCGACTGTGTCGCTGACCTTGTTTGATATTCCTGCGTCCATTGCCCTGCCGCTGTCGCTTGCCGCCAGCATAGTCATGGGAGGAGCCTTACAGGGGCTGCTTTCGACCGCACGAAAAGGCAGCAACGAACTGACCTACATCATGACCACGATCGGTGTTGCTATCGCTCTGCAGGGTCTTGCCCATCAGATATGGGGTACGGATTACAAGACATACGCGTTGTATCCGCAGGGTGCGATCAAGGTGCTTGGCGCCAGCGTCAACTATGCCACGATAACCATCCTGGTGATGACCGCCGTGGTGTGCCTGTCGTTGTGGGTCTTCCTGTTTCGCACCATGATTGGCAAGGCGATGCGCGCCTGCGCCAATGACAGCCGCGCAGCTCGGACTGTCGGCATCCGTCCGCGACGGATGGTTCTGTTTGCGTATGTGGCAAGCGCGGCTATTGGTGGCCTCGCCGGAATGCTGATCACACCCTCGCAGATGATGTCGTATGATAACGGTGTCATTCTCGCGATCAAGGGCTTTACGGCGGCAATCGTCGGCGGACTGGCCAATCCGTTCGGCGCCGTGATTGGCGGGCTTGTACTGGGCTTGCTGGAAGGACTTGGCGTCGGGCTGATCTCCTCGGATCTGCAGAATGCGTACGCGTTCTTCACGCTCTTGTTGATCCTTCTGATCCGGCCTCAAGGTCTGTTCGGTCGCGCTGAGCCGGGATCTGCCCGATGATCGCGCAGCCTTCTCCGATAAACGCGTGGATGAAGCAGGGGCCCATGCTAGGCATCCTTGCTTCATTCGCTATTGTCCCACTCGTTTCGCAGGATTCTTATGTCCTCGGAGTATGGACGTTTCTGCTTCTCAACATCCTTGTCGTTGTCGGGCTTGATCTTCTGCTTGGCTATGCGGGGCAGCTTTCGCTAGGTCATGGCATCTTTGTCGCGATTGGCGCCTACGCCTCCGGCCTTCTGACCACAAAAGCGGGTTTTTCCGGTTGGGCCGCGATGCCCGTCGGCATGCTTGCCGCAGCGTTGCTTGCTGCTGTCGTCGCAGTGCCTACGCTTCGCCTGCGCGGTTACTATCTGGCGATGGCCACGCTCGGTTTCCCGGTGATGTTCGACGCGGCAATCCGCGTCACATCGCAGTGGAGTGGCGGTTCCTCCGGTATCATCTCTATTCCGAGGCTCAAGATCGGCGGTTACATCCTGCGCGATCCCTTGGTGTATTATTATCTGGTGCTTGGCGTTGTTGCTGTGGTTCTTTTGCTTGTGTGGAATCTGGCCAATTCCCGCCTGGGGTTAAAGCTGCGAGCGATCCACGCGGACGAGACAGCGGCTTCGGCACGCGGCATCAACGTGACCTCGCTCAAGGTTATGGTGTTCGTCGCAAGCGCGACGATCGCAGCGCTGAGCGGAAGCCTCTATGTTCATAATGTGCAGTTCGTTGCGCCCGATACGTTCGGTCTCAACTATTCTTTGACACTGGTCATTATGCTTGTTGTGGGCGGAATGGGTCGCGTATGGGGCGGCATTCTCGGCGTCGTTCTGTTGGGCTGGATGCCGGAGTTATTGCGCGAAGCTGCAACCTGGCAGCCGGTGATCTTCGGATCTATCCTTGCCATCATTATGCTGTTTGCGCCCAGCGGCCTTGCCGGGTTCGTTCGCAGACGTTCGTTCTTCTCTCCAATTGAGGGCGTGCCTGCCGCGCCGCAACTTTTTTCTGGTGAGGAGCGGGTTCTCGCCGTCAAGAATGTTGAAAAGACCTTTGGTGGTGTGCAGGCGGTCAAGGGGCTAAGCTTTGACGTCCGCGCGGGAGAGATCAAGTCAATCATTGGACCCAATGGGGCAGGGAAATCCACCGCACTCGCGCTGATCTCGGGTGCGATCGCCGCAGACAGCGGCGCGATCAAACTCGGCGGACATTCTGTTGAGGACGTGCCGGCCTATCATCGTGCTCGCCGCGGACTGAGCCGCACGTTCCAGCACGCCCGCCTGATCCCGACGCTGACAGTTTATGAAAACATGGTGATAGGTGCTTCGGTGCTCGGCAGTCACAGTGAGATTGAAGCGAGCGAAATCTTGCGTCAGCTCAATCTTGTGCGTGTGGCCAACGCCCTCCCGGGAGAGACAAACCAGTATGAACGCAGGCTGATCGAAATCGGTATAGCGCTGGCGGCCAACCCTCGGCTTCTGCTGCTGGATGAACCCGGTGCAGGGCTATCGTCCGCGGAGATCGAACAATTGGCCGCGTTGCTGCGAGAGCAAAAGCAGAGAGGCTGCGCCATCGTTTTGGTCGATCATATTATGAGCTTGGTCATTCCGCTCTCCGACAGCATTTTGGTGCTAAACAGTGGCATCCCGATTGTCGATGGAACGCCGGAGACGGTGATCGCTGATCCCCAGGTCCGGCGCGCTTACCTCGGCGAAAGGAGCGATGTCCATGCTTGACGTGCAGGGACTTCAGGTCCGCTACGGGGCAATCGTCGCAGTGGATCATCTCGACCTTCACGTCGATGCGGGTGAGATCGTTGTTCTAATTGGCGCAAACGGGGCCGGTAAGTCCAGTGCGGTCAATGCCATCACCGGACTTGTTCAGCAGGCGAGGGGCGAAATCAGTTTTGCCGGGAAAAATGTCTCCCGGCTGGACGCCGCAGAGCGGGTTCGGCGTGGTCTCGCGTTGGTAATTGAGGGGCGCGGCATATTCTCCGAAATGACCGTTCGCGAGAACATCGAACTCGGTGCTTTTGCTAAGCCAGAGCTGCGCGGCTCGTCTTTGCAGTCTGCTATTGATGACGTGGTCGCGATGTTTCCGCGACTTGGTGACCGATTTAATCAAGTCGCCGGAACCCTGAGCGGCGGCGAACAGCAGATGCTGGCGATCGGGCGCGCGTTGATGAGTTCGCCGCGCCTGCTTGTTCTGGATGAACCATCGCTTGGCCTAGCGCCACGCATCGTCGACGAGATCGCAGAACGTTTGGTTCAGCTAACGCGGGAATCCGGCGTAACTGTACTTATTGCTGAGCAAAATTCTGCGCTCGGATTGAATATCTCTGACCGGGCTTACGTATTGCAGCGCGGTCGCGTCGTACTTCACGGGTCGGCAGCTGAGTTGCGATACAAGACCGATCTAATGCGAGTATACCTAGAAGGATGACGCTCGCGGGCTTTCATCTGCGTAGGTTGTTAAATGGCGAGCATGGCACGGACGCCGAGCTAGATTAAAATTTGGTGCGTGCGACATTGCCGGCTGTAGCGGCTCGGGCAGTATATGCCCATAATGGTGCCGCGGACCGAAATGCTGAGTTCGAATCCTCTCGTCTCAGGGTCGACAAGAAGCATATCCTTGAAGGTGCTCTGGATGAGCCGTGTGCATCGGTTTGCTGGATATGGCATCTCGCGCGCGCACCTTATGAAGGTTGCCAACCAACTCACATGCGCGGGCTTTCTCAAGGCGCCCCGCGGCCGCGTCGGTAAAGCGCCCGACAAGCCAGGCGACGTCGTTCGCGCGACTTCGCCTTGGTTGATTGCTTTACTCCAGAGAACAATTGCCTGATTACGCCGCGCTGCCGGCTCAAGGGTGCACTCAACGCTCTCAGCATTCGTCGGGACGCTCGACTACACGCTGGCGGATTTAATCCCGAAGGACTTTGGGATCAAACCAGCGATAGAGACGGCGGGTCTGGATTGTCGTTCGGCTTGCGCGCGCTGACGCTGTGAAATTTCCGGATCTGCAACGGTTGGGACGGCGCCCGAACGAGAATCTTCGGCGTCTCATGAATGAGACGCCGCTGTATCAGGCAATCAGTTTGAGCTTGCGCTGGCTCAACATCATCACGTGGCAGCCATCCTAAATGACAGCCGAAACGGTCCGCTCGGGTCGCGGATGATCAATGGAGAACGATAATGCGCAAGACAATGACGCTGGCAACGATCGCGGTTTTTGTGGGTCTCACCAGCCCAGCGCTGGCCGCCGAAATCAAGGTCAAGATGCTCAACAGAGGAACCGAGGGAGTGATGGTGTTCGAACCGGCGCTGGTGAAGATCGAGCCCGGGGATACAGTCAAATTCGTGGCGACTGACAAGGGTCACAATGCCGAAACGATCAAGGGAATGTTTCCGGCCGATTCCACGCCGTTTGCTGGTAAGCTCGGCGAGGACGTCAATGTCACCTTTGACAAGCCCGGGGTGTACGGTGTGAAATGCCTGCCACACTACGGAATGGGTATGGTCGCGCTGATCGTGGTAGGGACGCCGGGCAATCTCGCGGAAGCCAAAGCAGTCCCTCAAACGGGCAAGGCAAAACAGGTTTTTTCGGGTTTGTTCGACAAGCTTCCAACTCAGGCCGCTGCGGCGAAGTAGACGGTGGACAGAGCGGATTGTCGGCCCCGGTGGCTTTGCTTGCCGGGGGCGGCGCTCGTTCTCACGGGAGTGCGCGTCTCGTGACGTCGGCGATCGGGGGGTTGATCGTTGATCGCCGCGCTCTGTGCGGTTGTGCTTCTGTTGAATCCGCGTTTGGATGGTTGAAAGCGCCGGGATCATCACGCGCACGGCTCGAGCGATGCTTGGGCATCCGAGGCATCGATGGGCCATCTTCTACTGCGGTAAGCCGCGAGCATTGCGGCGGCATTGGCGAGGATTTGACCTTAGATCCTACATTATGAGCCGTCGCTGCACCTGCCGCCTTCGGCTGGGACGGCATTCCTCGGTTTCTTAGTCTGTTTTGACCGGTTGATCACCGACCAAAATACGCATGTTCCACGGCTTCTCGCCCAGTTCGTCATCGCCGCGCATTTGGCAACTCCTAGTGTTGGGCGAGTGTGCCGGCGTTGGGGCCACGGCTGCGCCGGCGGCCTCGTCGATAGCGAGGATTTTCAACAGTTGCGGCAATTCATCGCTGGTGTGCGGCGGTTCTTGGCGAACCGCGGCATCAAGCTCGACAGTGCTTTGAAAATCAATCCCTCGACTCGAACTTGCCTCTGAACTTCCCTGCCGTTTGCATCTTTTAGAACGAACTGAACCTGTGGCGTCAAATTCGCGGGCAATACAGCATGGGATGGTGGCAAATGATCGTGGTTTGAGTGGAGCATGCCTTGGGCCGTTCCCAGATCCGGCAAGCGAAGCAGCTGTTCGCCGCTCTGTTCGACAGGATCGCTATTGGAAATTAGCAAGCGTTGCCAGAGAACGAAGAGCGGCCTGTTGTGTCGCTCTCTTCGGTGGGAAGTTCCGGAATGTGTCCTGCCGCGTTTCCGGAACAATGGCCACAACACGTTGCCTCAGCCGCGGCGGGAACATAGAGCGTCGCAGCGGTTACATCGGTCAGATCACCCGTCTCTGTTGAACCCTTCTGAGTTTGGATCGGCAAGAATCCGAAACTCAGACGTAACCGCTCGAACAATCGCATTGTGAGTTTTCCGTGCTTGACCTTGCTATGCATACGCCTCGTCATGGTAGTCGTCTTTGCGCCCGGACAAAGAAGTCGCAGCTTGCGCGAACGAGATTTTGATCAAAGGGCGAGTTGCCATGATCAGCAGCCGAACAGGCGGAGCATCCAACGGTCGACCAAGAGCCATCGACTGACGGATATCTTATACTGGCTGTGCGGATCACGCAGGACTCTCGGGATGCGCCGGAGGTTATTGACCGCTTGCTTTGACAGGTTTTGCGTAATCAGCGGGTGCTGCCGCCCCGGCGAACGGGTCTTTAGACGCCTTCACTTCTTTTGGCGCTACCGATCTAGATCGACTGGATCGAGCCGGTTTACGGGGCCCACGCTGGTTGTGATAGTAAGCTGGACCGCCCCTGCTGCCCTGCATCAAAATGGCGGTACCGATGGCCGCGCCGATCATACCTGCGGCGAAGGCTCCATCGCGCGACCCGGCCCAAGCCCGATTTTGCGGAAGAATCGCACATAGCGCAATGATCGCGAAAATCGAAGCGACGTTCCTTACTGTCAAAAAGACCTCCTATTTTTCACAAAGAATTTTAACGGTGGTTAGCTTTGCTCTCTCGGCCAAATCCGCGAACTCATAGATTTTAGTGGTTTGGGGTGCGCTGTCGGCCTGAATGCCGTTTGCATCAAGAAAGCTCCTTGCGATGTTCGCTTTTATTGCGAAGTTGATATTCTGAGGAGCGACGCCTGAGCGGTCGGCAATTATCGCAGATGTGGCAGTAGAAACGATCACGCCAACCGCGTTTCCGTAGTGGTCAAGCACAGGACCGCCGCTGTTGCCCGGCTGGATTGGTGCTGAGATTTGAAACTTTGAACTATCGTCACCTAACCCGGCGAGGGCGCTGACGTATCCGACTGTGAAGTTGCCGGTGGTTGCCAACCGGCTAGATAAAGGAAAGCCATATACTGCGATATTTTCGCCAACCCGCAGATTAGTTCTTAGGGAGGTGACATTTTCGGGTTTGATGCCGGTTTTGAGAACCGCCAGATCGTTTGCCTTGTCTCTAGCGAGTGCTGTGCCGTGGACTCTTGAATGTCCAGCTCGTTCGATCGCTAAGTTGCCACAGGATTCCACGACATGGTTGTTGGTAAGGATGTGGCCTTGCTGGGAAACAATAAAGCCGGTGCCGCTGCTGACGACCTTGCCAACGCTCCTACCTGCTTTTTGCGACGAGCCGGGGTTTCGACTCGAATGACAGTCCAACATCGCGCCAAATGCGGCCGGCGATCCATCGAGATTGAGTTTCGCTATAAGGGTCGATCCGAGATAGACCGCAATTCCGGGGGTTCGGATTACTTCTTTGACGAACTCTTCTTTGAGACCACCCGAAATCACTCCCTTTTCTTGACTTCGGCTGATGCCGTAAAAATTGCCCTGCCAACGGGTGCCAGCAAGCGAAGCGATACGAATGCGGTACTGCTTGCCTTCCTGAATGGACTGCCAGTTGGGGTTCGTTAGGGCTAGATAAACTTCATCATCGTCCAGACCTATCCAAACCGTGGTTTCATCGCCGTAAGTGGCAGTTGTCAAACAACTGCCACTCGCGCGGTTATAGCCGACGGTCCACGCGTCAAGTGCGGCAATTTTCTCATCGAAATTCAGTTTGGATTGGGCGTTCGCTAAGTCGTTCGAACCGCCAAAAAAACACAGCCCAAAAATCGCTGCGATGCGCCAGCGTTTCATCAGCCCACTTCCCCATTGCCCGCAAGAATCATACTCGCTGGCGCTGGCGTCTTCAATCCTTCTGGATTGGTCTATAGTTATAGGGGCGGGCTGGGATGGCATCGAGCAAATCGCAACGCGAACAAATGCCGCGCCTGCCGTTCACGCCGGCCCGCCGCTTTCGCATTCCCTGCGTGAGGGCGATGCCGAAAACTGGAACGCGAGCATATTTCATCCAGTGTTGATTCGTAGCGAGCAGGCTATACGGTCCCATCGGCGGTTCGAATCAGGATCGCTCAGACGTTATGCTCGGCGCTGATCTGCCAACTCCAGTTCTTGCCTGTTGCAGTCGCAGCCGTCTCCGCTGCGACGGGGGCAGACGACGTGGCAAGTGTGTAAAAGCGCTCGTTACCGAAAGACGATTTCCGCGTCGTCGTAAGACATAAACGCCTCGTCAATAGTGTTCGGCTGCATGTAGAGACCGCCAAGGGCGCTGGCGAGAAAGCGCCGCACCGTGAGCAATCCGTCCTGTGAACCGCTGGTCGCCAGATGTATGGGCGGTCGCCTGCCGAAGATGATGGCGTTGTGCGGGGTTCGCAGCCACTCGACGCCAAGTTGCTCCGTTGGGAACAGAATTCCGAGACCCCGATGAATCCCGAGTACTGTGGAAATTCGTGTGAGGACGTCGACATTGAGAGTAAGGTCGCCGTGCTCTCGGGCCTGCTTGCACCACTTGTGATAGGTGGATCGAGACGGATAGCCGAGGATCAAGAGACGTTGCTCTCCAGTCAATCCCCATAGATCCGCAATGGCGAGGAAAGTACGCAAAGCAGGAGCGCTGAGCCGCCGTCGGTTGGCCGACGCAAAACGTGACTTGTCGAGGCGCGGAAGCACCTTTGCTGCTTCAGACGGGCGTGGTCTTTGATCGTTCGATATGGAGCCAGCCTCCTATTAGAGACAGACATAGTTAAATAGAAAATGACCGCGTTGTGATCTGGCTGTGCCGCTGTTGAAATAGACCTCTGACAGAGGTGTCAGGTTTGATCGCGAGCTACCGGCCAACTATCGCAGAGCCAGCCAGAAATAATAGAAAAGCAAAAGCCAGATCGCGATGCTCCCGATCCAGAGGATTGTCCATTGCCATTTCGGCATGGGTTGATGCGCCGCCGGAGGTCTGACTTCGCCGGCGCCTCCATCAATCAGTTTGAGTTTACCCTGCTTTTCGTAGGTCATTCGTGCTCTGTGTTCGAACAGGATAGCGCGCGATTGGGCTGTAGAAAAGTTAGCTTCCGCCGTTCCTGCCACCATCAATCGCCTGCGAGGGGCGCCACCGCTGGCTGCTCCGAGGCGGTGTCGGGCCCGAATGTTCGGGGGATCTATCGCGATCAGGATGTCGGCGCCTGCAGCCGCCTACGTCAAGTCCTCGTCCCGGCAAGCGATGCGGTTGCACCAGGTGGGGACTGGCGTGTTGCTGGCGGGCTGAGATTTTTGGAACCATAAGACGCCCATATCTAGGATTGTGGTAGTTTAAGCTACCAAGTCTTGACTTTCTCCAAATTTATGATACGTAAGTCAGGAACCATAAGACGCCTTTAAGGTAGATAAGGGAGCCTTAAGACGCCATGCCACCTCGTAGCGCACTTACAAATGCTCCGCCGTTTGCTGTCCAAGATGCCCTGAAGTCCTTGGGCAACAACCTTCGTACCGCACGACTTCGGCGCAACCTGAGCCTTGTCGACCTCGCGGCCAAACTCGGCGTGGACAGGCATGTCTTGACCGATGCGGAGAATGGGAAACTAGGCACAAGCGTTGGCGTCTACGTCGGCATGCTTTGGGCTATGAACCTGCTTTCGTCTCTCGAAAGCGTTGCCGATCCAAAGGCTGACGAAGAGGGCCTCGCCCTCAGCGGTCTCGACGAGCGCGAGCGCGCGCGAAGCGGAGGAGGGCCCAGCAATGCCTTCTGAAGAATGCTTCGTCTACATTACATTGCCCGGACAGACTGAACCTGTAACCGCAGGCAAATACCAACTGGACACAAATCGCCAAGGAACTGCGGTTGGCCAATTCGTTTATGGACGAAGCTATCTTTCGCGAAATGACCGAGTCGAATTCGACCCAGTCGAACTCAAGCTTCAGGTGCCGGCCTTCCGCACGACGAAACTACGCGGCAATTTCGGCGCGCTACGCGACAGTTCTCCCGACGCGTGGGGACGGAAATTAATCGAGAAACGGCTAGGTAACGTCGAGCCGACGGAAATCCAGTACTTACTCAACTCGCCGGATGACCGCGCCGGCGCTTTGGGATTTGGGCTTAACGCCGAACCGCCGGCACCTGTGCGGAAATTTAATCGAACGCTCGACTTGGCAAAACTGATCGAACTTGCCGATCAAATTGTGGCCGCAGAGAAAGATCCAGACGCTCCGAAGCCTGCAGGCGCGGATGCAGAGCAGGCAGAAGCTCTTCTTAACGCTGGAACCTCTATGGGCGGCGCCCGCCCAAAAGCAACCGTTGAGGACGACAATTCGCTCTGGCTTGCCAAATTTACGCATCGCGACGACCGTTGGAATAATCCGCGTGTCGAACACGCTATGTTGACGCTGGCGCGCGATTGCGGAATTTCTTGCGCAGAAAGCCAATTAACAACGGTCGGTGATCGGGACGTGCTTTTGGTGAAGCGGTTCGACCGCCACAAAACCGAACAAGGTTATTTACGCAGCCGTATGGCGAGCGCCTTGACCCTAGTCGATGCAGACGACTCGCCCAACGATGCGGACAAGCGTGGGAAATGGTCCTATCTATTGCTCGCCGATGAAATACGGCGTGCCGCAACAGCAAGTCAGGGCAAGGATCTTCCGGAACTCTTCCGTCGTGTGTGTTTCAACGCGCTTATCTCGAACACCGACGATCATCCACGGAATCACGCGATCATCGCAAAGGATGCGGCTTGGTCATTGTCGCCAGCTTACGATCTGACACCCAATCCCATGATCGCCATGGAGCGCCGCGATCTAGCGATGGCGTTCGGAGATTGGGGCCGATATGCCAATCGCACCAATTTGCTTTCCCAGTGCGAGCGGTTTCTTATCTCAAAAGAGGAAGCGACGATCATCATCAACAGCATGATCGACGCCATCAGCGCCTCTTGGTACCCGACAACCCGCAAGGCTGGCGTCAGTGAAAGAGACTGCGAGCTTATCCGTAGCGCTTTTGTCTACGAAGGCTTCGGCTACGACCTGAATGATCCGACGATAGCGACAGATGATCTCGAAGAATAGCCTTCGACAGGCCGCCGTAGATAGTGGCTGGCTGACCGTGTTGCGGGTCCCGTCGTCGGGGCCGACGGGGTCGAACGGCGCCGCCCGCTTTGCGTTCAGAAGCCGGGAGGATGATGCGAGCCGTCGGCTCAGACTTAGTTGCTGGCCTCGCCGGCATTGGCGGATCACTATCTCGAGTCGCGGCCGAACCCCGCATCCTTCCCCGCGGCGATTGCTTTCTCAATTAGCGACCAGACGCTCTGGTTACGATCATGATCGCGCACGTAAACGGTTCTGGTGAACGACTTCATACCGGTTAGGGGATTGTTTCCTTCCGTGAAATCGACCCGGTAATCGCTCCGCCGCGCAAGATCAGAGATATTGGCGATATGCATGAGCCCGATCGTGCGCCGGCCCTCAGCGTAGCCGCCAGGGATGATTTCGATCGTCACCTTGATCATTTGAGCGCCCCGTTATCTGTCGCCACATTTCGCACCGGATACCTTTTCAAGAGTTCGTCAATGGCGGCTCGATCCAGATACCCCGTCTGTTCCAAAAGGCGTGCCACGGCTTCGACTGTCTGCCGATTCGCAGCGATGAGTTCGCGTGCCCGCGTATGGCAGCGATCTAAGCGTTTCGTGATCAGGCTCACGATGGAGGGGTCCTGCAGTAACATCTCGGTGGCACGATCCGAAAACCGCGCCAGACCAATCACTCCGAAGCCGAAACGAAGTTCCAGGTCGATCGCCGCGGCAGTGGCTCTCGAAAAATCGCTCTGCTCTCCAATGCCAGCCCCTGCCGTTGCCTGCGAAGAGCCGAGGATGATTTCTTCGGAGGCGCGACCGCTAAGAAGCGCAGTGATGAAGTTTTCAATGCCGTTCTGAGTTTGCGAGTTGGCTCGCGAAAGTTCGACGCGCGTGGCGCCGCCATCATCGAGTAACGTCAACGCCTGAGGCTCGAACACAGCCAAAGCGACGCCTACGATGAGGTGCCCGGCTTCGTGAACGGAACAGGTCCGCCTCAAGCTTTCCGGCAACCCTTCCCGCCCAGATCGGATCTCGTGAAGGAGATCGTCGAAGACGAGGTCTTGTTTGGCGCGGCGGGCACGTGACTTCGCCCGTCGCACCCACGCCTCAATATCGGCACCGGTTTTACCTAACGCCGCGAGGGCGGCCGGCATCAAATCGACTTTGGGCAGGACGTCTTCCCCGAGATGAAAGCGGAAGATCGCCGCCAGGTTCTCGGCGTCGGGTAGCTCGATTTCGATCGTTCGATCGAGACGTCCTGCGCGCCGTATTGCGGGATCGATATGGTCGGGGTGATTTGTTGCCCCGATCACGACCACGCCGGGGCGATCTTCGACGCCAGCTAATTGCTCCAGGAGAAGATTGACGATCTGTGTCCAATACTCCCTGTAGTCGGAGGTTAGTGTTGCCCGATCCGATATTCCGTCCAATTCGTCGATAAACAATATACAGGGCGCGAGTTGTTGTGCCCGCGAGAACGACTCTTTGATCGCGGTCAATGTACCCGAAAGATAGGCGGACGCGTTCCAATCGGCGACAGACGTTGCTACGAGGGGCACATTTGAAGACTTTGCGACCGCGCGCGCAAATTGTGTCTTACCTACGCCAGGTGCTCCAGCCAAGAGTAAGCCCTTTTCCATACATTCCCAATCAAGGCGGCCCGCTCGGTACTCACGCAGATCGGCAACAAGATTGAGCCCCCATTCGCGCGCTTCGCCGTAGCCGGCAAGCTCCTCTAAGCTTGGACCACGATGGTCAAAGAAAGATTTTGTCGAGACGATCCTTTCGAGCCGCTTGATACAATCATCTGCCGTACGATCCGATCGAACCGACAGCGCGAGGTCTGAAATATCGACGGCCCGGACGAGCTGCTCGTCCACTGTTACGCTGGGAGGCCTTCCTGTGACGGCTTCGATCACCAGCGCGATGGCGGAGGCATCGAGCTGACTCAGGGAAAGATGGTGTTCCGCCGCCCGAAGGAGATCGCGCGCCAGATGACGACGCGGGTCAGGTGCAACGCCGAAGATCGGCGCGCGGGCGTGCAGCGCGCTTGCAACGGTGTCATTTCCTCGTTCCGCCTTGGCGTCCTTGGATGCGCCGTCTCTGGCCAGCAGCAATACGGGATGCGTGTAGCCGCGATCGAAGGTTCGTTCATCGAGCACTTTTGCTTCAGAGCCAAAAGCGCAGGCTTCTAGAACCTGCTTAGCCAGGGAGACCACCTCGGCTCTATGGGTGGCGAGCGACACGACAGGACAGCCTCGGCGGAGATCGCGGGTGAGTCCGTTTACTGACTCAATCGCGCGGGCGACCAAGACTGCAGCAGCTGCAAGGTCGGCTCGTATCGATGTCCGACCGGCGGACTCTGGGGGCCTCGACAAATCATCAATTAATCTCTCGATCGGATCGTCGGGATTGCCGCTGCGTAAGAGCGGACTGCTGTTTGTTCCAGCTTCCGTGGCTAACATGTCGAGGTAAGCCCTCGCGAGGAGATCGGTCGGAAACTTCTGCGAGTCCATGTCTCGCACTCCACCATCAGATTTCGACAACAAAATTTGGATCAAAAAGTGGGTTGTCCCAACTGCGCTGACTCGGCAACCAAGGACCATATCCCTTCGCATTGCTAACGATGCGCGTGCCGCCGATCGTGAATTCGCGGCGCTCGTGGGTGTGGCCATAGATCCAGAGATCTACCCCGTGCAGGAGTTCGGAGCAGTCGCTCACGTAAGCGGCAGATATTATATCGTGTTCCATGCCCGTCCGGATGGCTTCACGGACGCAACCATGGTGCGAGACCACGACCTTGCGTCGCGCATCTATTTCGCGGACAGAGCGCGCGATGAATTCGCGGGAGTCAAAATGCCGGCTGAGGGTATCGGCCGGACGGAGGCGCTCTCTGTAGGAATTCTTCCTGATCTTGCGATAGTCGTTCATGACGCTGGCCGCGGAGTTCATCGCGTAGTCACGATTTCCGAACAACTCGAAATCCGTCCAAAGCGTTGCGCCCAGAAATAAAACGTTGTCGATCATTTCGCTTTCATTCTGAAGGATTCGGACGTTGGTGCCCGCCGCGGTTTGGCGAGCCTTTTCGATGGTTCGATCGATGTCCGCCCCGTAAAACTCGTGATTTCCTGCGACATAGATTACCTGTTGATCGGCTACTCGTTCGAGCAGCCAGCGCACGCCTCGCTCCATTCTCGGAATCAGATCGCCTGCGACGATCATGATATCGAAGCGGGGACGCTCGCGTGGCGGCGGCAGATCCCAGCCGCGGGTCAACTCGATGTGGAGGTCTGAGAGGATCCACAGCAACACTGCCTTCACTCCCCGTCCTTCTTGTCGTCTTGTTCGGTCAGCCGCTTCAAGGTATCTATGAGCGGGTCATCGTCCGACAGTTCTTCGATACCCAAGGCAAACTGCACATCCGGCGAGCCGCAGTTCGGGCAGGCGTGCCGACCGTTGTAGACGAACGTGCCTTCCCGGCCGCAGCCGCGGCAGCGAAATCTGGACATCGCCTATTCCTCCGAGTCCGACGGCGGCTCAATCTCGGTCAACGTGTCGGTGTCCCGGTTATACCGCGCGTGGTACATGTCCGACCCACTTGGTCTCCGACGCAAGAGGTGGACGTTCTCGAAGCCAGGCCGTCGCGGGACCGGACCGCCCGTAGCATGTCGACTACACCTCGTCGCAAGCCATTCGCGGTTGCTGTAAAGCGTCCCTTCGATACCGCAGATTTCGCAGGTACAGGCTGAACGCGCCGTCGCAAGATCGACGGCCTCAACGACCCGGATCTCGGTCTCGTCGGAGATTCCGCCATCCCAGTCGACGCGGAGGATGCCCATCTTCTGTTTGATGCGGACAAACGCAAATGTCTCGCCCTTCTGCAACGCAGCTTCGATTCTGATGCAGAGATTCTCCAGTACTTCGCGCCAGCCCTCGTTGCAGAGCGGGTAGCCGAAGGAATGCTCCGGTTCGCCGGGCATGACGTCGAACAGGCGAGGGTGCACTCGCATGAAGTCGAAGCGCCAGTCGTTGACGATTTGCGCCATCTCACTCCTCCTCGATCCCCAAAGAGGTCGGGTCGACGTTGACGAAGCGGTCCAACGCCCTGTCGTAGCGGCGACACGCGACGGTTCGAAGCCGACCGTCTACGATACGCTGCATGAGGTGAATGTTTTCGAAGCCTGGTGGTCTCTCGACGGGGCGTCCCCGGGCGTGGGTCATGCAGCGCGTCGTCAGCCAGTCCGGGCCGTACAACCGCCCGTTTTCGCCACAAAGCTCGCACGTGCAAGCAGAGCGGGCTTCCGCCAAATCGATAGCCTCTGCGACCTGGGCGCTGGCCTCGGGTGACAAGCTGCCTTGCCAGTACAGCCTCAGCGTTCCGTACTTTTCCTTGATCTGCGCGACCTTCAACGAGCCGCCGTCGGCCTGGACCGCAGCCCAAATGCGAGCAAAGGCGCGCTCTAGCAGGTCGCGCCACCCTTCGCCGCATTCCGGCGATCCCCGGGCGGCACCTGAATCACCCACCGGCGGGTGAAAAAGGTCGGGGTAAGCCTCGACCAGCTCGGTCCGCCAATCGTGCACTGCCATTTTACGCCTCATGCCAAATCAGCGAACGGATATCGTTCGCGAAACCAGCTGGCGCGAATAGCTCGCACCAGTACACGCGGTCAGATTTCCTATCCTCCGAGCACAATGGTGCGCGGGCTTAAGGGGGCGTCGTCGATGTTGAGCCGCACTAGGTCCTCGCAGGCGAGAGCGCACACAGCCGCTATAATATCGCCCGATGGACGAGCACGATCTTCGAGCTCGAGGAACGATTGCGGTCCACCATCAGCGAGCGCGGCCGCTATCCTTAGCCTATCCTTGAGTGGGACATGATAGCGCTCATACGACCAGACTGTGCGCGCGTTGGAGAACAAGGGTTCGCGTCTGATGTCGTGAGCGTCCCGTTCGAGCAAGCGTAGTCCGCTGCTTTCGAGCGCTTCTGCCAGGCGAGCGAGTTCCTCGTCGCTACGCTTCGGTCGCGTCTCGCAAACTGCGAGAAGAAAATTCCCGTCCACTCTTTCTATCACCACGCCTATAAGCGCGACCGGCGGGCCTTGTAAGTCCGTAGCCCTCCGATAGCTGATCGCCCGAACCGAAGCTCAAGGCTCGCTTGCTGGAGCGCGTCGCGGAGAAGGACGTTGCGTAGGGGAATCGCAACCTTGCATTTGGAGCTCGCGAAGAAGGACGGGACGACAGTCTGACGGCGAAGTTGAGAGATGCGCATTGATCGATGTCCTGAAGAAGTTGCTGATCACGGAAGATGTCGTCAGGGCGGGGGTGTTTGCTGGACATCGGCGTAATCCTTTCTTTCATGGAGCTCGAACGCTCATCTGGGATTGAAAGGTGAGAATGGCGGTTCTGATGCTGTCCGTCAGGGTGGCCGGAAAGGTCCGTGGCGTTTCGGACTAACGAATCCAGCCGCTTCGACAATCCGAACATCGGATTCGAAAGGTGGCGCCTCTGCAGTGATCAAGACGAAGACAAATCCGGCTGCTGGTCAAATCCTCAGCCGCATCAAAACGTCTTATAATTTAATTCGCAGTCATGTTATATGATATAGCGTATAACAAAAGTACGTCAAAGATATGGCGCTAAAAGTCTTGGGACGGATTTAGGTCGTCTCGGCGGAGGCAGGCTCCGCCTACGATCAATCCAGCTTCATCATTGACGTGAGTCAAAAAGCTCGACCACCTCGACACCCAAGGCTGTTGCGATCCGCAGGATCGAGTCGAGCGTCGGGTTGGCTTCTCCTCGCTCAATCTCACTGATGAACGCCTGACGGGTCTCCGTCCTATCTGCCAAATCTGCCTGGGACATGCTCAAGGAAAGCCGAAGTTCTCTTACCTTTCGGCCGAAAGTATCTTTGACGATATCATCGACTGCTTTTCGCATCGGAAAGGACTTAGGTTTGGGCACGGCTCCTGTCGAATCCTTGACGCGTCTTCGGACAAGTCGACGTAGGAGCATGCCACACCAACCTTGGCATGCTTCAAAAGCTCCCGCTACCCCGATTAGGGGCAAGGATTCGCGTGGAGGTGATCAACGCAGCTACGTGCAGATCGGCGGCCTATCGGAATGTGGGGCGCGCTGCTTGTGGCTCGTGAACAGGCGCATCACCACGTCGCCTAGGTGCGTAGTCTCGCGGCTGATGCCAATCGGAAGTAGTCGGCGCGTTCGCCTACAACGCCGGCGTATCTGCTCCGCTCACTTGCGGGACGCGTCGAAAAGCTCGGCTAAGTCCACGCCCAGAGCCCGTGCCAGCCGCGCGAGCGAATCGAGCGTGGGATTTGCGTCGCTGACTTCGACTTTGCTTACGAGAGCCTGCCTTGTCTTGGCCTCGGCAGCGAGTTCCTCCTGGGAATAGCCGCGCTCAAGCCGAAGCCGTCTGACGTTACGTGCCAGAATGCTACGTGGCGAATTTCTTGGTTCCTTGGCCATCCGCCGCGATCAAGCATCGCGGACAAGAGACTTTCTATACGTTATGGCGTATAATACGCTTTGGCGTATAGCCATATACTGATGAATGCGCTCGGTCCGCCCAAAGTGATGTTGCTATCTAGGCTTCCCCTTAACGCCAGACACGCGGCGAACGATCACGTCGGATAGATGCCTCCTGCGTTATCGAAAGCCTTTAGAAGGGCTTTCGACCATAGCTCCATTCCTTGGGTCTTTTCGGGAATGCGCTGCGCCTGGAAGTACCAACGCTTTCCCGTATCGCCAACGCGGTCCATTTCTGACCTGTGGTCGCCCGCAATTTCATGGGCGATGATAAGCGAGGCCACGCCTGGGAGGAGATCCGTTTCATCAAGGATAAAATTTCCCATCGTGGATCGGATAATGTGCATGCTGAATGGCGGGATGCCCTTGAGAATATCTCGATGATTGCCGCCATGTTTAGCACGCTGACCGCGCATATTCCGAATGTGGTTCGCTAGGCCGGAGCCTGAAGCGGGGATGATGCCGGCGTCCGATTGAAGCACCCTCGAAGTGAAGATCCATGGACTTTTGAGGTCTTTGACGATGCGAGCGGTCGCTGCATCCACATCCCGTCGGCAGCAGCGGATGATGTGAAGTCCGAGCGGTGGGATCGGAAGAGTAAAGGCGCTCTGTGTTTTCATGACTTCCGGTTGCCAGGTCGCCAGTCCCCAGCCTTTCGGAAGGCGAGGGTCCTCGAAGACGATATCGTCGTAAGCTATCCACGTACCGGATCCCCGCCGATGTCCGGTCAGGCAGTCCCACCATAAGCCCCATCGCACACCGGGCGAAATGCGCTCATTGCCGACGCGCGCAAGACAGAAGCGCTCATGCTGGGCCAGGAGCTTGCCGAGATGCTCGACCTTGAAGTCGGACTTCTTCTTATTGAGCTCCTTGGTCCGGATAAGCTTCTTTATGACTTCGTCCGAGGTCCGCCTCCGCTCCTCCGCCAGTTCCCACCACCGCCGTCCGTCCAGACCGCTCTCCTTGCGTTTGAATTTCTGCGCCCAATTCAGCGCCGCCTGGCCGTAGCTCCGGAATTTCTCGTAGGCGTGGTAGCCGTGTGCGTTATGAAGAGCCTCCTGAACATCCTCGAACCAGTGCTCATCCAGGTTGTTGAGGGGCCTGGTTGCGTGTTTGGCGACCTCGGGACGGGCAAAGATCAGCCTGACGTCGCTTTTGGTCTCCTTTGATGGGTATTTAGGCCGACCCCGGGCGTCTTCGCGCATGCCCGAGATATACGTCTTATAGGCTTCGACGAGTTGGTCCCAAGTCCAGCACTGCCTCTCTTCCGGCGCGGCGACCTGGTTGCCAAGTTTGGCCCATTGGAGCTTGGCCCTCTGGCGGGCCTCACGGAGCCCGAGATCCTCATCGCCCACCTTGCTTGCCCGCATGCGCCGCTCCGGCAGGCGCTTGCGATGCTGAGGAGGCATCGCGTTGCCGATCTTGATGCTGTTGTCCCGCGTCTTGACCAACCAGGACAAGGAATGCCCCCGGACCCGCAGCACGAAGTAGGGCTGACTGTTGTCGCAATAGTCGTAGCGCAGGGTTTTGCCTGCGAGCGCCCGTTCAATGGCTTCGTCGACCACCTTGACGGTCAGGTCGCACCGTTCGGAATGCTTGGAGGCAGCCATAATTGAATCCTTGGAATTGGAATTTCGCGGCAATCGTACCACGCTCGCGCCAGCGAAACCAAGAATTCGGACCGGATTGCAGCCCCAAGGAATGGGGTCTCCATCATTTTTCAAGAAAAAACGGCGTGAAGTGAACCAGTGAGGCTCCTGGACTACAAAAGGCGCGTTATCATAATCCTGGGGTCGGGGGTTCGAGTCCCTCTCTCGCTACCACCTCCGTCAGTTCTTCAAACAGCCTTTGATTTCAACGCATTCGCGTTCCGCAATGCGCCAACCTGTCTCGTCTTTGGCGCGTGGCAGAGCCCCATTGATGCGATACCCTCCAGAAAAATTCCACGGAGGGGACCATGTCAGAGAAATTCAGCCGCCGTCACTTTATTGCAGCCGGCACGGCAACTGCCGCGATGCCTTTCCTCTCGCGCGGGGCTTCGGCGCAGGCCGTGTGGCCGTCGCGCCAGATTCGCATGATTTGCAGCTACCCGGCCGGAGGGCAAACCGATCTGCTCGCGCGCGCCTTCGGCGAGTTCATCGGCAAGCAGGTGGGACAGACCGTCGTCGTCGAAAACAAGGCGGGCGCC
>JAFVHU010000136.1 GCA_017474385.1 Afipia sp. | reverse complement strand
GCAGCTCGACAAGCACGGCATCAAGATCGGCGACCGCGTCGCCACCATCGCATGGAACACCTGGCGTCATCTCGAAGCATGGTACGGCATCATGGGCATCGGCGCCATTTGCCATACCGTCAATCCGCGGCTGTTCCCGGACCAGATCGTCTGGATCGTCAATCATGCGCAGGACCGCATCATGATGACGGACCTCACTTTCATTCCGCTGCTGGAAAAAATCGCCGACAAGATGCCGTCCGTCGAACGCTTCATCGTGTTCACCGACAAGGCTCACATGCCGCAGACCACGCTGAAGAACGCGATCTCCTATGAAGAGTGGATCGCCGAAGTCGATGGCAATTTCCAGTGGAAGGAATTTGACGAGAACACCGCGGCGGCGATGTGCTACACCTCGGGCACCACGGGCGACCCGAAGGGCGTGCTCTATTCGCACCGCTCGAACGTTCTCCACGCGCTGATGGCCAACAACACGGACGCGCTCGGCACCCGCGCCAGCGACACGATGTTGCCGGTGGTGCCGCTGTTCCACGCCAATAGCTGGGGCATCGCATTCTCCGCGCCCACCATGGGCACCAAGCTGGTGATGCCGGGCGCCAAGCTCGACGGCGCGTCGGTCTACGAACTGCTTTCCACCGAGAAGGTGACGTATACCGCCGGCGTGCCGACGGTGTGGCTGATGCTGCTGCAATACATGACCGCCGAGAAGAAGACGCTGCCCGACCTCAAGGTCGTGATCTGCGGCGGATCGGCGATGCCGCGCTCCATGATCAAGGCGTTCGTCGACATGGGATGCGAAGTCCGCCATGCCTGGGGCATGACCGAGATGAGCCCGATCGGGACGGTCGGCGCGCTCAAGCCGCCGTTCGAGAACCTGACCGGCGACCCCCGGCTCGATATCCTGCAAACGCAGGGTTATCCGCCGTTCGGCGTGCAGATGAAGATCACCGACGACAACGGCAAGGAGCTGCCGTGGGACGGCAAGACCTTCGGCCGCCTCAAGGTGAGCGGGCCGGCGGTCTCGAAGGGCTACTACCGCGTCGAGACAAACATCCTCGACGACAAGGGCTTCTTCGACACCGGCGACGTCGCCACCATCGATGCCTATGCCTACATGCGGATCACCGACCGCTCCAAGGACGTCATCAAGTCGGGCGGCGAATGGATTTCGTCGATCGATCTGGAGAACCTCGCGGTCGGCCATCCGAAGGTGCTGGAAGCCGCTGTCATCGGCGTTCATCATCCGAAGTGGGACGAGCGTCCGCTCTTGATCGTGCAGCTCAAGCCGGAGCAGAAGGCGAGCCGCGACGAAATCCTGCAATACATGGACGGCAAAATCGCCAAGTGGTGGATGCCGGATGACGTGCAGTTCGTAGACGCCATTCCGCATACCGCCACCGGCAAGATCCTGAAGACTGCGCTTCGGGATCAGTTCAAGGACTATAAATTCCCGGTCGCTGCGGCCTGACCGCCGACAAGATGACTGGTTCCAAACATCATGCCCGGCCTTGTTGCCGGGCATTTTCGTGCCCGGTCGCCGGTCGTTTTCCGATTCCCGGCCCGAACTGCTTCCCACTGGCCCTGAAAATGCGCTAGTTGACCGGCGCGCGCCTGTTCAGCCCGGCGCCAGAATGGATTGTTAAGGCATGGCCCGCCGAATTGCTGCCGCTTACCAGATGGAGCCGATCTCCGCCCTCGCGTCGTGGTCGCGCCGCCTCGCGGTGTTTTCACTGGTTGCATCGATCGTTGCAGTCGTCATCGTCCGGTTCGGATTTCTCGACTTCAAACCGGCGCTGACGACATTCTTCGGTGCGCTGGCCTGTGCCGGCCTCTCCATCCTGGTCGGCCTCGCGGCCTTCGCCGCGATCTGGCAGAACGGCTCGCGCGGCATGAGCCGCATTCTGCTGGCTTTCCTGATCGACGCCGCGATCCTCGCCTACCCGGCCTATCTCGCATTCCAGTTCCGCACGCTGCCGGCGATTCACGACATCACCACCGACCCGATCGACCCGCCCCGGTTCGAGGCGCTGGCGCGGCTGCGCGCCGGCGACGGCGCGAACCCTGCTGTCTATGCAGGGCTTTATTCAGCCGAACAGCAGCGCACCGCATATCCTGATGTCGAACCCATCAGCATCGACGTGCCGGCCCAGAAGGCATACGAAATGGCCTTGCGTCTGGTGAACCGGCACAAGTGGCTGGTGATCGACGAACGGCCGCCCTTGCCGCCCCAGCGGATCGGCAGGATCGAGGCGGTGGCGCGAACACCGATCATGGGTTTCCGCGAGGATGTCGCAATCCGCATCACACCGGATGGCGATAGTGCCCGCGTCGATATGCGCTCATCGTCGCGCTATTTCGAGCACGATCTCGGCTCCAACGCGGCCCGCATCACCAAGTTCGCAGAAGAGCTCAATGACGCCGTCGACACCGCCCAGCCGGTCAAGAAGCTGATCACGCCGGCCAAACCTCAGGCCAAGGGCGCGACCAAGCGATAGGTGCCATCGATGGTGGGATCCCCGTCGGTCGCCACCACATTGCGCGCAACCAAGTCTTCCAGGTGCGCCAGCACCGAGTAACCTGCCGCACCGATCAGCCGCGGATCGATGCCGATATAGCTCGCGCGCACGATGGTCGGAATATCGGCTTCGCCCTTGGCCAGCCGATACAAAATCGACTCCTCACGCGCCTTGCGGTGGCGGACGAGAAACCTCACGTACCGCACGGCGTCGGGGATTTCCGGGCCATGGCCGGAGAAATAGAGTTGCTCATCACGTTGGGTCAGCCGTTCGAGCGAGGCCATGTAATCGACCATCGATCCGTCGGGCGGCGCGACGATGGAGGTCGACCAACCCATGACATGATCGCCGACGAACATCAGCTTGCGCTCGGCCCACGCGAAAGCCATGTGGTTGGCCGTGTGTCCGGGCGTCGCAACCGCTTCGAGCCGCCAGCCGTCACCGGTGACGATTTCACCATCCTTCAGGATCACATCCGGGCGGAACTCGTAGTCCGCGCCGGACTCTGTCGGCGCAAGTTCGCTGCCATAACGCGGACGCGAAGCGCGATGCGGCCCTTCGGCGTAAACAGTTGCACCGGTCGCGGCCTTAAGCCGCGGAGTGCCCGGCGAGTGATCCTTGTGGGTATGGGTCAGAAAAATATGAGTCACGGTCTCGCCGCGCACCGCGTCGAGCAACGCCTGGATGTGGGCTTCATCGGCCGGGCCCGGATCGATGATCGCGACGTTGCCGTTGCCGACGATGTAGCTCACCGTTCCGGTGAACGTGAACGGGCTGGGATTGTTGCACAACACCCGCCTCACGCCGGGGACAACTTCGTCCACGACGCCGGGCGCAAGCGGGAAATCCCGATTGAACGGAATGTCGTCGTTATCGCTCATGGATTATGCTGCCATTCCGAATTTCTTCATTCGCCGCGCCCGGACTTCCGAGCATCCACGCCTTCCCTACAAAGAGGTTTAAAGACGTGGATGGCCGGGACAAGCCCGGCCATGACAACCCTGATGTGAAAAACGCGTTCAAAGACGCCGTTACGAAAACGCCTGAATGCCGGTGATGGCGCGGCCGAGGATGAGAGCGTGCACGTCGTGGGTGCCCTCGTAGGTGTTCACGGTCTCCAGGTTCTGCGCGTGACGCATCACGTGATACTCGCTGGAAATGCCGTTGCCGCCATGCATGTCGCGGGCAACGCGGGCGATGTCGAGGGCCTTGCCGCAGTTGTTGCGCTTCATGATCGAGATCATCTCGGGCGCCATCTTGCCCTCGTCCATCAGGCGGCCGACGCGCAGCGAACCTTGAAGGCCAAGCGCGATTTCGGTTTCCATGTCGGCGAGCTTCTTCTGCACAAGCTGGGTCGCGGCCAGCGGCCGGCCGAACTGCTTGCGGTCGAGCGTGTACTGCCGTGCGCGCTGGAAGCAGTCTTCCGCCGCACCCATGGCGCCCCACGAAATGCCGTAGCGGGCGCGGTTGAGACAGCCGAACGGACCGGCCAGACCCGAGACGTTCGGCAGCAGAGCACTTTCCGGCACAACGACGCCGTCCATCACGATTTCGCCGGTGATCGAGGCGCGCAGCGACAGCTTGCCGCCGATCTTCGGCGCGGACAGGCCCTTCATGCCCTTCTCGAGAATGAAGCCGCGGACCTTATTGTCATGCGCGGCGGACTTCGCCCACACCACGAACACGTCGGCGATCGGCGCGTTGGAAATCCACATCTTCGATCCGGTCAGGCGATAGCCGTCGGCAACCTTCTCGGCGCGGGTCTTCATGCCATCGGGATCGGAACCGGCGTCCGGCTCGGTGAGGCCAAAGCAGCCGACCCACTCGCCGGTGGCGAGCTTCGGCAGATACTTCTTGCGCTGCGTCTCGTCGCCATAAGCGTAGATCGGATACATCACCAGCGACGACTGCACGCTGTTCATCGAACGGTAGCCGGAATCGACGCGCTCGATCTCGCGCGCGACGAGGCCGTAAGCCACATAGCTCGCATTGGCGCAGCCATATTCCTCAGGCAGCGTGATGCCGATCAGGCCGAGCTCGCCCATCTCGTTGAAGATGGCGCGATCGGTTTTCTCTTCGGCATACGCCTGCGTCACGCGCGGCAGCAGCTTGTCCTGGGCATAGGCGCGCGCGGTATCGCGGATCATGCGCTCGTCCTCGGTCAACTGCTCGTCAAGCAGGAACGGATCGTCCCACTGGAACGTCGCCTTGGCTGGCTTGTCCTTGGTCTGCGGGCGGGCACTCATGACAAAATCCTTTCAGCTTTAGTCTGCTGTTATGAAATCACGATAAATCGTCGGCGTCAGGTTGCAAGCTTAAAACCTGTTCCCGCGCGCACGAGCACGATGCGGCACTTAGCCCTCAAACGGCTCGTTGCCGATGATTTCGATGCCAAATCCCGAAAGGCCTTTGTAATCGTGCGCCGATGAGGTGAGATGCCGGATCGATGACACGCCGAGATCGCGCAGGATCTGCGCGCCGACGCCAACTTCACGCCACTGCCGGTGACGGTCCGCTTCCGCTGAACTGTCTTCGGCAATCGGTGCGACGGGCACACCTGCGGCGCCGTCGCGCAGATAGACCAGCACGCCGCTGCCGTTCTTCTTGAAGTGCTCCAGCGCCGCGAGGATCCGGCCCGACCCGAAGAAGATGTCTTTCACGATGTTCGGCTTGTGGAAACGCGCCAGCACGTTCTGCCCATTGCCGACGCCCTTGTAGACGAAAGCGACGTGATAGATCGGATCGAACGGCGACCTATAAGCATAGCCGTCCAGTTGCCCGATAGGGCTGTCGACGGTGAAGGTCGAGACCCGCTCGATCAGCTTCTCGCGTGCCTGCCGGTACGAGATCATGTCAGCGATGGTGACATGCTTGAGGTTGTGCTTGGCCGCGAACTGCACGACCTGTTCGCCCTTCATCACCGTACCATCGTCGTTCATCAGTTCGCTGATGACGCCGACCGGCGGCAGATCGCACAGCTTGCAGAGATCGACCGCCGCTTCGGTGTGGCCCGAGCGCAGCAGGACGCCGCCATCGCGCGCGATCAGCGGGAAGATATGGCCGGGGCGCGCGAAGTCGCTGGCGCCTGCATTGGGATTGGCGAGCGCGCGGCAGCAGACCGTGCGCTCTTCCGCCGAAATGCCGGTGGTCATGCCGGGCTTGTAGTCGATAGACACAGTGAACGCGGTGGTGTGGTTGGAGTCGTTATGGGCGACCATCGGATCCAGCCGAAGCCGGCGGGCGTTATCGGCCGTGATCGGGGCGCAGACGATGCCCGAGGTGTGGCGGATGATGAAGGCCATCTTCTCCGCCGTGCAAAGCGTGGCGGCGACGATCAGATCGCCCTCGCCTTCGCGGTCGTCGTCGTCGGTCACCACGACGATTTCGCCCGCTGCAAACGCCTTCAAAACTTCAGGGATAGGATGGGCCATAACGCGCTCTTGCTCTCAAAAAGGGTGCAGATCGTATGGCGCAGGGCGCGGGCCCGCGCAACCGTCCCGTCCACATGGCCGTCATCTGCCGGCCTTTGACTGCCTGGAATAACAGATATGCCCCTGCCAAAGCCGGGCAAGGGTCCGATTTGCTCGCAGGAAGCGCATTTCGCAGTTTTAAACGAGCGAACTTCCGCATGGCGGAACGCGTTCAGGAGAGCCGCCGGCCAGAACCTCAGGGCAGGACTTCGCGGCGCTCGCTCAGAAGGCCGTCCATCTCGGCGCGCTTCTCTTCGAGCAAACCCTGGTCGGCTGCGTCGATGACCTTGTAAAGTTCTTCGGCGTCGGTAATGCGGGTCACCGTCACATAATCCGCGCCGGCAGAGTAAAGATCCCTCACATCTGCCAGCAGGTCCGCCGTCGAGATGATCTTCGCATCGGGATTCATCGACCGGACATGGCGGACCAGCTTCTCGTTGTTGGCGCCTTTCAGCAGCGAATCCGGCACGCTGAGAATGATGATCTCGGCCTTGCCGACACCGGCATGCAGCAGCGTGTCGATGTTGCTGATGTCACCGTAGATGACATGAATGCCGCGCGTCGTGAGCGTGCGAAACACGTTCGGATTGAAGTCGACCACACTGATCTGTTCGAGCAGGGACGCATTCTGACGTTCGATCTCGCTCAAAAGCGCGCTCGCCGCGCGGAAGAATCCGAGAATGACAATGCGCCGCGCCGCGCCGTGACCGCCCTCGTGCTCGGCGTCGGCCGAATGGGTGTGGTCGAGGTCGCGAAATCCGATTCCCTTCAGCGCACCGATGGCCCACCGGGTGATCGGATCGCTGCGCATGATCACAAAGGTCGAAAGAACCGCGAGGATCACGAACGCGAACGACGCCGCGCTGGATGTCTCCGCTGTGATGTGTCCCGCCACGATGCCGGTCTGGATGATGACGAGCGAGAATTCGCTGATCTGCGCGAGATTGAGCGCTGGCAGCAGGCTCGCGCGCAATCCTTGCTTCATGAAGTAGAGCGGCAGGAATGTCGTGAGGATGCGGCTGACCACCGTAAACGCAGCAATGACCAGCGCCAGCCAGATCGTGGACGAATTCGGAATGGGAATCGTCATGCCGAGCGCCACGAAGAACAGCGTGATGAAGAAATCCCGCAGCGTGGTGACCTTCGCCGTGACATCGAGCGCGTAGGGAAATGTCGAGAGCGACACGCCCGCCACGAGCGATCCCATCTCACGCGACAAATGCAGGCGTTCGGCGACTTCGCCGATCAGGAAGCACCATGCCAGAGCGCCAAGCATGACCAGTTCGGGACTGCGCGCGATCTGGTGAAAGATCTTCGGCAGCGCGAAGCGGCTGAGGATCATCGCCGTCGCCACCAGCAGCCCGACGCGGCCGATCGACAACAGTACGATACTGATCTGCAAATCGGCGAGGCTGGGCTGCACCGCGAGAAACAGGATCGCGAAAATGTCCTGGAGCACCAGGACGCCAAGCGTAATGCGTCCCGGCAGCGTATCCAGTTCCCGTTTCTCGTAGAGAACCTTGACGATGATAACCGTGCTCGACAGCGCACAGGCGACCGTCAGATAGAGTGCGTCGAACTTGCCCCCGCCCAGCGACAGCCCGATGGCGACGAAGAACGCGAGGCCAAGCACACAGGCGCCTATCAACTGACCGCCGGCGGCGAACAGGATGACGCGGCCCGCCCGGATGATCTTCTTCAGGTCGATTTCCAACCCGATCATGAACAGCATGAAGATCAGGCCGAGTTCGGAGATCGTGCTGATCGATTCCTGCGATTTGACCCAGCCCACGCCGTAAGGGCCGATCGCGAACCCGGCGACCAGGTAGGCAAGAATCAGGGGTTGGCGGAAAAAATGCGCGCCAAGCCCAAGCAACCAGGCAAACAGGATCGAAAAGGTAATATCGCGAATAAGTTCGTGCATGCCCCTCGACCGGCTGGCAGCAGTAATAAAGGCCTGAATCAGGCTTCTGTATAAGGACCAAAGACCGCCGTGAAAGCAATATCCATGGCGCGATTTACGCGGTCCTGGACGCATCAGCGACGACAGTTCGCCGCAGCCCGGCGCGAAAACTGACGAATGGTGTCTGCGAGGTGACAATCGCTAAAAACACGCCGGTCAGAATGGTTCCGCGGCTTGAATAACGGATCGGCCTGTATAGGTTCGCTCCGCGCCGGGGGCTTCGGAGCAGTACAGGTTGGTCATGAATTCAAAATTGAATCTTGTTTTGGCGCTGGTATTTTTGTTGGGCAGTTGGAGCGCTGGACAGGCAAGCGACGAAGGATCGCCCGCCGGGGTTTGGCTCACGGAGAAGGGTGACGCCAGAATTCAGGTCTCCCAATGTGGAAGCTCACTTTGCGGGAAAGTGGTCTGGCTGCGCGAAGCGATTGATCCGGCCACGGGCCAGCCGCAGACCGACTTGAAAAATCCGAGTCCTTCCCTCGCCTCCCGCCCGATGATCGGTGTTCAGCTTTTCATCGGAATGAATCCTGCCGGCCCCGGCCGCTGGGCCGGCCGCATCTACAACGCTGACGACGGCGGGGTCTATGAGAGCAAGATCGCCTGGATGGGACCCAACACGCTCCGCGTCGAGGGCTGTCTCGGAGCGATTTGCGGCGGTGAGAACTGGACCAAGGTAGGCGGGCGCTAACGGGGCGCCTTGCGCAGCCAACCCGTCCACAAAAGGGCAGCAACCGGCCGCTCTTGGGCCGTCACAAGGCTAAATACTCTGATTTTTCTGGGAGTTATGGTCGGAGTGGCAGGATTTGAACCTGCGACCCCTGCGTCCCGAACGCAGTGCTCTACCGGGCTGAGCCACACTCCGACATGGGCGCCGGTATAGCGTCGGCTCTCGCGGACCGCAAGAAGCTGTATAAGGGATCAAATCCCTCAAAAAACGCCACGATGGCGCGGCTCATGCGATGAAACTTGGTTTGAATACGGCAGTTATCCCCGCCGCCGGCGCAGCGGACACCGCTGCGCGCTGCCTTGAGGGCGGCGGGCTTGTCGCGTTTCCGACCGAGACGGTCTACGGACTGGGCGCGGACGCCACCAATGCCCGCGCCGTCGCCCGGCTTTACGAGGCGAAAGGCCGCCCTTCGTTCAATCCGCTGATTGCACATGTCGGCGACCTGCAGGCAGCAAAGCGGATCGCGCGTTTCGACGACAAGAGTCTTCGCCTCGCGGAGGCCTTCTGGCCGGGACCGCTGACGCTCGTGCTGCCGAAAGCCTCAGGATGTCCGGTGTCCGATCTTGCCACTGCCGGGCTCGAGACGATTGCCGTCCGCGTCCCTGCACATCCGGTCGCCCATAATATTTTACGAGCTTTCGGCAAGCCTATCGTCGCGCCGTCGGCCAATATTTCGGGACACGTCTCGCCGACGACGGCAGAGCACGTCTTCGGTGATCTCTCCGGTCGCATCGATCTCATTGTCGACGGCGGCCCCGTGTCGGTCGGCGTCGAATCCACCATCGTCGGTTGTTTCGAGCCGCCGTTGCTGCTGCGGCCCGGTGGGCTTCCCCGCGAGGACATCGAGCGCGTGCTGGGCGAGAAACTCGCCCGTATGCCGGAAGACACCGGCTCAGCCGAGGCTCTTCCGTTGGCGCCGGGCATGCTGGCCTCGCACTATGCGCCGCGCACCCCGGTCCGGCTCAATGCTCACCGGTTGGAAGCTGGCGAAGCACTGCTGGCATTCGGCTCTCGCATGATTCCCGGCTCCGAGCAGGCCAGCGTCATGAATTTGTCGGAAGCCGGCGATCTGGTGGAGGCCGCCGCGAATCTTTTCGGTTATCTTCGCGAGCTCGACGCGCGCGGTTCCCGTGCCATCGCGGTGATGGCAGTGCCGAATGAAGGTCTCGGCGAAGCCATCAACGATCGCCTGCAACGCGCCGCCGTTCCGCGGAGCTGATCACGTCAGGAAGAAACAAAGAAGAGAACATGAATATCGTGCAGCCACCGCCTACCGTTTTGTCGCCTGAGTTGCTGGCGCGCTTTGCCGCGATCGTCGGCGAAAAATATGCGGTGACCGATCCTCATGACGCCGCCCCCTACCTCACCGAAGAGCGCGGGCTGTTTCAGGGCCACTCACCGCTGGTTCTTCGTCCGGGTTCGACCGCGGAAGTCTCGGCGATCTGCAAGCTGGCCACCGAGACCAAAACTGCGCTGGTGCCGCAAGGCGGCAACACCGGACTCGTTGGCGGGCAAACGCCGCACAATGGCGAAGTGGTGATCTCGACGCGGCGTCTAGATAAAATCCGCGCTGTCGACACGCAATCCAACGCCATGACCGTCGAAGCGGGCGTCATCCTTGCCAATGCGCAGCAGCGCGCCACCGATTCCGACAGGCTGTTTCCGCTGTCGCTCGGCGCGGAAGGAAGCTGCACGATCGGCGGCAATCTTTCCACCAATGCCGGCGGCATCGCCGCTCTGGCTTACGGTGTCGCGCGCGATCTCGTGCTTGGGCTGGAAGTCGTGCTCGCCGACGGGCGCATCATGCACGGCCTGTCGAGCCTGAAGAAAGACAACACTGGCTACGACCTGCGCGATCTCTTCATCGGCGCGGAAGGCACTCTCGGCATCATCACCGCCGCGACGCTGAAGATGTTTCCGAGGCCGCGCTCCATCGAGACCGCATTCGCCGCCATCGCCTCTCCTGAAGACGCGCTCACGTTGCTCGACATGTCGCGCAACATCGCTGCCGGAAGCCTGACCAGTTTCGAACTGATCCCCCAGATCGCCATCGACTTCGTGGTCAAACACGGCCCTTCGATTCGCGCGCCGCTGTCCGGCCGTCACCCCTGGTACGTACTGATGGAAGTCTCCTCGCCACGCGACGACGCGCGCGATACCATCGAAGCGATCCTTGGCAAGGGCATGGAGGACGGCATCGTCAACGACGCCGTGATCGCCGCCAATCTCGACCAGCGCGCAGCGTTCTGGAAACTGCGCGAGGTCATTTCACCGGCGCAGAAACCCGAAGGCGGCTCGATCAAGCACGACATTTCCGTCCCGGTCGCTGCCGTGCCGGATTTTCTACGCGAAGCCGATGCCGCAGTGACCAAACTCATTCCCGGCGCCCGCCCGTTTGCATTCGGTCATCTTGGCGACGGCAATATCCATTACAACGTCAGTCAGCCGATTGGAGCCGACATGGCGGACTATCTCGCGCGCTGGCACGACATGAATGACGTGGTGCACGCGGTCGTCGCAAAGCATGGCGGATCGATTTCCGCCGAGCACGGCATCGGCGTGCTGAAGCGCGACGAACTCCCGAACGTCAAAGACCCGGTTGCGCTCGACATCATGCGGTCGATCAAGCATCTGCTCGATCCGCTCAACATTCTCAATCCGGGCAAGGTGCTGTGACGGACTCATCGACCTCGCCAAAGAGCAGTCTGGCGGTCGCTGCCGCCGAGGACGCCGACATCCCTGCCATCGTCGCACTGTGGGAACGCTGCGAACTGACGCGACCGTGGAACGAGCCCAAGGCCGATCTCGATCGCGCGCGCAAGAAGCCGAATTCCGACGTTCTAATCGGTCGTGATGGAAATGCCATCGTCGCCACCGTAATGGTCGGCCACGACGGACATCGCGGCTATGTCTATTACGTCGCGGTCGATCCGGCTCACCGCAAGACGGGACACGGCCGCGCCATCCTCAACGCCGCCGAAGACTGGCTGCGCGAGCGCGGCATCGAAAAACTTCAACTGATGGTTCGCCCCGGCAATACCCATGCGCAGGCGTTCTACGAGACGCTCGACTATGAGGAGCAGGAGCGCGTCATCTACGCAAAGTGGCTCGATGGCCGCCCGATGACGCCCTGACCGCAACTTCCGACACGTCTTAAAGGTAACTGCATGAGCGTGAGTGACCGCATTCGCATCAAAGACATCCGCCTGCTCTCCGACAACAAATACAAGCTACGAGCAACAACCTTCGATTGGCGGCGTTCCAGCGGCGAATGGCAAACACAGCATCGCGAAACCTTCGATCGCGGCGATGGCGTCACGATACTCCCTTACAATCGCGCGCAGCAGACCGTGATCCTGATCCGTCAGTTTCGCTATCCCACTTATGCCAACGGATATGATGGCCTGCTGGTCGAAGCACCTGCCGGTTCGCTGGACAATGCCGAGCCGGAAGCGCGCATCCGGTCCGAAGCCGAAGAGGAGATCGGCTATCGCCTTGGCCCCATCCAAAAGACATTCGAAGCCTTCACCAGTCCGGGCGCGGTCACCGAAAAACTCCATTTCTTCGTCGCCGAGTATCAGCCCGACATGAAGATCGGAAATGGCGGCGGTCTTGCGCACGAAGGCGAAGATATTGAGACGCTCGAATTGCCGATCTCCGAGTCGCTCGCGATGATCGTGGACGGCCGCATTGTCGACGCCAAAACAATTATGCTTCTGCAATACGCGGCCCTGAACATTTTCCGCGACGTGACCGGCGGGAAGCAGCTCTAGAACAACGATCCCTGCCCGTTGTCCTCTTCGGGCGCAGGGACCTTGATCTTTCTTTGCGGTTCTTTGGGTTGCTTGCGGCCCGCAGCCTCGGCGATGGCGATATCCTCTTCGCTGCACGGCAGGATCAGGTCCGCGCTGTCATTGTCGACGCGATTCACCGCGGTTGAAACCTCGTGCCAAACGAAAGTCCCCGCCCGCGGCGCGACCAGCAATGCCAGCGCGGGCTCAAGATCGATCTCGCCGCCTCCCAGCCAGCGATCGAAATCCTGCGGATCGATCGTCACCGGAACGCGGTCGTGGAGCGCCGCCATCTCCGGGGCTGCGGGCGTCGTGACGATAGCCACGGTATCGACCTCCTCGCCGTTCGGTCCCATCCAGGTTTCGGCCACGCCTGCAAAACCGATCGGCTCGCCGTCGCGCCGGCGGATGAGATGCGGTCGCTTGCGCGTGGGCGACGTTTTCCACTCGTAATATCCATCCGCCGGAAGAATGCACCGCCGCCGCCGAATGGCGTTGCGGAACGACGGCTTCTCAAGAACGGTTTCGGCGCGCGCGTTGATAACGATTGCGAACTTGCGGGGGTCCTTGACCCATGACGGCAGAAAGCCCCAGCGCATCAGCCGAAACTGGCGGACGCCGTTTTCGAGGATCACCACCGGCACCGGCTGGGTCGGAGCAACGTTGTACCGGGGCGGAAAATTCGGCCGCTCGTCATAGCCGAACAGCCGGCGCAGCGCCTCGGGGGATGATGTAATCAGGTATCGCCCGCACATAAATAAAAAGACTCGAAAATAAAGCCTCAGCGGTGGAAAATGACACATAAGCGAAACTTGTTCAGCCACCTTTAACCTGCGATGCCCAAACATCCATCACGATGTCGAATTCCGCCCTGCACGCAATGTCCCCCGCTGACGACGAGTGCGGCCCCTCAGACGCCCAGTTGGCAGATGACATGGCCGCCCGCGCCCAGCGGCTGCGCGACGCCAACATCAATCCCCGCACCGGTCTGGCCACCGATTACCTGAATCATTTCAACGAAGCGATCATGCTGCTTGAGATGATCCCCGACATTCCCGAGTGTTTCGAGGACTTTCTCGGCTGGCAGCCGATGAGCTATCGCGAGCATTTCGCGGCCTCGAATTTCAAGGCCCGCGACCTTGCCATCAGCGCCTATGATTCGAGCGATCCCGCAGTCCGCGCCGAGTTCGACAACATCACCGCGACCATGACCTCGATCCTGACCACGGTTGGCGACGCCATGCGCCAGGTCCGGCATGACGAAACCCGCACCATCCTGGCCGAACAGGCCGCAGGCTGGGTCAAGCCGCTCGTCACCCTGGCAGGCTCCATGATCAACGGCAGCAGCAGCGATGCCGACGACATCGACCAGATCATGAACCGCTGACCGTGACCGGCTTTTCCCACACCGGCCCGCAACTCGCCGTCAGCGCCGGGATTTTCCGCGACGGCAAGATCCTGCTGGTCCGCCGCGCCCGCGAGCCGGCCAAGGGCGTCTACACCTTTCCCGGCGGCCGGGTGGAATTCGGCGAAAGCCTGCATGAGGCGCTGGCCCGCGAGGTCCGGGAAGAGACCGGGCTCAAAATCGAGATCGTCGGCCTGATCGGCTATCGCGAAGCCCTCCCCCCACGGACCGGCGGCCACGGCCATTTTGTCGTCCTGCCGTTTGCCGCCCGCTGGGTCGCCAATGAAGTCGCGCTCAACGAGGAACTGGACGATGCCAAATGGCTGCCCCCGCGAGAGGCAGTCCAAGGGCTGCGGGTGACCCAAGGGCTGGACGAGACGATCCGCTCCGCGTGCGCCATCATGGGCCTTTAGTCTCTGCCTTGCTTCCGGCCCGTTGAACGGGCATATGCGGCCCTCATGTTGAAGCGAATTTTCGCGATTTTCCTGATGGCCGCCGTGGCCGGACTGGTTCCGGTCCGGGCCCAGGATGCGGCTGCGCCGTTCGACGGCGATCTGCAGCGGCTGGCCGAAATCCTCGGCACGCTGCATTACCTGCGCGGAATCTGCGGCACCAATGAAGGCCAGAAATGGCGCGCCGAAATGCAGGCGCTGGTCGATGCCGAGACCCCGTCCGGCGATCGCCGCAGCCGCATGATCGCGAGCTTCAACCGCGGCTATAACGGGTTCCAGCAGACCTATCGCTCCTGCACGCCGGCCGCGAATGTCGCCATCCGCCGCTACCTGGAAGAAGGCTCGAAAATCTCGCGGGACCTGACGGCGCGCTACGCCAACTGAAATTTCCGGTGGACAGCTTTCCGCGGCCCGAACGGGAATGCTGGAAATAATGCGATAACTTGAATTCGCGCCGTTAACCTTTCCTAAAGAACCGGCTCGCGGGCTTTGCCCTGCATGCTAATGCTCTGTGCAGTTTCAACCCGTGCAGTCCGCCCGGACGCGTTCCACAGGCAAATTGATTTCATGTCGCATCCTTATCCATGGACGCCCGCTCACGGATTTTCGCCCGATCAGGATCAGAAGCGGGCGGCGCTGAATTACCTCAACGAGGCCTGGGCGGAAGCGCGTCACGACGGCGTCGACGGCGATTGTCTGGCGCAGGCGAGCCTGTTCGCCGCATTCGCTGAACTGGTCAGCACCTATGGCGAAGACGCCGTGGCGAAGTTCGTCGAAGGCCTCGCCGGCCGCATCCGCAGCGGCGAATTCTCGGTCGTTGAGTTCAAGCAGTAGCGCGCAATCCTCGCGCACAATCTCTGAATCGTCATGGCCGGGCTTGTCCCGGCCATCCCGATAACACAGGCACCGTGCTCACCTCATCGGGATCACCGGGACAAGCCCGGTGATGACAATTGAGGGTGATGGTCCATCACGCGCCACTCCTGATTCAATTTTCAAACAGCCACGCGTCATCGCTCTCGCGCGTCGTGCGAGGTGTGCTTTTGGTTACGCCCCTCAATGCGCGCGCGAGGCCTGCCTCGTTCGCGCCCTCATACGAGGGGCATGGAGCGCCGCGAGGCGCACCTTGTGTTTGTCTCGCTTCCGGCACCGCGTGCGAGGCGATGGTTCTCCGAAAGCGCATCGCCTTGCGGCGCTCCATTGCGGCGATTTTGGGCGAGGGGACCGTACTTCCGGGTGCGGACTGGAGAGCTAGTCATCCCTGATCCAACGGCTTTCGCCGCCTTCATCCGCACCGCGTCCAGCCGCGAACGGCAGAGCCACGTAGTTGGCCCGGACGGTGACCCCGCAGACAAGCTTGCGCCGTCTGCGTTTATCGCGCCTCCCGGACGCAACGGGTGCGAACCGTGC
>JAFVHU010000135.1 GCA_017474385.1 Afipia sp. | reverse complement strand
CAACGAAATTGATCGAATTGCACTGAATGTGCGGTTCGGTTGCGTGTGTATAAGCGTTAGTTGCGTGAGCGTATCGATGTCTGTGTTGCGTAACGGGTCGAAGGGCGCGCGGTTCGCGCCCTTCGGCTTTGTTCTCTGTCTTCTGACAGTGAGCCCGACCGAAATCGGCTATCAGGATCTCGCGTCACTGCTGGCGCGCCAGCCCGGCGTCGCTGAACGCTGGCAGGAATACATCTTCGCGTCATCGCGCCGCATGTTGCAGGTCGCCTCGTTCAATCTGCCTCGCCCCATCGGCACCACCACCCGCGAAACACCGACATATCGTCTGGCCAGTCTCGACAGCCGGGGCGTGGATTTCTCCGGCTCCGTGAGCCGCGATCCGCTCGGACCTGTTTTGCGTCCGCTGCAAAAGTCGGATTTCCCGAAGGTGGTGCGCTCGTCGAAGGGCGACCGTCTTCCGGTTTACGTGCCTGAGGCCGCAGCACCTGTTGCCGCGCCGCAGCCGCAGCCCGAGCAGGATCAATCGAATTCCAACGCGTCGGTCAGGGGCGCGAAGACGGCAGAAGTTGCCCCGGCCACGAACGTATCGGCGCCGCTCGATGCCGAACTCGAAGCCGCGCTGAATGCGCCGCGCCTGCCGCAATACGACGCCGCCGTTTCGCTTCAGGATCTTCCCGCCGATCATCCGCTCAACGCTGCACGGGCGAGCACCAATCAGGACGGTGCCGCCGTTGAACCGGAAGCGAACCGCGACGGCTTCTCGTTCCAGACCGCAACCTTGTTCTTCGGCAATTCATCGCTCGGCGTGTCGAGCGGATCGCTCGAGCGCTGGCAGCCCGGCGAAGAACCGATCATTGTGATTCCAGGCATTGACCCCGACATGAAAATGCCGGCGGCATTGCCGGGCCAGTCTTCAGCGCGGTCCGCTGGCGGCGAAAGCGTCGCGAGCAAAGGCGAAGTCACCGGCGAGAACCAGCGGCCGCGGACGCCGGCGGAACGCCTTGGCCTCGATGCCAAATCGCGCGCGAAGTCTGAGAAGTGCCTGACCGATGCGATCTACTTCGAGGCGCGCGGCGAAGCGGTGCGCGGGCAGATCGCGGTGGCGCAGGTCGTCCTGAACCGCGCCTTCTCCGGCTACTATCCGAGCACGGTGTGCGGCGTCGTGTACCAGAATTCGCATCGTCACCTGTCCTGCCAGTTCACCTTCGCCTGCGACGGCATTCGCGACGTGGTGAAAGAACCGGACATGTGGGAGCGCGCCAAAAAGATCGCGCGCGAAAGCCTCGACGGACGGCTGTGGCTGCCCGAGGTCGGCAAGTCGACCCACTACCACGCCTACTGGGTTCGCCCGTCATGGGTCAACGAGATGAAGAAGATGTACAAATACGGCGTACATACCTTCTATCGTCCGCGCGCCTGGGGCGACGGCAAGGACGCGCCGACCTGGGGCACGGCGGCAGAGACGGCGGCGATCTCCGCAAAGCTGGCGGAAGCAGCCAAGAGTTCGGCTGAAATCGAAGCCAGGAAGTAGCAGCCAGCAAATTGACAGCCGCCTTTCTTTTCCCTCCCCCTTGTGGGGAGGGTGGCGCATTGAGAGCGAAGCGAACAATGCGTCGGGTGGGGGTGACCTCACAGTTGCGACAGGTCCCCACCCCGGCCTCCGCTTCGCTCGGCCGACCCTCCCCGCAAGGGGGAGGGATGACGCGACTCACGCATCGATATCCAGCGCGACGTCGAAGTTCGGCGCGGAATGCGTCAGCGCACCCGCCGAGACGTAATCGACGCCGGTCTTCGCGATCTCACCGATCGACGCCAGCGTGACGCCGCCGGACACTTCCAGCACCACGCGGCGATCGGCGATCCTCACAGCCTCCTGCAGCGTTGGAATGTCCATGTTGTCGAGCATCACCACGTCGGCGAGGCCGGTCGCCAGCACCTCGCGCAATTGGTCGAGCGTATCGACCTCGATCTCGATCTTGACCAGATGGCCGACATGCGCCCGCGCGCGCTCCAGCACGGCTTTGACGCCGCCCGCGACCGCGATGTGGTTGTCCTTGATCAGAACAGCATCGTCGAGGCCGAATCGATGGTTGAAGCCGCCGCCGCAGCGCACCGCGTATTTTTCCAGCGCGCGCAGCCCCGGCGTGGTCTTGCGGGTGTCGCAGACCCGCATCCTGGTGACGCCGGCATGGCGGATGTAGTCCGAGGTCAGGGTCGCGATGCCTGAGAGGCGGCCCACAAAATTCAGCGCGGTGCGCTCGCCTGCGAGCACGGCGCGCGCCGGACCCGAGATCGTCAGCACATTGACACCCTTGGCGACGGCGTTGCCGTCGCGCACATGGGCCTGAATGTTGATGTCGGGTGACAGCCGCTGAAACACCGCCACAGCCAGCGGCAATCCCGCGATCACGCCGGCCTGCCGCGCCACAAGAACCGCGTGGGCATGAACCGCGGGCGGGATGGTCGCAACCGACGTGACGTCGCCACCGCGGCCGAGATCCTCGGCAAGCGCGCGCGTCACCGCATCGTCGATGGTCAGCGGCGACAGGAACGCATCCGGATGCATCAGGGCGGCAGGATTGAGAACGTCGCTGATACTCAAGGGGTCAGGCTCCTGTCGACGTGCGTTTGCGCGGCGCGGTATCGGCCGTCAATGCTGCGATGTTACGCGCTTCAACGAGCGTCGTCATTGTGCGATGCCGCTGTGCCGGGTCTTCCGCCGGATAATCCGAGCGGAAATGCGCGCCGCGGCTTTCGCAGCGTGACCATGCAGAGGCCGCGACGATCAGCGCCGTGGTCGCCATATTGCGCAGCGCGATGTTGCCGGTGGTTTGCTCGATGACTGCGAATGTCTGGATCGCATCCATCAGCCGCTCGCCGTCACGGACCACGCCGACATGCGAACTCATCATGGCGCGCAGATTGGCCTCGCGGAGCGGCGGCATGGCACTGTTGCGCGGCGCTGCCTCGTCACGCAGCCGAACCGGCGCAGTGAACGTGTTGCCGTTGATATCTTCGGCAATGCGCGCGGCATAGACCACGGCTTCGAGCAGCGAATTCGAGGCGAGGCGGTTGGCGCCATGGGCTCCGGTGCTGGAGACTTCGCCGCCGGCCCACAGACCTTTCAGCGAGGTGCGGCCGTGCCTGTCCACGGCGATGCCGCCCATGTGGTAGTGCGCCGCTGGCGCAATCGGGATCGGCTGCGCGGCGGGATCGATGCCTGCGGCGATGCAACTCGCGTACACCGTCGGAAACTTCTCCGCGAATCGTGTGCCGAGCGCCTTGGTCGCATCGAGGAACGCGCCGCGCCCGGCGGCGATTTCCGCGAACACGCCGCGCGCGACAATGTCGCGCGGCGCGAGTTCGCCGAGCGGATTGAGCGCCAGCATGAACCGCTCACCCCTGCCGTTGATCAGCGTCGCGCCTTCGCCGCGGAGCGCTTCGGTCGCCAGCGGCGCGGGATCGCGGCCAACCATGATGGCGGTCGGATGAAACTGCACGAATTCCGGATCGGCGATGATCGCACCGGCGCGGGCCGCGATCGCGAGACCAGATCCGCTGGCCTCGGCCGGATTCGTCGTCACGGCATAAAGATGCCCGATGCCGCCGGTTGCGAGCACGATCGCGCGCGAAGGCACGATGACTGGAGCGCCAATCGTGTCGCCTGCCTTGCGGAGTTGCAATCCGGTGACCGCGTCGCCCTCTGTCAGCAACGCTTCGGCGACATAGCCCTCGATCACGCGGATCGACGGCGTGTTGCGCACCGCCTCGGTCAGTGCCGCGATGATGGCCTTGCCGGCGCGGTCGCCCTGCACATGGACGATACGCCGCGCGGAATGCGCGGCCTCGCGGCCGACGGCGAGCCTGCCTTCGAGGTCGCGGTCGAATGGCACGCCGTATTGCAACAGATCATGAATCCGCGCGCCGGCCTCGCGGGCCAGCGCAAGCGCGACCTCCTCGTCGACAATGCCGCCGCCCACCGCGATCGTATCGGCGGCATGGGCTTCGGCGCTGTCGCCCTCGGCAACCGCCGCCGCGATGCCGCCCTGCGCCCACGCGCTTGACGCGCCTTCGCCGAGCGGCGCTGCCGAGATCACCGTGACGGGGCGGGGGCTCAATTTCAGCGCGCAGAACAGGCCCGCCAGTCCGCCGCCAACGATGATGACGTCGGTGGCCGCATCGCGTGGCGAAGATGCAATATGGTCAATGCTCATGGCAGTGCCTTGCGCTGTTCCTGTCATCCTTCGAGGCTCGGCGCGCTAACGCGCGTCGCACCCCAGGATGACGTCCGATATTGTTTCCGCCGTCACCCTGAGGTGCGAGCGGAGCGAGCCTCGAAGGGCGACGGTCCACTCAGTTCTTCAGATTGATCATCCGTTCCACCGAACGCCGGGCATTGCCGATGATCGCAGGATCGATGGTGACTTCCTCACGCATGTAAATCAGGCTGTCGAGAATCTTCGGCAGCGTGATGCGCTTCATGTGCGGGCACAGGTTGCACGGCTTGACGAACTCGACGTTCGGCAATTCGGCCTGCACGTTGTCCGCCATCGAGCATTCGGTGACCATGACAATGCGCTTCGGCTGGTGCTTGCGGACCCAGTCGATCATGTGGGCGGTCGAGCCGGTGAAATCCGCTTCCGCGATCACATCTGGCGGGCATTCCGGATGCGCGATGATCTGCACTGATGGGTCGGCTTCGCGATAGGTGCGCAGTTCGTCGCCGGTGAAGCGCTCGTGCACTTCGCATGCGCCCTTCCACGCGATGATCTTCACGCTGGTTTTCGAGGCGACGTATTTCGCCAGATACTGATCCGGCAGGAAGATTACGGTGTCGGCGTTCAGACTCTCGACCACCTGCACGGCGTTCGACGAGGTGCAGCAGATGTCGACCTCCGCCTTCACGTCGGCAGACGTGTTGACATAGGCAACCACCGGCACGCCGGGGAAGCGCTCGCGCAGCAGGCGCACATCCGCGCCGGTGATCGAGGAGGCCAGCGAGCAACCGGCGCGCGAATCCGGGATCAGCACGGTCTTGTCCGGGTTCAGGATCTTCGAGGTCTCGGCCATGAAGTGCACGCCGCACTGGACGATGACCTTCTCTTTCACCTTCGTCGCCTCGCGCGCGAGTTGCAGCGAGTCGCCGCCGATGTCGGCCACGCAGTGGAAGATCTCCGGCGTCTGATAGTTGTGCGCCAGGATCACAGCATTGCGCTGTTTCTTCAGATCATTGATCGCCTTCACGTAGGGCGCCATGAACGGCCACTCGATCTCGGGAATGACGTTCTTCACCTTGGCGTAGAGATGCGCAGTGGCGCGCTCGATCTCGGGCGTCCATTCCAGCGATGGCATCGGCAATGCGCGCGCGCGGTCCGCGTCAGTGAGGCGGGGGCGGGTCGCGCCAACCGGCTGGCGGTGGATCGGATTCCCGAAATCGTCGGGACCGTAAATTCCAGAGATCGGCATCGCAGCCTCCTTGAAATGCCTAATATACTCATTTTGAGCATATTAGGGCCTTGAGAAATCCGGCCTTTTGGGCCGGCGTTCCAAACTCGGGCTCCCTTGGGGGACGACAGACTTAAAGTGTCCGCGTTCCCAGCTCGCCAGATCGTTACTTATTCTCATAACGAGCAAAACAAATATAGCAGGTCACTTGGCGCCTCGCCAGAGGTCTGCCGGAAAATTCCCGCATGGCGGGATTGCATTGGCCGGACGTTCAGCGATGCGATTGCCCTCATGTTGTTATGGGGCTTGGCAAAGTGGACAGGAGCCGCCAATCAGGGGGCCGAATTTCAACCGCACAAGAAACGACGGAGAAAAAGTTGGCAACGTTCAAGGCAGTCAGGATCGATAAGGCTGAAAAGGGCACCACGGCGGCGCTGACGCAGTTCGACGACGCGGAGCTGATGGACGGCGATGTCACCGTCGCGGTCGAATGGTCCACCGTGAATTACAAGGATGGCCTCGCGATCACGGGCAAGTCGCCGGTGGTGCGCCGCTTTCCGATGATCGCCGGTGTCGATTTCGCAGGCACGGTTCTGGAGTCGTCGCATGCGGGCTGGAAGGCCGGCGACAAGGTGGTTTCCACCGGTTGGGGTCTCGGTGAAACGCATCTCGGCGCTTATGCCGAGAAGGCGCGCGTCAAGGGCGACTGGCTGGTGCGTCTGCCGGACGGCATGACCACGCGCGAGGCGATGGCGATCGGCACCGCGGGTTTCACTGCGATGCTCTCTGTGCTGGCGCTGGAGAAGCACGGTCTCACACCGAAGGATGGCCCGGTGATTGTCACCGGCGCGGCCGGCGGTGTCGGATCGGTCGCGGTGTCGCTGCTTTCCAAGCTCGGCTTCCAGGTCATTGCATCGACCGGACGTGCGGCTGAAGGCGATTATCTGCGCGGCCTCGGCGCCAGCGAGATCATCGACCGCAACGAACTGTCCGCACCGGGCAAGCCGCTCGCCAAGGAGCGCTGGGCCGGCGGCATCGACAGCGTCGGATCGACCACGCTGGCGAATCTTTTGTCGATGACGAAGTACGGCGGCGCGATCGCCGCCTGCGGTCTTGCGGGCGGTATGGATCTGCCGTCGTCGGTGGCGCCTTTCATTTTGCGCGGGGTGTGCCTTTTGGGCATCGATTCCGTGATGTGCCCGATTGGCCCGCGCAAGGCCGCCTGGGAGCGGCTGGCGAAGGACATTGATCATGCGAAACTTGCTGAAATGACTAAGGAAATCGGCCTCGGCGACGTCTTCGACGCAGGCCCGAAAATTCTCGCCGGCCAGCTTCGTGGCCGCACGGTGGTGAGAATTTCCTGAGGATGTTCAGACTTTGCAAACCATGGTGCTCCAATGTTGCCACGGTTGGTATGGTAATCAGCGTGTTAAGCGTAAACCGCCGGGCGTTTCGCCAGGCCGGTTCTTCTGGATCCGCAGTTAGTCAGTTGGAGTAGCCGCATGCTCGTACGCATCGTTGTTGGAGCCCTGCTTGCCGGTTCGGTTGCAGGCCCCGTATTGGCCGAAACCATGAACGCGGACGAAGCCCGCAAGTTTGTCGCCAACAAGATGTTCGCCTTCACGTGCTTCGACGGCACCAAGGGTGTCGGCAAGATCACATACGACGGCGCAGCGTCCGGCGCGGTGCAGTTCAGCGGCGCCGGCGAGACGCGTCATATGCGGCTGCCGTCGAATACGCTTCAGGTCCGCGGCCAGCAGATCTGCGCATCGATCAAGGGCATTCCCTTCGAGCCGTGCTTCAACCTGAACAAGACCGACAATGTCAGCTTCCGCGGCTCGGTGTCGGGCATGGGCTTCGCCTATTGCGATTTCCGCAAGCACGGCAATGCGCGCGTGTTCCTGGCGCAGTCGATTTCGCGTCCGCGCTCGCTGCGCGCACCGGGCGTGACCCAGTCGGCCGACGCGACCCCGCGCGCCGAAGTGCGTCCGGCTTCGGTTCGCAGCGAACCGGCGCTTGAGCTGCGCCGCTCCGCCAGCGAGTAAATAGCGATTGTCATCACCGGGCTTGTCCCGGTGATCCCATTGTGAAGGCACAGTTGGTCAATCCTGCAAAATGAAATCGGGATGGCCGGAACAAGTCCGGCCATGACAGCAGAGGTCATGCCGATCACGCCGTCGTGCTGTTTACAGCCGGCGGCGTTTTCGTCTGCTTGAACAGGATGCGCTGGTACAGCCATCCGATCGCGACCAGCACCAGGCCCAGACCGATGAACGAGAACGCCCGGTAGGCTCCGGTCAGGTTCGACATGTCGATCAGGAAGACTTTCAGGATGGTGATGGCGATCATCACCGCCGACGCGAGCCGTGCGCGTTGCGACGGCAGCAGCAGGCCAATCCCCAGCAGCAGCACGCCGAACACCAGCCACGCCACCGAGTAGGTGTACTGCTCGGCGTCGAAGGTTTCGCCGCTGTTGAGGTAGAGGCCGTGATAGAGGTGGCGGATTTGCAGCGTGACGTAGGCCAGCGCCAGCACCAGCGCACCGGCAGCGATCGTGCCAGCATAGATCGCCGTGCGGCGGCCTGTCACGGCGAATGATAGCAGCAGAGCGAGGATGGCCGGGATCGCGTAGCCGAGGATCAACGGGTTGATGAATGTGCCTGCAATCTCGATGCGCCAGATCGCCGGGTTGGCAATGAAGAACAGGCCGAACAGGATCGCAAGGCCCGCGAACCATGTCAGCAGCAGCGCGCCGAGATTGTGGATGACGCTGCCGGTCCGGATGCGAAGCCGCTCCAGTCCGATCGCCATTGCGAGGGCGACGCAGACTTGCAGGCCGATCTCGATCAAACTCGACGATGTGTGATAGATGTCGCCGTTGTTGATGTAGTGGCGGATCTCGGTGAAGGCGAGCAGCACCGTGAACAGGATCGCAGCGGCTTCGACGCCGCGGAGCGGGCCATCGTCGCCGCGCTTGCGCAGGAAGTAAGAGCCGAGCCAGAACGAGGCTGCCGGAATGCCGTAGCCCAGCAGCAGCCAGTTGAAGATCGGCGTGGTGCCGAGATCGTTGCCGACAATGCGTGGCTCATGGCCGATCCGCAGCACCACGATGCCTGCGAGGATCGCGGCGAGCGCACGCAGGAACGGAATCGGCCGCTTCATCGAGATCCACGCCGTGCCGAGCGACATCAGCGCGAGCGCGATGGTGAGCCAGCCTTTTTCCAGCGCAAACGTAAACGCCAGCGCCAGTGCGGCGAGCGTGCCGGTGGCGAACATCGCGGTCGCGATCATCTGGCCGGGTCGCGCGTCACGCTTGGTCAGAAGTTCGGTGGCTGCGGCGAATGCGCCGGCAAGTGCAATGGCGATGATCGCGAACGGGATCGAACGGTCGAGATGCGCGATGCGTGCATAGAGCGCGACCAAGAGCGCCAGCGGCGTGAACACACCTACTGCTGCCCAGATCACGGGAATGATCGCGCTGATCGAGCGGCCTTGCGCGAGGAAGCCCGCCGCGCCGAACGCTGCGCCGAAACCCGCCGCCGCGATGAGATGCATGCTGATCGAACCTTCGTCGGCGCGCGTGCCGATGCCGGGCATCGCGCCGCCGGGCATCACGGTAAGCTCGGGATTGGCGCGGATCGCCCATTCGGCAAACACGGCGAAGACGAACAGCGCGGCTGCAACGATCGCGCCGGTGGCGCTTTCCGCGCGCCAGGCGATGGCAAAGGTGGCCGCAACCAGCAATGCAAACACAATCATCGCGGGATCGGCATGGTTGTTGGTCAGCACCAGCGCCGTTGCGCCGAACAGGAACACGGCGAGCGAAATCGACGACACCGGCTCGACCTGGCCTTGCTCCGCTGACGGGCCGAACATGAATCCGGCGACCACCAGCAGTGCTGCGAGCGCGAAGCTGACAATGATGTCGAACGCGTGCGGACCGAGCGTATCGGCACGCGCGATATCGAACAGCATCCAGAGCGCGCCGAACACGATCGTGGTGACGGCAAGCCAGCGCCACAGGCGGATACGTGCGAGGCCGAAGGCCGCTGCGGTCACGATGGCGATATAGATGTAAAGTGCCCAGTAGTCCGGCTTGTCGGACGACACCAGCACCGGCGTCACGAATGCGCCCACCACGCCGAGGCCCGCGAGGGCCGGACCGTGCAAGAGCGCCGCGGCAAGCGTGCCGACCGCGACTGCGCCGAGCAGGAGGAATGCTATGGGCGGCGCAAGAAAACCATAGAGCGCATAGGACGCGTACACGGTGGCGAAGGCGACCGCCGTTCCCGCCGCGGTGAGGATTGCCGGGATATTGGCAATCGGCAGCGGTGCGATCGAGGACAGGCTCTCCGTGCGGCGCGCGAACTCGCCGACAGCGAGAAGTGCCAGCGCAAACAGGCCGCCGAGCAGCACACGCACCTCGGGGCCGAGCAGCCCGGCTTCGATGGAGTATTTGACAAGAAACACGCCGCCAAGCGCGAGGGTCAGTCCGCCGACCCACACCACCCAGCGGGTGCCGATGCGTTCCTCGAATCCGGGGCCAGCCTGTGCAGCAGGTTCAGCCGGTGTATCAGGAATGTCGCCGTCGACGGTCTCGCGATAGCGCGATCCGGCCGGCGGCAGCGGTGGTGGCGTTGACGGAGTCCGTTCGGCTGTTTCAGGCGTCGCTGTCTCGGGCACGATGGGCGGAGCGATGGGCGCATCCACCGGCCTCGTCACCGGGCGTGCGCCGCCCGCGAGCGAGGCTTCCAGTTGCGTCAGCCGTGCGTTGACTTCGTGCGAACGGATATTGGCCTTGCGCGCCCAAATGACAGCGATGAGTGCAAGGACCAGCGCAATAAATTCCATCGTTCCTCCTTGCGCGATCCGCCTTCGCCTCAGCGAGGGCTTTTCGATCACGCGAAAAATTCAAGGCGGCCCCTTTCGGGGCCTAAACTTAACGACGGCCGCGCACCCGCAATCCCGGTGCGGGCCGTTCCTGCAACACTTCGCGGCGGAATCGAAACAGCGCCGCTGGCCGTCCGCCGGTCTGGGTCGACATCTCCCCGGTCGGTTCGACCAGCGCACCGGCTTCCACCAGCCGCCGGAAATTCTGCTTGTGCAAATGACGTCCCGAGATCGCCTCAACGGTTCGCTGCAAGTCTGTTAGTGTGAACTCGGGCGGCAGAAGTTCAAACACCACCGGGCGATATTTCAGCTTGGCGCGCAGCCGCGCGATGGCGGTGGCGAGAATCCGGCGATGGTCGAAACCCATCGGCGTCCCGAGCGCGGGCAGCGTCTTGCGCGCCAGTGCCGCAGGACGCCCATCGCGGCGGGATTCCTCGATCAGCCCGGCCTCATAGAGCAGTTCATAGCGGTCGAGCACGCGCTCTTCGTCCCACTGCGCGCCGTGGGTGCCGAAATAGAGCCGGACGCGGTCGCCTCGCGCCAGCGCGCGCGCGGTATCCGGTTTCTCGGATTGCGCCGCCCAGTCTTCAAGCGCGGGGAGAATCTCTTTCTCGATCATCGCCGGGCGCTCGTCGCGCCAGTCCTCCCACGGAAAGTAGCGGTACCACGGCTTGAAGGTTGCGCCCGCCACCTGCGGCTTCGAGGTGCTGTCCGCCGCGCGCGTCAGCGCAAGATAGCCGACCGAGGCGACATGGGCGTCGGTGTCGCTGCGCTGGGCATGGCGGCCGCGGTCGCCGAATGTGTAAAGCTGTTCGACATAGCCGAGGCGCAGGCCGGTCTGCTCCTCCACCCACGACCGCAGGCCGATTTCCAGCGTGCGGTGAGCGACCGCGTCGAACGGACCGAACGGCAGACCTTCGAGTTCGTCACCGTCGCTGCCGGAGGCCGTCAGGATCGATGGTTCGTTGCCGTCGATCGACACGATCGCCGCCGTCAGTCCGATCTCGATCGGTGTAAGGACTTTATCGGTCATCGCGTCTTGATAACTTTGAGGCCGTCATCCTGAGGTGCGAGCTCTTGCGAGCCTCGAAGGATGCGGACGCAGACATGATGCCGTCCCCCTTCGAGGCCTTCGCTACGCTTCGGCTCCTCAGGGTGACGGCAAAAAGATGCTTTTCTCATTCGAGATCCACGCGGAACGGCCGGCCCTCGATGGTCATGTTGCCGGGACCCATGGCGTCGAGCGCGTGGACCATGCGTCCGTCGCGGCCGAGCACTTCGTCCGCCAGCGTGACGATGAGGCGGTTGGGATACGCACTTGGCGATGCGGAACGGATCTGCCGGGCGATGGAGGTCTCGTCCCGGTGCGGATTGAGCGCGCAGGCCGCCATGAATGCGCTCGCGGTGGAGCGGCTGATTCCGGCGTAGCAATGAATCACCATCGGCGCGGCGCGATCCCACCTGCGGATGAAGGCCAGCGCCTGTTCAACATGTTCATGCGACGGCGCGACGAAACCCTGCGCGGGTTCGTTGATGTCGTCCATCTGGATGCGCAGGTGGTTGGCTTCCGGCACCGACGCCGGCCGCACCACCTGCGCGACATTGGCCATTACGGTGAGGATGTGTTGCGCGCCGGTGGCTTCGACGGTGGCGGGCAGGGCGGCGAGCGAGCAGACGTGAATCATGGCGGTCCTTATGTTCGGCACGAGTATATGCCTACCGGACTAGCTCGTCATGCTGCACGGCAAACATGCCGTGGATGATTATGACAAAAGCGCCTTGAATCGCGCGAGAAACTGCTTTTCCGCGCGCCCGGCCGACCACGGCGTCACATAATCTTTTTCGGTCGCAGCGGGCAGTTTGGGATCGCGGCCGAACAGGCGCTTGGCTTCGGCCTGTGCGAAGCCCGCAAGATGTGTCGCTTCGAGGTAAGCCGCGCCCATGTCGGCGGCCTTGATCTGCTGTTCGATTTCGGCGGGCAGGATTGCGGGCAGTCCGAAGCGGATGTGGATCGCCGACAGGAGGCGCTTCTCGACGATCTTGTAGGAGCCGCCGATCACCGCCTTGAACGGCGAGATCATGTCGCCGATGACGTATTCCGGCGCGTCGTGCAGCATCGCCGCCAGCCGCACGCGATGATCGACGCGCGGCGTTTGCTGGCGCAGCACGGCTTCGACCAGCAGCGTGTGCTGCGCCACCGAGAAGATATAAGCGCCGTGGGTCTGTCCGTTCCAGCGCGCCACGCGCGCGAGGCCATGGGCGATGTCCTCGATCTCGATATCGAGCGGCGAGGGATCGAGCAGATCGAGGCGGCGGCCCGACAGCATGCGCTGCCAGGCGCGCCCCGCTTTGGACGGGGATGGTTTGTTCGCGGTCATTTTGATTTTACGCGCGCCGGTTTCTTCAGCTTGCTGCACGTCTCATGGCAATGGCACGCGACGAGATGGTCGTTGACCATGCCGGTGGCCTGCATGAAGGCGTAGACGATGGTCGGCCCGACAAACTTGAAGCCGCGCCCGACCAGTTCCTTCGATATTTTTGTCGAGAGCGGTGTGGCGGCGGGCACCGACGCCGTGGTCTTGAAGGTGTTGATCTTCGGCTTGCCGTCGACGAAGTCCCACAGGAATGCCGAGAAGCCGGCGCCTTCTTCCATGATCTTCAGATAGGCCTTGGCGCTGTTGACAGTGCCTTCGATCTTGGCGCGGTTGCGCACGATCCCGGCGTCGTTCATCAGCGCGGCGATCTTCTTGTCGCTGTAGCGCACGATCTTCGCCGGTTCGAAATCGTCGAACGCCTTGCGGAAATTGTCGCGCTTGCGCAAAATTGTGATCCACGACAGTCCGGCCTGAAAGCCGTCGAGGATCAGTTTCTCGAACAGCGCGCGGTCGTCGTAGTCCGGCACGCCCCATTCGGTGTCGTGATAGGCCATGTAAAGCGGGTCTTCGCCCGGCCACGGGCAGCGATGCAGGCCGTCGTCATGCAGGCGCGCGCTTCTCATGCGGACGCCTGCTTCGGCGCGGCCTTCACGTCATCGAGCGACACAAGACTGATCGGGAGCCCGCCCGTGGTCAGCGGCAATCCGGCCTCAATTGCATCGGCGACGCGGTCGGTGCGCAGCAGCGCGAGGCCGACACCATTGGCGGACGAGCCCATGGTGCCGACGGCCTTGTCGCCCGCGGTCACCGGCAGTCCGATTTCCGGCACCGAGCCATCTAGCCGCACCCGAACCGTTCGCGTCCGCGCGGTGCCGCGATGCTGCATGCGGGAGACGACCTCCTGGCCGACATAGCAGCCCTTGTCGAAATCGACGCCGTGCAGGCGATCCATGTTGGTCTCGTGCGGGAAGGCATCGCTGTAGATGAAATCGACACCGCCGCGCGGAATGCCGCAGGCGATGCGATGCGCCTCGTAGGCATCGCTGTCGGTCACGTCCGCGCCGATGGCGGCGGCGGTCTCATCGACCAGATCGTCCGGCACGAAGATGCGCCAGCCGAGCTGCGGATCGCGCGGGTCTTCGAACGCGAGGTCGGGCTTGGTCGCAGGCACGCCGCCCCATGCGGCCATCACGCCGAGCTGCGACGACAGGTTGTCGACGCGCACCTTGGCGCGCAGCTTGTAGAAGCCGAGCCGGTCGGTGAGCGCCTGCGCGAGCGCCAGCGGGCAATCGAACACGAAGCCGCCGCCATGCGCCTCCGGCGCTTCGGTGACGAGAAAATCGACGATGATCTTGCCCTGCGGCGTCAGCAGCGCGCCAAACCGGCCGGTGCCGGGCCGCACCAGTTCCACATTGGTGGTCAGGAGGCCGTCGAGGAATGCCCTTGCATCTTCGCCGCTGACCTTGACGACGCCGCGATCCGGCAGAAACGCTGCTTTCATAGGGTTTTCTCGGGATTCTCAAGTTCTTTGGGACAATTCGCCCGCTGGTTGTTACACCGCAACGTAAGGCGCTAAAGTACAGACAACAAGGCCCGCGCGGCCCAACAACAACAGGAGAGTTTCGAGCATTGGCCCAGACATTTGATGTGATTCTTAAATCCGGCACCGTGGTCAACCAGGACGGCGAGGGTGTCCGCGACATTGGCATCTCCGGCGGGCAGATCGCGGCGATCGGGTCGCTCGGTGGGGCGAGCGCCGGCGAGGTGATCGACTGCAAGGGCCTGCACATCCTGCCCGGCGTGATGGATACGCAGGTGCATTTCCGCGAACCCGGCCTGACCCACAAGGAAGATCTGGAAACCGGGTCGCGCGGCGCGGTGCTGGGCGGCGTCACCGCCGTGTTCGAGATGCCGAATACCAATCCGCTGACCGTGACCGAAGAAGCCTTCACCGCCAAGGTGAAGGCCGGGCATCACCGGATGCATTGCGACTTCGCCTTCTTCGTCGGCGGCACCCGCGAGAACGTGAATCATCTGCCCGATCTTGAGCGCGCGCCGGGCTGCGCCGGCGTCAAGGTGTTCATCGGCTCATCCACCGGCTCGCTGCTGGTGGAGGATGACGACAGCCTGCGGCGCATCTTCAAGGTGATCCGCCGCCGCGCCGCGTTTCATGCCGAGGACGAATACCGCCTCAACGAGCGCAAGCATCTGCGCATCGAGGGCGATCCGCGCTCGCATCCGGTGTGGCGCGACGAGGACGCGGCCCTGATCGCGACGCAGCGCCTTGTGGCGCTGGCGCGCGAGACCGGCAGGCGCATCCATGTGCTGCACATCTCGACCAAGCAGGAAATCGAATACCTGCGCGACCACAAGGATGTCGCCACCTGCGAGGCGACGCCGCATCATCTCACGCTTGCGGGCCCCGAGGCCTATGAGCGGCTCGGCACCCGCGCCCAGATGAATCCGCCGGTGCGCGACACCAGCCACCGCGACGGCATCTGGCGCGGCATCGAGCAGGGCATCGTCGATGTGCTCGGCTCCGATCACGCGCCGCATACGCTGGAAGAGAAGGAAAAGGTCTATCCGGCGTCGCCCTCCGGCATGACCGGCGTGCAGACGCTGGTCCCGATCATGCTCGATCATGTCAATGCGGGACGGCTGTCGCTCCAGCGCTTTGTCGATCTCACCAGCGCCGGCCCGGCGCGGTTGTTCAACATCGCCTGCAAGGGCCGCATCGCTGCGGGTTACGACGCCGATCTCACCGTGGTGGACATGAAGCGCGAGGAAACCATCACCGACAAGTGGATCGCCTCGCGCGCGGGCTGGACGCCGTATGACGGCGTGAAGGTCAAGGGCTGGCCGGTCGGCACCTTCGTGCGCGGCAAGCGCGTGATGTGGCAGGGCGAGGTCGCGACCCCATCGACCGGCGAAACGGTGCGGTTTCTGGAGACGCTGAAGGCGTAGTGTGGTGTCGACGAGTGTAGTGGCCGAAATGCAGGAGCAGGTGGCGACGGCCGCCGAGCAAACGGAGGAGGCATGACCGGTCTCTACAGGAGTTTGGATGCATGGTTTTCAGGCAGTGATTTTCTACAGGCAGCTTGCGAGTTCTTCGCTGCATTCGTGATTGCCTCGGCTGTCGGCTACCTTGTTTTTCGTTTGTTGAAGCGACTCGCGACGGGTCAAATGGAGTCATTATCGGCTCTGGATTTTTCGTTGCTCTTCGCTTGTGCGACTTGGGGTTCTTTCTTGAGCCGGCGTTTGGCGAAAGGTTTTTGGAGGCATCCTTTCTTTCCGCTATGTGGTTCGCCTTTTGGGTTGGGTTGTCCTTTGCCCCAATAGCCTTCTTCGCTGGAGGTCCTCTCTTCCTGATCTATGTGTTCAGGCGGCCGACTCTGAGGCCTCGCGTAATTTACTTCAGCGCCGTCATAACTTCGGTTGCATCGTATTTCTATCTGGCTTGGTTTCATTGGGCATTTCGCACGGGGTCTCAACCAAACTGAAATCCATGGTGGTGAGCGGCTCGTTTCCTGACCTCGCATCATTTTCACTCTTTTGATAAATTAATAAGGTGCGCACTGCGCAGAGAATTACCGGCGACTAATTCCACGTACTAGCTAAATTCGCTCGATGACAACGACCCCCGAAACATTTCGTGATGGGGATACGCATCCCCGCGCTCTGAACCTCTCTTAAGTTTGGCAAGTCCTGTTCGTGAGGGGCGCTTCTCGAGGGCGCTCGTGAAGCGGAGCAGGATGCGGCGCCTGCACGCACGGTTCGCACCCGTTGCGTCCGGGAGGCGCGATAAACGCAGACGGCGCAAGCTTGTCTGCGGGGTCACCGTCCGGGCCAACTACGTGGCTCTGCCGTTCGCGGCTGGACGCGGTGCGGATGAAGGCGGCGAAAGCCGT